>CBDDDI010000001.1:0-223900 GCA_965226565.1 Oscillospiraceae bacterium
TTAAAAAACATGGGCAGAGGTGTAATTAGAGATATAGTAAAAGAACGTGAGAAAAATGGCAAATTTACTTCTTTGCAAGATTTTTTGGAAAGAATGTATGGTCATGAAATAAATAGTAGAGCTATTGAGGCACTTATAATGTGTGGAGCTTTTGATAGTTTTCCTACTAATAGAAAACAAATGATTAATAATTTTGATAGAATAATGACTGCTGTTTCTCAAAATAAACGAAATAATCTAGAAGGACAACTTGATTTGTTTGGAAATATGGAAGATGATAATTCACAAGGTGTTGTGATGGATATTCCATATGAAAAAGAATACTCATTTTTAGAACTTTTAGAAATGGAAAAAAGATCTTCTGGAATATATATATCAGGTCATCCATTATCAAATTATAGTGAGTATATTTCTCTTTCGAAACTTAATAATATAACTGATATTATTAATAATAAATATAAAGATAAATCGCAAATAAAAATTATGTGTATGCTAAGACATAAGAAAATGTTTACTACTAAATCAAATTCTTTGATGTGTTTTGTAGAATTTGAAGATATGACAGGCAAAATTGAAGGTATTATTTTTCCTAAAGTTTATGATTTGTTTAAAGCTGTTTTAGCTGAAAATGAGATTTTTTTTATAGAAGGTGAAGTTTCTATTAAAGACCAAGAAGAGCCTAAAATAATTGTTAATGTTGTAAAAACTGCTGAAGGTTTTGAAAAGGATTGTAAAGAAAAAATTATTTGTGTTCGTTGTGAAAGTAGTAATAATTTTTTAATAGAATCAATACGTGATATTGCTCAAAAAAATCAAGGCAACTCAAAAGTATATTTTTATTTTTCTGATGTGAAAAAATTGATTCAAGATAAAAATATTTCTGGAATTAATAATACTAAAGATGTTATAAAAAGTATGATTGATGTTGCAGGTAAAGATAATGTTGCATTTAAAAATTAATAGTATGTTTTTTAGTGTTTTAGACTTATTTAGATGTAATATGTAATGTATTTTACAAAAATACTTGACAATGGTAGTAGATAGTGATATAATTATATGGTAGTAAATTACTACTATTGCCGGTGTGATGGAATTGGCAGACGTGCGGGACTCAAAATCCCGTGGTGGCAACACCGTGTCGGTTCGACCCCGACCACCGGCACCAATAATTAAAGAGTTGATAGTTTTTTAAAGAAACTATCAACTTTTTTGTTTATATAATTTTTATAGATGCAATTTTACTAGTAATGTAACTTTTTATAGTGAATTAAATATCTTTACAAATTTTAGTAAATAAGTTAGAATTATTATAAGAGTATTTGTTATGTGAAGTAAAGTGTTAATGGAGATTAATATGAGGAAATATAAAAAGTATTTGTTAATTATGGCTATTTTAATTATATTATCAGTAATAGTAGTTGCGTTTAATATACCGGAAATAATAGTAGAAACATTTAATAATATAAATAGCTAAAATGTACAAATAAAAAGATGCTTGGAAATATTGTTTTAAAAATTCAGTATTATGTTTTGTTATTAGATAAATTACAAAAGAGGATAAAAAATAGTAAATTTGTTTTGGTTGTTAATGTAATATAAGGATTAAATTTGTGAAATAATATCAATTGACTATTCTTTTGTTTTATAGTAAAATATACAAGTAAAATTAAATATAACATTTTAGGTGCTTAAACTTAATAAGTTAAAAGGGAATTCGGTCAAAATCCGAAATAGCTCACTCTACTGTAGGGCTACGAAATATACATTACCACTGGCTTTAATAAAGTTGGGAAGGGTATAGAGTAGGTTTATGCTAAATCAGGAGACCTGCCTATTTATGTCTAACAATCTGACGGTGAGGGATGGTTGTGCACTAACTTTAGGTGTGTCTTTTAATAATTTATTCATTCTAAATTTTGTGTTCAAAATCTTATCGTCCAAAGAATATAGATTCTTTGGGCTTTTATTTTTGTGTAAAAATCCTCCTTTTTTATAAGGTGGATTTTTTCTTTGTTAAAAAAGAAAGGATATTTATATGAAGTTTGATAGATATCATCCAATAATAAATTTTATTTTCTTTACATTTATAATTATAATGACAGTATATTTTAAACATCCGGTTTATGTAATTATATCTTTTTTTACTAGTTTTGTGTATTCAGTAAAATTAAATGGTGTAAAATCATTTATATTCAATATAGTTTTTATGCTATCAATGTCATTGTTTATCTTTTACTATGTTAGTTTTAATCATTTTGGTGTTACTAATTTAAAAACAAATTTTGTTGGAAATAATATAACATTAGAATCTTTATGTTATGCTATTATACTTTCTCTAATAATATGTTCAGTTGTGATGTGGTTTTCATGTGTGCATTCAATATTTTCTGCAGATAAAATTACTTATTTATTTGGAAAGATAATACCTAAATTATCTTTATATATTGCAATAATTTTAAGGACTGTTCCAAGAATAAAATACAAATGGAACAAAATAGCGTTTGCACAAAAATGTATAGGTAAAGGTGTTAACCAAGGTAATTTATTTATAAGAATTGTAAATGTGTTTAGAATTATATCAATTTTGTTTACGTGGATTATAGATAATTTTTTAAAAACAAGTGAAAGTATGAAAAATAGAGGATATACTTTAAAGAAAAGAACAAACTTTAGTATTTATAGATTTAATAATAATGACAGAATATTAGTTATAATTATTTTTATGCTGTCTTCGATTCTTTTAATAGCAACTTTTTTTGATCAAGTAAATATATTATACAATCCTAAAATAGTGTTTAATCAAATCACAATAATAAGCTATATATTTTATTTTGTATATGCATTTTTTTGTGTTTTGCCAATGTTAATTCAAATTATATTAGAAAATAGATTTAAAAAATTAAGGAGTAAATAAAATGAAAAAATTAAAAGCGGTATCATTAGTTTTAATGATAATTTTCTTATTAAATTCATTTTCAAGTTTAGCTTTTGCAAATGATATTCAAACAAATAATTCTCAAATTGCATCTGATAAAATTCCAAGTGATTTTGAAAATGATATGTGGCTTAATAGTGATTTTAAGAGATTGAAAATTGGAGAAACATATACTATGTTTTCTAGAAGAATTGTTCAATTGGTGCAAAATTCTATTTACAATACAGGACTGATTAATCCTAATTTTAACTATGAAGTTATTAATGGAGATAGTGTTACTGTAAAAAAAGTTGAGAATGATCCTGATCAAAAAGCTGTTGTTACTGCAGTTAAAAACGGAGTTTCTATAATAAAAGTTACATATGATGCTGTTAAGCCTTCTTGGAGTGTTAAAACTTTTGGAGCTAGTTCTGTTGTTAATACAGCATATATGGCTGTTGAAGTTAATGATAATCCTGCTGAAATAAATATAACTTCTTCTGTTCTTGATAAATTAACAACTTTTGACACTATTTACTATAAAGATGGTAAAATAGTTAAATATGAATTTGATGTATCTGCAAATAATGCAGATAAGGTTGAAGTTACTTGTAATGGTAATTTACTTAAAGATAATAATGGAAAATATACAGCAGACCTTGAAAATAGGACAAATATAATTGGTGTTAAAGCTATTAAAAATAATAAGTATATTACTAAATATTATATGGTTGATGCTAGAAAAATTAAGATTAATATAGAAAATATAACTAGACCAGGTGCTCCTGTTCAAGTTAGTGATAAAGTAAAAGTTAGTTTTTATGGTATTACACTTCCTATTTCAAAAATTGCTGGAATATATAATCCTTGTTTTTACGATAAAATGTGGGGTTCTACAAAAGGTTCTGCTGTTGAATATACATTAGGAAATAAAAAAGTTTATGGAAGATGTGAGCAATGGGATTTGGCAACAAATAATAGTTTTATTGTTACTTTTAATGAGTCAGGAACTTATACATATACAAATGGAAATATAGAGATGAATTGGTGGGGAGAAAAAGCTGGAGCACATAAAGAGGTATATAATAATAATTATGAATTTGGTGGATTTGCAGCTGAACGTAGTGATAATTTTAGTGTGCTTCCTGATTTTACAATTAAGGTAACTAATAAAAAAGATGTTCTTCCAACAAAAATTATACTTGACAAAACAAAACTTGAGATGGAAGAAAAAACTTCTTCAAAGCTGATAGCTTCTGTTTATCCAAATACAACAACAAAAAAAAGTTTGGTTTGGGAGAGTTCAGATGAAAGTGTTTTAACAGTATTTGATGGTGAAATTAATGCGCTTAAACCTGGTAAAGCGATTATTACAGTTAAAAGTAATGTTGAGTATCTTGATATAAAAGATAGCTGCGAAGTTACTGTAATTGCTGAATTACCTGCTACTAATGAAGAAAAAGAAGATTTAAAAAATAAAATTATTGAGGCAAAAAAGATTGAAAAATCTGATTGTGAAAGCACATTAAAAGCATGGCAAATTTTTAATAAAGAAATAGATAAAGCAGAAGACGTGTATAATGACAATACAGTTTTATTAGAAAAAGTTAATAATGTGGTAAAAGATTTAGATAATGCAATTAATAAATATAAAGATGCTGTTGAATTTGCTTATGTTGTCACACAAAAAACAGTTGGAGATAATATTGAGGTAGAGGTTAATTTTCCAAATCTTATATTGCCAAAGTCAACTGGTTTTAATGAGGAATGGTATTTGATTTTTAAATCAGATTTAAAAGGATATGAAGAAATAAAAACTAATAATTTGGTAAATGATAAAGAATCTTTAAAAACGTTTAAATTTTTAGTTCCTAAAGATACAAATGCAGTATTTACTTTAACAGAAGGATTAATAAAATATGTTTATCAATTCCATCCTCAATTTCCTTATAAACAAACTAAGGAGTTTTATAAAAATAAATATCCAGATATAACTATAGAAGTAGGAGAAGTAGTTTATCCTGAGAAACTAACTATAGATACTGACAACGTGATTTTAAAAGATAATGAATCATATAAAATTGAGTACTCTTTTTCACCAAATAATATTACTAATAAAAATATTATTTGGAAATCATCTGATGAAGAAATAGCTACTGTTGATGAAAATGGTGTGGTTACTGGAGTAGGAGATGGAAAAGTAATAATATCTGCTGAATTTAAATATGGAAATTTAAAAGATAATATTGAAGTTACAGTTGAAAATATAGATGTTAGAATTAAAAATATAATTTCTAAAATAAATAAATTAGGTGTAATTGATATTAATAATTCTAAAGAAATTTTTGAAATAAAAGAATTATATCAATCTTTACCAGAGGAAAGAAGATTAGAAGTTGTTAATTACAATGATTTTATTAAATATCAAGAAAATTTTGAAAAGATAAAAAATGTTTATGATGCAATTGAAAATCTTGATGAATTAAACCTTTTTACATTAGGTGAAATTAATAAAGTGGAAAAATTATACAATGAGTTAACTAATGAGCAGAAAAAAAGTGTTATAAATTCAGATAAATATATTAAACTTCAAAAACAAGTTGATGAAAATAAATTAGAATTAGAAAGTGCTTTGGATACTGTAAATAAAATTAAAAATATAAATAAAATTACTTTTGATAATCAATTAGTTATTAATATAGCTAGAAATAGTTATGATGAGTTAAACAAGATTGCAAAATCGTATGTATATAATTATAAAGAATTAATAAAAGCTGAAAAAATATATAAAGATTTATATGATAAGTCAAAAGCTGATTTTGTTATATCAAAAATTGATGATATAGGAGAAGTTACAATTGATAAAGAAGATTTAATTATTACAGCAAGATGGTCATATACAGCTTTAACAAAAGATCAAAAAATGAAAATTAGTAATTATAATAAGCTTGTAGATGCAGAAAATAAGCTGGAGATTTTAAAGAAAATTTCTTCAAAGCCTATAATTAATTTACCTGAACCTCCAAAATATGAATACATCACTGTTGTAGAAAAAGAGATTAAAAAGATAATTATTAGTAATGATAATTTAAATGATTCTTTGATTAAATCTGAAAAAATAGAAATACCTAATCAAATTGATAAAATAAATAAGGAAATAGATTTTATTATTAATAATGATGTTGATGATATAAATAAAATTATTGATATTTACAAAAAAATAGATAAATTAGATGATTTAGAAAAATCTGAATTAGAAAATATTGATAAATTTGAAGAAGCAAAAGAAAGTCTTTCCAAACTATTACATGAAGATAAAAAGTTAGGTATTACAGCTGCTGGATTAGAATGGTTTGATAAATTAAAAATTAATAAAATAGAATTAGATAAAAATCAAAATGATATTATTAATAAAATGGTAGGTGAAAATGGTTCTGTAATTTCTTCTATGGATATTAATATTGAAAATCTTTTAGATAATAAAAATTATTCTACTCATGATTTTGTTACAATTAGTATAGATTCTGAGAAATTTGAAAATATAGATAATTATAAATCAATAGTGGCTGTTCATTATCTTGAAAATGGTAAAGCTGAGTATATAAAATGTGATGTAAAAGATAATAAAATAGTTTTTGTTGCAGATAGTTTTTCACCATATTCTATTGTTGGATTAGATCTCACATGGAAAGAATTTATTTCTTCACATAATGTTGTTGATCAACAAAGTCAAAATAATAATTATATATGGATTATAGTAATAAGTGCTTCATTATTAGTATTAATTATTGTTTTAGTATATAAATTTAAAAAATCGAAAGGTTAATATATGAAAATAAAGAATAAAATATCAAATATAGTTATGGTATTGGCTATAATAGCTATTTTTGTCTCGTCAATAGTTTTTATAGGAAATATAAAAGGTTGGTTTTTGAGTGATAAAGAAAAGCAAGATTTAATTGTTGTAAATGATAAAATAGGTGCTGTTAATTTAGAAAGAAATTCTATTTCATTTAGTTTAGATAAAGATATGGCATTAAATTCTAAGGATATAGTCACAACTCAAAAAGATAGTGTTCTTAATTTAAATTATAAAGATAGTGAAATTGTTGTACTTAATAAATCTAAGATTTTGGTGAATGATTATGATGATAATAATGTGCAATTAAAATTATTAAATGGTGAAATAATTTTAGATTTAAGAGAAAATGCAGATTTTGAACTAAACATTGATGATCAAGTTTGTAAATTAAGCAATTCTTTAATAACTATTGATAAACGTGTTGGTTCAACTTCTTTAAATATTTTAAAAGGTGAAGTTGAAATAGGTGAGGATGTATTGGCTAAAGGTGATAAATTATTAATTTTATCAGATAGTCAAAATGTATCAAAATTAAAAGTAAAAGATTATAATATTAAATATTTAAATTATATTAAGAACTATAATCAAGATTATTTTAGTTTATCTGAAATTAACAAAGAAATAAAATTTCAAGAAGATAAGACTAATAAAAAAATAGTAAAATTAGATAATGTTATAAAAAAAGAAGTTAATAATGATGATAGTTCTGAATTAAAAAACGAAACTACTTCTAAGGAAATTGTTCAGTCAACGGAAATAAAAAAATATAAAAAAGTTTTAAAAGAAGAAAATAAAAATAATAATAAAAATAAAAAACCTGAAGTAAATAATAAAAAGAAGTATTATTGTACATTAGAAATTCGTTGTGATACAATTTTGAAAAATAAGAATAAGCTTTCTGCTGGTAAAGATATTTATGTTCCTAAAACAGGAGTAATTTTACCTGCCACAACGGTTGAATTTGAGGCAGGAGAAAATGTTATGGATGTTCTTAAAAGAGTTTGTAAATATACTGGTATTCAAATGGAACATTCATATTTTCCTATTTATAATAGCAGTTATGTTGAAGGTATAAATAATTTATATGAGTTTGATTGTGGTGGTGCATCTGGTTGGATATATAGAGTTAATGGTTTTAAACCAAATTACGGTGTATCAATGTATGAATTGTCAGATAAAGATAATATACAATTTCTATATACATGTGATTATGGAAATGATATATAAATAATTTAATAGTATTAAAACATCTATTTTAAAGTGAGATTTTCATTTGTAAAATAGATGTTTTTTTATTTATATATTTTTTAATGAGAAAATTATAACTATTTCGGTATTATAAGACAAAAGTTTTATGTAAGATATTTACATATTTATTAATAATTATTGACAAATATTAAAAAATAAATTAAAATATATAACATAGATGAGATTACATAATCGGAGATAAATAATATGACACTTCCAATTTTTAAACAAAAAAAAGCAAAAAAAATAATAATTATTTTTATATGCATCTTAATTTCGATAGTATTAGCAAGTAAGATGTGTAATTATTTAAGTAAAGATGAACGAATAAAAAAATCAATGATGGGATATTTAAATAAAAATTATAATGATACTTTTGTAATGTATGAATATACGCCATATATTTTTTTAGGAAATGGTCCATATGCAGTTATAATGTCAGAAAAATATAATGAAACTTTTGAAATATATGCTTATAAAGAAAAAGGTGAGTATAGATTTCAAGAAGACTATTTTAAAATATATATGAAAAAAGATGCAGAAAGATATTTTTCTAAAAGTCTTAAAAAATATGGTGTTAATGCAAAATTTGATTTAAAATTTAGTGGAATAATACATCCTATAGGAAATAGAATTAATATAACATTTTTGGAACATGTAAAAAGTGGTAATTGTTTTGTAGATTTACATGTTGATACAAATAATTTTATATCTCAAGCAGAAATATATAATTTACTAGAATATTATGCAATTAATAAAATAGATGGTTTTTTCTCATTTAATGTAATTGACAAACAGCATTATAATTATCAAATAGATGATAATTATAAGATTATTAAAAGGTAAAAGGAGATAAAAATATGGCAGTTTTAAATGAACAGGTAGAAATGTTAAATACATTAGTTTATGGTAATGAAAAAAATAAAATTATAGCAACTGATGATAATCCTAATATTATAGCTCCAACGGATGAAGATACTGTACTTGTTGGAAATAATATTGATAATATTATTTCTGGTAATGCTGGTGATGACAACTTATATGCTAAAAAAGGAAATGATATTTTATATGGAAATAGTGGTAATGACATACTAAAGGGTGGAGAAGGAAATGATAAATGCCAAGGCGGACATGGTAATGATACATATGTTTTTGGAAAAGGTTGTGGAGTAGACACAGTATTAGATTATAATGGAGAAAATAAAATTAAGTTTTTAGATGAAATAACTCAAAATGATTTAGAATTAATTGAAATTAATGATTATGATGTAGAGTTAAAAATAAAAGGAACAGAAGATAAAATTATAATTAAAAATTTCAAACGAGGATCTATACATGCTAATTTTAATTTAGAATTTTCAAATGGTGAATCTATTCATATTAGTAAGTTTGGTAAAGACAAAAATAAAATTATAGCAACTGATGATAATCCTAATATTGTAGCTCCAACGGATGAAAATACTGTACTTGTTGGAAATAATATTGATAATATTATTTCTGGTAATGCTGGTGATGACAAACTATACGCTAAAAAAGGAAATGATATTTTATATGGAAATAGTGGTAATGACATACTAAAGGGTGGAGAAGGAAATGATAAATGCGAAGGCGGACATGGTAATGATACATATGTTTTTGGAAAAGGTTGTGGAGTAGACACAATATTAGATTATAATGGAAAAAATAAAATTAAGTTTTTAGATGAAATAACTCAAAATGATTTAGAATTAATTGAAATTAATGATTATGATGTAGAGTTAAAAATAAAAGGAACACAAGATAAAATTATAATTAAAAATTTCAAACTTGGATCTATACATGCTAATTTTAATTTAGAATTTTCAAATGGTGAATCTATTCATATTAGTAAGTTTGGTAAAGATAAAAATAAAATTATAGCAACTGATAGTAATCCTAATATATCTGCTCCAACAAATCAAAATACTATACTTGTTGGAAATGATAGTAATAATATTATTACTGGTAATGTAGGTAATGATAAATTATATGGTAAAAAAGGTAATGATACTTTAATTGGAAATAGTGGTAATGACATACTTAATGGTGGAGAAGGAAACGATACTTGTCAAGGCGGAAATGGTAACGACACATATATTTTCAAAAAAGGTCATGGAGTAGATACAATATTAGATTATAATGGAGAAAATAAAATTAAATTTGGTGAAAATATAACAAAAGGTGATTTGTTAACTGATTATGTAAATAATGATTTGGAAATTTTAGTTGGTGGAATCCAAGATAAAATTATAATTAAGAATTTCAAACTTTCATCTATGTACAAAAATTTTGATTTAGAATTTGCAAATGGTGAAGTTATAGATATTAAAGATTTTAGTGAAAAAACTGTAGTTAAAGCAACAGACTATGCTCCTAATATATATGGATTATATGGCAAAGACACTATACTTATTGGCAATGATAAAGTAAATAGTATATATGGAAATAGTGGAAATGATAAACTATATGGTAAAAAAGGAAATGATACTTTAATTGGAAATAATGGTAATGATATTCTTAATGGAGGAGCAGGAGATGATACTTGCCAAGGTGGACATGGCAACGACACATATGTTTTTGGAAAAGGTGATGGAGTAGACACAATATTAGATTATAATGGAGAAAATAAAATTAAATTTACTGGAAATATAACTTTAAATAATATATCAGTAAAATATTTAGGTAAATTTGATACAGAAATTTCAATAATTGGACGTAAAGATAAAATTATAATTAAGAATTTTAAAACTGCACCTATATATAGAAATTTTGCTTTGGAATTTTCTGATGGAACATTTTTAGCTGCTGATGATAAAAGAAATCCATTTAATTCTTTAGGTTATATGAGTTTTAATTCTAAAGATATTAATAAAGATATAATTAATGAAAATGCTGATATGTTAGGAAATATTTATAATAGTGAAGGTTTAGAACCAAGTGATAGTAATATAGTTAATAATAATGCTTGTAATGTATGTGCATTAGCAGATAAAAAGATGCAAGTTTTAACTGAAAGTATGTCAGGATTCTCAAATGATAGTAATATTTCATGGACTGATTCTTTAGATAATACTCAAAACACAGAAAATTCTGTTCAACAAATTTGGATTGATAGTGTAAGTTAAATTATAATGTGAAATATAAAAAAGGATTGATAGTATTATCAATCCTTTTTATTTATTTTATTATTGAATTAATGAATTAACTTTATATTGTTCTTGAATTTGCTTGAAATCTGATAATTTAAATTGCACATTTAAATCTTCAATAGGTAAATCAGTTAATGCTTCTTTTGCAATTTGTGCAAAATATGATATAAGATCTCTTTTAGGAAACCAATTTGGAAGATTTATCAAACGGTTTAACATGTCTTCATGTTTTTTTAAAGTTGGAGATTCATTTCCTTGGTAGTGAGCAATTGCAGCGTCTGTAACAAATTTATTTATGCTAACAGGATTCCAAGATGGAAAATTAATAGGTAAAGATGCAAGGAATTTAGCTTTATTAAATGGAATGTCTAAAGATTTAGAAGCAAGACTAGGAATTAACATTTCCATACCATCTGAAAGAAATTTTTTTGCATAATCTGTAAAGTTATTTAAATTATTAATGTTTAGATTTTCTACATTTTTAATATTTTCTGAACTGATTTTCACAGTGTTTTTATCTAAAGTTATATATCGTATAGGCACAGGATAGGTGACTATAGAACCTGTTTCAATATCATATAAAGTGTTTCCTTTTTCTGTAGTCATTGCTGTGATATCTTGTGAATGAAAATGTCCAGTAAACATAAGATTTAAACCAGCATCAGCAAATTTTTCAGCAATATCTTTAAAATCTTTAATTAAGTATTCACTAGCTAATACTGGCTGAATACTTGAATGCTCCACAATACCATGATGCATCATTCCTATTGGACGTTTGCCATCTTTTATTGCATCTTCAATTTGTTCTTCAATCCATTTTATAGTTTGAGAAGAAATTTCTCCATATGTTTCTTGTTTAGGATTTTCTTTGTTGTCATTATAAACACAAGCATCTATAGCAATAAGTTTGTGATTTTTTCCTAAATTAACTGAGTATGATAACGAATTTAAATCTTGATTTGTATTTTCGTTATATCCAAAATCAGAATAAATATCTTTAAATTCTTTAGATGTAACAGTTTCTACAGGTGTTGTTGTATCTTTATAAAATGATACAGCATGATTATTTGAAATATCATGATTGCCATTTATAACGTATGTTTCAATTCCTGTGTTGTTTTTAAATTGCTTTAAAAGTTTTGCTATTTTTCTATGATTTATTATTTCGCCATCTTTTGTTAAATCTCCAGGAATAAGAAGTATATCAATAGGATTAATTTTATGCTTTTTTTCAATGTTTATTAATGCTTGTTTGCATATAAAAACACTTTCAGCAAGCATTTTACGATCTCCTAAAAGATATTCTTTCCATGCTTCTCCTGTATCTCCTAAAATCTCAGTGTCATATAAATGTGTATCAGAAATTATAGCGATACGTAATGGTGATTTTGATAATGTAAATTGATCTTCTTTTGAATAATTAATTTGATCAGGTTTAAAATTTGGATAATTATGATCTTTTTCACTAAGCAAAGCAGTTATGCTTTCTACAGAACTAAATAACTCACAATCTGATTTTTTCATTTTCATCCTCCAAATTATCATATTTTATATGTTAATTATAAGGATGTTGTGTAAAGTGTTCTATCAATAAAGTGTTAATGATATGTAAAATTATGTAAATAATATAAAGATTTATAGTGATACACAGTTATATAAGAAATAAAATATAAATAAAAAACACTTACCAAATTGGCAAGCGTTTATATTTTATATAATTAAAATTATAATTTAGCAATTTTTCGTTTGTATAATATTCTAAGAAATATTATAGCAAAAATTAGACATGTGAATTCTGCAATTGGATAAGCTGCCCAAACTGCACTAACACCAAACAATTGTCCTAAAATATAAGCAACAGGTACAATTACAACAAGTTGTCTTATTAAACTCATATAAAGGCTGAACATACCATTTCCAAGCGCTTGAAAAGAACTAGAAAACACTATAGAAACTCCAGCAGGAATAAAAGAAATAGAAATAATTCTTAAAGCTGGAATACCTAATTTTAATATTTCATCTGTTGGATTAAAAAATCCTAAAAGTTTGTCTGGAAATATCCAAAATAGTGCTACACCTATAGTCATAATTGTTACAGATGCAATTGTTGAAGTTTTTATAGCTTGCATAATACGTTTTTTATATTTAGCACCATAATTATATCCTACAATAGGAATAAATCCACTTGTTAATCCAAAAACAGGCATAAAAATGAAAGATTGTAATTTGAAAAATGATCCTAGTACATTTATTGCAGCTTTACAAAGTGATCCTAATATTTGGTTTAGCCCAAATACTGTAATGCTTCCAATGCTTTGCATAATAATACTTGGAACTCCAACTTTATATATTTTTATTACTGAGTCTTTATCAGGTCGTATTAATTTTAAAGATATTTTTACTTCTTTGTTGTGTTTTTGATTTAAAAAGATACAAAGTGTCATTCCACACCATTGGCCAATTATTGTAGCAACTGCAGCTCCTGTGATCCCAAGTTTAGGAAAGAAGAACCATCCAAAAATTAATATAGGATCAAGAATAATATTTATTAATGCACCTGTAATTTGTGCAATCATTTGATATGTTGTTTTTCCTGTGACTTGAAGAATTTTTTCAAAAGTAATATGCAAAAATAGTCCTACAGAAAAAATAGTGCAAATTTGCATATAAATAGTTCCCATTTCAATTACTTCTGGAATATTAGTTGATGCTTTTAAAAACAATCTACTTCCAAAAAGTCCTAAAACAGCAAAAGCCATACCACTCATAAATCCTAAAAAAACACCTGTGTTTGCAACTTTATTAGCATTTTCAAATTGCTTTTCTCCAAGCCTTCTAGAAAGCAAAGCATTCATACCAATAGAAGTACCAACTGCTGTACCAATCATTAAATTTTGAATAGGAAAAATTAAATTTATTGCAGTAAAAGCATTTTGTCCTAGCTGAGAAACAAATATGCTGTCTATTATATTATATAAAGCTTGTACTAACATACTGCACATTATAGGCAATCCCATACTAAATACAAGTTTTTTTACATCTTTAGTACCTAAAATATTTTCTTGTCGTTCCATTGCATATCCTTCTTTAAATATCTATTTGTTGATTTTATGACACATTGGATAATTATATCATAAAAATAAAAACTCTGCTATACACTTATTATACAATTTATTTTAAATTAAATTATAACCATTTTACACAAAAATGGATTATAAATATTTTTGCGCACAAAATATACAGTATTGACGATTAGAGTAAGTAGGATTATAATTAATATAATTTGATAAGTAGGAGGAAGTTATGAATAATTTTATTTATTACACACCTACTAAAGTAGTTTTTGATGATAACGCAGAAGCTTTAGTTGGTAAATGTTTATTAGAGCAAAAAGCAAGTAAAATTCTTGTACATTATGGTTCACAAAGTGCTGTTAAATCAGGTCTTTTAGATAGAGTATTAAATTCTATAAAAGAATCTGGAATTGAATTTGTTACTTTAGGTGGAGTAAAACCAAATCCAAGGCTTTCTAAAGTTTATGAAGGAATAGAGCTTTGTAAAAAAGAAAATGTGGATTTTATACTTGCAATTGGTGGAGGAAGTGTTATTGATTCTGCAAAAGCAATTGCGTTTGGACTTTATTATAATGGCGATGTATGGGATTTGTTTGAAGGAAAAGCGAGTCCAAAAGGATCATATCCAATAGGTTGTGTTTTAACAATTCCAGCAGCAGGAAGTGAAATGAGTGATTCTTGTGTTATTTCTAAAGAAGATGGAGGATTAAAACGTCATACAGGACATGAAAGTTGTATATGTAAATTTGCTCTTATGAATCCTAAACTTACGCTTACTTTGCCAGAAAAACAAACTATAAATGGTGTAGTTGATATATTAATGCATACAATGGAGCGTTATTTTAATAATGTGGATAATCTTGATATTACAGATAGAATTTCACAAGGACTTATGATGTCTGTTATAGATAGTGCAAAAAAACTTAAAAAAGATCCTAATGATTTTACAGCAAGACAAAATATTATGTGGGCAGGAAGCTTATCTCATAATTCGTTAACAGGTTGTGGTACTAACGGAGGAGATTGGGCTACACATAATATTGAACATGAGTTAAGTGGTATGTTTGATGTTTCTCATGGAGCGGGTCTTTCTACTGTTTGGGCAAGTTGGGCTAGATATGTTATTGATATAATTCCACATAGATTAAGCAAATATGCTATAAACGTTATGGGTGTTGAAGAAAAAGGAACTGAAAAAGAAATAGCGTTAAAAGGAATTGAAAAAACAGAAGAATTTTTTAGTTCTATAGGAACTCCAATATCTATAAAAGAATTAGTTGGAGAAGTGACAGATGAACAAATTGAAGAGATGGCGGAAAAAGCGACTCATTTTGGAAAGATATTAGTAGGAACTGTAAAGCCATTAAATAAACAAGATATAATTAATATATTAAATAATGCTAGATAGAAATTTTAGTTTAAATTAAAAACGTTAGGATTAATTCCTAACGTTTTTTGTTATTTGTTTATTTCAGAAAATTTAAATTCAACAGTACCTGTTTTTTTGTTTTTAGGAGGTACTATTTGCAAATTAGCTTCTTTTACAAAAAATTCATTATGCAAATTATGACAATTTGTTGATGAAGTTTGAGGTTCAATACAAAACCAATCTCCGAAATTTGGAGTATAAACAACACATTTTTTAAATTCATCACTAACTAATATATCGAGGTTTATATTATGTGATGGATGAATAACAGTTGATTGCAATTTTTGATTTGTACAAAAAACATCATCAAGATCAGTATCAGAAGGTTTTATAAAATTTGTTATATCATATTTTGTGTTTTTAATTGATAAACATTTGCCTGTTGGTAATTTGCTTTTGTTCATTTCCATAACTTCTGTAGCATTAACTTTATATTTAGTATCATCATAAGTTTTGAAAAAAGGATGTAAAGCTAAGCTATATGGTAAATTACAATCATCATTATTAATAACGCTGTAAGTATATTTAACGCTATTATCAATAATTTCAATTTTTACTATTAGTTTTGATACATAAGGAAAATTTTTAAAATAAGGTTTATCTTTATTAAAATCTAATATACCTTCAATATAGTTATCTTTAATTGTAACATCAAATTTATTTGTTACTGCTAGTCCATGCATTATAGATGGAACAGTTTTATCTTCAAAAACAAATTCATTGTTTTTTATACGATTTGGAGTAGGATATAATATAGGAAGTGCGTAAGTTTCTCCATTTTTCTCACTATTTTCATCATAATGAATTATATCAGTATTTTTATAAACTAATTTTTCTAAATTCATATTATGTGTGTTAATCCATATATGAATATTCTCATTAAAAATATGTTTGCAAGTTTTTTTCATAATTTTATACCTCATTTATATTTACATGTAATATTATTATATTTAATATATCATAAAAAAAACAAAAATAAAAGCAGAGATATGTAAAAATTAAGTATATAACTTTTTAGTTTTGTTATGTTTTTTATTTGTCAGTAAAATTCCTGCACATAATGCTGTAAGAGGTGTTACACTAACAAGTCCAAAACTTCCTACTATTGTATCTAAAAATTCGCTAGCAACATATTTGTAATTTAATATATTGTCAATAGGAGTTCCTTGTGCCATAAACACCATTAACAAAGATATATAACCACCAGAATAGGCAAGCAAAAGAGTAGTAGTCATTGTTCCCATAGCAGCTTTTCCAACGTTCATTCCGCTTTTTACTGCTTCAAAAGAAGTAATATCGCTTTTTTTATCTACAACTTCATTAACAGCAGATGTTATATCAACAGCTAAATCCATAACAGCTCCAGAAGAACCTATAAATATACTAGCAATAAAAAGTTGTTTTAAATTAATATTTAAATAACCATTATGAAGCAGTGATTCTGAGTTTGGCATTATAGCTCCATCTAGCATAAATAAATCAGTGAAAATAATGCCGATAATCATTGTAACAAGTGTTCCAGTTAAAGATCCAATAGTAGCAGCTAACATTTTTTTATTAAAACTAAACACAAGAGAAATTATTATTATAGTTAATAATCCAGTAATTAAAAAACCTATGTAAATTGGATTTAATCCGTTTAAATAAGATGGAATCAAAATTTTCCAAATAGAAAATATAGTTATACCAAAACTTAATATTGCACGAACTCCTGTTTTTCCTGCTACTAATATTAAAAAAATAACAAATATTACAACTAAAATAATTTGAGTATTGATTCTATAATGATCAATCATTGATACCATATTAATTTTATCATTTTCATGACTTATTAATACAAATGCTTTGTCACCTTTTTTAAATATTTTATCACTTTCAAGTGAACCTGTTAGCATATTATATCCTGTTGCAGTTTCACCTTTAAATTTACCATCTAAAAATTTGATACTACACATTTGATCACCAGTAGAAACAACTCCAATAGTATTTATATTTGAATTATCTACACTTAATATTTTTGCTGTGCATCTTTCTCTATCTTTGTAAATAACAGCATTTTCATAACCTGTAGGCAAAAAATATAATATTATAAAAATAATTATGCTTATTATAACACTAAGATTGTTTTTAATTATTTTTATTGATTTTTCTTTCATTTAAAAACCTTTCAAAATTTTGTATAAATAAATTATGCTGTCATACTTGTTAGTTTAAGTATGACAGCATTTTTTAATCTTTTACATTTAGCAAGCTTGCTAAATTATTATAAATATTTGTATTGTCATAATAACCATCAAACATTGAAGCTCCAACGCCATGTGCATATGTTCCAACTGTTGTGCCTGTATGTGAATATGATGAAAAATTAACACCTGATTTGTTGTTCAAAATTTGCATAACAGTTATAGTTAAAGGTTCATATCCTCCATAAGCTAAATATTTTTCTTTTGAATCCATTTGTTTGTTCCAAACAGACATATCATACGCTTGTTTAATTCTGTTATATTCAGTTTTTGTCAAATTAAGTTTAGAATGATCATTTGTTGTTAATCCAAATGAAGATTTTATATCATTGATAACATCATTAAAATTAGTTTTGTATTTTCTATAGCTTTTTACTTTTTCAGTAAATGAATCATATGAACATTTTTGTTTTTCAAGTTGAGCTAAAAATGTATCATATTTTGTTCCAGCATAACCGATTGATAAACCACCTGTTTCATGGTCTCCAGTTACAACTATTAAAGTTTCATTTGGATGTTTTTGATAAAATTTATAAGCTTCTTTAATAGCATTATCAAATTCTATAACATCTGAAATAGCTGATTTTGCGTCATTAGCGTGACATGCCCAGTCAATTTTTCCTGACTCAACCATCATAAAAAATCCTTTATCATTATCTAAAACTTCAATGCCTTTTTTTACAAAATTAGATAATGCCCACATGTTTTCTTTGCGATCATTATCAAAAGGCAATGCACCATCAGCATCTTCGCCAATAATGATAACTTTTCCATCATCTTTTGTTACAGTTTCAGCTTTTTTTTGATCTTTAAAAATTACTTTATAACCTTTATTTTCAGCTATTTCATATAAATTTTTGCTTCTTCCTTTGTTATTATGATCTTTTATTTCTCCACCTGCGAAGTAATCAAAATCTGATTCTGTAAGTTCAAGACCAATATCATAATAATTATTTCTAGATGTATTATGAGCATAATAAGCAGCTGGTGTTGCATGATTAATCATAACGCTTGAAACAACTCCAACTTTATATCCAAGATCTTTTTTAGCTTTTTCAGCAATAGTCTCGTATTTTATTTTATAAGATTCATCCATATTTATTGTAGAGCTGTGTGTTTTTTTACCTGTTGCTAAAGAAGTAGCTGTTGATGCAGAATCAGGTGCAAAAGAAGTTGAATCAAAAGTAGTTGTAACACCTACTGCTTCAAAATTTAAAAAGCTAAGTCTTGGCTCACTTTTAAGATGAGTATCCTTTTTTTTAAGAGCAGCATTTGTATCTTGATTTAATGAATCTAAATAATAATTTGTAAGTTGAGTTTGTGAATGGCTCATACCATCACCTATAAACATAAAAATATATTTAGGTTTAGTTTGAGTTTTTGATGTGGCTACTATTTTCTGAGCAGTTGATTGAGTTTGATTAGAAATAAAATTACTAGCAAACATAGTACCACTTATTGCAACAACAGTAATAACTACAGTTACAATTTTAGCAGCAAAAGATTTTTTCATTTTTTATCCTCCTAAGATTTGATATTAAAATTATAGATCTTTTCTCTTGCTGATTATAGTAACATCTAAAATCAAAATAAACTATCTCTTAACAGTTAAAAAATAGTAATTTTTTTGTTAAATATTAAATTTACGTATAATATGTTAAAGCTAAATTGTCATTATTACATATATAATAAAATTTTATATAATTTCTTATTAAAAAATTATACTTCAATTTAATATTAGTTTAACTAAATTAAGATAGTTGAGAATTAATTTAAATGATAAAGTATAAGCATAACTTTTTAAGGAGATTTATTTTGAAGATTAAATCATTAATAATTAAAGTCATTGTGATTGTTGTTTTTGGAGCAATATTTATATTTACTGCATTTTATCTAAATAGCAAAATTCATAATGAGAAAACAGCAGCGAGCAAATTGATTTTTAGTAATGCTGTTGTGACAAAAATAATATCAGAAGATGTGAAAAAAGATGATTGGACTGAAGGAAGAAGACTTGGAAATCAAATCGCTGAAGTTAAAATTAAATCTGGTAAATATAAAGATTTAAAATTAAATGTAGTAAATTATTTAAATGCATATACAAATGTGGATTTAAAAAAAGGAACTAATATAATAGTTAGACTGGATTATGATAATCAACAAAAAATTTATGTTAGTGGAGTTTTTAATTATAATAGATTAATTGTTTTGAGTGGATTAATATTTGTTTTTTTAGTTTTGCTAATCTTTTTAGGAGGTAAAAAAGGTTTATCAGCATTATTAGGATTAGCTTTTACAATTATTTGTGTATGGTATTTGTTGATACCATTAATGATGATAGGTGTTTTACCAATTTTAGTATCAATAATAATTTGTGCTGTGTCTTCATTGGTTTCATTAATATTATTAAATGGTCTTTCACTTAAAACTTTGTCTGCTACTTTAGGATGTGTTGGTGGAGTTGTAGCAGCAGGATTGTCAGCATTTATTATAGGAATTATCACACCACTAAATGGATTTAATATGGCAGAAGCAGAAGAAATAGTTTTAAGAGCAGATAAACAAATACATATAAGTGGTTTGTTAGTTGCAGGAATTTTAATAGCATCACTTGGTGCAGTAATGGATATTGCAATGACTATAACGTCATCTGTTTATGAAATAAACAAAGCAAATAATAAACTAACAACTATAGAATTGTTTAAATCAGGAATGAATATAGGACGTGATGCAATGGGAACAATGGCAAATACTTTGATATTAGCTTTTGCTGGAGCATCTTTAAATACATTAATGTTGTTTAGGATTTTTGATTATCCTTATTTGCAGATCTTTAATAGCGATATGATTGCAATTGAGATAATACAAGGTGTTGCAGGATCTATAGGAATAATTCTGACAGTTCCATTAGTAGCATATTTAAGTGCAGTTACATGTAAAAAAACACGCTTTACAAGCGATTAATATATAAGTAAAAAGAATTTATGTGACAAAATGGAGGTTTTTTTGATGAAATTAATTTGCACTTTAATTTTAGCGGTATCAATGATGTTTATCCAATCTGTTTTTGGATTTAACAGTAATGCACAGCCACCAATAATTAAAGAAGGAACAAATAAAACAGAATGTAATTTATATTTTGGACAATTACATTCACATACAACTTATTCTGATGGAGCAGGAAGTTTAGATGATGCACTTAAATATTTTAAAAATGTTGCATCTAAAGATAATGTTGATTTTATTTCAGCAACAGATCATTCAAACTATTTTGATAAAAAATCAAAAGCTAATCCTAAAGAAGCTTTGAATGATTTAAATAAAATGACAGAAGAATCAAAATTAAAGTGGAAAAAATATAAAAAAGAAATTGAGACTTTTAATAATGATAATAAAAATTTAAAAGCACTTGCTGGTTTTGAGATGACATGGTCAGGTGGACCAGGACATATTAATACTTTTAATTCTAAAGGATTAATAAGTAGAAATAACAAAGAATTAAATAAAAAACAAGAAGATATGGGACTTAAATCTTATTATGAAACACTAGTAAATAATAAAGATCCTTTAGCAAATTTATCACAATTTAATCATCCAGGAACTACTTTCGGAAATTTTTCTAATTTTTCATATAAAACAGATGAATATGATGAAAAAATGGTGTTAATTGAAGTTGGAAATGGAGAAGGAGCAATTGGTTCAGGAGGTTATTTTCCTAGCTATTCACAATATACTTTGGCGTTAGATAAAGGTTGGCATGTTGCTCCATCAAATAATCAAGATAACCATAGAGGTAAATGGGGGAATGCTAATGATGCAAGAACAGTTATTATTGCTGATAAAATATCTGAAAAGAGTTTATTGCAAGGAATAAAGAACATGTCAGTATATTCAACAGAAGATAAAAATCTTGAAATTGATTATAAACTAAATGGAAAAATTATGGGCTCAATTATTAATGAAGTTCCTAATAAACCTTTAGAAATAAAAATAAATATTAATGATCCTGATTATAATGACAAAATATCTAAAATAGAAATAATCTCAAATTGTGGTAGAGTAGTTGCTTCAAAATCATATTCTTCTAATAACATTCAAGATGTATTTAATATTGAGTCAAAAGAAGGATATTATTATTTAAGAATTACTCAAGCTGATAAAAATATAGCTGTAACAGCACCTGTTTGGATAGGTAATCCACTTATTGCTGGAATTAGCTCAGTTGGTTGTAGCACAAATTTACCTGTTACAAATGAAGAACTAATAATTAAGACAAAAATATTTAATGATGAAAATGATCATGCATTGCTTAAAAGAATAGATTACAAAATAGGTGATAAAATTATTGCTAGTAAAGACCTAAATAAAGAGATAATGTCACATCATTTTTTGGAAGAAGAGTTTAAGTATACTCCAAAAATAGCAAAAAAAGAAACTATTAAAATTATAGTTACAATGATGTTTAACGGTGTAGAAAAGATATTTTTATCTGATATAGAGTTAAATGTTCATGATGATGAGAAGTTAGTCTATGTTGGAGTTGACGCAAGTCATTATAATGAATATGTTGATGGAAATTATAAAGATTGTATAAGTAATTTTGCAAATATGGCTGTTAAAAACAATGTAAGAGTTGTTAAACTTAAAACAAAAAAAGAGCTTATTAATGCTACAAAAAATCCTAAATACAAAATGTTAGTTATAACATCTCCAACAAGAAAATCGAATGAAGAAGTTAAGTTAGATTATAAAAATTGGAGTAATGATGAAATAAATGCAGTTGCTAAATTTTCAAAACAAGGAAACATAGTTTTAGTTGCAGGTTTAGGAGATTATTATGATAGCAAAGGTAATACACCAAAAGAATATCATATGGCAGCACAGCAAAATAAAATATTAAATGCAATAGGCTCTAAACTCAGAATCTCAGATGATGAAATTAAAGATGATATAAATAACCAAGGACAATCACATAGATTATATTTATCAAATTATAATAAAAATAATAAATTTATTTCAAATGTTGATGAAAAAATTCAAGTGTATTCAGTTTATGCTGGTTCAACAATTTATACTGTAAATGATAAAGGAAATGTGACAAATAAGATTCCTAAAACAGTAAGTGGTATGGTATATGCTTTTGACACAAGTTATTCTTCTGATGATGATAAAGATAATTATGCAGGAATAAAAATTCCAAAATATAATAACAAATATATGGTGGCTGCAAGCGAAGAAATAAAACAAAAAGATGGTGTTATTTCAACTGTTATAGTTACTGGATCAGTATTTATGAGTGATTTTGAAATAAAGAAAAATATAGATAATTATTTAACACCAGAGTTTAGTAATTATACAATTTTAGAAAATATAGTTAAATTTATAAACTAATAAAAAAATTCTCATTTTAAATATAAAATGTTTGTATTATAATTTTTATATTTGGATAATGTATTATATGTTAGAAATTATTGGAACATAATTTTATTTTTTTTGCTACAAGTTACAAAAAACACTTGATTTTAGCTTGAAAATTATGTACAATAATGAAAGATAGTCTATCAATACTATGGTTTTTTGTTTTAAATTACGTACAAATGAGAACTTAACTATCAATATCGTGTTAAAAAATTTAAAATGAGGAGAATTATTATGAGAAAAGCGTTTATTTGTCCAAGTAAATATGTTCAAGGAGAAAATGAGTTATTAAATTTAGGTTATTTTGTTACTACATTTGGTTCTTCAGCGTTGTTGATTGCACATAAGGATGATGTTAATCGTGTGAAAGACAGTTTAGATAAAACTGCCGCAAAATTTAATGTTACATTTGTAGAAAGTAATTTTGGTGGAGAGTGCTCTAGAAATGAAGTTAAACGTTTACAAGAACTAGCAAAACAAAAATCTTGTGATTGTATTATTGGTCTAGGCGGAGGTAAAGCTATAGACACTGCAAAATGTGTAGCGCAAGGAAGTAATTTAATTATTGTTCCTACAATAGCAGCAACAGATGCACCAACAAGTCATTCAGCAGTTTTATATACAGATGATGGTGCTTTTGATGATTACGCATATTTTAAACAAAGTCCATCAGTTGTTTTGATTGATACAGCTGTTATAGCAAAAGCTCCAACAAGATTTTTGGTATCTGGAATGGGCGATGCACTTTCTACATATTTTGAAGCACGTGCAACTGCAAAAGCTTATGCAAATGTAAATGCAGGTTTACCTTGTGGAGCAAGAGAAGGCTTTTGTGATAAAGCGTTTAATACAAATACAGCTTTGGCACTTGCCACACTTTGTTATGAGACACTACTTGAAGATGGTGAAAAAGCAAAACAAGCATGTGATGCAAATGTTGTAACACCGGCTCTTGAGAATATTATTGAAACAAATATTTTATTATCAGGACTTGGATTTGAAAGTGGAGGACTTGCTGGTGCACATGCAATACATGATGGTTTAACTATTTTGGAAGGTACACATAAATATTTCCATGGTGAGAAAGTTGCATTCGGAACAATTTCTCAACTTGTTTTAGAAAATTGTCCAACAGAAGAGCTATATGAAGTTCTTGATTTCTGTTTGTGTTTAGGACTTCCAGTTTGTCTAGGTGATATTGGTGTTGATAAAATCACTGATGAAGAGCTAACAGAAGTTGCTAAAAAAGCTTGTATTCCTGAAGAATCAATTCATTCTATGCCATTTCCAATTACAGTGGATGCTGTTAAAGCTGCAATTAAAACTGCTGATAAAATTGGTAGAGAATATAAAATGGCAATGGGAGTGTAAAACATGAAAAAAATTATTAATAAACCTGAAAATCTTGTGCTTGAGATGTGTAATGGACTTGTTACAGCACATGATAATTTAGAACTAGTTCAAAGATATAAAGTTATTAAAAAGAAAAATATTGATAAAAATAAAGTTACTTTAATTTCTGGTGGTGGATCAGGTCATGAACCTGCACATGCTGGATTTATTGGTAAAGGTATGATTGATTGTGCTGTTTGTGGAGATGTTTTTGCTTCTCCATCACAAATTCAAGTTTATAAAGCTATTACTGAAACAGCTAGTGATAAAGGTACTTTACTTGTTATCAAAAATTATAGTGGCGATATGATGAATTTTAAAAATGCTGCTAGACTTGCTGCTGAAGATGGCATTAAAGTTGATTTTGTAAAAGTTGATGATGATATTGCTGTTGAAGACAGTCTTTATACTGTTGGTAAACGTGGAGTTGCTGGAACTGTTTTGGTACATAAAATAGCTGGTGCAAGAGCTCAGCTTGGAGCTGATTTGGCTGAAGTTAAAAAAAGTGCAGAAAATGCAATTGAAAATATTGCAAGTATCGGATTTGCACTAAGTTCTTGTACTGTACCTGCAAAAGGTACTCCAACATTTGAGCTTGGTGAAACAGAAATGGAATACGGTATTGGTATTCATGGTGAACCTGGAATTGAACGTCAACCAATTAAATCATCTGCTCAAATAGCTAAAAATATGGTATCTGATCTTGTTAAACATCAAAAACTTGTTGCTAATGATGAAATAACAATTTTGATTAATGGATTTGGTTCAACTCCATTAATGGAATTATATATTCTTTGTAATGATGTTATGAAGGAGATTTCAAAATTAGGAATAAAAACATATCGTATTTTTGTTGGAAACTTTATGACAAGTATTGATATGCTTGGTGCTTCATTAACATTTATGAAGATGAATGATGAGCTTAAAGAGCTTTTGAATGAAAGTTGTCAAACAGCTGCATTTAATGTGAATGAAAAAATATTTGAAACTGTTTATAATGAGCTTGAAATTCCAACTGCTAATAAAACAGATAAATATGAAATGCTAGTTGATGAGAAATCTTCATCTATAGGAAATGAATTTACTTTTGATAATGTAAAATATATGGTTGATAAAATGGCTCAAATTATTATTGATAATGAAGTTCCATTTTGTGAGCTTGATTCTTTTGCAGGTGATGGAGACTTTGGAATGAGCGTTGCAAAAGGATTTAGAAAAGTTAAAGATGAATGGGATCTTTTAGTTAAGACTAAAAATCTTGGTGAGTTTTTACATGAAGCTTCTATGATTATTATGGAGAATTGTGGAGGTGCATCTGGTCCAATATGGGGTTCAGCATTTAGAGCTGCTGGAAAACAAGTTGGAGACAAACAATCTTTATCACTAAAAGAATTTGCTGATATGATTAAAGCTGCTTTGATCGGAATACAAAAAACAGGTGAGTACTCATTTGGCAGAGGTGCTGTTGTTGGAGATAAAACATTAGTTGATGCATTGGCACCATTTAGTGATGCATTGTTAAATAGCCTTAACGCTGGTATTAAAGCTGCGTTAGAGAACGCTGCTAAAGCTGCTGTTATAGGTGCAGAAAAGACTAAAGAAATTGTGGCTAGAATGGGACGTGCAGGAACTGTAGGTGAACGTAGCCTTGGATATCCTGATGCTGGTGCACATGCTTTAGGAGTGATTTTCACAGGTATTTTTGAAAGTCTAAAATTTTAGATAAAAAGAAAATCCATTGGTTTTATCCAATGGATTTTTTATTTTGCTTATTTTTTTATTTTATCATATTCATCAAGATATTTTTTTGCATATTCAATATCAGAAAGATAAGGATCTAATTTTCCAAAACATTTTTGATGTTTTTCGCTTCCTTTGCCAAGAAGTAGTATAACGGAATTTTCTTTAGCATTTAAAATTGCTTTTTTAATTGCATCTCCACGATCATTAATTTTCACGCATTTACAATCAAATCCATGTGTATGTGATAAAATTTCATTGTTTATATCTTCAATATTTTCATATCCTGAATCATCCTGAGTTAAATAAATATCATCTGAATATTTAGCAGCTATTTCACCTAATTCTTTTCGTCTGTTTTTTGCCTTATTTCCTGGGCAACCAAATAAAGATACTATTTTGCTATCTTTATATTCTTGTTTCACAGATGAAAATAATTTTTCAAAACTAAGTTTGTTGTGAGCATAATCAACAATAACAGTTATTGTTTTGTTTTTATCAGTATAAACTTCCATTCTTCCAGCTGAACGTGCTTTTTTTAATCCATTATAAATATATTTATAATCAATACCGTAATTATAACAAATAGCAATAGCGCATAAAGCGTTTTCTACATTAAATAATCCAGCCATAGTCAAAACGAAAGGTTTATCATATGTTTTTGTTTTAACGTTAAAATGTATTTCATTATCTATTTTTTGAACATTATATCCAAATATATCAGCAGCAGATTTTTGAGAAAATGTAATTATATTTTTACAAACACTTGCAGATGTTAAAATTCTTTCTGAATAATCACTATCAAGATTAACACATGCAGTTTTTGATTGTGAAAAAAGCTTAAGTTTTGAGCTAAAATAATCTTCAAAATCTTTATGTTCATTTTCACTTATATGGTCAACAGATATGTTTAAAAATGCACAAGTATCAAATTTAACTCCTAAAACTCTATCATATTTTAAAGCTTGGCTGGAAACTTCCATTTCTAAAAATTTAAGTTTACTAGTAGCAGCATTATAAAAATGTTTGTGTAAAGGCAGTGCTTCTGGAGTTGTTAATTCAGCTTTTTGTGTCAAAACTCCATCAAAAACATCATTTGTGGACAAAATACCACAACTAGACATATTATTATCAGACAAATATTCATCTAAAATATATTTTAAATAATATGAAGTAGTAGATTTTCCTTTTGTGCCAGTAATACCAATCAAATTAAATTTCTCATAAGCATTATTATAAATTGTTTTTGCTAAATAAGCCATTGATTTTCTAACATCTTTGACTAATATATATGGTATATCGCAGTTGTATTTTTTCTCACTTACATAACAAATAGCGCCATTTTTTATTGCATCATGTAAATAATCTTCTTTAAAAGCTAAACCTTTGCATACAAACATAGTGTTTCTAGTTACATCTTTAGAATTATAAGTTATATGGTCAATAGGTAAGTCTGTTATAAGATTTTGAGAACATTCTATTATTAAATTATTGTGTTTTAATATATCTAAATATTTTTGAATCAAAAAATTCACCTCATATATAAATTTTCATATAGTTATTAATATAATTGTATCACAAAATTTGACAGTGTGTCAATTTTAAAAAATAATATTTATAGCATAAAAAACCTACTAACATATTAAATGCTAGTAGGAATTTTTTTAATCAAAATCTTTAATTTTCTTTATATATATGCTGTTAACAACCATTCCACTTTCACTAAAATACAAATCAATATAAGTATTTATATTAGTAAACACAGCAAATTCTACTTTAGAAATTTGTTTTGTGTTGCCTTTTAAAGTAATTGTTTGAGCATGAATTCCATTAGCAATAACACTCATTGATACCTGAGCAAGATCACTAGCATTGCATTCAAGATCAAATTCTAAATTATAAATACCTTTATCATCAATTTTAGCTATAAATTTATTAAGAGTTTTCTTTGTTGTATCTAAATCAAGATTAAGCTTTGTATTTCCTATAATTTCAGTTGTTCCAAGCTGATTAATTGTTTTAGAAGAATCTTTAGGTTTATTTAAAACAGTAACAGGTTTTAAATTGTCTTTTGAACAATTCATTTGTAGTATAGCATTAAGAATACCTTTAGCGTTTCTTAAAAGCTCATAACGTTTTAATTCTCCTGATTTAAGCTTTGTTTCGCTATCATCTTTGTTGCTATTTTCTTTAGCATTTGAATTAACCATATAAACTTGATTTCCTGCACTAATCATTGCTGCTGTTTGGAATGTGCTAGGTTTTTCTTTGCCTTCAACATTCATTTTAGCCCACCAGTCTGTCATAATAAGTCCATCATAGCTCCATTCGTTTTTAAGAATCTGAGTATTAAGATCAAAATTACTAGCAGATTGGATTCCGTTTATAGGATTATAAGCAGTCATAATGCTGTGTGCATTACCTTCTTTAACAGCCATTTCAAAAGCTTTTAAATAAATCTCTCTTAATGCACGTTCGCTAACAATAGAATTTACATTATTTCTGTTGTTTTCTTGATTGTTTACAGCAAAATGTTTTATTGTGCCAGTAACACCACTTTTGTGCATTCCATCTAATTGAGCAACAGCCATTTTACCTGTTAAAAACGGATCTTCTGAGAAATATTCGAAATTTCGTCCACAAAGAGGACTTCTGTGAATATTAATACCAGGACCTAATAAAGTATCAATTTTATGTGATCTTAGTTCTAGTCCTATAAATTCAAAAACTTTTGTAACAAGTTTAGTGTCAAAAGTAGAAGCAAACGCAGTTCCATTTGGAACACTAAAAGCCATAGTGCCTGAATCCATTCTAATTCCACAAGGACCATCGCTGCAACATGCAATAGGAATTCCTTTGTCTACAAGTTCTTGTGTAACACCACCAAAGCATCCAGCTGTACCAGATGTTACTTTTGGAGAACACATTCCTTCGCCTCTAGAAAGATGAATTAATTCAAGATCAGAAAGTTCCTGCACAAATTCATCAAGTGTAATTTTACCTTTTTTAACATCAGTAAAATTATAACCAAAGTCTGTTTTTTGTAGCAAAAGTTTTTTCTCAGTCGCAATTCTTTGATTTATATCATAAAGTCTTTTAGGAACATTTTCATAAGTGATCTTATCATTAACTTCATGTATTCTTTCGAAATCTTCAACAGGAGCCAAACTTTGAGTGCATTTGAGTATAATTTGATTATTTTCATAATTATATTCAAAAATATTTTCTGCACGTCTTACATCAAATCCTGCGTAAAATTCATATTTTCCTTTTTCTAATATAAACTGAGAATTTTTCTCATCATAAGAAGAAAAATCATATTCATTTATATCAATTTCTAATGTACAAATTTCATTTTCAGAAAGTTCTTTGGTTTTTGCAAATCCAACTAAAACTCTGGATGCTTTTCCTAATTTTCCTGAAGGAGCCTTTGCATAAACTTGAACAGATTTTTTACCTTTAACACTACCAATGTTTTTCACATCAATTTTAAAATTAAAACCATTTTCAGTTTTAGAACCAGAAGTGTTTGTTATTTCAAAATTGGTGTAAGAAAGTCCATAACCAAAAGGATAAAGGACTTTATCTTTTGCAAAAGTTTCAAAATATCTGTATCCAACAAAAATATCTTCTTTATAATAATTTTGATTTAAATCTCCAAAATTTTCTGTTGTAATATTGTCATCTAAATCAAATGAAGCAGTGTCTGGTAATCCACCAGATGGATTCACATCTCCACATAACACATCTGCATAGCCATTTCCACTTTCAACACCACCATGCCAAGTATATAAAATAGCAGAAGGTTTTTGATAAAACGACATATCAATTATATTGCCTACATTTAATAATACAACAACTTTTTCAAAATAAGTGCATATTAAATCCATGTTTTTGTTTTCAATTTCACTTAAATAGTAACTTCCTTCAACAGCACCAGTGTCTTTATCTTCACCAGCAGATCTTCCTATAACCATAATAGCTATATCAGATTTTTCAGCTGCATCTTTTACAATATCATTTGTAAGTTCAAGTTCAACTTGGCTCCAAGGTTCTTGAGCCCAACCTTGACCTTTGTCAAAAGGATTTTTTTCTATAAAATTTTCATATATAGAAACAAGATTCTCGTTAATTTTTCTTTTAGCACGAAGTCCTTCAAGAATATTTATTTTGTATGGCACATTAACCATACCTCCTGAACCTGTTCCAGATATATAAGTATCAATTTGTGTGCGTCCAAAAATTGAGATTGTCTGATCATCTTTAATAGGTAATACATTGTTGTTTTTGACTAAAACACATGAGTCAGCACATGCATTTCTAGAAATTTCAATATATTTTTTGAAATCTAAAGTATACATTCTATTCCTCCTAGTCATTATATAAATGACATTTTACAAATTGATTTTCTTCTATTTCTTTTTCCTTTGGCATTTCCTTAAAACAAATATCTTTTGCATGTATACATCTGTTTTGGAAAGGACATCCTACACTGTCTGGTGTCCACATTTTTATTTCTGATTCATCAGTTGATTTAACAGGTAATTCAACTTTTCCTTTTTTTTCTGGATCCGGAGCAGCAGCTACTAATAATTTTGTATAAGGATGTTTAGGATTTAAAATAACTTTGTTTACATCTCCCATTTCAACAATATGTCCTGCATATAAAACAATAATTCTGTCTGCAAAATATCTAGCTGTTGCAATGTCGTGTGTTATATAAACAAAAGATTTATTAAGATTTCTTTTTAAATCATTCATTAAATTTAAAACACCAAGTCTTATTGAAACATCAAGCATAGAAGTAGGTTCATCAGCAAATATAACTTCAGCACCAGCAGCTAAAACTCTCGCTATATATGCTCTTTGTCTTTGACCTCCTGAAAGTTGATGAGGAAATTTCTTTCCTTGTTGTTCTGGAGGTGTAAGACCAACCATTGTTAAATATTCATTAGCTTTTTCTCTAATTTTTTTAGAATTATCTTTATGATAAATTTTAAGTGGTCTTTCAATATGGTAGTATATGCTGTGTAATGGGTTTAATGCAGAAAATGGATCTTGAAATATCATTTGAGCTTTTTCTCGATAATTTTTTAGTTTAGCACCTTTTAATTTGTTGATATCTTTACCTTTAAAATACATTTTACCTTTAGAAGGTTTATAGAATTTCATTGCAATTTTACATATAGTTGATTTACCACAACCAGATTCACCAACAACAGCAAGAGATTCACCTTCATATAAACTAAAAGAAACATCACTTAAAGCTCTAAGTGTTTTTGATTTTGAAAAAATTTTATTACCACTTACTTTAAAATCCATCGTAAGATTTTCTACTTTGAAAATTTCGTTTTTATTTTCCATCTGAAACCTCCGAATCATTTAGTGGATTATGGCAATAGTAAAATTCGCCATCAATTTCTGTTTTAGTAGGTTCAACTTCCTTGCATTTATCACATCTTCTAAAACATCTTTCTTCAAATCTACATCCTTTTGGAATATGTTTTAAATCAAGAGGAGTACCTTTAATTCCTTCCATATATTCAACAGGACCAGTAAGAGATGGAAACGAATTTTTAAGACCAAATGTATAAGGATGATTGGGATTTGTTAAAATCTTTTCAGAACTAGCTTTTTCAACAATTTTACCAGCATACATAATAGCAACAGTATCACAAAATTCCATCATCAAACTAATGTCATGAGTAATAAATAAAATAGAGAATCCAAATTTATCTTTAAGATCATAAATTCTTCTTAGAATATCACGTTGAACAACAGTATCAAGTGCAGTTGTTGGTTCATCAAGTATAATAAGTTTTGGATTTAAAGCAAGTGCCATTGCTATTACAGCACGTTGACGCATACCACCAGAAAATTGATGAGGATAATCTTTAAGACGTTCTTTAGGAATTCCTACAATTTCTAATAATTTTTGAGCTTTTTCTCTAGAAACCTTTTTGCTAGTAGTAATATTATGATATTTGTATATTTCATAAAACTGCTTTTCTAATGTGGCAACAGGATTTAAACAGTTCATTGCAGATTGAAAAACCATACTAGTATCTTTCCAACGAAAATCCATAAGTCTTTTGTTATCATATTCAAGAATATTTTCACCGTTAAAAAGAATTTCTCCGCCTGAAATTATAGCAGGTGGTTTATGTAGTCTCATAAGAGAATAGGCGATAGTGGATTTACCACAACCAGATTCACCAGCTAAACCTAAGCTTTGTCCTTGACCTATAGAAAAACTTACATTATCAACAGCTCTAACATAAGAGCTATCTCCAGTGATATAATCAACACATAAGTTTTTAACTTCAAAAACCTTTTTATCCATTATTAACACCTACTTTTTTTGCTCTTTTTTGAGCTTTATAATAGTTTTTCATTATTTTTTGAGCTTTAAGTTTTGGATTTGAAATTTCATCAATAACAAAGTTTACAAGTGTAAGTCCCATTCCAATTAAAACGAGTCCAGCAATAGCTCCAGATACTTCCCAGAAGTTTCCGGCTTTAAAAGCACCTGAGTTTCTTGCGTTAAATAACATTGTTCCCCAAGTAACAGAAAGTGGATCACCAAATCCTATAAATTCTAAAGTTGCTTGTGCCATAATTGCATAAATTAATGTTCCTACAAAAGCAGAAGAGATAATAGAAAGCATATTAGGCATTATTTCAACAAATAAAATTCTAAGTTTATTTTCTCCTAAAGTTTCTGCTGATCTTACAAAATCACGATTTCGTATACTCATTGTTTGAGCTCTTAAAACTCTTGCGTTCCATGGCCAAGATGTAAATCCAATAATTAAACAAATTACAGCAGGTGTAATACCATCCATCATAGATGCTATAACTAAAAGTAAAACGATTGTTGGAATTACCATTAAAACATTTGTAAATAAGCTTACAATGCTGTCATAAACACCACCAAGATATCCTGCGCTTATTCCAATTAACATACTTAAGCTAGTTGCAATTGTAGCAGCAGCAAGCCCAACAAGAATTGATTTTTGGCCACCATAAAGTGTTTGAGCTAACGCATCACGTCCAAGGCTTGTTGTGCCTAAAGGATGTTTAAGTGAAGGAGCAGCATGATAAAGTCCTTCAAAACGATGCATAGGATCATAAGGAGTGATAAGTCCTGCACATAATGTTGATAATATTACTATAAGCAGTAGTATAATTCCAAATGTGAATCTAGGGTTCTCTTGAAAGAACTTTTTAATAGATTTAAGTTTTTCCATATTATAAACTTTTCCTTTCTATTAGCTTTGTCTTGTTCTAGGATCAAAGTATAAAATTGCAATGTCTGCTATAATGTTAGCACTAAGCATAAGAATTGTTGTCATAAGCAAAATTCCTTGCATTAATGGATAGTCTCTGTTGTTTATTGCAGTTACCATTACTGTTCCTAGTCCAGGATAGTTAAAAATTTGTTCTATAATAAGTGAACCACCAAGTAAGAATCCAATTTGCATTGCTAAAGATGTTATTACAGGTAAAAGCGAGTTTCTTGCTGCATATGAGAACATTATTTTTCTATTAGGTAATCCTTTTGCTGTACCCATAGTAATATAATCGTCTCCAAGTTGGTTTATCATATTTGCACGCATTCCCATAATTCCACCAAGCCCTGTAATTACAACTGCTGTAACAGGAACAAATGCATGGTATAATACATCTAAGGCATATTCAAAAAAGTTGTTTGGCTCGAAAAGAGGAGTAACAGCATAGCTTAATGGAAAAATTCCTGTGTAAGTAAGTGCGAAACTTAAAAGGATAGCAGTTACTACTGATGGAATATTAGCTAAGAATTGACCACCAACTGTAAAGAAGGTATCAGTTTTTGAACCTCTTTTCCAGGCAACAAATATACCTAGTAAATTATTTATTACAAATCCTATTATTAATGCAAGACCCATCAAAAATACAGTCCAACCAAGTGCACGTTGAACAGAATCTGTTACAGACATTGGATAGTAGTAAAATGATGTACCCCAATCTCCTTGAAGTATGTTTCCTATGTATTTAAAATATGAAACTATTAGTGGATCACCAGTATTATATCCAAACATTTCTTGAATTGATTTAATAACACTTGGATCAATTTTAGAACCACCTAAAGCTAATTTTGATAAATACATTTGTACAGGATCACCAGGCATTAAACGTGGTAAGAAAAAATTTAAAGTTATTGCAAAATATAAGGCAAGTAAATAAAAGCCCAATCGTTTTAAAATATATCTCATAACTTTCCTTTCATATCAAAACAGGATATATCTATTGTGAGAAATAGATATATCCTGTTGATAATGTGTAAATATTATTTTACTTTACTTTACAGCTTTTAGTCTTAGTAGTTGTAGTATTTTTGAATCTTGGAAGCAGATTGCTGGTTGACCATCACTTTCAGTTTTTGACCAACCTGTAAATCTTGAATCATTATACACAAACCAGTTGCCGTTGTATAGTATAGGAATATTTATCATATTTTCAGCAAAGAATATTTCAATTTCATCTGTTATTTTCTTAACGTCAGCATCTGTTTTTGCAGTAGGTAATTCAGAAATTAATTTTGACATTTTTTCATTTACGTAGTTTGTTTGACAAACAGACCACCATGTATCAGTTTTAGCTCTTGAAGTATCTCCAATTGTGTCAAAATAGAATTTGTAAATATCTGATGAGTTACCGTATGCTGTGTATTGCATATCCCAATCACCTTTTTGCCAGTGTTGGATAACGATAGATTGCTCTTTTGGTTTTGATGATGCTTCAATACCAATAGCTCTTAAGCCTTCAGCAGCAATTGCAGCACCGTCATTCCAATCTGTCCAACCTTGTACAGATATAATATCAAATTTGATTTTCTTTCCTGTAGGAGTTTCTACATATCCATCTCCATTAATATCTTTAAATCCTGCATCTGCTAAAAGTTTCTTTGCAGCTTCGATATCATATTTTGTGTATTTTGCCATTTCTTTTTGTGCTTTTTCAGATTGATAACCTTTTAGTGCAGGTGGCAAACCTGTATTAGAAGGAACTTCTTGTGATAAATAACCATAAACAGCAGAGTCTATAATACCTTTTCTATCAACAGCTAATGACATAGCCTTTTTAAAATCAGCATTATTAAATGCTTCTGCATTACCTTTATTAGGTGTCATATAGTTCATAGAAAGTCTTACACAATCGTTTGTACCATACCAATATGTTTTATGTTTATCACCTTTAATGTAAGTTTTATCAATATTTGGAATGAAAATATGTGCCCAATCAACAGAACCTGTTTGGAGTAATGTTAAAGCAGCATCATTTGAATTAAATTGAGGAACCTTTAACTCATCAACTTGTAATTCATCAGCTTTCCAATAGTTTTCATTTTTTGACATAACCACCATTTCAGGTGAGAATGATTTTACTTTTGTGAATGCACCTGTACCAACAGGTTCATCTGTTTTGTATATGTAATTTGCTGGATCATCAATTTCTTTCCAAATATGTTCTGGAACTATCCATCTGTTTACGAAAATAGTATTTCTGTGGAATCTGTTTTCTTGATTCATTACTAATTTAACAGTGTGGTCATCTACTTTAGTAATAGAATTAATTTTTCCTTTGGTTATTTTACCATCTTCATCTTTTCTGTCCCAATCACCATTTTTGTCAATTTCAGGTTTGTCTTTAGTGTATTCATAAGTAAATACAACATCATCAGCAGTAAAATCTTCACCATCACTCCACTTAATATCTTTTCTTAATTTAATAGTTAAAGTTTTGTTATCAGGTTCTGAAATAACGTCTTCAGCAAGCCACATTGTTTCTTCATTGTTTTTGTAAGTGTCTAAGATAACTAGTGGTTCAAATAAAAAACCTTGAACAAATCCATATACGCCTTGAGTAAATGGACTGAAGTTTTTAATCCAACCGTCATTTTGATCCATAAGTACGGTCAGAACTTTTGCATCTCCACTACCAACGTTCTTACCTGGCACACATCCAGTACATAATCCTGCCAAAAGAGTTGTGGATAGTGTTAAAGCTATCAGTTTCTTTTTTAGTTTTGTCATACTTTCTTTACCTCCTAATTAAAAATTAGTTCAGTTTTTTAATAGAATCTTTTGAGCATTTCCTCTGCTGATCGAGGAATAACATACATGAAAAAGCATTAAAATGTTTGTAAATAACCATATCATGTTAAATATGGATTAAATTATCTACAAAGGTAAATTAATGGTTGTTTCATGTGATTATTATACAACAGTTATCAACTTTTGTCAATCGTATTTGTGACATTATCACATATAAAAAATTTTTCCAATATAATAATTTTATTATAAATGCAATATTTATTTATATATTAAAAATATCAAAAAATATTTTTATAAATATTTTTTGATATTATAACAAATTTTTTAAGACAATAAAAAAAGAACCTTTTTAAAAAGTTCTTTTTAAACTATCTGTGAAATCTTTTTTTAATTTCTTGTTTTAGAGATTTGTCAGTAAATAAATAAAGTGCCAATGCTATAATAACACAACTTAAGATAACTACAAAAGCACTCCATGCTTTGTTTGAAAGTCCAACTAAATATAGTGGAATTAATATAAAACTAATTGATGTAACAGAAAGTATGTATCCAAAATATTCAGAAAAAAGTCGTTTGCTTCTGACAGCTAATATAGTCAAATATATAATCACAGCTAATGTTAGAAAAGGAAATACATAATTTGTTGACCAAAGAAATTGTCCTGAAGATAAGTCAATAGTAATAAGTAAACAGGAACTTAAAATATATGTAATTACTATTTTAGCACCAAATCGTTTTGAACTTGTTATAATTGTTCTAAAAATTAAAAATGCATATAAAGCAGATATAGAAACAATAATTGACCAAATTACATTACCTTCTTCATGTGTAAATAAATTTATGTAGATGCAAATTAATATTGTTGAAAATGTTATAAGTAATAATATGTTTTTTATAATTGAATGTTTTTTAACAATATTTTTGTAATTTGGATATTTGACAACAGAATCATTTTTTATATTTTCAAATTGCTCATGACATAAAGGGCAATTCTTTTCATTTTCATAAACAGAGACATTACAGTTAGGACATTTGTTCATAGCTTTCACCCCATTCATTAGAGTAAACTGTTATATCTGATTTTATTTTTAATGATAAAGAGGTTAAAAAATCTTTTATTATACTTGTGTCTGTAATAGAACTTGTAAAATTAATAGTAAGTTTGTCTTCAAATGAACATACTCCACAGTTTATAGGACTATTATTTGTTGGATATAATATTAATTCGCTGTGTTCAATGTAAGGTTTCATACTATCAGGAAAATCTATTCTTCCAATATTTGATATAGTTATTGTTTTTTTATTTTCGCTCATAAAATTAAATCCAACAGGCATAACGATATTTTTAATAATTAATGGTGTGTGTTTTGAAAAAACATTATTAGACATTTTTACATTTTGAGCAGATAAAAATGTAAGGTTGTCCTTATCAGTAAGTGATTTTAATTGATCAGAAACAGATTTAACTATTTCTTCAAAAGTAGTATTTTCATTTACTTTGTATTCAATATGTACAACTCCAAAGAAATTCTTTAATGTTTTTGAATTAAATATTTTACGTAGATTAACAGGAACACATACTGTAATTGGTTTTTTATTTCTTGTGTTTTTTTGTTTTTGATTATAAATGGACATAATAATATTCGCAGTTAATAGGGAAGTAATAGTACAGTTATAATCTTTGCAGCATTTTTTTAATGAATCAACAGAAACAATTCCAGTAATTACTCTATGTCCTTTTCTTTCAAATCTTTCTCCTCTAATAATAAAAGAATTATTATTTTTAATTTTATAAATATTTTTTTGTTTAGGAATATTGCTAAATTTTTCACTAAAACTATCTTCATCATTTTTATCAGTTTCATCAAACAGTAGTATTTTATTTTGTGAATCAATTTTACCATGTTTAATACAAATGTAATAATACACAAGCGATTTCATAAATTCTGAAATACCACTACCATCAGTAATAGAATGAAAAGCTTCTACTGAAATTCTATTTCCAAAATATAAAACTTTGATTATATATCCTTTATTTTCAAATGAAATCATACTGCCACAAGGTGAAGATTTTTCTTCTTGGACAGTAAAATGAACATAGTTGGTATCAAAATAGTTCCAAAAAACTCCTTTTCTTAATCTTAAGAAAAATAGTTTATATCTTTCATATATAATATTAACAGAAAGTTGTAGAATTTTTTGGATCAATCTTTTCTTTTAAAAATAACAGAAAGTCTAAATACTGATGAGTTGTTTTTATTTGAAGTAGATGGAAAAAATTTTGCAGCAACGTCCAATTTATTATAATTTTCGATAAAATATCACCACTTCTCGACTTGTTAAAATATTGCAATTAGTCGTATTTTGTATATTTTTTATTATATCAAAATTAAAAATAAAATTCAAATGCTATAAAGTATATAAATAAAAAGGTTCAAATTGGTTGTAGCGATAATATTAGTTTTTATCTTCTATATTTTGTAATGTTTTTACTTAACTCAGATAGTAAATCATGTTTTTATTGTCCATAATTGTTTGTGATAAATCAACATAATAATTATGAGGATTTTCAAATCTTTTAACTTCGCTCCATAAAGATTTCACTTGTTTTTTGCAATATTTCCTTATTTTTTCAATGTTAGGAGATTTATACACTTGTTTTCCATTTATAAAAATAGGAACTTGTAATTCTTTTAATGTAAAATCAGTTAAAGTTTTTCTTTTCCATGTGAAATTAGGATCAAAAATTTCTAAAGGTTCATTTTCATTAATGTGCTCATCATAAACACATAAAAGATCTGCAGTTGCTTTTTTATTTACATTATCATATATTCTGTATGCCTTTTTAAAATGAGGATTTGTTACTTTTGTTACATTTTCAGAAATTTTAATTTTTGGTTTAATTGTACCATTTTTATCATCTATAGCAACAAGTTTATAAACACCACCAAAAACTGGTTCACTTTTTGAAGTAATAAGTCTTTCTCCAACTCCAAAAATATCAACTTTAGCTCCTTGAGCAATCATTTCTCTTATTGTTATTTCATCCAAAGAGTTTGATGCAATGATTTTGCAATCTTTATAACCTGCATCATCAAGCATTTTCCTAGCTTTAATACTTAAATAAGTTATGTCTCCAGAATCAAGACGAATTGCTTTAGGCCTTTTATTAAGAGGTTTTAAAATATTATCAAACGCTTTTATAGCATTAGGAATTCCACTTTTAATAACGTTGTAAGTATCAACAAGTAAAACAACAGAATCAGGATAATTCTCACAATAAGTTTTAAAAGCTAAATATTCATTATCAAACATTTGAATCCAAGAATGAGCCATTGTTCCAGAAGTAGGTACGTTAAATATTTGTTCACAAATGGTGCAAGCAGTAGAGTTCACACCAGCAATATAAGCAGCTCTTGCTCCATAAATTGCAGCATCACCTCCATGAGCTCTTCTTGTTCCAAATTCACAAACATCTCTACCTTTTGCAGCTCTTACAATTCTGTTAGCTTTGGTCGCAATTAATGATTGATAATTTATAGTAAGTAAAATAAATGTTTCAATTATTTGTGCTTCAATAGCTTTTGCTTTCACAGTTATAATTGGTTCGTTAGGGAAGATAGGAGTTCCTTCAGGAATAGCATATATGTCTCCAGAAAATTTAAATATTTTTAAGTATTCTAAAAAATCATTTGAAAAACATTCTTTATTTCTCAAAAATTCAATGTCTTTATCATCAAAATGCAAATTGTTTATATATTTTATAATTTGTTCTAATCCAGCAGCAATTGCAAATCCACCATTATCAGGATTTTTTCTATAAAACATATCAAAATAACAAACAGTATCTTTGTATCCAGATTCAAAATATCCATTTGCCATAGTAAGTTCATAAAAATCGCAAACCATTGCGTTGTTTCTGTCCATAAATTCTCCTATCTATTTTTAACTTTAATTTGAATACCTTCTAAAACGTCAAGAGTTTTTTCGTGTATTGTCTTATCAAAACTATCAGTGCAAAATGCATCTACTATAATTTCAGCCTCAGGTACAAAAGTTTTTGCTATAATTGCATTAGTAATTACGCAAATATTTGAAACAAGTCCTATTAATTCTATTTCTTTGTAATCTTGATTTTTTAAATATTCTCCTAATTCAATAGAGCCAAATGTGTTTTTGTAAAAAGCTTTGTCAGTATTAGTTACCATTTTATCAATTTTACCATATAGATTCCATCCATTTGTGCCTTTAATACAATGTTTAATAGGTAAATTTCTGCCTTCATTTGTTTCTAAATAATTTAAATCATGTGTGTCGTATGTGAATATTATATCATAGTTTAAAAGTCTATACTCTATAATTTTTTTGGCAATTTTATCCTCAAGTTTTAATGCCGATTCAAATCCTAAGGAACCAGTAACAAAATCATTTTGAAAATCAACTATAACTAAAGCTTTTTTCATATATTATCTCCAATCAAAATTAATGTAATTAGTATGTGATAATACAAAGAAAAAAACACCTCTAAAAATTTAGAGGTGTTTTAATTACTATTAATAATTTTTAATTATTTTTTGATTTTACGAACAACAGGAATTGCAATTGAAGTACTTGCACAAACGATTAACATAACGATTGGAAGAGTTTTACCTGTTCCTGGATTAGAAGTAGTTGGTACATCGTCATCATCTATAACTGTTGATGTATCATCTGTAGTTGTAGTAGTAGCAGGTTTTGTAACAGGTTTTGTTGTAATTGCAGGTTCTGTTGGAGTTGTTGGAATTTCATCATCGCCATTATCTACAACAGTAGTCTTTTTTGGAGCTTTTTTAAATTCAGCTTTAACTACTAAAGGTTTTGTAACATTTGTAAAATCTTCACTCCATTTGTCAAAAACATAACCTGGTTTCTTTTTAACATTAGTAGGTTCTGTAGCGTCTTCACCATACTTAACTGTTTGTGTTTCGATTACTGAATCATCATAATTTACAAATTTAACTTCAAAGTCTGTAAATCTAGCTTCAAAAACTCTGTCACCAAATTCAGTAGTTGAGATTTTTTCTACTTTTTTGCCGTTTTCATACCAACCATCAAATTTGCATCCTTTTACTTTAGGACAATCAATTAGTTTGTTTTCTGTTCCTGAAGTATGTACGCCTTCTTTATAAACTTTACCATTCACTTTAAAAGTGATTTTGTTTTCACCAACACCTTGTAGGTATGGATATTGGTCAGGAAATAATTTGTTTACAGTAAATGTGCCGCCTGCTGTTTGTTTTTTCATTTCAGCAGTTGATAGTCCACCTTTACCTTCTTTTGGAGTTAAAGTTTTATCAAAGAATGAATTAAAAACACAGTGGTCTCCATCTGACCATTTATGACCTGTGTGTCCACCCATCCATCTACTATCTCCAACGATACCAAATCCTTTATTGCCAACTACTTTGTTTGCACAATAAGAATTTACGATATTTCCGTGTCCTTTTTTTGGAGAAGAATGTGTTAAACATTCTGGTCTACAATCGCCAGTATCATTTTTACCAACAAGTCCACCAACTTCGCCTTTGCCTTGAACAGAACCTAAAGCATATGAATTTTTAATGCTGCCTTCATTTAAGCCAACAAGTCCACCAATTCTGCTTTCTGTTCCTGTAATTTTAGCAATTACATAACAGTTTTCAATTACACCATTTTTTTTGTTTACACCTGCGATCATGCCAGTGTGACCTTTTCGACCAAATTTTTCTTTTCCACCGTGTGCAAAAGAATTAACTATACCAAGATTTTTAATAGTACCTTCATTAAATACAAATAGTCCATTGTAAGCTTCACATGAACCGTTGCCTTTTGAATAAGCATAAAGTCCTGAAATAACGTGGCCTTGACCATCAAAAGTTCCCTTGAAAATTTTATTAAGATTGCCTATGTCATCATATCGATTTTGAGTTGGTTTGTTGCTAGTGGTCCAATTTATATATTCACCAGCATTATCATTCATAACAATGTTAGCTCCAAGTTTTATAGTTTTACCTTCAAAGCTTTTACCTTTGTTTTCAACTAGTTCACTAATTCCTGCAAGTTGTTTACCTGTAGTAATTGTAAATTCTGTGCTACTATCATTATACCATGATGTGTCTGCTTGGCCATCCCATGTTGGATTTTTTTCAGCTGCTGCAAAAACTGAAGCTGTGGACAAAGAAGCAATCATACAAAGTGATACGACTGCACTTGCCGTCTTTGCGAAAAATGATTTTTTCTTAATTAATTTCTCCATTTTTTCTCTCCTTTAAGTTCTAAGATTAATTGTCGTTTCTTACCTTTGACCTTATTTTAGCACTAGTTTTTTACAACGTCAATACATTTAACTAATTTTAGTAATTAATTTATTGCATTTTGTAACAATAACCATTTCAAATGTTACAAAATGAGATACTTACTATTTATTTTTAAAACTTAAATACAATATATCAATGTAACTATAAAAAACTATGCAATTTTTATAAAAAAGTATTTTTTAAAAGCACTTAAATTATAATTAAAAGTGCTTTTAAATGATTTAATTTTTAACTATTTTTTAATTTTGCGAATCACAGGAATTGTGATTGATGTAGCTGCACATACAATTAACATTGTAATTGGAAGAGTTCTACCTGTTCCAGGATTTGAAGAAGTTGGAACATCTTCATCATCTATAACTGTAGCAGCTGGTGTATCATCATCTGGTATTATAGTTTCAGGTTTTGTTGTCTCTTTTTTAACAGGTTTGTATTGAGCTTTTATTGTTAAATCCGATGTAATGTTTTTGTAATCTTTATCCCAACCTGTGAAAGTATGGTCTGGTCTTTTTGGATTTTTAGGAGATTTAGCATCTTCACCATATTTAACTGTTTGTCTTTCAATTACCGAATCATCGTAATTTATAAATGTAACAGTAAAAGATTGTTTATCATAAGAAACAACAGGTACTTTAAATTCGTCAGTTTTTTTGCCATCAACTATATTTTCGTAATCAATTGTTGTTTTTCCATTAGTAGGAATATCTTTTTGTCCATTTGGATTAAATTTTTTTAATTTAATTTTATATGTAATTTTTGCAGTTTCATTTTTTCCAACAGTTCCTATATTCCAAGTAATTATATCATCATCACTAATTGTTGTTGTGCCTTGAGAAACTTTTACACTATCTTTAACAAGTTTAAAATCTTTACTCATTGGATCAGTTACAACAGCTTTTTGGTATTTATCATAAGTAGAAGTAATTCCGTTTGGATATGTATCTTTTATTATTTGATCAATATAAAAATCAGTAGAATTAACATTATAACATTTATTATCACTGCTAATATCTTTTAAGAAGTTTTTTGCATGATTAGTTTTATTGTATAGTAAGACAGAAACGGCTTTTACTTTTTCGCCTTGAGCAAAAGTCATGTTTTTTAAAGAATCAGCTTCTTGCATAGTTGCTTTTTTTACTTTTGGATTAGTTTCATTTAAACCATCACCTATAAGATTATTTAAATCAGCACCTGCAAATGTTGCTCCACCATCAGAGAATACAACAACCAATCTATGTTTTGCTTTTGAGTTTTCAAGCATTGATTTAGCTTTATTAAGACCTTGTTGTATATTAGTTCCACCATATTGCATCTCAAGCCAATCTTGAGTTGTAGCAACTTCTTTACCTATATTATTTACAATTCTTTTTAAAGAATCTTTTTTGCTGTTAATATCAGAAAGTTCTGATTTAATATAAGATTTAGTACTAAATGAGACTAAACCTACATTTACATGATGATTACTTGAGTCTAAATCATCAATAAATTTATTAATAATAGTTTTTTGAGCTGGCATTTTTTTATTAAAATGAATACTGTTTGATTGATCCATTAAAATTACAAGGTCAACATCACTTACTTCAGGTTTGTTGGTATGTTCAACACTATCACCATTAACAGTTAAATTAATTTGCCATTCACCTTTACCTATATTTGTAGCAGTTTTTTTAAGATTTTTGTTGTTACTAGATGCTGCAAAAGTTGATAATGATGCAGTTGATAGAATAGTTGCTACTGAAACTAAAATGCTAAGGATTTTTTTCATTACATACCTCCAAATGTTTTTTTGTTTATAATTTACTCACAGTTAAAATTATAAACAAAAAAAGTTACATTTATAGTTACATTTTTACTTTTAATGATTAAATTTGTCATAATTGTGCAATTTTACGTTACAAAACGGTTTTAATAAACAAAAATTGTGCAATATGCATCAAAAACATTTATAATATTAATGATAATCTTTAGTTATTTTTCTTAAGACCTATTCTTTTATATTTTTTGAATTTTAATATTTTAAAAAATTTAACTGCTGAAGAAACTATTAATATTCCTATAGCAAGAGATCCAGCTACATTAATTGTTTCGAGTAATAGATTTGTAAATTCATTTGTGTTACCTGAAATTGCTTTTTCCATTGAATAATACATCATACCTCCAGGAACAAGAGGTATAATTGATGGAACTAAAAATACAATAGTAGGTGATTTTAATATTCTTGCAAAAAATTCTGAATATAAAGCAGTTATTATAGTAGCAAATAAATAAGAAATTATATCATTTTGAGAAAATAGTAATAACAAAAGATATGAAAATTGGCTTATAGCTCCACCTATTCCTGCAAAAATTAGTTTTTTTCCTTTTATATTAAAAATTATTCCAAAGCAAAACGATCCTATAAATGCATATAAACATTCTAAAAAAAATCTCATAAAAACCTCTATGATTTATTATAATATATTTGAAAGTGATAAAATTAAAGCAACTCCTATTGCTATTCCTGTTGCTACAAGTACTGCTTCAACAATTTTTAAAATTCCTGCAATTATATCTCCCATCATTAAATCACGTATTGAATTTGTTAAAAGAAGTCCAGGAACTAAAAGCATTATTGAGCCAATAATAATTTTGTCATAGTTTTTTGTAATTCCTAAATGAAAAAATCCAACTGAAATAATTGATGCTATAGAACTACAAAGTATATTTTCAAAAAGCAAATTTGTATTTATTTTTCTTAAATTTTTTAAAACAAAATAAATAATAATTCCTATAGGCATTGATAATAAAGCATCAATTACATTTCCTCCAAAAAATAAGCAAAATGTAGCTGGTGCAATTGCATAAGATAAAGTTATTAAAAATTTTGAGTAAGATTTTCTATTTAATATTTCTATAATCAGATTATTTATTGTGTTTATATCAGGTTTGTTGTAACAAATAAATCTAGAAAGATTATTTAGTCTATCAACTTTATCAAGATCTATTTCTTCTTCTGCAACATTTTTTGTTAATGTAATAGAAGAATTATTTTCATAATAAATAGTAACTATTAAATTTGATGTAATAGCAAATATGTTCACATCTTTTGCACCATAAGCTTTGCATATTCTAGATATTGATTCTTCAACTCTGTATATTTCAGCACCATATGATAACATAAGACTTCCTATTTTCATTGAAACAAGTAAAAGGTCATTATATTTCATGATTAACCTCTAAAAAATGTTAAGATTTATATTGATTAAGAACGAATAATAATTTATAATTATAGTATAACCATTTTAAAGGAGTATTAAATGATTTTAAGCATACAAAATATTAATAAATTTTATAACGGAAATCAAATATTAGAAAATGTTAATTTTACAATAGAGGATAGAGATAGAATAGGTTTAGTTGGAGTAAATGGATGTGGTAAATCTACATTACTAAAGATAATTACTAAAATTGAGAGTTTTGATAAAATAAATGGTATAGATAGTAATGTTGATATATCAACAAAAACAACTATAGGTTTTTTAAAACAAAATAGTGGACTTGATAATAACAATACGATTAAAACAGAAATGCTATCTGTGTTTTCACATCTTATAGAGATTTCAGAAAGAATGAGAGAACTTGAAAAGATAATAGAAGAAAATACAAATGTTTCTGATAATAAAAAACTTGATGATGCTTTGCAAGAATATGCTTCAAAAAGTGCCTATTTTGAAACTCATGAAGGTTATATTATTGATGTAAAAATAAAAACCATACTAAATGGTATGGGTTTTGAGAATTTAGAAGATGATAGACTTATATCAACATTATCTGGTGGAGAAAAAACAAGACTTGCATTAGCGAAACTTCTTTTAGAAAATCCAAATTTGCTAATTTTGGATGAACCTACTAACCATTTAGATTTTAAAACTTTGTTGTGGCTAGAAGATTATTTAAAAAATTATAAAGGTGCACTTCTTATTGTATCTCATGATAGATATTTTTTAGATAAAATTTGTAATAGAATATGTGAAATTGAAAGAAGAAAATTAACAAGTTTTAAAGGTGATTATTCTAGTTTTTTAGTTCAAAAAGAAATGCAAAATGAAAGATTAATGAAAGAATATGAAAGACAGCAAAAGCAAGTTGCAGAACTTGAGGATTATATTCAGAAAAATAAAGTAAGAGCTTCTACCTCTAATATGGCAAAAAGCAGAGAGAAGCAACTTGAAAAAATTGATTTAATTGAGAAACCATTGCTGTATAATAAAACTTCAAAAATTAAATTAGAATATGATATAGTTCCTCCAAAAGAGGTTTTAAATGTAAATGGAATTAATATTTCAGTTGGAGAAGGAGCTTTAAAAAAACAGATCATAACAGATTTTGATTTAAATGTTTTAAGAGGAGAGAAAGTAGCGATTATAGGCTCAAATGGAATAGGAAAGTCAACAGTTTTAAAAGCTATACAAAATATTATTCCTCATAATAAAGGTAGTATAGATTGGGCTAAGAATGTTAAAATTAGTTATTTTGATCAAGAAAGTACAAGACTGAATTTTAATAGTACAGTTATAGAAGAATTTCATAAACATTGTCCAAGAGATACAGAACAATATGTAAGAGACACGCTTGCTAAAGTTTTGCTTAATGGAGAGAATGTATATAAAAATGTAGGAGTTATTAGTGGAGGAGAAAGAGCTAAACTTTGTTTTGCTATCATGATGAATAACAGAGGTAACGTTTTAGTACTGGACGAACCTACTAACCACCTTGATTTAAATACAAAAGAAGTTCTTGAAGAAGCTTTATATGATTTTGATCAAACAATTATATTTGTTTCGCATGATAGATATTTGCTTAATAAAATTGCTACAAGAATAGTTGAAATTACTCCAGATGCAGTTAATCAGTATAAAGGTAATTTTGATTTTTATTTAGAAAAAAAACAAGAGCAAGATTTAATTGCTCAAAAAGAAATTGATCAGAAAAAAATAGAAAAACAAAATGTTAAGGCAAAAGAAAATAAAGTAAAAGTTTATAGAACAAAAGAACAAAGAGCTCAAGAAGTTAAACGCAAAAAGCAAATAAAAGATTTAGAAAAAGAAATAGAAAATTTGCAAAATGATGTAGATGGATTAGAAGAAAAAATAAAAGATCCTGATATTTATTCTGATTATCAAAAAATGAATGAGTTTTGTTTGAAAATTGACGAGCTGAAAAAAATAATTTCTGATAAATATGATGAATGGATTTTGCTTAGCGAATAGGATCTATAGATTCGCAAATTTTTAGCCATTCACAGTCTTTACAAACTTTATTAAGTTTGTTTTGTGATATAATTTTGTCAAATACTAAATTTAAAAAATCTTTAGAATTTAGTATTTGACCATTTTTAAGTCCACATTCTGTTAGTATATTTTGATCATAATTTAAAACTTTTTTATTAGACTCACAAATGTTTCTATTGTTGTTTGGACAACAAGAGCATATAACATCAACATCTGAAGTTAATTGAATATCAACATTTGATTTTAAAATTTTAATAGTTTTAGACATATTATCAATAAAGTCTTCACTATATCCTTTGCCAATAAAATAATGTATACACATTCCATGATGTGGTCTAAGTTTATAAATAGACATAAATTCTCCTTGTAATATTAATAAAAAAACCTCCGAATTAACGGAGGTTTAATTTTTCTATTTTATAAGTGATTTGCCAGTCATTTCATCAGGTTTAGGTAAATCAAGAATTTCTAACATTGTTGGAGCTAAATCAGCTAAAACACCGTCTTCTTTAAGCTCGCAATCCATTCCAGCAAGAAGCAATGGAACTTGATTTGTTGTATGAGCAGTAAATGGAGAACCATCAGCTTCATACATTTTGTCAGCATTTCCGTGATCAGCAGTAAGCAAAGCAACTCCACCTTTAGCAGTTAAAGCATCAACAACTTTACCAACGCAAGTATCAACAGCTTCAACAGCTTTAACAGCAGCATCAAATACACCAGTATGACCAACCATATCACAGTTTGCGAAATTCAAAATAATAACATCATATTTATCAGAAGCAATTCTGTTTAATAATTCATCAGTAACTTCAAAAGCACTCATTTCAGGTTGTAAATCATATGTTGCAACTTTTGGAGATGAGATTAATGCTCTATCTTCATTTTTAAAAGGAGCCTCAACACCACCATTAAAGAAGAATGTAACATGAGCATATTTTTCTGTTTCAGCAATTCTAAGTTGTGTTAAACCTTTATCTGAAATATATTCACCAAAAGTATTTTTTAGTGATTGAGGTTTGAAAGCAACATCAACATTTGGCATTGTAGCGTCATATTGAGTCATACAAACAAAGTAAAGTGGCATTCTGCCATTTTTTCTTACAAATCCATCAAAAGAATCATCAACAAATGTTCTTGTAATTTCTCTAGCTCTATCAGGTCTAAAGTTAAAGAAAACAACACTGTCATTAGCTTTAATAGTTCCGTTTTTATCACAAACAGTAGGAATAACAAATTCATCAGTTACATTATCTGTATAAGAAGCTTCCATAGCATTTACAGCAGATGTGTCTTGGTTTCCTTCACCATAAACCATTGCAGAATAAGCTTTTTCAACTCTATCCCAACGATTATCTCTATCCATAGCGTAGTATCTACCAGATACAGTAGCAATTTTACCAACACCAATTTCGTTCATTTTATCTTCAAGTTCTTTAATAAAATCTTTACCACTTGATGGAGGAACGTCACGTCCATCCATAAAACAATGAATATAAACATCAGTAAGTCCAGCCTTTTTAGCAAGTTGTAAAATACCATATATATGTGAATTATGACTGTGAACTCCACCATTAGAAACAAGGCCCATTAAATGAAGAGAAGAATTGTTGTTTTTACAATTTTCTACAGCTTTATTAAGAGCTTCGTTTTCAAAAAAATCACCATCACTAATTGATTTCGTAATTCTAGTTAATTCTTGATATACAATTCTACCAGCACCAATATTAGTGTGGCCAACTTCAGAGTTGCCCATTTGGCCATCTGGTAAACCAACATTCATTCCACTTGCTCCTATTAAAGTATGAGGACAAGTTTTAAATAATTTATCAAGATTTGGTTTGTTAGCATTTGCAATAGCATTTCCGTAACTTTCAGGATTGTTTCCATATCCATCCATAATAATTAATGCAACAGGTTTTTTCATTATAAGCAATCCTTTCTATAAAAGAATAATAAGAATTAAGCATAAACATATGTCTATACTTAATTCCATTAAAATATTAGTCGTTAACTTGTTCTTTGATATAATCCATTGTAAAAGCAGGAATTAATTTTAGATCATGTTCACCTAAAATTTCGTGAGCTTTTTCGTTTCTTAAAATAACACAAATTACTGTGTCAATTATTGCACCTCTAGCACGAAGTTCACGAACACCATCAATAATAGCACCGCCAGTTGTTACAACGTCTTCAATAATACAAACTTTTTTGCCTTTAACATCAGCACCTTCAGCAAGTTTGCAAGTTCCATATTCTTTAGCAGTTTTTCTAACAAAAGCTGCAGGCATACCGTTTTCAAAAGATATAGCAGTAACAACAGGAATTCCACCCATTTCAAGACCAGCAATTATCTCACTTTCTTTAGGAACAAGTGGTGCCATTTCTTTTGCGATTTCTTTTAAAACAATAGGATTTGCTTCAAAAAGATATTTATCAAAATATTCATTTGAAATTTGACCTGAACGAAGTTTGAATTCGCCAGTTATGTGAGCAAGTTCATATATTTTTTTTGCGATTTCTGATTTAGTCATATAATAACTCCTTATAAATTAGCCGTTTGTTGCAGCATTTAGTAAAACAGCAAAATCATCAGCTTTAAGTGAAGCACCACCAATTAGTCCACCATCAATATTTTCTTTTGAAAGTAGTCCAGCACAGTTTTTAGGATTCATAGAACCACCATATTGGATAGTAACAGCGTTAGCAGTATTTTGATCATACATTTCAGCTAAAGTTTCACGAATAAATGAGCAAACTTCTTCAGCTTGTTCGTCAGAAGCAGTTTTACCAGTTCCAATAGCCCATACTGGTTCATAAGCAATAACAGTTTTCTTTAAATCTTCAGAAGAAACTTCAGATAAATCAAGTTTAATTTGTCTTGCAATAACTTCTTTAGTTATGTTAGCTTCACGTTCATCAAGAAGTTCACCAACACAAACGATTGGTTTTAGTCCAGCAGCAAGAGCAGCTTTTGTTCTTTTATTAACAGTTAGGTCAGTTTCACCGAAATATTGTCTTCTTTCGCTATGACCTAAAACAACGTATTCAACTCCTAGCTCAACAAGCATATCAGCAGAAATTTCACCTGTGAAAGCACCACTTTTTTCAAAGTGACAGTTTTGAGCACCAACTTTAATATTTGTACCTTTTGTTAGATTAACAGCAGTTTCAAGATTTGTAAAAGGCACACAAATAACAACACCACAAGTAGCTTTTTGGGCATAAGGTTTAAGAGCTTCTATAAGTTCTTTAGCCTCTGGTCTTGTTTTGTTCATTTTCCAGTTACCAGCAATAATTGGTTGTCTTAAATCTTTTCTCATTTCAAAAACTCCTTAAAATATTATTTTGTTTTTCAAAAAGGGCAAGCAATAAAGCTAGCCCTTAAAATTTATTTATCAGCAATAACATCTATACCAGGAAGAACTTTACCTTCAAGATATTCAAGAGAAGCGCCACCACCAGTAGAAATATGTGACATTTTGTCAGCAAAACCTAATTGTATAACAGCAGCAGCAGAGTCTCCACCACCAATAATAGTTGTAGCATCAGTTTCAGAAAGAGCTTTTGCAACAGAAATTGTTCCAGCAGCTAAAGTTGGGTTTTCAAAAACGCCCATAGGACCGTTCCAAACAACAGTTTTAGCACTTTTAACAGCATCAGCAAATAGTTCTCTAGTTGGGATTCCAATATCAACACCCATCATATCAGCAGGAATCTCATTAGCAGGAACTTGATCAATTTCAATTGGAGCATCAATTGGGTTAGGGAATTCTTTACACACAATTGTTCCAACAGGAAGTAGAAGTTGTTTTCCTAAATCATCAGCTTTTTTCATCATTTCTCTGCAGTAATCAAGTTTTGAATCATCAACAAGTGATTTACCAACTTCATAACCTTTTGCTTTTAGGAATGTGTAAGCCATACCACCACCAATGATTAGTGTATCACATTTTTCAATAAGATTTGAAATAACGTTTAGTTTATCAGCAACTTTAGCACCACCAAGAATAGCAACAAATGGACGTTTAGGAGTTTCTACAGCATTACCAAGATACTCAATTTCTTTTTTCATCAAATATCCAACAGCTGTTTCTTTAACAAATTTAGTAACACCAGCAGTTGAAGCATGAGCTCTATGAGCTGAACCGAAAGCATCCATAACAAAGCAATCAGCAAGAGAAGCTAATTCTTTTGAGAATTCTTCACCATTTTTAGTTTCTTCAGCACCTCTAAAACGAGTATTTTGAAGAAGAACAACATCACCATTGTTCATATCAGCAATAGCTTTTTTAGCGTTTTCTCCAACAACAGTGTCATCATTAGCGAAAACAACATTTTTATTTAATAATTCTGCTAATCTTACAGCAACAGGTGCAAGTGAGAATTTATCTTCTGGACCATTTTTAGGTTTACCAAGATGAGAGCAAAGAATAACTTTAGCACCATCTTTAATTAGTTTGTTTATAGTAGGAAGAGCAGCAGTAATTCTGTTATCATTTGTAATAGCACCATCTTTAAGAGGTACATTGAAATCACAACGAACTAAAACCTTTTTTCCACTGAAATTAATATCATCGACTGTTACTTTATTAAGTCCTGCCATTTTATAGACATCCTTTCCTAAATGAATACATAATTTTATTTGTTGTTATATTTTTAACAACAAATATTATTTTAACCGATTATTAAAAATATAGCAAGTATATTTTAAAAAAAGTTAATACAATTTTATTTGTGTTTATTTGCGATTTTCTCCTTTTACGACAACACCAACAACATCATGACCTAAGTGGCATGCAATTGTAGCACCAACATTCATATAAAATTCAGGTTCTCTACCAGTAGCTTTAACCATCAAATCAGCTAATTCTTTAGCAATTTTTTTGTTGCTTCCAACAAGAATAGCATAAGGAGATTGAGGAATCATTTTACTAACAGCTACTTCTGAAAGTTTAGGAATAACAAGCTTGTTACCTCTAACTTTATCAACAGTTTTGCTTATAGCATCAATAAAAGAGATTATAGGTTTAATTCCTAAAACTTCACCAACAAAAGCAGAAACACAGTTTACACGACCTGATTTTTTAGCATATTTTAAAGTATAAGCAGTGCATACCACAACAGCGCTATTAAACCATACATCTAAAAAGGAAAGTATATTTTCAACTCCAGCACCTTTTTTAATTTTTTTAGCTGCTTCTAAAACAGGAAAACCATATCCACCAGTATAACTATTCCCATTTAAAACATAAATATTAAAATTATCTTTAGCTTCTGGATGATTTTCAAAAAAATCTTCTTTTGCCATACATGCATTATTGTAAGAATTTGATCCTTTAGAACTAATAGTGACATTAATAATGTCTTTATATCCTAATTCATATTGTTCTTCATAAGCTTCTAAATAATCAATTTGGGTTATTTGAGATGTATGAGGAAGTTCTTCATTATTTTCAAGAATTTCATAAAACTCTTCTGTTGTCAAATCAACGCATTCACGATAAGATTTTTCTCCAACAGTAATATGGAATCCAAGTACTTTAATGTTGTATTTTTCTGCTTGTTCGATTGAAATATCACTAGCCGAATCAGTAATCATACGTATTTTTTGCATATCTACCTCCAAATGTAATCAGTCAATTGACCTTGCGAATTAAGTTCAGGAAATTGCCATTGTCTTAATATTTCGTATGTTGCAATAGCAACAGTATTAGATAAATTTAAACTTCTAAGTTCAGGTTTCATAGGAATACGAACACAATTTTTTTTATTTTCAAAAAGTAATTTTTCAGGTAATCCTTTATCTTCTCTACCAAAAACAATGTAGCAATTATTTTCATATTTTACATCAGAATACACATTTAAAGCTTTAGTTGTGTAATAATAGTAAGGACCATTATTTTGATTAAAAAAGTCATCAAGATTCTCATATATTTTTACATCAAGTTTATCCCAATAATCAAGTCCAGCTCTTTTTAATTTTTTGTCAGAAATAGTAAATCCTAAAGGTTTTATTAAATGTAATTTTGCACCAGTTACAGCACAAGTTCTAGAAATATTACCTGTATTTTGAGGAATTTGAGGTTCTACTAAAACAACATTAATATTGTGCATTTGACATCTCCTTATTATATCATATTTTTAATAATTTACAATAATTAATTATAAAGTTTCATATTCTTTTAAAGTTATATTTTGAGCAAGCCAGCTAAGGCAGTTTTCTATCATTATTCCATCTCTAGGATCAGTAGAATAACTATAAGTAGTTTTAATTGCAAGTTCAGTAAAACTAGTAGCTCTGTTCATAGCAATAGGCAAACTATCTCCGTTTAGTAAACTTCCAACAAGAACACTAGCAAAAATGTCTCCAGAGCCAGGATAATTAACAGGAACATAGTTGCATTTAACTTTCCAAAAAGAATTATTAATTTTATCATAACCAACATTATAATTTGATCCATCAGTAAGTATAATACTTGTAAGAACAATAGTATTAGGACCTTTTTCAGATAATCTAACAAGCCAACTTTTTATTTTTGATGAAGTAAAAAAAGAAGTTGGAAAAGGTTCATTAATAAGAATAGAAGCTTCAGTAAGATTAGGAGTGATAATATCAGCAATTTTTACAAGTTCACTCATTCGTTTGCAAAGCTCTTTAGTATAAGTTTTATAAGGTTTACCATGATCGCCCATAACAGGATCAACAATTTTTAATGCATTTGGATAATTTTTAAAAAAATCCAAACAATGGTCAATTTGTCCAGACGAAGCAAGAAATCCACTATATATACAATCAAAATTCTGATTAATTTCTTTATAATGATTTAAAGTAGGTATAATATAGTCAGTCAAATCTCTTAATACAACATCACCAAAACCACCAGTATGAGAAGACAAAACAGCAGTAGGAACAGGACAACATTGAATTTTCATTATTGAAAGAATAGGAGATATAACAGTTAATGAACATCTTCCAACACCAGATAAATCGTGGATAGCAGCAACTTTTTTATTATTATTCACATTTAACTCCAAAAATTTATTTAAATTATTCGCATCACATTATACCATATTTTTTTATTATTAACAATATTTTTATGTTATATAAGTAAGTCTAAAAGGGCATCATAACCTTATAAAATAAATAATTAGGAGTGTTAAAATTGAAAATGGGTTCATTTGTAAAAGGAATGACTGTAGGAGTTACAGTTGGAGCTATAACATACGCAATGACTAATAGAACAAATAAACAAAAACGCAGAATGAAAAAGACTGCAAACAAAGCTATTAGTGGTTTAGGATCAGTTATAGATAGTATATCTTATATGGTAAGATAGAAAAAAGCCGGAATTTCCGGCTTTTTTTATTATTTAAATTGTTTTTGTTACTTTTACTGAGTATTCATTTTTTCTATAATTGTTATTATCACATGCTAAAGAAAATAAATTAGAAGCATTATTATCAAGTTCTGAAAGTCTATTAGCTTCATTAGAAATTTTGCTAAGTTTAGATAAAGAAGTTGATATAGGAAAATCACTTCGCTTTTTTATTTCAGAAAGAATTTCTTGACCTTTCTCATTAAAAGCAAGAATTCTAGCATATTGAGGTAAAATATTTAAATCTTCATAAGTTACTCCAAGCAAAGCATACATAATAACTCTTCGTATTCTAGCAAGAGTAAAGCATTTCGTTTTACATTTCATTAAAAGATCATTATATGAAAGTGATGAATTAATAGCACTATATAATCTATCACCAAGTCCTCCATTTGCATCAGGTAATAAATTAAGTTTCTCTTTACTCATTGAAAGTAGTTTGTAAAAAATGATTTTTTCAATATTTTTTATATTAGCAATGTTTTGTGTTTCTTGATTTAAGTTTTTTGGAATAAACTTATCAATATTTTCATTATTTGCAATTTTGGTTCTTAATAAAGAAGCGCTTGCAAAGTTTTCTGTTTCAATATCACTATCATGATCTATAGAATTTCTTTTGACTGTAATAGGTTTAATTCTACTATTAATAGAGTTTAATGCGTTTAAATATTCTATAGCCAAAGTGTTGTTTGGAGAATTAAATATATCTGCAATTTCTTTTCCAAAGTCTTTTTCAATTGCTTTAGACATTGCTAAAGGATATGAAAGACCATTTTTAATGTATTCTAAAACATCTTTTGAGTTTTTATATTTAATAGAAATTTCCGAGGCAATCTTAATTTTTTTTAATTCACCAGATTCTGAACCAAAAGAAAGCAAATCAACAACGTTAAGTTTATTCAATATATAAACAGAAGATTTTGCGAAAATTTCAGCAGAGCTAACAGAATAAGGAACAGGCAATTCAATTACCAAATCAATTCCGTTTTTTACAGCATTCTGAGCTCTTATATGCTTGTCTATTATTGAAATATCACCACGTTGAACAATGTTTCCGCTCATAATTCCAACTATATGAGTTGCTCTTAATTGTCTAGTTTTATTAATTTGATATAAATGACCATTGTGAAATGGATTATACTCACAAATAATACCACAAATATTCATATTTTCCCTTTCAGAAAGTGTGCATATTTCTAAAAATAAAAAAAATTTATAAATTTTACTTGATTTTTTTGCTATATTGTAATAATATAAAATAATAATGTAAATGTCAAGTTATTGTAGGAGGTTATATTAATGTTAGTTTTAGTAATTAACGCAGGAAGTTCTTCTTTGAAATACCAATTAATAGATATGAACGGTGAAGAAGTAAAGGCAAAAGGAAATTGTGAAAGAATTGGTATTGATGGTAAAATAACTTATAAAACAAATGATGGTCGTTCTTATGTTAGAGATTGTAGTTTTCCAACTCATACAGAAGCTTTTATGAAACTTATTGATGTAATGACAAAAGGTGAAACAGCTGTAATTACCGATATGAGTGAGATATATGCAGTAGGTCACAGAATTGTACAAGGTGCAGAAGTATTTACTAAAACAACGTTAGTGACTGACGAAGTTATTGATAAGATTGATGAATTAGCTGAGCTTGCTCCTGTTCATAACCATGCTCATGCTCTTGCTTTAAGAGCTTGTAAAAGTGTTCTACCAGATAATGTTCCACAAGTAGTTGTTTTTGATACAGCATTCCATCAAACTATGCCAGAAAAAGCATATATGTATGGATTGCCACATGAATGTTATGAAAAATTGCATGTTCGTAAATATGGTTTTCATGGAACATCACATAGATTTGTTTCTGGTGAACTAGCAAGACTTATGAATAAAGATATTAAAGATTTGAAAATAGTAAGTTGTCATTTAGGAAATGGATCTTCAATTTGTTGTGTTGATGGTGGAAAATCTGTTGATACATCAATGGGATTTACACCTCTTGATGGACTTGTAATGGGCACACGTTGTGGAGCTATTGACGCTTCAGCTGTAACATATGTTGCGAATAAATTAGGATACACACCTTCTCAAATGAGCAATTATTTAAATAAAAATTCAGGATTCCTTGGTATGACAGGTGTATCTTCTGATAATCGTGATATATCTGCTGCTGCTAAACACGGAGATAAAAATGCAATACTTGCTTCTAAGCTATTACGTTACCAAATAAAAAAATATATTGGTTCATATGCTGCTGTAATGAATGGCCTTGATGCTATAATCTTTACAGGAGGTATTGGTGAAAATGCTTGGGATGTAAGAAAAGATGTTTGTGAAGACATGGAATTCTTTGGTGTTAAAATTGATGATGAGCTTAATGAAAAGATGAATGGACAACTTTGTAATATTACTGCAAAAGATGCAAAAGTTCAAACTTGGATTTTACCTACTAACGAAGAATTATTAATTGCACGTGATACACTTGATTTAGTTTCAAAATAGTATTATAATATAGTTGTAGTTTTATATAATAAATTTTAACAAAAGATCTAATAACAGTTTTAGGTTTGGAGGACAATTAGTGCGGCAAAAAGAAAATAAAAAAATTTTGCTGTTGATTTCCATTTTCGTTTTAATTGTTTTAGTATGTGTGTTTGTTTTTTCAAGATTAGATGAATCTAGTAATAATAATGGTTTGTCTGTAATTACTGATAAGTCAGTTGTTTCTACAATTGAAGTAATATTATCTGAACCAATACCATCTTCAACAACGTCAATGGCAGTAAAATTTCCTAAGGATTTAAATTTAATAACAAAAGATGAATTGATGGCAATAGATGGAATAGGTGTGAAAACTGCTACAAGTATTGTTGATTATAGGACATCTTTAGGTTCTTTTGATAATTTAAATCAACTTTTAAATGTTGATGGAATTGGAGATAAGACCTTTGATAAATTGAAAAAATGTTTGTTTGTTGAAAATGAATCTGATAAAGATAATTCAAAATCAAATAATAATTCCTCATCAAATGGAACTGTTAAAAAATATAAATCTAATGGAAATAGTACATCTACTACAAAAGCTTCAAGAAAACCTTCAAAGAAACCGGTTGAAACTCCAAGTAAACCAGTTGTGTTTAAAAAAATTAATATAAATTCAGCTACATATTCAGAACTTATGTTAATTAAAGGTGTTGGAGATGCTAAAGCAAAAGCTATTATTAATTATAGAAAAAATAACGGATATTTTTATTCTATAAAAGAAATTAAAAATGTAGATGGAATAGGTTCTAAAAATTATGAAGTAATTAAAGATTACATACTTGTTGATGTGTCAAAATTACCTCCTAAAAAAATAGATACCACTACTACTACCAGTACTACATTAGAAACTGATAAACCTAAACCTGTAGAAATAGAGCTTGAATCTGTAAATTTAAATACTGCTACTTATGATGAATTTATGAAAATACCTAAAATAGAAAAAGAAACTATAGATAGTATTATTAATTATCGTATTAATTCAGGATCTAAGTTTAAACAAGTTTATGAATTAGAAAGATTTATTGATGTAGATCAATTTAATGAAATATCTAAATATCTTACTATATAAAAAAGAACCTCATGATGAGGTTCTTTTCTTTTTATTGTTTTAAATAAATATTAACAGCACTTATAATAGCATTAACTGATGCAGTTACGATATCAGTATTCATACCAACACCCCAAACAAATTTATCGTTAATCTTAATTTCAATATAAGCAAGAGCACTTGATTTTGAAGAATGTTCAAGAGCATGCTGATGATAATTAACGATAGTAAAGTCAACACCAATAACTTTCATTATTGCATCACTAAAAGCATCAAGTCTACCATTACCAACACCTATAGAATCTTTTAATTCTTTGTCAAATTGTATGTTTAATCTAGCTTCAATTTCTGAATTCTGAACATAAGTAGCCTTATTTACTTTAAGTTTATCTGATATATTAACAAAATTATTAAAGAAAGCTTTCTTAATTTCATCAGGTAGTAATTCTTTATTTTGACAATCAGAAATATTCTTAATATGGTATCCAAATTCTTCACGGAATTTAGGAGGAAGAATAATTCCAAAGTTTTGCTCAAGAATATATCCAATTCCACCTTTGCCAGATTGTGAATTAATTCTAATTACATCACTTTCATATTCTCTACCAATATCTTTAGGATCAATAGGAAGATAAGGTACAGTCCATTTATCGCAGTTTTTGTCACTATGCCATTTAATACCTTTTGCAATAGCATCTTGATGTGATCCTGAAAAAGCAGCAAATACAAGTTGGCCACTATAAGGATGACGTTCATAGACATTCATTCTTGTAATTTTTTTATAAATTTCAGTGATTTTTGGAACATTGCTAAAATCTAGTTTTGGATCAATTCCTTGAGAGAACATATTTAAAGCAAGTGTAATAATATCAACATTACCAGTTCTTTCACCATTTCCAAATAAAGTGCCTTCTATTCTGTCAGCACCAGCCAAAAGTCCCATTTCACTGTCTGCAACTCCACATCCACGATCATTATGAGGATGTAAAGAAATTATAACATTTTCACGATTGTTAATGTTATTACATATATATTCAACTTGTGATGCGTAAACATGAGGCATAGAAAGTTCAACAGTTACAGGAAGATTAATTATAACTTTATTATCTGAAGTAGGTTGCCATTGATCAATAACAGCATTACAAATATCAAGAGCAAATTCCATTTCTGTGCCAGTAAAACTTTCAGGTGAATATTCAAATTTAAAATTGCCTTCAATATCATCACTTAGATTTTTAAGCAATATAGCACCATCAATAGCCATCTGAATAATTTCATCTTTGCTTTTTTTAAAGACTTGTTCTCTTTGAGCAACAGAAGTAGAGTTATATAAATGAACAATTGCACTTTTACAACCTTTAATTGCATCAAAAGTTTTTCTTATAATATGCTCTCGTGCCTGAGTAAGAACTTGAATAGTAACATCATCAGGAATAAGATTTTGTTCAATAAGTGTTCTGCAAAATTCAAATTCAGTATCAGAAGCAGCAGGAAATCCAATTTCTATTTCTTTAAAACCTAAATTCACAAGTAGCTTGAAAAATTTCAATTTTTCTTCAAGAGTCATAGGAGTAATCAGAGATTGATTACCATCTCTTAGATCAACGCTACACCATATAGGCGCTTTTTCAACATAAGTTTTCTTAGTCCAATTCATGGATGGGGTAGGTGGGACATAAAAATTTTGTTTGTATTTATGATAATTCATAAAATCTCCTTTCACATTATAAAAAAATCCGCCTCAAAAGCATAACAAGCTAAAGAGACGGAGTATGAATCCGTGGTACCACTCAAATTGATGAAAATTCATCCACTTACACATCAAACAATGTGTTACTCTATAACGGAAGTAACCGTCTGTACTTACTAAATAATGTTCAGCACAGCTGCTCAAGGATGAGTTATAACTAATAAACAATACTACCTTTCAGCAAAATGGTAGCTCTCTGAGAATGAATAAATAGTTTTGTTTCCTATCATCGCATTTAAGATTAGTATAATTATAATTTATTTATTTATGTATGTCAATAGTAAAATATATACTTTAAATCATACTATAAATACAAAAAAATACAAAAATCTAATAAATTATAGTTATAATATCAAAATAAAAAAATATATTTAAAAAAACCAAAAAAAGTGTTGACAATGATATTGCATTGTAGTATAATAATTAAGTCGTCAGATGACAACACAATAAATCGAGGCGTAGCTCAGTTTGGTAGAGTGCTTGGTTTGGGACCAAGATGCCGCAGGTTCGACTCCTGTCGCCTCGACCAATTGTTAAAAAGATACATATTAAATTTGATAATATTTCAAAAAATAATTTAAAAATCTTCTTGACAAACATTAAAAAATATGGTATAATAGATATGCTACTTAAGAGGCTGGTGTAGCTCAGTTGGTAGAGCAGCTGATTTGTAATCAGCAGGTCGGGGGTTCGAGTCCGTCCACCAGCTCCAAATATCAAAGTTAATCTTTGATCATATTTTGGGAGAGTTCCCGAGTGGCCAAAGGGGGCAGACTGTAAATCTGTTGCATCTTGCTTCGATGGTTCGAATCCATCTTCTCCCACCAAAGCTTGTTTATTTTATAGACAAGCTTTTTTGTTTTACTAAATAAAATATTAATATAAAAATGGCTTGTTGCTTTAATTTAAACAACAAGTCATTTTTATTATATTTAATATTATTAATTATAAAAAATATTAAACTGTTCCAGTTACAGTAAGAACACTTACGCCAGGAGTTACAATAAAGTTTCCACCAACAGGATCTTGAGTAAAGGTTGCAGCAGGAACTGTAATTTCTCCAGGAACTGTTTCGAATAAACCAGTTACTGTATCATAGGTATAGTTTGTTGGGTCAACCCATGGAGTTCCATTAAAGTCAACAGTAATTGGGTTAAGAATAGGATCAAATGTATCTGTAAGAGTAACATTATCTCCAGCTACAGCATCAGTATTTCCGAAGTTTTGGATAGTAAATGTATAAGTCAATTGACCATTTTCATTAACAACGTCAGGACATATACACTTAGTAATTGTAAGCTCAGCTAAATCTTCAGTAGAAATAGTTTCAGTAATAGTAATATCTTCACTTAATCCGCCTCCAGAAATAACAGCTTCATTTGTAATAGTAGAAGCAGCATCCAGCGGAGCAAATTCATTTACTTTAACTTCATAAATTATAGTAGCGTTTCCGTTAGCAGGAACACTGATATTAGTAATAACTAAAGGTGGTCCAGCAGCAACAGGAGGTGCTACTTGCAATGCACCATTAATATAGTACTGTATAGAACCTGCAACATAATCAAGTGGAACAAGTGTTCCAACACCAAATGGATATTCACCAAGGTTATCTGTAACAGTAAGCCCAGTAAAATCAGTTGTTCCTGAGTTAACAATTGAGATTACATAAGTTACATCATCGCCTGCAGTGTAGTTATCTGTAACAGCTGTTTTAGTAGCTGATAATGTAGCTAATATCTCTCCGGTAATAGTATTTGAATTAACAACATTTCCGTTATACGAAAGCGTCGCTTGGTTAGTAAAAATTGCCATATATTTCCTCCTTATATAAATAATGAGTTATTACCTCAAATTATTATATGTGAAAGAATATTAAATTGACACTTTTTAAACACGTTTTATGTATATTTTAATTTAAAATTATTCAAATTTTGTTACTGGAAAAGAAGGCTTAGTAACTTGTTCTTTTGTTTCTGAAGATTTATCATCAGAAATTTGATCTTCTGGTAAATTTTCCGGATCTAAACAGTTAAATACCTTCATTTTTGGCTGAAAATCTTTTGGTAAACGTTTTTTCATCATTCTACATCTGTTTTGTGATTGCATATTATTTGGCATTTGATTATTATTTATTGTTTGTCTGTTGTTTTGAAATTGCCTGTTGTTTGGTGATTGATTATTTTGTTGAAATTGTCTGTTATTTGGTGATTGGTTATTGTTTTGTAATTGTCTATTGCATTGACAATTTTTATTGTTTGAGTTATTTATCATAGCTAGGCTCCTTATTATTTGTTTTTGGTACAATTTTTTTTCCTGAGATTGTATGTGCTAAAATTTCTAAACCTATGTAGTCTTTGCCATAAGGACAATCTTTAGATTTTTCAACAAATTCAGTTAATTCGCCTCTAGCAACAACAGTACAAAGAGTATTGTTCATATAAGTTTCAAATTCCAGTGCAACTTTAGGATTAGAATTCAAACAACGTATTTTTTCTCCAGAGTCTTTGCTGTATAGCAAAAACCATAATCTCTCGTCATTATATTTCCAAAGAAAATACATAGGAACAATATACGGTTGATTATTATCTGAAACAGACAATCTACAATAAGAGGCAATATCCAAAAGTTCAAAAATTTCTTTTTTGGTAAGTTTCTGATTTTCTTTATCTAACATAGTTTCACCTCGTTTAATAATATAAAAAAACACTTAATGTAATATAATATGTGTAATAAGTAATCAATATGATAATAACAACATAAAATAGATTGTAAACAGTATTAAAATAAATATAAAATGTATGCAAAATTGTAATTGCTTTTAATTTTTATCAAAGGAGTTTTTATATGTACAAAATTTTAAATTCAAAAAATCAAGTATCTTTTTTAAGGTATGAAACCATTTCTGAAGTTTTTTCAGATAATGTACATTCAATTAATTTAATAGTTATGCAAAGTCCATTAAAATCACCTGCAGTTAATTCTAATGAAATAAAAAAAGAGCAGCCTCACTATATTTTTTATAATAAAAATAAACTTATTAATGGACCAAATGGATATCATGGAAAAAATATTTTAAATAAAAATGTATCTTCAATGAAAGAAAATAATACATATGATTTTAGCACTTATGATTTTCATTATATAATTTCTGATAAAAATAATAATATAAAAGGTCCAAAAGGATATCATGGCAAAAAGGTTGTTAACAAATATATAAAAAAAGATAGTAATAAAAAGGATGATAAAAAAGATATTACAAAAGATTCTACTACAAAACTTAATATGTTAAATATTGCAAATCTTTTTAAAAAGCAAATTGGAGATAAATGGAATTCAAAAACATTAATTCAAAAAGATGTTAATGTAAAAGAATCACCATTTCCACTAGAATATGTTTCATTTTCTCCAAGTTTAGAAAATATAGCAAAATATGTTTATGAAACAATGTTGCCAGTATTAAATAAAGAATTAAAAGGAAAGTTAATAGCAGTAGAGATTGAAACAACAAATGGTGTAGCAATATATTGTGAAGAAAAACTTGATAATAAAAAATAATATTAATATAATAAAAGGCTAGGAAATCAAAATTGACTTCCAGCCTTTTATTTTAGTTATTTAGCTATTCAAAAATAGATATATTAATACATTTTATTATTTAAAATATTCTCGTCCAGTCATAGAACAAACATCAACGGTAATTTCCATGTCTTTGTTATTATTAGAATAGTTTAGCATTGCTTTACCTAAAGCAACAACACTTCTTACATTACATGCATCTTCATCAATAAATGTTAAAACAACATTATTATTGTTTTTAAGACAGTTTATTTTTTTACCATAAGCTTTACTCAAAAGTTTAAATCTATTTGGACATTTGCAGTCAACTTCATAACACATTGGAACAACATAAGGTTCATCAATATTAACAACGCCTAAATTAACATGAGTACAATTGTTTATTACATTTTTAATTTGTCTACTATCAAGTTCATTAAAACGTTTTGAATCTATTTGACAATTTCCAAGGTTTGGCCAATCAGAATCATGGTGATGATGGTGATGACAATCACATGGATTAATAGGACAAGCAGGCACTATTTTACTAGGTTTAACAGTATTAGGACAATCACATGGGTTAATAGGACAAGCAGGCACTATTTTGCTAGGTTTAACAGTATTAGGACAATCACATGGATTAATAGGACAAGAAGGTCCTATTTTGCTAGGTTTAACAGTATTAGGACAATCACATGGGTTAATAGGACAAGAAGGTCCTATTTTACTAGGTTTAACAGTATCACAAAAAGCACGTTGTAGTTCTTGAAGTGGCAAAAGATTAGCTAAGCCTGATTGAGACAAAGCACGTTGTAGCTCTTGAAGAGGCAAAGAATTAGCTAGGCCTGATTGAGACAAAGCACGCTGTAATTCTTGAAGTGACCAAGAATTTCCATCAAGACCATCTTGTAGTTCTGAAACTTGGCAAGGAACTTGAGGACAATCACATTGTGGGTCATTAGTACAAGGCATATTCGGAACCATAGCAGCTACAACATCACAAGCACGGCTGTTAGCAGCGTCAGCATATTGTTGATATTCCATAGGTGCATCGTCTCCAGCGAAGTTAGAAATACCTTTTACAAATACTACAGGAGTATTAGAGATAAATCCATTTTGTGCAACAGCACCACATTCCATGTCAATAAATTGGCTATTAAATTTATCTGAAATAAGATCACGTTCAATATCATCAGCAATAAATTGTTCACCAGTTGCAACTTTACCAGTTAAGGAGTTGTAACCTAATTCGTTAACAGTATTCTCAGCTAATTCAGTAAGTTTAGGACTACTAAAGAATTCTCCAAGTCCTACTCCAGGAATTACTGTTTCAGGATAACCAATAGCAGATGAATTTACGCTATATTGAACAGAACTTGATCCTATAGCAATATCACAAATATTCATTCCGTCGTCTTCCATATATCCGCAGTTTCCAACACCTATCATTGAATTAACACAATAATTATCATTGATAAAACCAGTTGCCATACCAAGATTTACTTTGTTGTATCCAGTAGAAACAAGCAAAACAGCTCTTCCATTAAGAATACCTTCCATAACAACAGCTTTTCCAAATTTGTTTGTGTTTTTAACATCTGTTTGGTCAATCAGATGTTGAAGATCCTCCATTGAGGATCCAAAAATACCAATCATATAATATAATTTCTCCTTTTTGATTTGTCGATTTTTGTCAAATGTGACAATTATATTATATGCTAGGAACAAGCTTTTTGATAATGTTAATATATAAGATTACTTTGCTTTTTTGTTTTTATAAAACATAAAAATAGCAATTGAAATAATAAAAACATATCCAATAAAGCTATAAATACTTGGAATATCACCAAATATTAAAAAGCCATATATAGCTGAGAAAATAATTTGTGTGTAATCATAAACAGATATTTCTTTTGCAGGAGCATTGCTGTATGCAGCGGTAATAGCAAACTGACCAAAACTAGCAAATAATCCTGCTCCTATTAAATAAATAATTTGTAAAGTATTCATAGGTGCAAAATCAAATATTACAAAAGGGAAGCATACTATTGTTGAAAATGCAGAAAAGAAAAATACAATGAATGGACCTCTTTCACCACGTATAGAAAGCAGTCTAATTATTGTATAAGCAAGTCCAGCAGACATCGCACCAAAAACTCCTATTATAGATGCAAAACTTCCTAAACTTGATGTAAATGGAGCACCAGTAAATAATGATTTAAATATGTTAGGATTAATAATAAATAAACTACTAGTAAAAGCTCCAATAACGCATACAATTTGCCAAGATTTTATTTTTTCTTTTAAAATTATAAATGAAAATAAGATTACAAAAAAAGGTGATAATTTAACTATCATAGTAGCATCTGATAGCATAAGATTTTCAATTGCATAAAAATTAAAAAATATTCCTATTGTTCCGAAAAATGATCTTAAAATAAGAAATTTTAAATTTCCTTTTTTAAATGAAAAGTCAGCACCTTGTTTCATAATTATAATAAATGAGAAAATAAGAGCAATTACATTTCTAAACATACTTTTTTGTATAAATGGTACGTCACCTGATAATTGTATAAATAAACTCATTGTAGAAAAACTTAGTGCGGATAAAATAATATATACAATCCCTTTATATTTATTGTTCATGATACCTCCAATAATGCTTAATAAAATTTCATATATAAGTATAGCATAAAATTAGAATAATAAATATAATTTTTATAATTATTTAATTATGCAATTTTCCATCCTTCAGCAAGTTCTCTTATTTTTATAAACTGTTTATATTTTCCTTCTGTAAAAATAAGCTCTTCATGTGTTCCTTTTTGGACTATTTGACCATTGTCAACAACTAGTATTTGATCTGCATTTTCTATAGTTGCAAGTCTATGAGCTATAGTAATAATAGTTTTGTTTTTAGTCAATTCAGAAATAGCTTCTTGGATATAGTGTTCATTTTCAGGATCTATACTGGCTGTTGCTTCATCTAAAATAATTATAGGCGAATCTTTTAAAATTGCTCTAGCAATAGATATTCTTTGTTTTTCTCCTCCAGAAAGAGTCCCACCACCTTCTCCAACAATAGTGTCATATCCATTTGGCAATTGCATAATAAAATCATGACAACATGCTTTTTTTGAAGCTTCTATCATTTCTTTTTTAGTAGCATCAGGTTTGCCAAAACAAATATTAGAACGAATAGTATCATTAAAAAGATAAACATTTTGAAAAACCATAGAAATATTTTTTAATAAACTATCACATGTTAATTCTTTAATATTATGACCACCAACTAAGATGTTTCCACTATCAACATCATAAAATCTTGCAAGCAAATTGCAAATAGTAGATTTTCCTGATCCAGATGGACCAATAATTGCTGTAGTTGTTTTTTCTTTGATATCAAAATTTATATTATTTAAAACTTTTCTGCTATCATAACTAAAATCAACATTTTTAAAATTAATATCAAAAGAAGATAAAGAAATATCACTACTATTTTCATCTAAATAGGTTTGTTTTTTCATTTTTTTTAGCTGGTTCATTGCATCATCCATAACACTTAAAAGATGAGCCGAATCACTAATAGGTTCAATACTTCCGAAAATATTAAATGAAAATAAAATAAATGCAAGCATAGTTGTAATATCCATTTTTCCTTTGAATCCTAGAATACATGTTGCTCCAGCTAAAACAATAGAACCAAATTTTAAAGCTAACAAATGTAGACAATTAGATGGAATAAAGCCCCATTCAATTTTAAGATGTATTTTTTTACTTTCAGAAATAGCGTTTTTAATATTATTAAAAGAAACTCCGTTTTGTCCAAAAGATTTAACTGTTGGTAAACCACGTGCATATTCAAGTGCTGATTTTGTTAAATCACTATTTGATTTGGCTTCTTTAGGTGTATTTTTAGTGCTAAAATGAGAGATTATAAGCAGAAATACAAAAGATATAAGAACTGCAGCTATACAAATTGAAGATAGTGTAGGATTCATAAATAAAAATCCAATAAAAATAACAAGAAAATTTATATATCCTCCTACAAAATTGTCTATCATACGCACTCCCATTGTTTCAAGTGTATTAAGACCTGTTGTAATTGAATTTAAAATATTACCTGTATTCATTTCATTAAAATATCCAAGAGATACTCTTTTTAATGATTCTCCAACTTCAAGTCTGTTTTTTGCAACCATATGATAACCTATAGGTTCCTGGCATTTTGCTTTAATAAACATGAAAATAAATTTTAAAATTACTAAAGCTAAAATAATAATAAAACTTTTTACAATCCATGTTTTATCAAATGTTGCAAAAGTGTTTACATTTTTAATCATTTTTCCTAATGTAAAAGCTGCAACCATGATAGTTGCTGCTGAAAATATATGTATAAAAAAGGTGAGAACAAATCCGAAATAAAGTCTTTTTTTATATTCACCACACCAATCTATAATGCGTTTAACTGTTTTAAACATTATTATTTTCCACCTTCTTTCTATTTGCGCCTACAGCCCATTTTTTAACACCAATATGAGCTTGCCACATGTCTTTGTATAGTGAGCATTTCTCAATAAGTTCTTCTTGAGTTCCTTGTGCTAAAATATTACCTTGTTTTAATACAACAATGTTATCAGCATTTTTAATTGTTGATAATCTATGAGCTATTACTAATAATGTTTTTCCTTTTGTTAAAACAGAAAGGCTTTCTTGTATTTTAGATTCATTTTCTGGATCAGTGAAAGCTGTAGCTTCATCTAAAATAATAATTGGTGCATTTTTAAGAATCATACGAGCAATTGAAATTCGTTGTTTTTCTCCTCCAGAAAGTTGTTTTCCAGCTTCACCAGCTGAGGTATTATATCCTTTTGGAAGTTTAGAGATAAATTCTTCACATTGTGCTGCTTGTGCTGCTTTTTTGACTTCTTCATCAGTTGCTTTTGGATTTCCAAGTCTAATATTTTCTAATAATGAACAATTAAATAAAAAATTATCTTGAGCTACAAAACTTACATTCTCTGATAATTGAGATAAAGGCATATTTTTAATATTTGTTCCACCAATGCTGATGCTGCCTTTGGTAACATCCCAAAATCTTGCTATTAATTTTGCTACTGTGGATTTACCGCCACCTGATGGACCTACTAATGCTGTAAAAGTATCTTGTGGCAAAGAAAGATTTATATTATGTAATACTTCATCTTCTGGTTTATCAGTATAAGAAAAACATACATTTTCAAGAGTAATATTGTGATTTTTAATTATAGCTTTTTGTGATGGTTCAGTAAGAGCTTTCATAGTTAAAAATTCTTGTAAATCATTTGTAGTTCTTTGGATTTGACGAATATTTTCACTAAACACTTCTATAGCTACAAGTGAAGTCACCATAGACATAGAAAGCAGTACTGCTAAAATTGCTTGTGAAATAGTAATAGCACTATTGTTAGCAAGATACAAAGAAACAGGTACAACTCCTAAAAGAGTAGCAGGAAATAGTGCAAATGAAAGTTTCATTGTGAGAAAAGTTGACGAAAGCCATTTTACTACAAAATTTTTGTAATCAACAATAGCTTTTGAATATTTTTCATAAGATACACCAGTTCTTCCAAATGCTTTAATAACTTCAATTCCTTCAATGTATTCAACAATAGTGCTATTCATATATGAATTTGATGTGTTATATTTATCAAAATTTTTGCCACTAAGTTTATATGATATAATCATAAAAAATATTGCTAAAGGAAATGTAAGTAATGATGCTAAAGCAAGACGAAAATCTATAATAGTTAAAGCGCAAATACTTACAATTGGTAACATAATATGTCCAGCTCCTTCTGGTACAATATGTGCAAGTGGTGGTTCTATATTTTCTATTTTATCTACAAGAATATTTTTTATTTCACCTATAGAATGTTTGTGTGTTTCTCCTAAAGGTGCATGAAGAAAACAATTGGCAACTTTAGTTCTTAATCCTTCAAGCACATTGTAAGCAACATTATGAGAAAGTCCTGTAGATAATCCAAAACATACTACTTTAATAAAATAAGCTATAGCAGCATATGCACACCAAATAAGAATATAATTTATTTTTAATTTACCATATATAAAACGATCTATTATTTTATATATACAAAAGTATGGAATTATTCCAGCAGTAACACTTATTACAGATAAAATAATAGATAAAATCCATTGTTTTTTAAATTTTTCTGCATAAGAAAGTAAAGGCTTTAACCAGCCTTTGTTTTTATTTTTCATTTTATTACCTCACAAATTTATTTTCTCTTTTTCTGTATTCAATAGGTAAAATACCTATTTCTTTTTTAAAAGCTTGTGTGAATTTACTTGGACTGTCATATCCAACTTCTCCTGCGATTTTTGAAATATCATAATCTGTAAATAAAAGAAGTTCAGCAGCTTTGTTCATTCTGCAAGTTTTTAAATAAGAGTAAATTGGTTTTCCATATATCTCTTTAAAACATGTTTTCATTGTAGTAAGAGAAATATTAAAAAGTTTTGATAACTCTTCTAATGTATCATGTTTTTGCAAATTTGTTATGATATATGTTTGTATTTGTTTTACTTTTTCTGTTTGTGTTTTATAAAAATAAATAGGTTTATCTTCATTTTTATAATTATGAAGTGTACCTAAATATAAAAGAAGTTCAAATATTTTGATTTTCATATAATGATTTTTTATTTCTTGTGGAACTTGATAAAGTTCTGAAAAAATGTGTTCAATTTCATTGTTTTTTCTTAAAAAATAGATATCATTTTTAGGACAAAATTTATTTTTAATTTGTGATATTTTATATGGAAAATCCGGAAAAACAGCTGAAATACTTTTGTCTGCTATATCTATATCAAATGCTACAGTTATTCCATGAAAATGTTCTAATGGAAAAAAGAAATTGCTATTATGATTTTCTCTGGAATCCATTTTTAAATCTCCAGCTTGTATGTAACTATAAGTGTTTTTTCTTATTTCTTGTTCTAATCTTCCTTCTTTGCAATGGTCAATACAAAATAAATTGTTTTGTGGAGAAAATTTTGATTTGATTTTTTGCATATGAAAATCATTATATATTATTTGGATTCCTTCCATTACATCATATATAGTCATAGATCCTGAACCTGTTTCATTTCTTGTTTGTAAAATAGTATTATTTCCATCTGAAAATTTTTCAAAATCATAATTTTCAATAGTTTTGTTAAGCATGATTTTCTCCTAATTTTATAATTTTGTCTGCTGCTAATTCTAAAAATTCTGTATCATGAGTTACAACAATGATAATTGTATCTTTTTTGGCTAATTTCTTTAAAGTATTAGCTACAATTCTCATGTTCTCATAATCAAGTCCACTTGTAGGTTCATCAAACATAATTATTTTTTTAGATGATAATATTCCTGTAACTATTGCAAGGCGTTGTTTTTGTCCACCTGAAAGTGCCATTGGATGTTTTTCTTTTAAATCAAGTAGATTAAATTCTTTAAGAATTCTGTTTATATTTTCATCGTTTTCATTTATAGTACTTAATTTGCATTCTCCAAAAACACTATCAGAAAATAGTTGACTATTAACATCTTGCATTATTAAATAAGAGTTTTGTATTCTTTGTTTTGGTGTAAGATTTTTTCCATAAAGTGAAACACTGCCTTTAGATTTTTTATTAAGACCACATAAAGCTTTTAATAATGTAGTTTTACCTGCACCATTTCTTCCGATGATTCCTAAAATCTCACCAGTATTTGCTGAGAAAGAAAGATTACTGAAAATATCCTTATCTTTATAAGAAAATGATAAATTATTAACTATATAATCGTCATCTTGTTTTGGTTGTGTTTGAAAAATAGTATTATGTTCAAGTTTTCTAAGTCCCATTTGTATTCTTTCTTCATCAGTTAATAAAAGAAATTCATCATTTTTAAATTCTTTTTTAATTTCTCCATTTTCTATATAAACGACTTTGTCAATTATATTTTTTAAAAACCAAAGTCTATGTTCAGCAATTACAACAGTTTTTCCTTGGCTTTTTACATTTTCAATTTGCTCTTTTAAAAGAATTATACCTTCTTCATCTAAATTTGCTGTTGGTTCATCTAATACATAAATATTTGGATTTAGTGTGTTAACAGAAGCAAATGCAAGAGATTGTTTTTCTCCTCCACTCATTTCGAAAACATTTCTGTTAAGCAATTTCTCAAGATGCAAATTAGATATTGTTTTTGAAATAGAATTAAGCATATCATTTTTTTGTGTACCGCAATTTTCTAATCCAAAACTTAGTTCAGCATTAGAATTTATATGAAAAAATTGTGATTTTGGATTTTGAAAAACTGATCCTACTGTTTTTGAAAGATTATACAGTTCTGTATTTGAAACACTAATATTATTTATTAAAACTTTTCCTGTAAGTTTACCATCTTCACAAAAATGTGGAATTAAACCATTAATTAATTTTGTAATTGTTGTTTTTCCACAACCACTTTTTCCACATAATAATACACATTCACCATCGTTAATAGTAAGATTTATATTTTTTAATTCATCTTTTTTTCCTGTATAAGAAAATGTGACATTTTTTATTTCTATCATAAAATTGTACCTCTTGAAAGTATTGAAAGTAAAACTAATGTTAAAGCTATAGAAATAATAATTGTATCTGATATTTGCATGTTCATATCAAAAACAGAGGTTTTTTTGCAAGGATTTTCAATACCTCTTGTAACTGCAGCAGCAGAAAGCTCATCTGCAGTTCTTGTGGCATTTATTATTAATGAAACCATAATACTTTCAATTTGTTTAGATTTTGGAATATTTCTTAATTTAATAGAATCTTTTACACAAGAATATTCTTGTTTTAATGATGGGATATATCTAATGGTTACTGATAATGGAATCAAAATAAAATTTGGAAGTTTAAATTTTCTCAAAGCTAAAATTAAATATTGAGAAGGTATTTTATTTATTATTAATGATCCTATCATAATGCAAGGTATTATTTTACGTGCAAATGAAAACATTATAAAAAATCCGGATGCGAAATTAAAAGTTGCTAGTGGTAATAAATATGTTTGAATAAATACTGTAGCAAGTAAAATTCCAATCCATTTTGTTGCTTGTTTTATACATCCACACAAGCTTAATAGAGTAAACAAAAATATCCAAAGAATTATTTCAATATAATAATTATTTTGTGTAAATGTTATTATATTAGATAAAACCAATAATAATATGATTGTTCTAGCATCAATTATAGTTTTTTTGGTGTCTAACATTATTTTATAACTCCTGCTTTTTTAAAGTGTTTCCTAAATAAAATTCTAGCGATAATTGCTCCAACAAAAGCACTAACTATAGTAGCAATTATTATAATAACAAGCATTTTAGGAGATGTAAGAGTCATACATGTATTAATATAAGACTTAGGCATACCAAAATCAGTTATTTTTTTAATAAAAGCTTCAGAATCTATCCAAAGTGGAAGTGGAGAAGCAACTATTCCTAAAGAAATAAATGCATAGGCCATAGAGTCTGCTTTAAAACTTTTATATTTGGATATGTAGCGAATTATTTCACCTATTATACCCGCTAAAATAAATGTAATAGGAACAAAAATAGAGAATTGACCAGTTATTAAATAAAGTAATGCTATTACAACTCCACTAATTAATACAGCAAATGGTTTTTTAACTTTTGCAAGCATAATTAAAAAAGGTGTTGCAGAAATTATAGCAGCAATTGTAGGCGTTAAAAACCAGACAATAGCATGAAACCCACCAAGCATGTGAGACAATAAACTTAGTACAAAATATAATGCTGAGAAAATACCGATTGTTATTAGATCTTTACCTTTTAATTTGTTATTAATTTTAAACCCTCCTAATTAGTTAGAAATGACTAACTTTGTAATGAAAAATTAAACACAATTTCTTGTGCCAATGTTATTTTACAATAATGCTTATATATTTGCAACTCTAAAAAGTCAGTAATGTTCCGTTTGGACATTTTATTTTTAATAGTTTTAAAAAAGCCTTTATTGTATTGAAATTTACAACAAAGACTTTTTTATATTAATTAAACTGTTTGAGTTTGAGCTAATTTTTTCTCTTCTGCTATTTTATCATCTTTTTCTAAATTTTTAAGAAGTTTAATTACTGTAATTGCACAGAATATTGCTACAAGACCTTCTGATATAACTGGAGCTAAGAAAACACCATGTATTTTTAGATTAAATATCTTTGGTAATATAATTACTGCAGGCACATATAAAATAAGTTGTCTACCTAACGCAGCATAAGCTGCTAATTTTGCTTTTCCTAATGCTTGGAATAATGTAATTGCTATAATTGTAAATCCAAATACAATAAAGATTGAAAACATTAATCTAAAATCTTGATATCCCATTTCAACAATGTGTTTTTCTTTAATAAATAAAGATAACATTGCTTTTGGTGCTAGCATAGCAGGAATATAAAATAGCATTGCTAATGTTGTAGTTCCTATAATAAATACTTTTGTGAATTTTCTTACTCTTCCAAAATCTTTTGCTCCAAAGTTTGTTCCAACACAAGGCTGGAAGCCTTGGCTCATACCCCAAAGAGGAATAAAAGAGAAGCATTGTATTCTTATTGCTGCTGTTAAAATTGTTTGCCATTGTGTTCCACCATAATTAGCAGCTACTTTAAATGTTACTGTTTGCATTATCATTGTTAAAACCTGCATAAGCATTGCAGAAACACCAATAGATAAAACTTCTGGTAATAATTTTGTGTCAATTTTTATTTTATGTATTTTTACAACTTTACTTTTTCTTAAGAAAAAGTAAAGTGTGTATGCAGCTTGTAGAATTTGAGTAAAAATAGTTGCAATTGCTGCTCCTTGTAAACCTAAACCATATGGTTTTAAAATGTAAATTAATATAGGATCTAAAATTATATTTAAAATTGCACCACCAGCCATGATTTTCATAGCTTTTTTCATTGCACCTTCTCCACGCATAATCATATTTGCTGCTTGTGCGAAATTCACAAATAAAGATGCTGTAAATATAATTCTTAAATAATTAGTTGCTAAATCTAGTACATTTCCTTTTGCACCAGTTAGTGAAAGAAGTTGTTTTGTAAAAACAATTCCTACCACTGTAGTTAATATAGACATAATAATTACTAGTGATATCATATTTCCCATGATTTTATCAATGGTTTTCTTGTCATTTTTACCTATAGCACGTGATAAAACTGAAGCAGAGCCCATACCTAAAAGTGTTGAAATACCTGTGTTTAAAAGTGTGAATGGATATGCTACTCCAACTGCAGTCATTGCATCGCTGCTTACTATTTGTCCAATAAAAATAGCATCAACAAATGAGTATAAAGCAATTACTACCATTCCACAAACAGCAGGTAAACTCATACTAAAAAGTAGTTTTTTTGGATCTTCAGTTAATAACTGAGTTCTTGTATCAATTGATTTTGACATAATATCTCCTTATTTTAAATTATTCTTTTGGATACTTTCCATTTAGCTGCGTTTTCTCTGCTAGATACAAAAGATTTATATATACCTTCTATTTGCATAAGTTCATTATGATTACCTTTTTGTACAATAGATCCTTTGTCAATTACAACAATTTGCTCTGCATTTCTAACAGTTTTTAGTCTATGTGCAATCATAATAATCGTTTTATTGTGAGTTAATGCTTCAATAGCTTTTTGAAGTTTATCTTCATTTTCTGGATCAACATTAGCAGTTGCTTCATCTAAAATAACAATAGGTGCATCTTTAAGTAATGCTCTTGCAATAGATAACCTTTGCTTTTCTCCTCCAGAAAGATTATCACCACCTTCACCAATAATTGTTTCGTAACCATTTGGAAGTGACATAATAAAATCATGGCAACAAGCTTTTTTAGCAGCTTCAATAACTTCTTCATGTGTTGCTGAAGGTCTACCAAACTTAATATTATTTTCTATAGTATCTGCAAAAAGATAAACATTTTGAAATACCATACTTATTTGTTCCATTAGTGATTGAAGACTATAATCTTTAATGTTTTTACCACCAATTGTAATAGCTCCATTATCTACATCCCAAAATCTTGCTATAAGATTACAAAGTGTAGTTTTTCCAGAACCAGAAGCTCCAACAATAGCTGTAGTAGTTTTTTCTGGAATAATTAGATTTATATTATTAAGAATTTTTCTTTCTTCATATGAAAAATTAACATCTTGAAATTTAATATTATGATTTTCAGGTTTAATATGTAATCCATTTTGGTCAAGTTCAGGAATTTCATCAGTACGATTTGCTTCATCTATAGAAGTGCTTACAATTCTTAATATAGGCATACTGCTTCCTGCTAATTTTATACTATTAAATACTGAAAATGAGATAATTATCATCATTAAAGCATTAATTAGTGACATTGTTCCGTTTAAATGAAAAATAATACTTACAAGAATAATAGCTATACTAGCAAATTGAATTGATAAACTTTGTAAAATATGATACGGTGTAAATGTTTTTTCAATATTAAGATTGCTTTGACAATTATGTTCTAATGCATCTTGAAGAGTTTTGTCACCTTTACCATTAAGATTATATGATTTTACAATACTCATACCTTGAACATACTCTAAAATTGATGAGACCATAGTAGCTTGTGATTTGTGTTTTATAGGAAATAATTTTGATGATTTCTTTTCTGTTAAAGAAGAAACAGCTAAATATATAATTGTTGCAATTATTACTATAAGTCCAATTCTCCAGTCAAAAATAAGAATTAAAATAGTGAATATTACAGAAGTAATAATTCCTCCTAATGCATTTATAAGAACTCTTGCAGCAATCATTTCTACAAGTTCTAAAACAGTTGTAGAAACTCCTGTAATTTCACCTAGACTATTTTCATTAAAATATCCCATAGGTACACGTTTTAGTTTATCTGCAATATGAATTCTTTTATTAGCTGTCATAAAAAAACTTGAATGAGTTTGTTGTAATTGCGAAAAATATTGTGTACAAGTTTTTCCTATAATTCCTATTACTAATAGTATTAAAGCGTATAACGAATTTTTAGCATCTTTATTTCCTTCTAAAACTTTAGATATAATTAAGTAAATAGACATTATTTCAAGCATAGAAAAAATAGCATTAATAAAATTAACTACAATTGATTTATGTATATTAGATTTTTCTTTTCCAGCAAAATTAAATATTTTTTTTAGTGTTTTAATCATGCCATTTCCTCCTTTCTCATGCCAATATGTGCATTCCACATATCTTTATATAATTTACTTTTTTCTAGTAAATTTTCATGAGTACCTTCTGCTGAGATTTCTCCATTGTTTACTACTACAATTTTATCAGAAGTTGTTATAGTAGAAAGCCTATGAGCTATAACAATAAGTGTTTTTCCTTTAACTAATTTTGCAACAGCATTTTGGATAACAGCTTCGTTTTCTGGATCAATATATGCAGTTGCTTCATCAAGAACTACAATAGGTGAATTTTTAAGCATAGCTCTGGCTATAGAAATTCTTTGTTTTTCTCCACCTGATAAATGAGCTCCTCCACCTCCGACTTTTGTTTGGTAGCCATTTTCTAAATCAGAAATAAATTCATCACAACCAGCTTGTTTAGCTATTTTTATAACTTCTTCATCTGTAGCATTTATATTTCCCATACGAATGTTGTTCATAACAGTATCATCAAAAAGGAAATTGTCTTGAGAAACAAATGCAACCTCGCTATAAAGCTGTGTAAGTGGAATATCATTTACATTTTTATTGTCAATAGAAATTTCTCCATTGTTAACATCCCAAAAACCTGCAATTAATTTCGCAATAGTAGATTTACCACTTCCAGATGGACCAACTAACGCAGTAACAGTTCTACTTGGAATAGAAAGATTAATATTATGTAAAATTTCATTTTCTTCATTATATCCAAATGAAACATTTGATAATTTAATATCTCTATTTTTAAGTTTTACTTCATTTGTTGGATGATTTTGTTCTTTTGAATTTAAAATTTCATCAACAGCACCAACTGTTGTTCCAACTTTTGCAAGATCATCTATAAATCCCATTGCTGCAATTAATGGTCCAACAATGCTCATAGATAAAATAATAATTGTTATAAATGATTCTACTGATAAACTTCCATTTAAATAAAATAAAAATCCGAAAGGTAAAACAGTAATTAAAGTAGTAGGAGAGATGGAATATGCAAGTGATATTCCAAGTTGTGAACGTTTCATCCAGTTATAAAAGAATGAAGCATTAGCTTTTACTCTGTCTGTAAATTTTTCATATGAATTTTTTCCTTGATTATAAGCTTTTATAACTTCAATTCCACCTATGTATTCTACAATAGTTTCATTCATATCTTGAGAAATCTCCACTGATTTCGCATAATCTTTAGAATAATTTTTCATAGTTATCATCATAAATATCATTCCTATAGGAATTGATATTAAAGATAAAAGTGCCATTCTCCAATCAATTACAAATAAATAAATAAGAACTAAAATTGGAGTAAGAAAATTTGAAGTCATCTCAGGTAATAAATGAGCCAAAGTAATTTCCATACTTTCAACTTGGTCTACAATAATTTGTTTTAGTTTACCACTTGAAGTTTCCATGACAGTACCTAAAGGTAGTTTAGGCAGTTTTTCTAAAACTTTTTTACGAATTTCTTTTAAAATCCTAAAAGTTCCTTTGTGTGAATAGGAAAGAGCTAGATTATATAATAGTGTATTTAAAAAATATCCAGCAGCACCAATCAAACACCAAGATAGATAAAAACTGAAATTAGTTTCAGAATGTAATAAGCCTATAATGATTTTTGCAGCACAAAAATAAGGGACAATTCCAAAGATTACACCTAATAAAGCTAATACAATAGCAAGTTTTAGCTTGCCATGTTGGCTTTTTCCTAGCTCCCATAAACGAGTTAAGGGATTCTTTGTTTGCATATGATTTCCTCCTTAGTAAGTTAAAATAAACTAACTATATTTTTTATTTAAAGGCTGAAATTCTAAAAAAGAATATCAGCCTGAAATATCTAATCTAAATTAAATACTGATTTAAAACCTGATAAATGATATTTACCTAAAATATTAATATATTCTTTAGCTTTTTGTTTATCAACATTATGCCTGATAACTTCAAAAAAGCTTTCAAAATATGCTGTAGTTACCATATGAATAATTGTATTATCTATTTTTTGATCATTATTAATACTGCAACCAATAAAATTAATATATTTATGAGTATAGTCTTCTTCAATTTCTATAAATTCATTTACAAAATTTGCATATCCAGTATCAGCTGAAGCTTCTAATAAAATTTTGCATTCAGAAAAATTATCATACATATAATCAATCATTTTATCTGTTTGATCTGATGTATATTCATCTAACATTTTTTCTTGTACTTCCTTACTTGAATTATAAAAATTTTCTTGACTTTCTTTAAAATATTCAATAAGCCTCGTCGCAGTTGGTTTTACAATTGCAGAAAAAAGACCTTTTTTATCACCAAAACGAGTGTAAATTGATCCAGTTGTGGTATTAGCTTTTGTAGCAATAGTTCTTAAAGAAGCTTTTTGAAATCCATTTTTCAAAAATTCTTGTTTAGCAATTTGAATAACTTTTTCATATACTCCTTCAATTTGTTTTGCCATTACTATACCTCTTTCATAACAGTGTTATATAACTTCGTTATGAATATAACATATTCTTTATATTTTGTCAATGTGATTTTATTTGATATATTACTTGACTTTTAATTGTAAAAGAGTATAATGTAGTTAGACAAGACTAACTGAAGTATATTATTATTATATTATAAAAAACCATACATAATGTATAATCTTCAAATTAAGTAGATTTGATTTTATTATTTTTATTTTAGAAAAGAGGAGATTGTATGAATTTAAAAGTTATTTACGGAATATTGATACCATTTTTAGGAACAAGTTTAGGCGCTGTTTGTGTGTTTTTTATGAAGAAAAAACTTAGTGGTAATATTCAAAGAATGTTAAATGGATTTGCAGCAGGAGTTATGGTTGCAGCATCAATTTGGAGTTTACTTATTCCTGCACTTAACCAATCTGAAAAGATGGGTAAGTGGTCATTTGTGCCAGCGTTCGTAGGATTTTGGTGTGGAATATTATTTTTGTTATTACTTGATCATATCATTCCTCATTTACATAGCGGAAGTAATAAACCAGAAGGAGTGAAAAGTAATTTTAGTAGAAGCACAATGCTAGTTTTAGCAGTAACATTACATAACATACCAGAAGGAATGGCTGTTGGAGTTGTTTATGCTGGATTAATTACAAAAAATGTTGAAATTACAGCAATGGGCGCTTTAGCATTGTCTTTAGGAATTGCTATTCAAAACTTTCCTGAAGGTGCAATTATATCAATGCCTTTGCGTTCAGAAGGAGTTAGTAAAACAAAATCATTTTTCTATGGTGTTTTATCAGGAATAGTAGAACCAATAGCAGCGTTAATAACTATTTTAGCAGCAAGTTTTATAGTGCCTGTTTTACCTTATATGTTAAGTTTTGCAGCAGGTGCAATGATTTATGTTGTTGTAGAAGAATTGATTCCTGAAATGTCAAGAGGTAAACATTCTGATATAGGAACAATATTTTTTGCTGTAGGATTTACAGTTATGATGGTTTTAGACGTAGCTTTAGGATAAATAATTGGAGGAATTAATATGAGTGACAAAATTAATAAATCGTATAAGAAGACTAAGAATGTATATGATACACTTATTACACACAGTAGTTGGTGGAGCAAGCTTTATAATAATGTATTTTGGAATGGAGTAGATTTTAATGAAATATCTTCTGAATTGCTTTCTTACATTCCAAATAGTTTTAATGGAAAATTGTTAGATATACCTGTAGGTACAGCAGTTTTTACAGATAAAAAATATAGTAAACTCAAAAATGCAGATATTATTTGTATGGATTATAGTGAAGAAATGTTGTTAGAAGCTAAAGAGCGTTTTGATGAAAAAAATCTTAAAAATGTTACTACATTGCAAGGAGATGTAGGAAATCTTCCTTTTGATAATGAAAGTTTTGATATGGTTTTGAGTATGAACGGATTTCAGGCGTTTCCGGACAAAGAAAAAGCTTTTAGTGAGATATATAGAGTATTAAAAACAGGTGGAACATTTATTGCTTGTTTTTATGTGAAAGGTAAAACAAAATTAGGAGATTGGCTAGCTAATAATGTTCTTACTTCAAAAGGTTGGTTTAGTAAACCGTTTGAAACAGAAGACGAGACAAAATTAAGACTTCTTAAACAGTATGAATTTAAAAGATATAATATAAAAGGTTCTATTGTGTATTTTAGTGCAACAAAAATTTAAAGTTTTATTAGGAAGGTGATAATATGAATATTAGTTATCGTAAAGCTAATGTAAATGATGTTGATTTGTTAATTAATATTTATAATGTATCGTTTTATGATGATTACATACGTTATGGAGAATGTCCAGCATATAATCGTACAAAAGAAAATATGAAAAACTCTATTTTACATTTTCCAAAGATAATTTTTAGTTATAAAGATAAAGCAGTAGGTGTAATTTCATATAATAGTGATGAAAATGGAAATTATTATATTGGATGTTTTTGTGTTATACCTGATTATCAAGGCAAAGGAATAGGTACTAAGGCTTTTAAGTATCTATTATCAATGTGTCAAGATTGGAAGACTATTAAATTAGTAACTCCAGCTGATAATAAAAAGAATATAGAGTTTTATACAAAAAAATGTGGATTTGAAATTAAAGATAAAAAAATGGATGGAAATGTTGAGGTTGTAGAATTTTATAAAGAAAAGCTTTGATTATTAAAATCAAAGCTTTAAGTAAATTTCTATTTAATTGTTAATTCTCCTATTGTTGCAGTATAATAATTGTCTTTAGAATTAATAAATATATTTTGTTCTGCAACAACTTTTTCTTTATATATTGCAGAAACTTTTATAGTTGCTTTATTTGCTAATTTGTTATTTTTATCTATTGGTGACCAGTATAATGTTTGGCCTGAATTACATAATACTTTTTTCTTGCATTCAGTAACAATTCCTGTTGATATATTCCATTTGTTGAAATTACCGATATCTACAGAAATAGAGAGTTTGTATTTTGTATCTGATATATCAAATTTTAATGGAAGTCCAGGTGCACAGCTCATTATTGGAGAATATGTTGCTAAATTAGTTGTGGTATTAAGGCTTAAAGTTACAGGTAATGTGTTTGAAAGATAATCTGATGTTAAATTTTGATCTTTTGTTTTTGAGCTGTATGCTGTAACTTTAAATCCTGGAAAATCTAACTTATTAATATTTTTAGATGTATTTAAATCATTTGTATTAGTTGAAAACATACATACTACTAATAAAATAGTATAAGCACATATAAGAGAAAATTTTCTTACAAAATAAATGATATTGCTTTTTTTCTTTGTGTTTTGAATATTTAGTTCCGCTTCCTCAATAAATTTTGGATCAATATTTTCTATATGTAAAAGTAATTTTTCGTTTTTCATACTTGGATTCCTTCTTTCTCTAAAATAGTTTTAAGCTTTTTTCTTGTACGAAAAAGAATTTGCTTCACATTTGATATTGATATATCATAGTTCTCAGCAATTTTTTTAATAGAACAAAGGTGCCAATATCTTCTGACAAAAACATTTCGATGTAAAACTGGTAAATTGGAAAGGAAATCATTTAGTATTATTGATATTTCTTCACTTTCTATAACATTTTCAATAGGCTTTGAATTATTACTAACGATTTCTGAAAGTTCATCTAACACAATTGGAATTTCTCCAGATCCACGTTTAGCAGTTGAATGTTTTTTATATACATTTAAAGAAATTCTCCTTGTTATTGTTCCAAGAAAAATAGCAAGATTTCTAGGTTTATTAGGAGGAATAGCATTCCATGCACGTAAATAAGTATCATTTACACATTCTTCAGCTTCATTTTTATTTTTTAAAATGTTATAGCTGATTGAAAAACAATAATTTGAATATTTATTTTGTGTTTCTTTAATAGCATTTTCATTTCTATTGAAAAATAATTCAATTATGCTGTTGTCATTCATAATTGTCACCACCTAATTATTAATTTAAAAGCTTTCACTTATATAGACAACATTATTTATTAAAAGTTACATTTTATAAGAAAATAATTTTATTAAACTGTATTTTTTGTAAACAACATGCTTGACATGTAATATTTTACAATATATTGTTGAAATTGTAAATATAGTGTGTTAAAATTAAGAAAAATATTAAATTGATTAGAAGGAGTACATATGAATTTTTTACCTAACTTTGATTTAACTTTGTTTAGTGGCATTTTGCCTTTTTTGTTATATGCTTTGTGTTTTGGAATAACTGTAGCTTTGTTTTCTAAAGATGCTAGAATTAGGTTATATGATCGAGATTCTTGGTCAAAAAAACAAAAAGTGTGCACTTTGATTTCAAAATTATTTGCATTATTAAATCTATTTATATTTATATTTTCACCACTTGAAACTAAAAGTGTAGCTTTTGTTATAGGAGTCTCTTTATTTATTCTTTCGTTAGTAGGACTTGTACATTCATTAGTTATTTATAAAAACACACCATTAGATACACCAGTAACAGGAGGAATATATAAATTTTCAAGAAATCCTCAGATGGTTTTTATCTGGTTAGTATTTTTATCAATTGGATTTATGATTAATTCTATTTTATCAATTATTGTTTTGCTTATAGGTGTATTATTTTCTCATATATCAATATTAGCAGAAGAAAAGTCTTGTACTGATAAATATGGTCAACCATATATTTATTATAAAAATACAGTTCCTAGATATTTGTTTTTTAAATCTAAATAGTAAGTATAGTAAAATAAAAAAACACATCCACTAAATTTGGATGTGTTTTATTTTTATTAATGGCTATTATAAATATAAGGTATAGTTATGATATACTATAATTTTTAGTATAGATTATATAATAAACATGTGTTTTCAAAATTTTTAATAAGAATTAAATAGAAAATAAAAAAAGTCCTTTATTTAAAGGACTTTTTATGTACATTTGATTTGGTGCCGCTGACCGGACTTGAACCGGTACGGTATTTCTACCGAGGGATTTTAAGTCCCTTGCGTCTGCCTATTCCGCCACAGCGGCGACTGCTGTAATCAAAGTGCTTATTTATTATATAACATAAATCGAGGCTTGTCAACCCTTATTTTTAATTTTTCACAAATTTAGTAATTTATTTTGTATATAGTAGTTTTGTAACAAAAAAGGTGTTTATTTTTTGTTAATTATATGCTATACTATTCACGTTGTCATTTTATGTAGGAAATTTATATGAATAAAAAAGTATTAAAAATTGTAAGATTTGGTTTTATGTTTACTTCGATGATAGTATCTCCTATAATAGTATTTATTTTTGGAGGTATATACATTCAAAAGAAGTTTAATTTACCAGAAGTGTTTATCGCTATTTGTGCTATTTTTTCGATAGTGTTTATAATAGTGAATTTTGTTGTCTTTGTTTTAAAAATGACGTCCTCAAAACAAAATACAAAGCGAAATCTTGGAGAAAAAGATGAGATTGAATAAAGAACTTTCACAAGAAATTAAATATCTTGCTAAAAGAATGATTATACTAAATGTCGTAGCATATTTTATTTCATTAATATGGGGATTTAATTTAGCTATGTTAATTTCATTCGTTGTTGGTTTGGGATTTTCTTTTTTAAATAGTTATTTTTTGGCAGTGACTATAGAACATTCAGTTTTAAAAGACGCGAAAAAAGCTAAAAATAAAATGTTAATGAGTTATATTGTACGATATATTGTGCTTGCAATTTTATTTTGTATTTTTTCAAGCATAGATATATACTCCCTTTTTGGGCTAACTATACCACTCTTTTACCCTAAAATTATATATACAATTAAATTTCTACGAAAGGAGAGGATATAATGAATGGAATACAGATACATGGTCCTAAAATATCTTTTACTATTCCAATTTTGGGGTGGACTGAAAGTTACTGAAACAATAGTAGTTCAGTGGATAGTAATGTTGATTATAATAGGTTTAGTAATATTTCTGACATGGAATCTGAAAAAGAAGAACATTACCAAAAGGCAAGTTCTTGCAGAAATGATTGTAAAATCGTTTAATAAGATGGTAAGACAAAATATGGGAAAAAACAGCATGATATTTGCGCCATATATTGCAGCATTGTTTATATTCATTTTGTTATCAGCTCTTATAGGTATGACAGGACTTCGTTCTGCGATGGCAGATGCTAATGTAACAATGGCTTTTGCTATAGTAACATTTGTACTGATAACGTATGAAAAGTTCAAACATAAAGGATTTTTTGGTTATTTTAAATCATTTGGACAACCTTATGTAATACTAACGCCAATAAATATTATTAGTGAATTTTCAACTCCTGTTTCACTTGGATTCAGATTATTTGGAAATATGGCAGCAGGTATGATAATTTCAACAATGGTATATGGAGGATTAAATTCATTATCTGAAATGATAGGAATAAATATTTCCGATATTTCTCGGTTGGTATACCAGCATTGTTGTCACTTTATTTTGATATATTTAGTGGAGTGATACAATCATATGTATTTATAATGCTCACTATGGTTTATGTAGGTAGTGAAATAACAGATTAAAAAATGGAGGAAGAATTAATGGAAAAAGCAATAATTTTAGCAGCATGTGCGCTTGGAGCAGGAACAGCTATGATTTCAGGTGTAGGACCTGGTATAGGTGAAGGATTTGCAGTAGGTAAAACAATTGAAGCAATAGCAAGACAACCTGAAGCGCAAGGTGATTGTACAAGAACAATGTTTATAGGATGTGCTGTTGCAGAAACAACAGGTATATATGGTCTTTTGATTGCAATTTTGCTAATTTTCGTAGCACCAGGACTATTTATTGGACAACTTTAATATCTTAACTATATCATACAGGGAGGGAAAATATTGAATACAGAGTTTTTAAGTGTCAATTTAACAACAGTAATACTTTCTTTACTGAACCTTCTTGTTATATTTTTGTTCTTTAAATTTTTTCTTTTTAAAAGAGTTAATAAAGTTATAGAAAGTAGACAAGAAGAAGTTGATAAAGCTTTTAATGAAGCTGATGCTGCTACAGAAAAAGCAGCAAAACTTGAAGCTGAATATGCTGATAAGATATCAACTGCTAAACAAGAGTCTGCTGAAATCGTTAAGAATGCAACCAAAAAAGGCTCAACAAAGATCTGATGAGATAATTTTTGATGCTAAAAATGAGGCAAGCAGTATTGTTGAAAAAGCAAACGCTGATATAGAAAAAGAAAAGAAACGTGCTATTAATGATATAAAAGATGAAATTTCTGATATTGCATTTATGGTCGCTTCAAAAGTTGTAGATAAAGAGATGAAGAGTTCTGACAACGAAAAGCTTGTTGAAGATTTTATTAAAAATGTAGGTGAGTTGTAATGGCACAGCTTGTTGAGAAAACTTATGCGTCAGCACTGTTTGAACTTAGTTTAGAAGGCGATTTTTTAAAAGAATCTTATGATGAACTTACATCAATAATCAAAATATTTGATGAAAATCCTGATTTTTTAAAATTGCTTACTTTGCCAACGCTTAGTTTTAAAGAAAAAAGTGAAGTACTTGAGAATGTTTTCAAAAAATCTTTTTCTGAAACAATTTCTAATTTTATGCTTTTATTGATTGAGAAAAATCGTATGAGCTACATAATTAAAATTGCTGATGAATTTAAGATTATGTATAACGAACATTGTGGAATTCTTGAAGTTGAAGTTATTACAGCTAAAAAATTAAGCAAGACTTTGAGAACAAAATTAGTTGACAAACTGGTATCATTATCAAAAAAAGAAATTATTCTTATTGAAAAAGTTGATAGCACAATTTTAGGTGGTATAATTTTGAAATATAATAATAGTATGATTGATTCCAGCATTAAGTCAAAATTAGAAGATATGAAAAATCATATTAATTCAATTATTGCATAAGGATGGTGTGAAGATGGATTTACGCCCTGATGAAATAACAGGTTTAATAAAACAACAGATTAAAAATTTCAGTTCAAAAATTGAATTGTCTGATGTAGGAACTGTTGTTACTGTTGGTGATGGTATAGCTAGAGTTCATGGTTTGGAAAAATGTAAATCTGGCGAACTGTTGCAATTTGAAGGCGATGTATATGGAATGGCTCTTAACCTAGAACAAGACTTTATTGGTGCTGTTATGCTAGGTTCTGATGCTGAAATTAAAGAAGGAAGTCAGGTAAAAAGAACAGGAAACATTGTTTCTGTTCCAGTTGGTGAAGAACTTCTTGGTAGAGTAGTAAATGCTTTAGGTCAACCTATTGACGGTAAAGGTGCTGTTCTAACAGAAAAAACAAGACCAATTGAAAGTCCTGCTCCTGGAATTATTACAAGAAAATCAGTAAATGTTCCTTTACAAACAGGAATTAAAGCTATTGACTCAATGATTCCAATCGGAAGAGGTCAACGTGAGCTTATTATTGGTGATAGACAAACAGGTAAAACTGTTATTGCACTTGATACAATTATTAACCAAAAAGGTAAAGATGTAATTTGTATTTATGTTGCTATAGGACAAAAACGTTCTACTGTTGCTAATGTTGTTGAGACATTAACAAAAAGTGGAGCTATGGATTATACAATTGTAGTTTCTGCAACAGCTTCTGAGCTTGCTCCACTACAATATATTGCTCCATACTCTGGATGTTCAATGGGTGAATATTTCATGAGTCAAGGTAAAGATGTACTTTGTATTTATGATGATTTATCAAAACATGCGGTCGCTTATAGAGCAATGTCTCTATTGCTTCAAAGACCACCAGGACGTGAAGCTTATCCTGGTGACGTATTCTATTTACATTCACGTTTGCTTGAAAGAGCTGCTAACCTTAACGAAGAATATGGTGGAGGTTCTTTAACAGCGCTACCTATAATTGAAACACAAGCAGGAGACGTATCTGCGTATATTCCTACTAACGTTATTTCAATTACAGATGGTCAAATATATCTAGAAAGTGAATTGTTCTTCTCTGGAGTAAGACCTGCTGTTAATCCTGGTATATCAGTATCTCGTGTTGGTGGTAATGCTCAAATTAAAGCAATGAAAAAGGTTTCTGGATCACTTAAACTTTTATATTCACAATACAGAGAATTACAAGCATTCTCACAATTTGGTTCTGACCTTGATAAAGATACAAAAGAGCGTCTTGATAAAGGTGAGAGAATTGTTTCTGTGTTAAAACAAAACAGAAATTCTCCAATAAAAGTAGAACACCAAGTTGTAATTATTTATGCAGTTGTAAATAATTATCTTAAAGATATAGATGTTGATGATATCACAGAATTTGAGAAAGATTTATTTGTATATATGGATGAATCTTATCCTGATATATTAAAATCTATAATAGATACAAAGGATTTAACAAAAGAAAATGAAGAAGCTTTAAAAGAAGCTCTTGAAGCTTTTGTTAAGAAATTCCTTGAATCAAAATAGTAAAGGAGGAGCAATATGGCTACAGCTAGTATGAAAGATATTAAGCGTAGAATCAAAAGTGTTGAAAGCACAATGCAAATCACAAAAGCTATGGAACTTGTTGCTTCCTCTAAATTGAGAAAAGCTAAAGCTAGAGCAGAACAATCTCAACCTTTCTTTAATATGATTTATGACACAATGTGTCAAGTTGCTGCTGACCCAGCTTTTAGATCAAATTTTGTTAAAGAATCAAATCCAAGATGCACATTACTTGTTGTTATAGCAGGTGATAGAGGCCTTGCAGGAGGATTTAATTCAAATATTTTGAAAGCTTCATTAAAAAGAGCAGAAGAATTAAAACAAAATTCAAGTGTAAAAGTTATTACAATAGGAAAAAAAGCAGTTGAATTTTTTGCAAAAAGAGATTTTGATGTTCTTGCAAGTTATGCAAATGTAGCAGAAGATTTTACAGTATATAATGCACAAGATATTGCAGAGATTATAGTATCTGATTTTTCAGAAAATATATTTAGTGCTGTGGAATTATTTTATACAACATTTGTTTCAGCTATTTCTCTTGAGCCTAAACAAGTAAAGGTTCTTCCGTTAAAAATAAAAAGAGATTCTATTGAAAAGCCAAGTGCTACAATTTATGATCCATCTCCAGAAGCTGTTTTTGACAATATTATTCCTAAGTATATTACAGGATTATTGTACGGAGCAGTAATTGATTCATTTGCTTCTGAACAAGCAGCAAGAAGAATAGCGATGGAATCAGCAAGTGATAATGCTGGTGAAATGATTGATAGTTTATCTCTAATCTACAACAGAGCTAGACAAGCGACAATAACTCAAGAAATCACAGAAATTGTTGCAGGCTCTAAAGCAAATAAATAGTGAAAGGGAGTAACCAGATGCAAAAAGCAAACATTGGTAAGGTTGTACAGATAATCAGTGCTGTTGTTGATGTAAAATTTTCAAAAGAAAATCTGCCAAACTTATTGAATGCTATTGAAATAATGAATGGTGATGAAAAACTAATTGTTGAAGTAGCACAACATATTGGTGATGATGTGGTAAGATGTATAGCGATGAGTTCAACAGATGGACTTGTTCGTGGAGTTGACGCAGTTGATACAGGAAAATCTATATCTGTACCAGTAGGAGAAGCAACACTTGGAAGAGTGTTTAACTTACTTGGAGAACCTGTTGATAATAAACCTATAGCGGATGATGTTGAAAGATGGGAAATACACCGTGAAGCACCAAGTTTTGAAGAACAAAGTGCGTCATATGAAGTTTTAGAAACAGGAATTAAAGTAGTTGATTTAATAGCACCATATCTTAAAGGTGGTAAAATAGGACTATTTGGTGGTGCTGGAGTTGGTAAAACAGTTCTTATTCAAGAGTTAATTAATAACGTAGCTAAACAACATGGTGGATTATCTGTGTTTAGTGGAGTTGGAGAAAGAACACGTGAAGGTAATGACCTTTACAACGAAATGACTGAATCTGGAGTAATTAAAAAGACTGCTTTGGTTTATGGACAAATGAACGAGCCTCCTGGAGCAAGAATGAGAGTTGCTTTATCAGGTTTGACAATGGCTGAATATTTTAGAGATAAAGAACATCAAGACGTTTTGTTATTTATAGATAATATATTTAGATTTACACAAGCAGGTTCAGAAGTATCTGCATTACTTGGAAGAATGCCATCAGCTGTTGGATATCAGCCAACATTAGCAAATGAAATGGGTGCGTTGCAAGAAAGAATTACATCAACAAAAGATGGTTCTATTACATCAGTACAAGCAGTATATGTTCCAGCTGATGACTTGACAGATCCAGCGCCAGCAACAACATTTGCGCATCTTGATGCAAAAACAGTTCTTTCAAGAAATATAGCTTCTCTTGGAATTTATCCAGCAGTTGATCCATTAGAATCAAACTCAAGAATCTTGTCTCCTGAAATTGTAGGAAATGAGCATTACCAAGTTGCAACAGATGTTCAGTCTATTTTACAAAGATATAACGAACTTCAAGATATTATCGCAATTATGGGTATGGATGAGTTATCTGATGAAGATAAAACAACTGTTTCAAGAGCAAGAAAAATTCAAAGATTTTTGTCACAGCCATTTACAGTTGCTGAACAATTTACTGGTATGGAAGGTAAATATGTTCCAATTAAAGAAACAATAAGAGGATTTAAGGAAATTATTGAAGGAAAACATGATGATTTACCTGAGTCAGCATTTTTGTTTGTTGGAACAATTGATGAAGCAGTTGAAAAGGCTAAAAATGCACAGTAATTTTAGCGAAAGGAGCAGAAAATATGAGTTCATTTAAGCTTAAGATTACTGCACCTGATAAAATATTTTTTGATGGTGAAAGCTCGCAGATTATAGCAAGAACATCAGAAGGAAATGTTGGAATACTTGCTAATCATGCAAATTATGTAGTAAACTTGCCATCTGGTCCTTTAAAAGTAAAAGGTGAAGATGGAACATATAGAGTTGCTGCAGTTTCGTCTGGAATTTTGGTTGTAAAAAACAATGAAGTAGATATTGTAGTAAATGCAATCGAATGGGAAGATGAAATTGATGTTGAACGAGCAAAGAGATCTGAAGAAGATGCTAGAAATAGAATAAGAAATAAAAAGAGCCAAAAAGATTTTGACAGAGCTAATTTGAAATTAAAAAGAGCTTTGAATAGATTAAGTGTAGCTAAAAAATAGAGATAAAAGCTGGATAAATTATTATTCAGCTTTTATTTATTTATATAAAAACTAGATATTTTTTTTGAGTATTTTATACTTTTGTCACAATAATGAAATTCGTGTAAAATTAATGTTCAAATCATATATACTTTTTTGAAAAATGTGATATAATAATTGAGTATGGAAATTTAATTATGTAGGGGTTATTATGGATATTTTTCAGATTATTAGTCTTGCTGGAGGACTAGCTATTTTCTTGTTTGGTATGTCAGTTTTAGGTTCTGGTCTTGAGAAAGCGTCTAGTGGTAAATTAAAAAGTGTTTTTGAGAATTTGACTAACAACATATTTTTAAGTGTGCTACTTGGTGCTGGTGTAACTACATTAGTACAAAGCTCATCAGCAACAACAGTTATAGTTGTTGGTTTGGTAAACGCAGGTATATTAAAGTTGTCATCTGCTATTGGTGTTATAATGGGTGCTAATATTGGTACAACTGTAACGGCACAATTATTAAGATTAGGAGACCTTGAAAACAATACTAATGTTAGTGTGTTATTAAAGTTTTTTAAACCATCTACTTTAGCACCATTAATAGCGGTTGTAGGAATCTTAATATATATGCTTTCCAAAAAAAGCAAATATAAAACTATTGGTGAAATTCTTTTAGGATTTGCTGTTTTGTTTACAGGAATTTTATCAATGGAACATGCGGTATCTGGATTAAGAGATAATCCAGCGTTTGCACAAGTTTTCCAAACACTAACAAATCCAATACTTGGTGTTTTAGCAGGTGCATTAGTAACAGCAATTATTCAAAGTTCATCTGCTTCAGTTGCGATTTTACAAACATTAAGTTCAACTGGTGCAATTACATTTGCTTCAGCATTCCCAATAATAATGGGACAAAATATTGGTACATGTATTACTCCAATGATGTCTAGTATTGGTGCAAATAAAAATGCAAAAAGAGCTGCTATGATTCATTTGTATTTTAATATTATAGGAACGGTGGCATTTTTAATATTAGTGTATGGGCTCAAAGCTTTATATAATTTACCGTTTTGGGAGCATTTAATAAATTCATTACCTTTCTGGACAGATAATGTAAATCCATCAGCTATTTGGTCAGGAACAATGAATAAAAGTACTATTGCTAATTTCCACACAATGTTTAATGTAATAGTTACTTTAGGATTTATTCCATTTGCTAAATATTTAGAAAAGCTTGCTCTTTGGACAATTAAAAGTTCACCTGATGAAGAAGAAGTTGAAGAAACATTACTTGATGAAAGATTCTTTAAATCACCATCAGTTGCAATTCAACAATCTGCAAAAGTTGTAATTTCAATGGGTAAATATGCAAAAATTAATTTCTCAGAAGTTAGAATGCTTTTTAATAATAGTAAACTTGATTTAAAAGCAGTTGAGAGAATTAAAGAAAACGAAAGAACGCTTGATCTTCTCGAAGATAAGTTAAGTCGATATTTAGTTCAAATTAGTAGTTTAGAGCTCACTGAAGAAGAAAGTAAAGTAGTTACTGCTCAGCTTTGTATTCTTTCTGAATTTGAAAGAATAGGTGACTATACAATTAACGTGTTAGAATGTGCAGAAATAATTTTTGATAAACAAATTTCTCTTTCTCAACATGCATTAAAAGAATTAAATTTAATGTGTGATGCACTTGATGAAGTTATTGATCTTGCTTTAAATGCAACAATACATGATGATGTAAATATTGCTACTCAGATTGAACCACTTGAAGAAGCAATTGATCAAATAGTAGAAACGCTTAAGTCAACTCATATTAAGAGGTTTAAAACAGGAAAATGTGGTCCTGATGCGAGCATTATTTTCTTAGATGTTCTTACTAATATGGAAAGAATATCAGATCATTGCTCAAATATAGGTGTTTCATTAGTAATAAAAGCTTCAAAAGATGTTGAACTTAATAGGCATCAATATATTGATAATTTACACAATGGATTGTCTGATGAATTTACAAAGAATACAGAAAGATATTCTGAAAAATATAATCTAAAATCGTTATATAATTAGTATAAATTAAATCCTTTTCTAAGATATTTAGAAAAGGATTTTGTATTATAAAAAAATATAATATATAAAAAAACACCTTACTTAATTTAAAGTAAGGTGTTTAAATTATAATTTATTTACCATAGTAAGTTCTTAGATACATATCTTTAATTTCGCTCATTAAAGGATATCTTGGATTTGCACCAGTGCATTGATCATCAAATGCTTGTTCAACCATATCATCAAGTTTTTCTAAGAATTCTTTTTCATCAATACCATAGTCTTTAATAGTTTTCTTAATACCAACTTTTTCTTTCAATTCATCAATTGCTTTTAGGAAGTTGTTAAATTTATCTTCATTATTTTTACCAGTAATTCCGATAAAGTCAGCCATTTCACAGTATCTTTCAAGAGTATGAGGATATTGATATTGTGAGAATGTTCCCATTTTAATTGGATTTGGATTAGCATTAAATTTCATTGCTTCATTAATTAAAAGAGCATTAGCAACACCATGTGGAAGATGGAAGAAAGCACCTAGTTTGTGAGCCATTGAGTGACAAACACCAAGGAATGCGTTAGAGAATGCCATACCAGCCATTGTAGAAGCATCAGCCATTTTTTCACGAGCAACAGCATCAGTAGTACCATTTTCATAAGCAGCAGGTAAATAGTTAAAGATATTTTTAGCAGCTTTAAGAGCAAGACCATCTGAGTAATCAGTAGCAAGCATAGAAGCATAAGCTTCAAGGCTGTGTGTTAAAGCGTCAATACCTGAAGCAGCAGTTAAGCCTTTAGGTTGAGTCATCATATTATCAGCATCAACAATAGCCATATTAGGAGTTAATTCATAATCAGCTAATGGATATTTAACACCAGTTCTTTCGTCAGTAATAACAGCGAAAGGAGTAACTTCTGAACCAGTACCTGAAGAAGTAGGAATTGCAATAAAGTAAGCTTTTTCGCCCATTTTAGGGAAAGTGTAAACTCTTTTACGAATATCCATAAATCTCATAGCCATATCTAAGAAATCAACTTCTGGATGTTCATACATAACCCACATAATTTTAGCAGCGTCCATAGCAGAACCACCACCAAGAGCAATAATGCAATCAGGTTCAAAATCAGCCATCAAAGCAGCACCTTCTTGAGCATTAGCAAGAGTAGGATCAGGTTGAACATCGCTACAAACAGTGTAAGCTACTCCCATTTCATCAAGTTTATCAGTAATTGGTTTTGTGTAACCATTTTTGAATAAGAATGAGTCAGTTACAATGAAAGCTCTTTTTTTACCAAGAACATTTTTAACTTCATCAAGAGCAACAGGCATACAACCTTTTTTAAAGTATACTTTTTGAGGTGTTCTAAACCAAAGCATATTTTCTCTCCTCTCAGCTACAGTTTTAATATTGATAAGATGTTTAACTCCAACGTTTTCAGAAACAGAGTTTCCACCCCAAGAACCACAACCAAGTGTTAATGATGGAGTAAGGTCAAAGTTATAAAGATCTCCAATACCACCGTGAGAAGAAGGAGTATTAACAACAATTCTACAAGTTTTCATTGCAGCATTAAATTTATCTAATTTTTCAGTTTGAGTTTTAGGATTAATATATATAGAAGATGTGTGTCCGAAACCACCATCAGCAACAAGTTGTTCAGCTTTAGCAATAGATTCATCAAAACTATTTGATTTATACATAGCAAGAACAGGAGACAATTTTTCATGAGCAAATTCTTCTTCAATATCAACAGAAGAAACTTCACCAATCAAAATTTTAGTTTGTTCAGGAACATTAACACCAGCAAGTTTTGCAATAGTGTGAGCTTTTTGACCAACTATTTTAGCATTTAAAGCACCATTGATAATAATAGTTTTTCTAACTTTATCAATTTCGTCGCCTTTAAGGAAGTAGCAACCTCTGACTTCAAATTCTTTTTTAACTTTATCATATATTTTTTTATCAACAATAACAGATTGCTCAGAAGCACAAATCATACCGTTATCAAAAGTTTTAGAATTAATAATTGAGCTAACAGTAAGAAGAATGTCAGCAGAATCATCAACAATAACAGGAGTGTTACCAGCACCAACGCCTAAAGCAGGTTTACCAGAAGAATAAGCAGCTTTAACCATTCCAGGACCACCAGTAGCAAGAATAGTATCAGCACTTTTCATAACTTCGTTAGTAAGTTCAAGAGAAGGAACATCAATCCAACCAATAATGCCTTTAGGAGCACCAGCAGCAACAGCAGCATCTAAAACAATTTTAGCAGCAGCAATTGTACAATTTTTAGCTCTTGGGTGAGGAGAGATAATGATACCATTTCTTGTTTTTAGAGAAATAAGTGTTTTAAAAATAGCAGTAGAAGTTGGATTAGTAGTAGGAATAACAGCAGCGATAAGTCCAATTGGTTCAGCTATTCTTTTTGTACCAAAAGAAGGATTTTCATCAATAACACCACAAGTTTTTGTGTTTTTATATGCATTATAAATATATTCAGCAGCATAATGGTTTTTGATTACTTTGTCTTCAACAATTCCCATGCCTGTTTCTTCAACAGCCATTTTTGCCAAAGGAATTCTTTGTTTGTTTACTGCTAGAGAAGCTTCGTAAAAGATTTTATCCACTTGTTCTTGAGAGTAAGTTGCAAAAATTCTTTGAGCTTCTTTAATTTCGTTGATTTTATTAATTAGTGAATCAATGTTGTCAACTAAGCCTTTTTTTGTAGTTTCATTAGTTTTAGCCATATTAAATCCTCCTAAAAATGTTCAAGGTAGCTTTATTTACTTTATATTATTATTATATATGTTTGTTAATTAATTGTCAATCTTTTGGACAACCAATATTTTTAATATTCTAACCTAAAATTTTATTAATATTAAACAAAGACATAATTAATAATATATATATATTCACTAATAAATAATTTTGAATAAAAAAACATATAATGAAGATAAGTGCAAAATAATAGAGATTTATATTAATACACTATGAAATTTGACTATTTTTACTATAAATATAGACAAGCTTGAATAGTTATAGTATAATATATCTATAATGTAACTGAAAGGGGAGTTTTTTATGGATGAAAATATGAAAATTATTGCTAAAGGAGATATGGTTGATGTTTATCGAAAAGATGATAAAGTAATAAAAGTTTTTCATGAAAATTCAAATAAAACATCAGCAATGTATGAAGCTTTAACTCATTCAAGAGTAGAAAAAACAGGTATTCAAATGCCTATTATACATGAAATATCAAAAACCAATAATAAATGGTCAATAACAATGGATCATGTAGAAGGTAAAACTTTGTATCAAATAATGAAAGATGATCCTGAAAATATATTAAAATATATTGAGCAAATGGTTGATTTGCAAATTTTAATTCATTCAAAAAGTGTTATGGACTTATCTCTTCTTAAAGATAAATTGACATATTTGATTAAAAATGTAGAAGAAATTGATGATGTCACTCAGTATGAATTGCTTACAAGATTAGAAGGTATGCCAAAACATACAAAATTGTGTCATTGTAATTTTTCACCTATGAATATAATTATTAATGATAAAGGAACATATGTTGTTGATTGGGTTGCTTCAGCACAAGGAAATGCAAGTGCTGATATAGGAATAACATATATGATACTTTGTCTTGAATTTCCAGAAGCAGCTGAAAAATATTTGGACATGTTTTGTAAAAAAACAAATACTAAGAAAAAGTATGTTCAAGATTGGTTGCCAATAATAGCAGCAGCAAAACTTCCAAATTGTAAACCAGAAGAAAAAGAATTATTATTAAAATGGATTGATGTAGTAGAATACGAATAAAAAATTAGCCTTCATAAAATTTATGAAGGCTTTATATTTATATTATTATAAAAAGAGAGAACTTTTATCAATAAAGTTCTCTCTAATATTTATTTATCGTGATGATTTAAACCATAAGTAAGAGTAAGTAAACTATCACCAAGATGAACATTTTCAACTACAACATCTGCATAATCAATTCTTAAATCATAATGGCTAAAGTTCCAAAAAGCAGTAATTCCAAGTTTAACAAGTTTATCAGCAATTTCTTGAGCAGCTGTTTTTGGTATGCAAAGTATAGCAATTGAAGGTTTTTCTTGTTCAAAAAATGAATCAAGTTCAGATGGAGAAGATATTTTTATATCAGAAATAGTTTGACCTATTATATCTTTATTATTATCAAAAATGCCGACAAGTTCACAACCTCTATCATTAAAATTCATATGAGTAGCGATAGCTTTTCCTAAATTACCTGCACCAATTAAAATTGTTTTAAAATGCTCATCAACACCTAGTATTTTTCCTATTTGCAGATAAAGAGACTCAATGTTATATCCATAACCTTGTTGTCCAAAACCTCCAAAGCAATTTAAATCCTGTCTAATTTGAGATGCAGTTAAATTCATTTTTTCTGAAAGTTCTCTAGAAGAAATACGTACAATATTTTGATTTAAAAGATCTTTCAAAAATCTATGATATCTAGGTAAACGCTTAATAACTGATGTAGAAATAGCGCTTGGCTTCGACATAGTTGTCCTCTCCTTTATAATGTAATTATACTAATTTTGCAAGTTCCTCATTAATAGCAACTAAGAATTCTTCAGTACCAACTACTTTTTTATTTTCCAAAGTTGTAAGAGCAGCAAGATCACCTGTCATAATTCCGTTTTCAATTGTACTAATAGTAGCTTTTTCAAGTTTATCAGCAAATTGAGTAAGTTCAGTATTATTATCAAGTTCACCACGTTTTCTTAAAGCACCGCTCCAAGCAAATATAGTAGCAACAGAGTTAGTAGAAGTTTTTTGACCTTTAAGATGTTTATAGTAATGACGTTGAACAGTACCATGAGCAGCTTCATATTCATAAATTCCTTCTGGAGAAACAAGAACAGAAGTCATCATAGCAAGTGAACCAAAAGCAGTAGCAACCATATCAGACATTACATCTCCATCATAGTTTTTACAAGCCCAAATATATCCGCCTTCTGAACGAACAACTCTAGCAACAGCGTCATCAATTAAAGTATAGAAATATTCAATACCAGCAGCTTCAAATTTATCTTTATATTCAGCTTCAAAAATATCATTAAAAATATCTTTAAAAGTATGATCATATTTTTTTGAAATAGTATCTTTAGTAGCAAACCAAATATCTTGTTTTGTGTCTAAAGCGAAATTAAAGCAAGCTTTAGCAAAACTACTAATACTTTTTTTAGTGTTATGAACACCTTGAATAATACCATCAGTTCCAACAAAATCATGAATAAGTTCACGTGTTTCATTGCCATCTTTATCAGTAACAGTTAACTCAGCTTTAGAACCTTCTGAAACTTTAATTTCAGCATTTTTATAAACATCACCATAAGCATGACGAGCAATAGTGATAGGTTTTTTCCAAGTAGGAATAAATGGAGTAATACCATTAACAACAATAGGAGTTCTAAAAACAGTACCATCAAGAATAGCTCTAATAGTTCCGTTAGGAGATTTCCACATTTCTTTTAAAGAATATTCAGTCATTCTGTCAGCATTAGGAGTAATTGTAGCACATTTTACAGCCACACCATATTTTTTAGTAGCATTAGCTGAATCTACAGTAACTTGGTCATTAGTTTCATTTCTGTGTTCAAGACCAAGATCATAATATTCTGTGTTTAAATCAATATATGGAGTTAAAAGAGTATCTTTAATCATCTTCCATATAATTCTAGTCATCTCGTCTCCGTCCATTTCAACAATAGGCGTAGACATTTTAATTTTGTTAGCCATAATTAACCTCCGTTTGTTTTAAAAATAAATTTGCATATATTATTTTGCAAGTTGTTCTCTTGTATAATTCAAAAGACCACCAGCTAAAATTATGTCTTTTGCACGTTCAGAAAGTTCGCAAAGAACTTCAATAGACTTACCATTAGTCTTATTAAGAACAACCAATTCTGTTTGAGAATTTTCAATAGCTTTTCTAATATCTTTAATTTCTAGTTCATCAGTTAAAGAAATATTATCATAATCATTTTCGTTTTTAAAAGTAAGTGGAATTATGCCAGCGTTAACAAGATTAGCTCTGTGAATTCTAGCAAAAGATTTCACAAGAACAGCTTTAACACCAAGATATAAAGGAGCTAAAGCAGCATGTTCTCTTGAAGAACCTTGACCATAGTTAGCGCCACCAACAATAATGCTTTTTCCGTATTCTTTAGCTCTAGCAGGGAATTGTTCATCACAAACAGTAAAGCAATAATTAGAAATTGCAGGAATGTTAGAACGTAAAGGAAGAATCTTAGCACCAGCAGGCATAATATGGTCTGTAGTAATGTTATCTTCTACTTTCAAAGAACATTTAGCATCTATATCATTTTCAAGAGGTGAAGTCACAGGGAAAGGTTTAATATTAGGACCTCTTAAAACTTCAACACTGTCCATATCAGCTTCGTCAACAGGCAGTTCAATCATGTTATCGTTAATTTTAAAAGCTTCAGGCATTTTAAATTCAGGCATATCACCAATAGTACGAGGATCAGTTAAAACACCAGTAATTGCAGAAGCAGCAGCAAGTTCAGGAGAAACAAGATAAATTTGTCCATCTTTAGTACCACTACGACCTTCAAAATTACGGTTAAAAGTTCTTAAAGAAATACCTTTAGAATTAGGAGATTGACCCATACCAATACAAGGGCCGCAAGCACATTCAAGAATTCTAGCACCAGCAGCAATAAGTGTTGATAAAGCACCATTTTCAGCTAACATATTAAAAACTTGTTTTGATCCAGGAGCAATAGAAAGAGAAACATCTGGATGAACAGTTTTACCTTTCAAAATATGCGCAACTTTTAATAAATCAGCAAGAGAAGAATTTGTACAAGAACCAATACAAACTTGATCAACTTTAAGATTGCCAATTTCTTTAACAGTTTTAATATTATCAGGCATATGAGGACATGCAGCCATAGGAACTATATCAGAAAGGTTAATATTAATAATTTCATCATATTCAGCGTCAGCATCAGCAGAAAGTTCCACCCATACATCTTCTCTGTTTTGAGCTTTTAAAAATTCTTTAGTAATCTCGTCAGAAGGGAATATAGAAGTTGTAGCACCAAGTTCAGCACCCATGTTAGTAATAGTAGCTCTTTCAGGAACAGATAAAGTTTTTACACCTTCTCCACAATATTCAACTATTTTACCAACTCCACCTTTAACGCTCATAATTTTTAAAACTTCAAGAATAACGTCTTTAGCAGCAACCCAAGGACTAAGTTTACCAGTCAAATTAACTTTTACTATTTTAGGATAAGTTATATAATAAGTTCCGCCACCCATAGCAACAGCAACATCAAGTCCACCAGCACCAATAGCGATCATGCCAATACCACCACCAGTAGGAGTATGACTGTCAGAACCGATTAATGTTTTACCAGGAACACCAAATCTTTCAAGATGAACTTGGTGACAAATACCGTTACCAGGCCTTGAAAAATAAATACCGTGTTTTTTAGCAACAGAGCCAATAAATCTATGATCATCAGCATTTTCAAATCCACTTTGAAGAGTGTTATGATCAATATAAGCTACAGATCTTTCAGTTTTTACACGAGGAACACCCATTGCCTCAAATTCAAGATAAGCCATAGTACCAGTAGCATCTTGTGTTAAAGTTTGATCAATTTTAATACCAATCTCAGAGCCTTTTTTAAATTCTCCGTCTACTAAATGATTTTTAATAATTTTTTCTGCTAATGTTAATCCCATATTTTAAATTCCTTTCAACGCTTTATGTACATTTTTTATTTTATATCATTTTGGGGTAGTTTGTCAACAATTTAACTAATTCACAATCATTTATTTTGACATAAAAGGCTGTGTATTTCATTGACAATTATATTAAAGATGATATAATAAACTAGAGTTATATTGCGGTTTCGGAAACATATTAATAAGGTATTAAAAACATAATTTAATATAACAAATAAAATTTTAATTATAAATATATTATAAGAGTATAATTGTGTTATATGTGCCAAACAATAATAAAAATTATTGGAGGGTATCATGCAATACAAAAATAATGAAGAATCGCCTCAAGAAGAGGAACAAACTCAAAATAATGAACAAAATCAAGAAACTGTGCAAAATGATGAAATAAAACAATTAGGCCAAATACAAACACCAAATGCGAAACACTTAATACATTGTTTGACAGTAATAGGACAAGTAGAAGGTCATTATATATTACCACCTCAAAATAAAACTACAAAATATGAACATATTATTCCTGCTCTTGTTGCTATTGAGCAAGATATGAGCATTGAAGGTTTGGTAATAATACTAAACACAGTTGGAGGAGATGTTGAAGCTGGACTTGCTATTTCTGAAATTGTAGCAGGAATGAAAACACCAACAGTTTCAATTGTAGTTGGAGGAGGACATTCTATAGGAGTTCCGTTGTCAGTATGTGCTGATAAATCTTTTATTGTACCATCTGCGACAATGACAATACATCCTGTTAGACTAAATGGTTTAGTTCTTGGAGTTCCACAAACATTATCTTATTTTGATAAAATGCAAGAAAGAATAGTAAAATTTGTTTCAAATAATAGCAGCATATCAGCTGAAAGATTTAGAGAGCTTATGATGCAAACAGGAGAATTAGTTATGGATGTTGGAACTGTTATAGATGGTGAAACAGCTGTAAAAGAAGGACTTATTGATAAACTTGGTGGATTAAATGATGCAATAAGTTGTTTATATGAAATGATTGAAGAAAATGAAAGAAATAATGAGGAAAAATTATGATTTTACACACAATAATTTCTGAAAATGATATATTTAATAGTGCAACAAATATGTGCTCAGATTATGATAATTTTTGTCAGATAAAGTATGATGGTAGTAATAAAAAAATTATAGATAATTTTGCTACTGATCCATATTATTATTTGCAAAATTATTTTAAATAACAAAATATATAGTTTTAATAATAAATTTTAAGTGGATAAAGTAAAAAAATACTTTGTCCACTTCGATTGTACATATTTAGGAGGACAAAAATGGCTACAGCAAAAAGAAAACCACGTAGAAAAACTACTACGAAAAAGAAAAAAACTGTAAATACGCATTTATGGTCTGTAGTGATATTTTCACTTGGCTTATTAATAGCTATGATAACAATTATACCAGGTGGAGCTGTATGGAAAGTTATGCATAATGGTATACATGGACTATTTGGTTTGTCTGCATTTTTGATTGCACCATTAATGTTATACATAGCAATATTAATTTCGATAGATAAATCAAAAAATATGATTTTATCAAAAACAATTCAAGGCGTAATATTAATATTATTGTTTAGTTCGATAGTGCAAGTTATATTTATAGGTAATGTGTCAGGAGACAATATTTTTAGTAAGTTAGGTGTTTTGTATACAAATGGAGTTGTACATAAAGGTGGAGGTATATTAAGTTCTTTAGTAGGATTACCTTTAATGCTTTTGTTTACAAGAGTTGGAGCATCAATTATATTAGTAATATTAACATTTACATTTGCATTATTACTTACTAATGTTTCTCTTGTGAGTATATTTAAAGGAATTGCTATGCCTTTTAAAAAAAGTGCGAAAGTTTTGTCTGATGCAAAAGAAGAAAAAGCTATTGAAAAATCAAAAAAACCTGCAAAAGAGAAAAAGAAGAAAAATTCTAAAGTTGATTTTGCAAAATATGTTGATGACGAAGTTAAAGTAAAAGCAGATACATCTCCAATTGCAAATGAACAAGAGAATTTGCCTATACATCCAGTTGTATCAAATAAAACAGGTACAGATAAAAAAGGTGATAATTCAGATTTACAAGAAATTATTCAAAATGCAGTATCAATTGTAAAGAAAACAGAAAATAAGGAAGAAAATAAAAATGTTGATGAGGAAAATATTGATAAGGAAGTTAGTATTGATAGTGAACTAGACCAAAGTTTAAGTCAAAAAGATATAGAAACGCCTCCTTATAAAAAACCACCATTAGAAATGCTTAATCCACCAGTTGAAAGTAGTATAAATGAAGATACTCAAATTGAGTTAAAACATAATTCTGAAGTTTTAGTTGATACATTAAAAAGTTTTGGTGTTCAAACTAGAATTGTTGGTATAAATAGAGGACCTAGTGTTACAAGATATGAATTGCAGCCAGCAGCAGGCGTTAAAGTAAGCAAAATTACAGGTTTAACTGATGATGTTAAAATGGCATTAGCTGCAAAAAGTATTAGAATAGAAGCTCCGATTCCAGGAAAAGCTGCTGTTGGAATTGAAGTTCCTAATAAAGCAGTAGATATAATAACAATGAAAGAAATGCTTGAATCAGCTGAATTTGAGAAAGAGAAAAGTGATATATCATTTGCACTTGGAAAAGATATAACAGGTAATGTTGTGTTTGCAGATATAGCAAAAATGCCTCATGTTCTTATAGCTGGAGCTACAGGATCTGGTAAATCTGTTTGTATAAATTCTATAATAATAAGTATTTTGTATAAATCTTCACCAGACGATGTAAGAGTGTTGATGATTGATCCAAAAATGGTTGAACTTGAAGTTTATAATGGTATACCACATTTGCTTATACCAGTTGTAACAGATGCAAGAAAAGCAGCAGGAGCTTTGTCATGGGCTGTAACAGAAATGCAAAAAAGATATAAATTATTTGCTGATTATAATGTGAGAAATATTGAAGGATTTAATAAACTTGCAAAAAAATCTGATGAAATTCAGCATTTGCCACAAATAGTAATAATAATAGATGAGCTTGCAGATTTGATGATGGTTGCAGCAAAAGATGTTGAAGAAGCAATCTGTAGGTTAGCACAGCTTGCACGTGCAGCAGGAATGCATTTAGTAATAGCAACACAAAGACCATCAGTTGATATTATAACAGGTGTAATTAAAGCTAATATTCCTACAAGAATAGCGTTTTCTGTTTCATCACAAATTGATTCAAGAACTATTTTGGATTCAGGAGGAGCAGAAAAATTGCTAGGTAGAGGTGATATGCTTTATTCTGCATATGGAAGTCCAATTCCAGTAAGAGTACAAGGATGTTATGTTTCTGATAAAGAAGTAGAAAATATAGTTGACTTTATTAAAAATGAAGTTAAAGCTGATTATGATGATAATATAATGGAAGAAATAGAAAAAAGTACACCTGCTACTAAAAATGAAAATACTAAAAGTGGTTCTGTTGATAGCTCTGATGAAATGGTTGGAAAAGCAATAGAAATTGTTGTTGACGCTGGACAAGCTTCTACTTCATATTTGCAAAGAAGACTTAAACTTGGGTATGCAAGAGCAGCTAGAATAATGGATGAATTAGAAGAAATGGGAATAATAGGGCCTCCAGCAGGTTCAAAACCAAGAGCTGTTTTAATGAGTAAAGAGCAATGGTATGAAGCTCAATTATCAAAAAGTGATCAAGAATAAATTAATAAAAATAATATAAAAGATATTATAGATTATATGGAGAATTTAATGAATAATTTTTTACCTATATCAAAAAAAGATATGGAAGAAAGAAATATAAAACAATTTGATTTTGTTTATATAACTGGAGATGCGTATGTTGATCATCCAAGTTTTGGAGTTGCAATAATTTCAAGAGTTTTGGAATCACATGGTTATACTGTAGGAATCATATCTCAACCTAATTGGAATTCAGATAAAGATTTTGAGAAACTTGGAACACCAAAATTATCATATTTGGTGACAGCAGGAAATATTGATTCTATGGTGGCTCATTATACAGTTGCAAAAAAGAAAAGAACTAATGATGCTTATACACCAGGAAATGTTTTTGGAAAACGTCCAGATAGAGCTGTAACTGTGTATTGCAATAAATTAAAAAAGCTTCATCCTGAAATTCCTGTTATGATTGGAGGTCTTGAAGCATCTTTAAGAAGGTTCTCACATTATGATTATTGGGCTGATAAAGTAATGCCGTCAATTTTAGTTGATAGTAAAGCTGATTTGCTTATGTATGGAATGAGTGAAAATCAAATAATAGAGATTGCAGATAGATTAAATTCTGGTGAAGATATTTTTAAGATTACAGATATAAGAGGCACAGCTTATTTAGTTGATCCTAAAAATACACCTTTTGGAGCAGTAGAATGTCCATCTTTTAAACAAGTTTGTGAAGATAAAAAATTATATGCAAAAGCATGTAAATTGCAATATGACCAACAAGACGAAGTTTATGGAAAAACTTTAATTCAACGTCATGATAAAAAGATGTTGGTTCAAAATCCACCAGCATTAAGTTTAACTCAAGAAGAAATGGATAAAGTATATGCTTTGCCTTATGCAAGAACTTATCATCCTGTTTATGAAAAACAAGGTGGAGTTCCTGCAATCAGAGAAGTAGAGTTTTCAATAATTCATAATAGAGGATGTTTTGGATATTGTAATTTCTGCTCTATAGCTTTGCACCAAGGCAGAAGGATTACTACAAGAAGTGAAGATTCGGTTGTAAAAGAAGCTCAAATGCTTGTGAAAAAAGATAATTTTAAAGGATATATACATGATGTTGGAGGTCCAACTGCTAATTTTAGACAGCCATCTTGTAAAAAACAAATTGAACATGGAATGTGTAAAGGTAAAAAATGTTTAGCTCCAGAACCTTGTAAAGCTTTAGAAATTGATCATTCTGAATATCTTAATATGCTAAGAAGATTAAGAAAGATTAAAGGAATAAAAAAAGTATTTATACGTTCAGGAATTAGATATGATTATCTTATTCATGATAAAAATGATGAGTTTATGCGTGAACTTATTGAGCATCATGTAAGTGGACAGTTAAAAGTAGCACCAGAGCATTTTAGTAATAATGTTTTAGATAAAATGGGAAAACCTCATATAAATTCTTATGTAACATTTATGAATAAATTTTATTCAATTACAAAGCAGATAAAAAAAGAACAATATTTAGTTCCGTATTTAATGTCATCTCATCCAGGAAGCACACTTAAAGATGCTGTAGATCTTGCAGTATTTTTAAAACAGCATAATATAAGACCAGAACAAGTTCAAGATTTTTATCCAACACCAGGAACAATTTCAACATGTATGTATTATACAGAACTTGATCCATATACAATGGAACATGTTTATGTGCCAAAAAAACCAGAAGAAAAAGTATTACAACGTATTTTGTTGCAATATTATAATCCAAAAAATAAAAGTAAAGTTATTGAAGCGTTAGTAAAAGCAGGACGTAGAGATTTAATAGGAACAGATAAAAAATGTCTTGTTGCTCCTGATAAAGATTATATAATGAAATTTGCACAATCAAAAAACAAATCTAAAAGGAATGACAAATGGAAAAAAACACAAAGCAAAAACCACAAAAAAAGAAGATAGATTGTAAAAAATACTTTTTAGTAATAGTTTGTATAGTATTTGTATTACTTTTTTTGCTATGTTTAAATAATAATATATATTCTAAGATTTTAGATTATTTTAATTTAAAGAATTTTTATACATCTGATAAATTATCAGTTCATTTTATTGATGTAAAACAAGGTGATTGCTCACTAATAATGTATGATAATACAAATATATTGATTGATACAGGAGAAGAAATATATTCTTCTGATGTTGTTGATTATTTAAATTATTGTAAGGTAGATAAGCTTGATTTGGTTATAATTTCTCATCCTCATTCTGATCATGTTGGAGGATTATTTAATATAATTGATAAAATTAAAGTTGATGAAGTTATTATTCCAAAAATTAGTGAAAAAGCTCCTAAAAATGAATTTGATTTTATTAATTTTAAAAATAATCTTGATAAAAATAATGTGAAATTAAATCTTTGTTCAAAAAACATGAATATGAATTTTGATGATATTACTCTTGAAAATTTTATTACTCTTGAGGATGTTAATGATTTAAATAATTGTTCTATTTGTACTAGATTAATTTATAAAGAGTGTTCTTTTTTGTTTACAGGAGATATTGAGAAAAAAGCAGAAAAGAAATTGATTCAAAATAATATAAAATCTGATTTATTAAAAGTTCCACATCATGGTAGTAATTCATCTTCTACAATAGAGTTTTTAGATAAAATTGAACCAAAGATATGCGTTATTTCAAGCGGGTATAAAAACACATTTGGTCATCCTCATGATAAAGTTATAGAAAGGCTTAGAATGTATACAAACAATATTTATAGAACAGATCTGCTTGGTAATATTGTGTTTGAATGTGAAGGAAATAAAATATGTTATAGAAATAATTGATAAATAATAAAAGCATTTTTAATAAATAAGGAGTAATACAAATGCAAATAGATTTATTTAAACGTATAGAAGAAAATATGCCAAGACTTTCAAAAGGTCATAAAGCTATAGGTGAATTTATTATAAATTATTATGATAAGGCTGCTTATATGACAGCTGCAAAGCTTGGAGTGACTGTAGGTGTTAGTGAATCTACAGTTGTTAGATTTGCTGCAGAAATTGGTTTTGAAGGATATCCAGAGCTTCAAAGAGAAATGAAAGATTTGCTTAAAAATAAACTTACTTCATTTCAAAGAATTGAAGTTACAAATGATTTAATTGGAAATGATGATGTATTAGAAAAAGTAATGATGCAAGATGTTGAAAGAATAAAAAAGACACTTGAAGTAACATCAAGAGAGGATTTTAATAAAGCAGTTGATATTATTTCAAATGCAGATAATATTTATATTATAGGAACAAGAAGCGCAGCATCACTTGCAGGATTTTTGTCACATTATTTTAATTTAATATTTTCAAAAGTTAAGCTTATAAATACAACTAGCGAAAGTGAACTTTTTGAGCAAATTATGAGAATAGATCAAAAAGATGTTATAATTGGAATAAGTTTTCCAAGATATTCAAAGCAAACAACAATGGCACTACAATATGCTAAATCAAATAAAACAAAAACTATAGCTATAACAGATAGTATAGATGCACCAACAGCTAAATATGCTGATAGTATTTTAGTTGCAAAAAGTGATATGGCATCTTTTGTTGATTCTTTGGTTGCACCTTTGAGCTTGATAAATTCTTTAATTGTGGCACTTAGTATAGTAAATAAAGAAAAGTTATTTACTAATTTTGAAAAATTAGAAAATGTATGGGAAGAATATCAAGTGTATGAGAAATTTGAGGAGAATAAAGAATAATGTTTGATTTAATAGTAGTAGGAGCTGGAGCATCTGGAATGATGGCTTCTATATTTGCAGCAAGAAACGGAAAAAAAGTTTTACTTTTAGAACATATGAATTGTGTTGGTAAAAAAGTTTTGATAACAGGAAAAGGTAGATGTAATGTTACAAATAATTCTGATGTACAAAATTTATTAAATAATGTTGCAAAGAATTCAAAATTTCTCTATAGCTCTTTTTATTCTTTTACAGCACAAGATACAATGGATTTTTTTGAACAATTAGGAGTTTCATTAAAAACAGAAAGAGGAAATAGAGTATTTCCAGTATCTGATAAAGCAAGAGAAATTGTGAATGCTTTGGAGCATGAATTAAAATCTTTAAATGTGACAATTAAATATGAAAAAGTAATTGATCTTATGGTTGAAGATTCTGAAATAAAAGGTGTAAAAACAAAATCTTCAGAATATTATGCTGATAATGTTTTTTTAGCAACAGGTGGAAAATCTTATTCTGGAACAGGTTCAACAGGAGATGGATATAATTTTGCAGAAAAGGTTTCACATACTGTTACTAAAATAGTTCCATCTTTAGTTCCAATAGTAACAGAAGAAAAATTTTGTTCTGAAATGATGGGTTTGTCTTTAAAAAATGTTACTTTAACATTAAAAGATAAAGAATCTAAAAAGCCAGTTTATAGTGAACTTGGAGAAATGTTGTTTACTCATTTTGGCGTTTCAGGACCGTTAGTACTTAGTGCAAGTTGTCATATACAAAAAATGCAACAAGATCGTTATAGTTTAGAAATAGATTTAAAACCAGCATTATCAGAAAAACAACTTGATGCAAGAATACAAAGAGATTTTGCGTTGTTTCAAAATAAAGATATATCTAATGCACTTGTAAAACTTTTACCAGCAAAAATGATTCCAGTTGTAATTAAGTTGTCAGGAATGCAGTTGAATGATAAAGTTAATCAAATTACAAAAGAACAACGTAAATCATTAATTTCAATAATAAAAGCATTTCCATTAAAAGTGAAATGTTTTAGACCAATTGAAGAAGCTATAATTACGAGTGGTGGAGTTGATGTAAAAGAAATTAATCCGAAAACAATGCAATCTAAACTAATTTTAGGTCTTTATTTTATTGGAGAAATTTTAGATGTAGATGCATATACAGGTGGTTATAATTTGCAAATAGCATTTTCTACTGCATATGTTGCAGCAAATAGTATTTAGGAGGAAATTTTATGGGAATTAGTATAGCGCTTGATGGACCAAGTGGAGCAGGTAAAAGTACACTAGCGAAATCTTTAGCAAAAAAGTTATCATATATTTATGTGGACACAGGAGCAATGTATAGAGCAATAGCCTTGTATGCGTTAAATTTAAAAGCAGATACAACAGATAAAAATCAAATTGTTCCATTGCTTAAAGAAATAAATATTGAAATAAAGTATATTGATAATGAGCAACATATATTTTTGAATAATGAAGATGTTTCAAAAGATATACGAAAAAATGAAGTGTCTTTGCATGCTTCAAATGTTTCTGCAATTTCAGAAGTAAGAAGTTTTCTTCTTGATTTGCAAAGGAATTTTGCTAAAAGTCATAATATAATTATGGATGGAAGAGATATAGGCACAGTTGTTTTGCCAAATGCTGATGTAAAGATATATTTAACAGCTTCTGCAGAAGATAGAGCAGAAAGAAGATATAAAGAATTAATAGAAAAAGGACAACAAGTTGCACTAAATAAAATTTTAGACGAAATTAATAAACGAGACTATAATGATATGAATAGAGAAATTGCACCATTAAAACAAGCAGAAGATGCAATTTTGGTAGATACAACAAATTCTAGTTTTGAAAAAAGTTTTGAGCGTTTAGAAAAAGTAATAAAAGATAAAATAGAAAAAACAAATAATATAAAAAAGAGTAAAAAAAAAATTAATCCTGTAATATTTGTATTGTATCAATTGTTAAGATGTATAGTTATACCTGTCTATCATGTTATATATAATTTGAAAATTGAAGGCAAAGAGAATATTCCAAAAAGTGGAGGATATGTTTTTGCATCAAATCATAGAACATATCAAGATCCTGTTTTAATATCTTTAGCAGTAAGAATTCCATTTAAATATATGGCAAAAGAAAGTCTATTTAAAAATAAATTATTTGCATTATTAATAAGATTTTTTGGAGCATTTCCTGTTAGAAGAGGAGTAGGAGATATGAAAGTAATTGATGAATCAATTGAAAAGATTAATAATGGTTTTAATTTAGTAATTTTTCCTGAAGGAACACGTTCAAAAGACGGAAAAGTAGGTAAAGGTAAAACAGGAGTAGCGTTAATAGCAGCAAAAGCTGGAGTTCCAGTAGTTCCAGTAGGAATTTCATTTAATGGAAAATTGAAATTTAGAAGTAAAGTTATTGTTAAATATGGCAAACCAATAAATCCTGAGGAATTAGAAATTGCTGATTTTTCTCCAAGAGAGTTAAGAGGACTTAAAAAAACAATAATGAATTCTATAACAGAGCTGGTGAATTTAGATGTCGAATAAATTTGAAATAACTACTGCTGAATCTGCAGGATTTTGTTTTGGAGTAGATAGAGCAGTAAAGATTGTATATAATGAACTTAAAACAAATAAAAAAATTGTAACATTAGGACCACTTATTCATAATCGGGATGTTGTTAATGATCTGGAAAATAAAGGTGTAAGAGCAATTAAAGATGTTAGTGAAGCTAAAAATGAAACAGTAGTTATAAGATCACATGGTGTTTCAAAAAATATATATGAATATTTAAATGAACAAAATATTAATTTTATTGATGCCACATGTCCATTTGTCGCAAGAATTCATAAAATTGCTTATGAAAAGTCATCAGAAGGATATACTATACTTATTGCAGGTGATAAGGATCATCCTGAGGTGCAAGGAATTAAAGGACATTGCACAAAAGATGTATATATTTTTAAAGATGTTGAAGAATTAAATGAATTAATAAAAGAAAATAAAAATTTTTCTAAAAAAAATATTGCAATTATTGTCCAAACAACGTATAATAGTATAATGTGGAGTAAGTGTAAAACATTTGTCCAAGAACATCTTCCAAACGCAGTTATTTTTGATACAATATGTAACGCAACTTTTTTGAGACAAGCAGAAGCTGAAAAACTTGCAAAATCATCGGATATCATGTTGATTGTAGGAGGAATGTTTAGTTCTAATACAGTGAAGTTGAAAAATATATGTGAGAAATTTTGCGAATGTTATCATATTGAAAATGCAAAAGAGCTTAAGGAAATAGATTTTTCAAAAGCAAAAAGTATTGGAATTTCTGCTGGGGCATCGACTCCAGCATATATAATCAAGGAGGTACAAACAACAATGAGTGAGATTTTAAAAAATCAAGATGAGGATTTCAATTTTGAAGAGGCTTTAGAGCAGTCTTTCAAAAAAATATATACAGGGGAAAAGGTTAAGGGCTACATAACTGCTGTTAATTCAAATGAAGTTATTGTAGATATTGGCACTAAGCACACTGGATATATTCCACTAGCTGAAATTAGTGAAGATCCAAACGTTGCACCAGCTGATGTGTTGACTGTTGGTGAAGAAGTTGATTTAATTGTTCTTAAAATGAATGACCAAGAAGGTATCGTTACTCTTTCAAAGAAAAAAGTAGATGCTATGGTTGGTTTTGAGAAAATAGTTACAGCAAAAGAAGAAGGAACAGTTCTTGAAGGCGTAGTAGTTAAAGTAGTAAAAGGTGGTATTTTAGTTGCTACAAACGGTGTTAAAATATTTATTCCTGCATCTCAAGCTGCAGTTCGTCGTGATTCAAAGCTTGAAGATTTGTTAAAGAAAACTGTTAGATTTAAAATTATTGAAGTTAATGAACAAAGAGGAAGAGCTGTTGGATCAATTCGTCTTGTACTTAAAGAAGAAAGATTGGCATTACAAGCTAAATTCTTTGAAGCTGCAGAAGTTGGAGCAACATATTCAGGCGAAGTTAAATCAATAACTGATTATGGTGTATTTGTTGATCTAGGCGGAGTTGATGGTTTAATTAGAAAACCTGATTTGACATGGAAGAAAATTAAACATCCATCAGAGGTTGTTTCAATTGGAGATAAAATTGATGTTACAATCAAAGATATTGATCTAGAAAACAAAAAAGTTTCTCTTGTATTTAAAAAAGATTCAGATAATCCATGGGTTCTATTTGAAAAAGAATATACTGTTGATTCTGTAGTAAGCGTAAAAATTGTTTCAGTAACACAATTTGGTGCTTTTGCTGAAATTATTCCTGGAATTGATGGATTGATTCATATTTCTCAAATTGCAAATCAAAGAGTTGAAAAAGTAGAAGACATGCTTAAAGTTGGTCAAGTAGTTGACGCTTTAATTACTGAAATCGATCTTGAGAAAAAGAGAATTTCTCTTTCAATGAGAGCATTGCTTAATGAAGCTGAAGATGAAGAAATAGCTGAATAATTATATATAAAACCATTAGTTTGATACTAATGGTTTTTATTTTTATAGTAAATTAAATATGAAAAAAGGAAACTTCTTAATCAAAGTTTCCTTTTTAATTTTATATATTATTTGAAATACATAAAAAGTTGACATTTAATCATACCGTTGTATAATTTTCTTCTTCTATCAGCTTTTTTACCAAAAAAAGTTTCAAATTCTTCATGAGGTGAAATAATATAGCATGGATTTGAAGCTGAAGGAGCAAAAGTTTGTCCCATAATTTTGTATAATTCTTCAGCTTGTCTAAGCTCAAGTAATCTTTCACCATATGGAGGATTGCAAATAATTATAGAATTCTCTATTGGTTTATAATTTTTCACATCTTGAGTCTTAGCTGAAATTTTACTTAAAACACCAGCTTTATTAGAATTTTCTTTTGTTAATATAATAGAATCTTCGTCTATATCGTATCCATAACTTTTAAAAGTAGCTTCTTTATTAATTTCTTCTAAAGTTTCTTTTCTAACTTTACTCCAAATATCTTTAGGAATGAAGTCCCAACTTTCAGCAAGAAATTTTCTTCTAAGACCAGGAGAAATATTACATGCTTTAAAAGTTGATTCAATTAATAAAGTTCCTGAGCCACAAAAAGGATCGCATACTGTTGCATTTGATCTAACTCTAGCTAAATCTACAATACCAGCAGCTAAAGTTTCTTTAATTGGAGCATCATTAGATTTTTTGCGATATCCACGTTTGTGAAGTCCAACTCCTGAGGTATCTAAACAAATAGTAACATTATCTTTATGTATACTAAATTGAATTTGAATTTTACTACCTGATTCTTCAAACCAAGTAATATTATAGTGTTGTTTTAATCTCTCAACACAAGCTTTTTTTATAATTGCTTGACAATCAGGAACGCTATGAAGCTGAGAATTTAAAGAGTATCCTTTAACGGGAAAAGCGTCTTTAGAAGAAATATAATTTTCTAATGGTATTTTTTTAACACCTTGAAATAAATCTTCAAAAGTTGTAGCTTGAAATTCGGAAAGAACTATTAAAACTCTTTCAGCAGTTGACAAAGAAATATTTGCTTTAGCAACCATAGAAAGGTCACCAAAAAAGGTAACCTTTCCATCAGTAACAGTGACATCAGTGCCACCAATTTTTTTAATTTCAAATGACAAAACGCTTTCTAAACCGAAATGACAAGGACATAAAAATTTTATTTGTTGCATAAATATCCTTTCAAAATATATTAATTATTCTTCATTAGATTGACCACATTCATCACAATATGGTGCATTTGATTTTTTAAAGTAACCAACACGTTTACTATGAGGACAAGAAGATGTAGCTATTTTTCCTGTTTTAGTACAATATTGAGCTTCTATAACAGATGCATCAGGAGTGAATTTTTTAATCTTACTAGTATTAGCAATATCTTTAAAAATATTATTCCAAATACGAGAAGATCTATAGTTACGTTCACGTCCACTACTTGGATGTTGAGCCATTATTGCATATTTTTCTTTACTAGAAATAAGAACTTTGCCATTTTTATCTTTTGTATCAGAATAATTATCATATCCCATACGCAAACTCATAATATAATCAGGAGTACAACCAACAGTCAAAAGATATCTGTCATCATCAGAAGTACCAGTTTTACCAATTACTTCAATAGAGTTATATATACCTTTTCTACCGTATCTTCTAGCAGTACCTACACCAAGTTCAGGAGCAAATACAGTTTTAAGCATTCTATTCATTACCCAAGCAGAATCACTAGATAAAGCTTGTTTGCTAGCATAATTATGTTTATATATTATTTCTCCACGAGTATTAGTTATTTTTTCAATATAAGTCGCTTTATAATATCTACCTTGGTTTCCAAAAACTTGATAAGCATTAGTAAGCTCTTCTAAATTAATTGTTGCACCAGAACCGATAGCTAAAGGAGCTATACTTTTGTTAGTAGCAGGATCTAAAGTAGTAAAAGGAAATTTCTTAGTCATAAATTCATATGATTTGTCTACAGTAAGTTTAGCAGTAAGTTCAGCAGCAACAGTGTTGTTTGATTTAGCCAAATGTTCCCAAGTAGAATAATAGTTTTTAGTAACTCTACTATTGTAGTTTACAGGCCAATTTTTCTTACCTTTTACAATTTCAAAATAATTTCCTTCTCCTAAATCCTCACCAGTGAAAGGATTTACAGTAAGATGATCATCTCGATGTCTTTCAGACCAATAAGTTAAGTCTAATTCAATAGCAGGTCCATAAGATGAAAAAGGTTTTATAGTAGAACCAGGAGATATGTTAAAAGGTAAACCTGTGTATGTTGTAGCTCTATGAAGACCAAGAGATTCTGTTTTTTCTCCACGTCCACCAATAACACCTAAAACATTACCTTTGTAATCCATAATCATACATGCAGCTTGAGGTTTATATTCAAACTTTCCTTTATCTCTAAAAGTATCATCATTAGCCATTTTTTTCTCAAGCTGGTCTTGAATACTTTGATTTTCAGTAGTATATATTTTGTATCCATCATTTTTAAGAGCTTTTATTGCTTCTTTTCTAGAAATATTTTTAATATCCATTAAAATATCAATAGCTTGTCCTCTAGCAGCTTCAATAAAGTAAGACATTTGAGAAGAATTTTTAGTATTAGTATCCGAGTCAGGATCAACTTTATTGTATCCAATAGGAACAATTTTTTCTTTTATTGCAGCATCATATTCTTCAGAAGAAATAGCACCATAATCATACATGTTTTTAAGTATATAGCTTCTTCTTGCTTTATTATTTTCTGGATAATTAATCATATTATTATTTTTTGGACTTTTAGTAATTGCAGCAATAGAAGCCGCTTGTGCAATAGTAAGCTGAGAAACATCTTTATTAAAATAAAATTTAGAAGCAGTCTGAACACCTTTCATATTATAATGAAAAGAAGCTATATTCATATACGTTTCAAGAATTTGGTCTTTAGTATTTTTCTTCTCAACACCAAGCGATCCAAAAATTTCTTGAATCTTTTTACTAATACTTCTATCATTAAAATCCTCATTAATATTTTTAATAATTTGTTGAGTAATTGTAGAAGCACCAAATCTTTCTCTTAAATGAAAGATTTCATTAACAACTGCTAAGAATGTACGCATAAAGTCAATACCTTCATGCTCATAAAATTTTGGATCTTCAGCATAAATAAAAGCATCTTTTACATGTTGAGGAACATCTTCAAAATCTACCCATTCCATTTTTTCGTTATTAAGACTAGCTAAAGAGTATGTTATTTCTTGTTCGCCTTTATCATTTAAAGCGTAAAAAACACTACTTTTATGAATATTATCTTTTCCAATTTTAACTATATTAGTCTCATCCATAAATTGCATTACATAAACAGTAAGCGCAGTAGCAACAATAGAACCAGTGATAACTAAAACAAGAAATATGGAAAGAATCACTGTACCTATGGTTTTTAATATTTTTACAGGTTTTTTATTTTTTTTATTATTTATATTTTTATTATTTTTTCTTTTTAAGATATTAGCCATAAAAAGCCTCCTTTTCTTAATATCATATTATAACATATTAACATAAAAAAGTTAAGCATATAATAGATTAAAAGTGATAATTTACCAAAATAAGTAATTTGAAATTCGAATTTTAATTAAAAACAAATAAGGAGTAACTATGAAAAACACATTAATTAATTTAGTAATTATTATATTTGCAAGTTTAGTTTTATCAGTAGCTGAAGTGTCAGCAAATAACATTAGATTTAGTTCTAAATATTTTGTATTATCAGATAATAATAGTATTAAAATATATAAGACAAATGATCTTGATAATATATATATGAATATTGATTTAGATGTATCAACTTTACCTAAAATGGATCAAGACGAATTAAACAAAGGTATTTTTTTAAAGAACAATAAAAGTTTGCGTGAATTTATAGAAGATTATACAAGCTAAAAGCGATAATAATTATATTATCGCTTTAGTTTATTATTTAAAATAAGAAACGCCACTTAAAAATAATTTTTGATCTTTTATACCAGGAATATTTTTGCAAATATTCTCACCAACACGTTCGCTATGTCCCATCTTACCAAAAATTCTACCATCAGGTGAAGTAATACCTTCAATAGCCATACAAGAATTATTAGGATTAAACTGAATATCCATAGAAGCAATATTATCGTAATTAACATATTGAGTAGCAATTTGGCCATTTTCTATCAAATTTTCTATCATAGTATCAGAAGCAATAAATCTTCCTTCACCATGTGAAATAGCAATACTATGAATATCTCCAACTTCAGTATTCATAAGCCAAGGAGATTTATTTGAAGATATACGAGTATTAACCATCATAGATTGATGTCTACCAATAGTATTAAAAGTAAGAGTAGGAGAATTAGCAGATGAATCTACAATTTTTCCATAAGGAACAAGTCCTAATTTAATTAAAGCTTGGAAACCGTTGCATATACCAATCATCAAACCATCACGATTATTTAGTAAATTGTGAACAGCATTTTTAATAGAAGGATTTCTAAAGAAAGCAGTAATAAATTTACCACTACCATCAGGTTCATCACCACCAGAAAAACCTCCAGGAAGCATAATAATTTGAGAATTATTAATTTTTTCTTCCATATATTTAACAGATTCTTCAATAGCACTAGCAGATAAATTTTTAATTACAAAAGTTTCAGCAATAGCACCAGCTTTTTCAAAAGCTTTAGCAGAATCATATTCACAGTTTGTTCCTGGAAAAACAGGAATTATTACACGAGGTTTAGCAATTTTTATTGAACAAGACTTTCTTTCATCAAAATTAAAAGATAAAGTTTTAGCTTTTTCTTCGGATTCTTTAGTTTTAATAGGAAATACAGGTTCAAGCTTAGAAACCCAAGCTCTTTCAAGTTCATTATATCAATAGTATATTCTTTAGAAGTAATTTTATAAGAATTATTTGTATAACCAATAACTTTTTCATTAGTTTCAGAGTTTTCAAATAATTCAATAATAAATGATCCATAACAAGGTTTAAATAATTCAGTGGCAGTCATATCAGAAATAAAGTTAAATCCATATTTATTGCCAAAACACATTTTAGTAATACCTTCAGCAATACCTCCAGAAGCGCCTGTCCAAATAGCTTTAACCATTCCATTATCAATAAGTCTTTCAACTTTATCAAAACATTTTCTAACACTTTCAAAAACAGGTAAACCATTAGAATCATATTCAGGAGCAATATAAATAACTTTAGAATCAGCATCTTTAAATTCAGTAGAAACAATCTTATTACTTTTTGCAACAGAAACAGCAAAAGAAACAAGAGTAGGAGGAACATCTATATTTTCAAAAGTTCCAGACATAGAGTCTTTACCACCAATAGCGCCACATCCAAGTTCAATTTGAGCTTTGTAAGCACCAAGAAGTGCAGCCATAGGTTTGCCCCAACGTTCAGGATTATTTTGAGTTCTTTCAAAATATTCTTGGAAAGATAACCAGCATTTATTGTAACTACCACCCGCAGCAACAACTTTAGAAATTGATTCTACAACAGAAAGCATAGCTCCATGATAAGGACTTAGTTCACTAATATAAGGATTAAAACCCCAACCCATTAAAGAACAAGTTTTTGTTTCACCATTAATAACAGGAATTTTAGCAGCCATAGCTTGAGAAGGAGTAGTTTGATATTTACCGCCAAAAGGCATTAATATAGTACCAGCACCAATTGTTGAATCAAATCTTTCTACAAGTCCTTTTTGAGAACATACATTAAGATTTGACATAACATCAAACCAGCTCTCTTTAGAATTTGTAGTAGGTCCAACAGATCCAACATAAGGAGTGTTAATAATAACATCAGTGTATTTGCTAGCACCATTAGAATTCAAAAATTCTCTTGATAAATCAACAATTGTGTTATTATTCCAAGTCATTCTAAGTCTAGGTTCTTCAGTAACAATAGCAACAACAGTAGATAGTAGATTTTCTTTTTCAGCTTCTTCCATAAAGCTTTCTACATCATTTCTGTCTACAACAACAGCCATACGTTCTTGTGATTCAGAAATAGCAATTTCAGTTCCATCAAGACCGTCATATTTTTTAGGAACCTTGTCCAAATTAATAATCAAACCATCAGTAAGTTCACCAATTGCAACACTAACTCCTCCAGCACCAAAATCATTACAACGTTTAATCATTTTAGTAACATCAGGATTTCTAAACAATCTTTGGATTTTACGTTCTTCAGGAGCATTACCTTTTTGAACTTCAGCGCCACAATTTGTTAATGAATCAGTAGTATGAGATTTAGAAGAACCAGTTGCTCCACCACAACCATCACGTCCAGTTTTTCCACCAAGAAGAATAACAACATCTCCATCAACAGGAGCTTCTCTGCGAACATTTGAAGCAGGAGCAGCACCAATAACAGCACCAATTTCCATACGTTTAGCTATATAACCAGGATGATAAACCTCACTAACATGACCAGTAGCAAGACCAATTTGGTTGCCATAAGAGCTGTATCCTTGAGCAGCACCAACAGTAATTTTTCTTTGAGGTAATTTTCCAGGAATAGTATCAACAACAGGAACAAGAGGATTAGAAGCGCCAGTAACTCTCATAGCCTGATAAACATAAGAACGTCCAGAAAGAGGATCTCTTATAGCACCACCAAGACAAGTAGCAGCGCCACCAAAAGGTTCAATTTCAGTTGGATGGTTATGAGTTTCATTTTTAAACATCAAAAGCCAATCTTCATCAACACCATCAACATCAACAGTAATTTTAACTGAGCAAGCATTAATTTCTTCTGATTCATCAAGAGAATCAAGCAAACCTTCATATTTAAGTTTTTTAGCACCAATAACAGCTAAATCCATTAAAGTAATAGGCTTATTTTTGCCAGAATAAAGTTCTCTTCTAGTTTTTAAATATTCATTGTAAGTTTGTTTAATATAATCTGGTTCAATTTCAACTTTGTCAATAATTGTAGAAAAAGTAGTGTGTCTACAATGATCAGACCAATAAGTATCAATCATTCTAATTTCTGTAATAGTAGGATTTCTTTGTTCAATATTTGCAAAATATTGTTTACAGAATTTAATATCTTCAAAATCCATTGCAAGTCCGTAATATGCAATAAATTTTTGCAAATCTTCATCAGTTGCATAAATAAATCCGTCAAGAGTTTCAACAGTAGTAGGGATTTCATATGAAGCTTTTAATGTTTTTGGTAATTCAAGAGTAGCTTCACGGCTTTCAACTGGATTAATTAAGTAATCTTTAATTTTTTCAAAATTATCATCAGATATCTTACCTGATAAAATATAAAGTTTTGCTGATTTAATAATAGGTCTTTCACTTTTATTAAGTAAAGAAATACATTGAGCAGCAGAATCAGCTCTTTGATCAAATTGACCTGGAAGGTATTCTACAGCAAAAATTTGTTCATCAACAAATACTTCAGGTGATTCATGATAAATAATATCAACAGTAGGTTCAGAAAACACAGTAGAAATAGATTTTTCAAAATCTTGAGAAGATATATTTTCTGCGTCATATCTGTTAACAATTCTAAGACCAGTTAATTCATCAATACGTAATGCAGTTTTAATATCTTTTAAAATCGACTTAGCTTCAACGGCGTATGCAGGTTTTTTTTCAACAAAAATACGAAATACGGACATTTTCAAACTCCTTATAATTAGTCAATAAATTGGCCAATACAATAATTTTTTTTCAATTCAATTATTTTAACATATTTTTCTGTATTTTTCAAACTATAATTAACGTCATTTCGTACAATTTTAACTTTCAAATAATTGGCTGTATGTCCAATATATACGCCATCATCAGAAATAGTTTCAATTAAAACAGAGACTTTTTTACCTAGCTGATTTTGCAAGAAATTTTCTTGTGATTTTTGAACAGCTTCCGTCATGATTTTAGCACGAGTCTTTTTTATAGATTTTTCTATTTGATTTGGCATTTTTGCAGCAACAGTACCTTCTCTAATTGAGTATGGAAAAATATGAGCCTGAGCAAATTGCATTTTTTTAGCAAATTTAACTGATTCATTAAAATCTTCCTCTGTTTCATTTGGAAAACCAACCATAATATCTGTAGTAATTGCACAGTCTTCAAAACAGCTTCTAAGTTTTGTAGCAATTTGGTAATATTGCTCAGAAGTATATTTTCTATTCATAGCTTTAAGAGTTTTGTCACAACCACTTTGTAAAGAAAGATGAAATTGAGGACAAAGTTTTTTCTGTTTAGACATTCTTTCAATATCTTCATTACTTAATAATTCAGCTTCTAAAGAACCAAGTCTAACTCTTTTAATACCATCAATAGAACAAGCAGCTTCAACAGCATCAACAAGTCTTAAACCAAATTCTCGTCCATAACAAGATAAATTAATACCAACTAAAACAATTTCTTTGTGATTTGATTTTGCAAGAGCTTCAATTTCAGCCTTAAGTTCATCAATAGGTTTAGAACGAATAAAACCACGAGCATAAGGAATAATACAATAAGTACAATATTGATTACAACCATCTTGAATTTTAATATAAGCTCTAGTTTTGTTAAAATCTGAAATTTTCATTTTTTCAAATTTCTCTTCCTTTGTATGAGGAAGGATATCAATAATTTTTTTTCGGTTAATCAAAAATTTTTCTACATGATCTGGAATACTGTTTTTGTTGCTGCTACCAGTAATTATATCTACATTATTCATTGCTTGCGCATCTTCTTGAAAAGCCTGAGGAAAACAACCAGTTAAAACCACAATAGAAGATGGGCGTTCATGTTTAATTTTATTTAAATATTGTCTGCATTTTCTGTCAGACATTGAAGTAACAGTACAAGTGTTTATAATAAAAATATCTCCTTCAGAGATGTTTTCAGTGGTATCAAAACCTTTTTTAATAAAATTTTGTTTAATATTTTCTGTTTCATATTGATTTACTTTGCAACCAAAAGTGTAAAAGTGTACTTTCATTAGAATCCTCGCTAACTTTAACATTGTTATTTTGCACAATAATTATTTAAGATTTTCTATGTGTGTGACATATTATACACTATGTAAAAGAAATTTTCAAATTCCGGTTGACTATGATAATGAAAATTTGCTATATTAAATATAGGTGAAAAACCAAATTATTGGGGAGGACTTAATAGAATGAAAAAAGCGAATATTATGTTGGGAACTATTAATCACGTTAAAACATTTGTTAACATTGTTGCGAAATATGATTTTGATGTAGATTTAGTTTCAGGAAGATATGCAATTGATGCAAAATCAATAATGGGAATTTTTAGTCTGGATTTGTCCAAAACAATTGAGCTTCAAGCTCATAGTGATAATTGTGATGAATTTATGGCTGAAATCAAGCAATTTATTGTAGAGTAGATTTATTAAATGAGTTAGAATTAATTCTAACTCATTTTTGTTTTATATTATTTTTTATTTGCATACTATTATAGAAATCATAGTTATGGATAAGGAGTAATATAATGAAAAAAGTTATATCATTTTTTTTGATTTTAGTGTTTAGTTGTTGTTTTGTGAGTGGTGTTTTAGCAATTAGTAATGATAAAAAAATTAATCCAGATGTTAAACTGCAAATTCCAGATATTTCTGCAAAATCCGCAGTTGTAATGGAAGCTAATACAGGACAAATATTAATTAAAAAAGATTGTGATAAAAAAATGCCAATATCACATCTTACAAAATTAATGACATTGTTGCTTACAGCAGAAGCTTTAGAAAATGGCAAATTAAAGCTAGATACTGTTTTAACAACATCTCCACATGCTAATTCTATGGGAGATCCACAAGTTTGGCTTAATGCAGGAGAAAAAATTAATGTGGATGAATTGATAAAAAGCATTACAGTTGGAAATGGAAATGATGCTAGTGTAGTTTTAGCAGAAGGAATTTCTGGAACAGAAGCAAATTTTGTAATTAAAATGAATGAAAAAGCAAAAGAAATGAAAATGAAAAATACGAACTTTGTAAATTGTACAGGAATAGATTCTGAAAATCATTACTCAACAGCAAGTGATTTAGCAATATTATCAAAAGAAATATTAAAATATAAAAAATTACAACCATACCTAACAACTTGGATGACTGATGTAAGACAAGGGCAAACTAATTTAGTAAGTACAAATAAACTTGTACGTTTTTATAAAGGATGTACAGGATTAAAAGCAGCAGCTTCAAAAAATGCTGGACAATGTTTAATTGCATCTGCTATAAAAGGAAAAATGCATTTAATATGTGTTTTGTTAAATTGTGCTGATACTGATAGCAAAAATGATGATGCTAAAAATGTTTTTGCAAAATGTACAGAAGTTTTTACACTTTTTGAGCCTGAAATTCCAAAAGAAAAAATGTTTTCTCCAACGGTAAAAAAAGGTCAAAAACAAAATGTGAAAATTAAAGTATTTAATGATGCAGGACTAATTGTTCAAAAAACATTAGCAAAGCAAGTTGAAAGTGATGTTATGTTGGAAACTGAGTTAGAAGCACCAATTAAAGAAGGTCAAGTGGTTGGTAAAATAGATTATAAGGTTGGAGATACTATAATCAGCACAAGTAAAATAATTACAACTGAAGGTGTAAAAAGAATATCAATTAACTATTGTTTTAAGCATTTATTAAATAAGTTGTTAAAAATGTAGAAAATTTATGTATATTTTATACAATTTTATAGAGATATATTGAAAAAACAACTTGCAATAATCAATAATTTATAGTAAAATGAAAGTAGTAAAAGAGTAGAGGAGTTATTAAATGTCACTAAATATTAATACTAAATATCTTAAAGACTTTGTAAGTCAAGAAGAAATCGAAGGAATTAAGCCTCAAATTGAGGCTGCTCATAATACTTTGAATAACAAATCAGGTCTAGGAAATGATTTTTTAGGTTGGACTAATTTGCCAACTGATTATGACAAAGAAGAATTTGAAAGAATTAAAGCAGCAGCAAATAGAATAAAAGAAAAAGCTGATATTCTTATTGTTATAGGTATAGGTGGTTCATATCTTGGAGCAAGAGCAACAATTGAATTACTAAAATCTCCTTTTTATAACAATATGAAAAAAGACACACCAGATATCTATTTTGTAGGTAATAATATAAATCCAACATATTTGAGTGAAATTTTATCAATATGTGAAGGTAAAGATATAGCAGTGAACGTTATTTCTAAATCAGGAACAACAACAGAACCTGCACTTGCTTTTAGAATGTTTAAAGATTTGCTTGAAAAAAAATATGGTAAAGAAGAAGCAAAAACAAGAATTTTTGCAACTACAGATAAATCAAAAGGAACTTTAAAAGAGCTTTCAGATGTAGAAGGATATGAAACTTTTGTAATTGCAGATGATATAGGTGGACGTTTTTCAGTTTTAACAGCTGTAGGATTGTTGCCAATAGCAGTAGCTGGTTGTGATATTGACGCACTTATGAAAGGTGCAAGAAATGCACAAGAAAAACTAGCAGAAAATAATGATGAAAATGATTGTTACAAATATGCAGCAATTAGAAATATACTATACAGAAAAAATAAATCTGTAGAAATGTTAGTAACTTATGAACCAAGCTTTTTAATGATGTCAGAATGGTTTAAACAACTTTTTGGCGAAAGTGAAGGTAAAGATAATAAAGGAATATTCCCAACAGCAGCAACATTTTCTACTGATTTACATTCACTTGGTCAATTTATTCAAGATGGATCAAAAATTATGTTTGAAACTGTTCTTGATATAAAGAAACCAAAACAAGATATTTTCCTTGAAGATGATAAAGAAAATCTTGATGGATTAAATTTCTTGACAAATCAAAATATGTCAGTGGTAAATAGAAAGGCTCTTGAAGGAACAATTTTGGCTCATACAGAAGGTGGAGTACCAAATATAGTTCTTGAAATGGAAGAAATAAATGAATTTAATGTTGGTTATTTAATTTATTTCTTTGAAAAAGCTTGTGCGATTAGTGGATATATGCTTGGTGTGAATCCATTTAATCAACCAGGAGTAGAAAGTTATAAGAAAAACATGTTTGCTTTACTTGGTAAACCTGGTTATGAGTCACAAAAAGCTGAGCTTGAGGCAAAGCTCAAAGATTAATTTTGTCCTAAAGTATTATTACTTTGGAAATATATTGCTTTACAGCGAGAATGGAGTGTTACTATGATTAAACTAATAACAGGAAAAAAAGGTAGTGGCAAGACTAAAATTTTGATTGACATGATTAAACAAGAATCTAAGAAAACTAATGGCAATATTGTGTGTATAGAAAAAGGCACAAAATTGACATATGATATTCCTCACTCGGTAAGGCTTACAGATATTGACGAATTTGATATAAAAAACTTTGATGGTTTTTATGGTTTTTTAGCTGGAATGTTGGCAGGAAATTTTGATATATCAGAAGTGTTTGTTGATTCCATATTAAAAGTAGGCGGAAATAATCTTGACGAACTAGGCAAAATGTTTGAAAAAGTTGATAAAATATCAAAAAATGTAAAAATAGTATTTACAGTGTCTGCTGATAGTTCTGAATTACCTGAAAGTGTAAAATCGTTTCTATAATAATTCACAGTGTATTATAAAAAACAGTTGACAAGTAGTACTAAAAAATATATAATATAATTTGTGATGTTCTGAGGTGAAATAGTGGTACTACAATTAAAACAACTTTTTAATATTCCGGGAGAAAAAAGCTCTTTTGAGTTTGAAATAACGGAAGAAAAATTAAAAGAATATGTCTCGTATTATTTTGTTTCTCCAATTGCAATACATGGCACTCTTGTAAATAGGGCAGGAGCGGTTTCACTCGACTACTCTGTACAATTTACTATGAACCAAAGTTGCGACAGATGTCTTAGCGAGTTTAATCGTGAGTATACATTTGATTTTAATCATTTATTGGTTAGATTTGCAAATGAGGATGTAGATTTATATATTGAATGTCCTGACGATACTCTAGATTTAACCGAATTGGCTATGTCAGATATTCTTTTACAGCTACCGACAAAGATTCTTTGCAAAGTGGATTGTAAAGGTTTGTGTCAATTTTGCGGGAAGAATAAAAACACAGAAGAATGTAACTGTGAGAATTAATAGCCATAAATTTTTTATGAAATAAATATTACCCTATATAAGGAGGTGCCATAAATGGCAGTACCAAAGAGAAAAGTCTCCAAAGCAAGACGTGATAAAAGACGTTCATCAGTTTGGAAATTAGATGCACCTGCATTCAGCAAATGTACAAACTGTGGTGCTTTGACTGTTCCTCACAGAGTTTGTAAGGAATGTGGATATTATAAAGGCGTCCAAGTAATTAACAAAGAAGCGTAAAAATTACTTATTTCTGAAAATTAGAGGAGGAGAAATCCTTCTCTTTTTTTTGAATAATTGAGCAGGAGGCGTCTTATGAGTGTAAAAATAAATGCTGTACAAAAAAAGTCAATAGCTAGTAAATATAAAATAAAAGCTAATGATATATTATTAAAAATTAATGGACATGAAATTAATGACGTGCTTGATTATATGTTTTATGTAGCAGAAAATAATATAGAAATTGAATATTCTCATAAAGGTAAGAATAAAAATATAAAGATTAAGAAAAGTGAATATGATGATTTAGGTTTAGAATTTTCTACTTTTCTTATGGATAATAAAAAAAGTTGTCATAATAAATGTGCATTTTGTTTTATTGATCAAATGCCACCAAATATGAGAGAAACTTTGTATTTTAAAGATGATGATGTGAGATTGTCATTTTTACATGGAAATTATGTGACTTTAACAAATTTAAGTGATAATGATATTAAACGTATAATTGATATGCGTTTGAATATAAATGTATCAGTTCATACTACAAATCCAGAATTAAGATGTAAGATGATGAATAATAAATTTGCAGGTGATAAACTTAAATATCTTAAGATGATGGCTGATGCGAATTTGCTTATAAATTGTCAGATTGTGCTTTGTCCTGGATTAAATGATGGTGATGAACTTGAAAGAACGCTTACTGATTTAGGTAATATGCATCCTGCTATTACTTCAGTAGCAGTTGTACCTGTTGGTTTGTCTAAATTTCGAGATGGTTTATTTCCTTTAGTTTCATTTACTAAAAAAACTGCAAATGATGCTTTGGATTTAATTGAAAAAAAGCAAAATGAGTTTTTTGAAAAATTTGGTACAAAACTTGTGTTTCCATCAGATGAATTTTTTCTTACTGCTGAAAGAGAAATTCCGGATGATAAATATTATGAAGATTATTCTCAATATGAGAATGGAGTTGGATTAATAAGAGTTTTAGTTGATGAATTTTCTAGTGCTTTGGATGAATGTGATCTTAAAGATAAAACATCAAAAGTTTCAATTGCTACAGGTTTTGCAGCAGAAAATACGATTAATTATTTAGTAAAAAAGCTTAAAAATAAATATTCTGATGTGGAATGTAATGTATATTCGATTAAAAATGAATTTTTTGGTGAAAGTATAACTGTTGCAGGATTAATAACTGGTCAAGATTTAATAAATCAATTAAAAGATAAAGATTTAGGAAAATATTTAATAATTCCATCTGTTATGCTTAAATCAGATGAAAATATTTTTCTTGATGATTATACTTTGGAAGAAGTTGAAAAAGAATTAAATATTCATATTGTTGCAATAAATAATACAGGTCAAGATTTACTTAATGCAATAATAGGAAATTTATAAGGAGTTGAAAAAATGTCATTACCTGTTGTAGCAGTAGTTGGTAGACCAAATGTAGGAAAATCAACATTGTTTAACAAATTAATAGGTCAAAGGCTTTCTATTGTAGAAGATACGCCTGGAGTAACTAGAGATAGAATTTATTCAAAATGTGAATGGTTAGGACATGAGTTTATGCTTGTGGATACTGGAGGAATTGAACCAAATACAGATGATATAATTCTTTCTCAAATGAGAAGGCAAGCGGAAGTTGCTATAGTTAAAGCTGATGTAATAATACTTGTAACAGATTTGAAATGTGGAGTTACAGCTAATGATTATGAAGTTGCATCTATGCTTCAAAAATCAGGAAAACCAATAATTTTATGTGTAAATAAATGTGATGCATTAGGTGAACCAAAACCTGAGTTTTATGAGTTTTATAATTTAGGACTAGGCGATCCAATTGGAGTTTCATCAGTTCATGGACACGGAACTGGAGATTTACTAGATGAAGTATTAAAATATCTTCCTGAATCAAAAGAAGACTATGGTGAAGATTATATTAAAGTTGCTGTTATAGGAAAACCTAACGTTGGTAAATCTTCAATTATAAATAAGATTGCAGGAGAAGAGCGTCTTATTGTTTCTAATATTGCTGGAACAACAAGAGATGCAACAGATACTGTAATTGAAAATGATTCTGGAAAATTTGTGTTTATTGATACTGCTGGAATTAGAAAAAAATCTAAAGTTTTAGAGAGTATTGAAAGATATAGTGTGTTAAGATCATATATGGCTGTGGATAGAGCTGATGTAGCAGTAATTGTTATAGATGCTTTAGTTGGATTTACAGAACAAGATTCAAAAGTAGCTGGATATGCTCATGAACAAGGAAAAGCATGTATTGTTGCTGTTAATAAATGGGATGCAATAGAAAAAGAAACAGGAACTATGGAAGATTACAGAAGAAAATTACAAGAACAATTTAGTTTTATGTCATATGTTCCATTTGTATTTATATCAGCTAAAACAGGACAAAGACTAGATAAATTATACAAATTAATTACTTTTGTAAATGATCAAAATTCAATTAGAATTTCAACAGGAAAATTAAATGATATTTTAGCTTATGCAACAGCAAGAGTTCAACCTCCATCTGATAAAGGAAGAAGACTTAAAATATATTATATGACTCAACCTTCAACAAAACCACCAACATTTGTTTCTTTTGTAAACAGAGCTGATTTATTCCATTTTTCATATCAAAGATATATAGAAAATCAAATTAGAGAAGTTTTTGGGCTTGAAGGAACACCAGTTAGATTTATTGTTCGTGAACGTGATAAAAATGATATTAAATAATAAGGGGTGCTTAATTTGACTACATTGTTAATTGCAATAGCCATTTCTGTAGTATTCTCGTATCTATTGGGAAGTGTAAACTCCTCAATAGTTGTTGTTAGATTACTTGAAAAAGTTGATATAAGAGATTATGGAAGTAAAAATGCAGGACTTACTAATACTTTAAGAGTTTTTGGAAAAAAAGCTGCATTGTTTACTTTAATATCTGATTTGTTTAAAGGTGTTATTGCAGTTTTAATTTCAAGATTAATTGCTAGTTTATTTGGTGTTGATAATACATTATTAGTTGGATATTTCGGAGGATTATTTGCAATTATAGGACATATTTTTCCTGTGTTTTATAAATTTAAAGGTGGAAAAGGTGTTTTAATCGCTGCTACAACTCTTTTAGCACTAGATCCACTTACATTTTTTGTAGTAATTCCATTTTTTGCAATTATATTATTTTTCACAAGATATGTGTCAGTGTCATCAATGTTAGCTGCAATATTTTATCCAATAGCAACATATTTTTTGCAGCTATTAAGAGATTTTAATAATCCACATATAAACGCATTGTTTGCAGCGATTATTTCTGTTATAATAATAATATTGCATATTCCAAATATAAAGAGATTGAAAAATGGCACAGAAAATAAATTTTTATTTTCAAAAAAATAAGGGAGGAATAATATGGCTAATATAGTTATTTTGGGATCTGGCGGCTTTGGAACAAGTCTAGCAGTTATGCTTAACAACAATGATCATGAAGTTACTCTTTGGTCTGCATTTACTAATGAAATAGAGGCAATTAGAAAAGATGGAGAACATAAAAAATTGTTACCTGGTCATGTTATTTCTAAAGATATTAAATTGTCAACTGATATAAGCTGTACTAAAAATGCAGATATAGTGATTTTTGCAATACCATCCGGATTTGTGAGAAAAATTGCAAAACAAGCTATTCCTTATATTAGTAAAAAAACAATAATTGTTAACGTAGGAAAAGGCTTGGAAGATAAAACATTAAATAGGCTTAGTGTAGTTTTATCTGAAGAATTTTCTGAAAATAAGATTGTTGTATTATCAGGACCATCTCATGCAGAAGAAGTTGTATTGTCAATGCCTACAACTGTAGTAGCTTCTGGTAATGATAGAGATTCTGTAGTATATGTGCAAGAAACATTATCAAATTTGTATTTTAGAATATATATTAGTGATGATGTTGTTGGATGTGAGCTTGGTGGAGCGTTAAAAAATATTATTGCATTAGCTGCAGGAATTTGTGATGGAATGGGTTATGGCGATAATACAAAAGCAGCTTTAATGACTAGAGGAATGGCTGAAATAGCTCGTTTAGGTGCAGCACTTGGTGCAAAAACTGAGACTTTTGCTGGCTTAACAGGAGTAGGAGATTTAATAGTAACATGTACTAGTATGCATAGCCGTAATAGAAGAGCTGGAATTTTGATAGGCAAAGGAACTGAACCATCAAAAGCAGTTGAAGAAATAGGAACTGTAGAAGGATACACTTGTGCAAAAGTTGCGTATGAACTTGCAATGCAAACAGGTATAGAAATGCCAATAACATCAAATTTATATGCGATTTTGTTTGAAGGTAAAGATTTAAAAAATGCATTAAAAGAATTAATGGGAAGACCAAAAAAGTGTGAAGTAGAAACTAGTTGGCTTTAAAAAACAATCATATGTTATATTGTAATGTAAGTTTTTTTAATATATAATTTAAATTTTTCTTTACATAACACATGATTTATAGTAAAATATTTTAAGAGTGTTTTACAATGACAGATATGTAACAAAATAAGGGGTGTAGATATGAAGCCAAAATATAAACGTATTTTGCTTAAATTAAGTGGAGAAGCACTTGCTGGAAGCAAAAAATTTGGACTTGATTATGACGTTATAAAAGAAATGTGTGTAAGCATAAAAAAATGTACTGAGCTAGGAGTAGAAATAGCAATCGTAGTAGGTGGCGGTAATTTCTGGCGTGGTAGAAGTAGTGGAGCGATGGATAGAACAAGAGCTGATCATATGGGAATGCTTGCTACAACTATGAATGCACTAGCTGTTGCAGATTCTTTAGAGGATTTAGGTGTAGTAGTAAGAGTACAAACAGCTATTTCAATGCAACAAGTTGCAGAACCATATATAAGAAATCGTGCAATGAGACATTTGCAAAAAGGTAGAGTTGTTATATTTGGTTGTGGAACAGGAAATCCATTTTTCTCAACAGATACAGCATCAGCATTAAGAGCTGCAGAAATTGAAGCTGATATATTCTTTAAAGCAACAATGGTTGATGGTGTGTATGATAAAGATCCAAACAAATTTGAGGGCGCAAAGAAATATGATAATTTAACTTTTAATGATATTTTTGTCAATAATCTAGCTGTAATGGATAATACAGCAGCAACATTATGTAAAGATAACAACATTCCTATACTTGTATTTAATTTAAATAGACCTGATAATATTTATGACGCATTAGTGGGAGAGAATGTTGGAACATTAGTTAAAGGGGAGTAAATTTATGAAAGAACAAATGAATATAACTAAAGAAAAAATGCAAAAAACAATAAATGCGTTACAAAATGAACTTGCAACAATTCGAGCTGGAAGAGCAAATCCAGCAGTTTTGGATAAAATTTTAGTTGATTATTATGGTTCTCCAACACCAATAAATCAAATGGCAGCTATTTCGATAGCAGAAGCAAGAATTTTAGTAATTCAGCCTTGGGATAAATCTACATTACCTTTAATTGAAAAAGCTATCCAAGCTTCTGATCTTGGAATTAATCCAGCAAATGATGGAACTGTTTTGAGAATTACTTTTCCTCAATTAACAGAAGAAAGAAGAAAAGAGCTTGTAAAAGATATTCATAAAAATGGTGAAGATAGTAAAATTTCTATTCGTTCAATAAGAAGAGACACAATAGAAAAATTTAAATCAATGAAAAAATCAAGCGAAATAACAGAAGATGATTTAAAAAATTGTGAAAAGGAAGTACAAAATTTAACTGATAAGTTTGTAAAAGAAGTTGATAATGTAATTTCTGATAAAGAAAAGGAAATTCTTTCAATATAATCTTTATGGAGGCTTTCTTTGATTATAAATAATAAACAAGATAATGATGATAATAAAGAAGAATATTTGCCTTCTCATATAGGAATTATAATGGATGGGAATGGCAGATGGGCGAAAAAACGTGGTAAACCACGTAAATTTGGACATAAAAAAGGTGCAAAAACATTTAAAGAGATTACAAAATATGCAAAAGAATGTGGAATAAAATATATAACTTTTTATGCTTTTTCAACTGAAAATTGGAAACGACCTGCTGATGAAGTAGAAGGAATAATGAATTTATTTGAGAATTATCTTAATGATGTAAAACAGCATTTAAAAGATAATATTAGAGTAATTTTTATAGGTGACAAGGCTAGATTAGGTGAAAAATTTGAAACAAAAATGATTGATTTAGAAGAAAAATCAAAAGATTTTGATTCAATGACACTTATTTTAGCTATAAATTATGGTGGTCGTGATGAAATAATTAATGGCGTTCAAAACATTGCTAAAGAAGTAAAAGATGGATTAATTTTACCTGAGCAAATTGATGAAAAAATGATTGAGTCTTATTTATATACAAAAGAAATTCCAGATGTTGATTTAATAATAAGACCTAGTGGTGAAATGCGTTTATCAAATTTTCTTATTTGGCAATCAGCATATGCAGAATTTTATTTTTCCAATGTTCTCTGGCCTGATTTTTCAAAAAAGATTTTGATAAGGCTCTTGAAAGCTATGCAAAAAGATGCAGAAGATTTGGAGGAGTTTAGTTTTGAAAACCAGAATAATATCAGCGTTAGTAGCAATACTTTTAGGTGTTGTAATTTTAACATTACATAACACAATATTTTTCTATATAGCTATTTCGCTAATTACAGCTTTAATAATATATGAGTTGTTTGCTGCACAAAAATGTTTGCAATATAAATTAACTTCAGCAATATGTATATTATTTTCAATTTTGCTTCCTATATGCTTGTATAAAAAATTGCATACATTTAGATTTGGATTTTTGTTTTTAATAGTTGTAGCATTGTTTTTGACATATTTAAAACAACATGAGACGTTACCTTTTGAAAAATTGTGTGTGATGATAACATCAAGTACTTTAATTACTTTAGGAATGTCTTCAATAATTATAATTAAGATTTCTAATCCTAAGCATGGAGTATTTTTATTAGTTTTATCTTTATGTGGAGCTTGGCTTGCAGATACTGGAGCATATTTTTCCGGAACATTTTTTGGCAAACATAAATTATGTCCAAATATAAGTCCTAAAAAGACCGTTGAAGGACTTATTGGTGGTACAATTACAAATGCGATTTTGTTTATTGTAATTGGAATGATTTATACTTATATACAGTCAAAAAATAATGTTGTTGTTAATATTAATTATATATATATAGCTATTTTAGGAATGATTTGTTCATTGCTTGGTTTAGTAGGCGATTTGTCAGCATCTTTAATTAAAAGACAATGTAACATAAAAGACTATGGAAATATAATGCCAGGTCATGGTGGAGTTCTTGATAGATTTGATAGTATTCTTTTTGTTGTTCCGTTTATGACATTTGCAACTAACTTTATAACATTAATAAAATAAATAATAAAGAGCTATGTTTAATAAAATAGCTCTTTTCGGATTTTATGAGGTAATTATGAAAAAAATATCTATACTAGGTTCAACAGGATCAATTGGATTACAAGCATTAGAAGTAGCAAAAATGCATAATATTAAAATACAAGCTATTTCTGCTAATAAAAATATAAAAATTTTAGAAAGCCAAGTACGAGAATATAATCCTGAAATTGTTTGTGTTTATGATGAAAAGTATTATGAAGAATTAAAATTACGTTTGTTAGATACAAATGTGAAAATTGTTTCTGGAATGGAAGGTTTGTGCGAAATTGCAAATATGCAGGATGTAGATATTATGCTTAATTCTGTTGTAGGAATGGTGGGATTATTACCAACTTTGACTGCAATTAAAAATGGAACAGATATAGCACTTGCAAATAAAGAAACACTTGTTGCAGGAGGTCATTTAGTAACCAAACTTGCAAAAGAAAATAATGTTAAAATTTATCCTGTTGATAGCGAACATTCAGCTATTTTTCAGTGTTTACAAGGTAATAAAAGAAAACAACTTAACAAAATTATACTTACAGCTTCTGGAGGACCTTTTTTTGGTAAAACAAGATCTGAGTTAGAAAAGGTTACAATTAAAGATGCTTTAAATCATCCAAATTGGTCAATGGGAAGTAAAATTACTGTTGATTCTGCCACACTAATGAATAAAGGTTTGGAATTTATAGAAGCTATGTGGTTGTTTGATTTAAGTCCTGAACAAATTGAAATTGTTGTACATCGTGAAAGTATAATTCATTCAGCTGTTGAGTATAATGATTATTCTGTTATTGCACAAATGGGTGTGCCAGATATGAAAATTCCAATTCAATATGCAATTTTATATCCAGAAAGGCTTAATTGTCCAACAAAACAGCTTTCGTTAACAGATATTGGTTCACTTACATTCAAAAAGCCTGATTATGAAACTTTTGAATGTTTAACATGTGCTATAAAAGCTATAAAAGCTGGAGGAAATAAGCCAGCTATAGTAAATTCCGCAAATGAAGAGGCTGTAAAATTGTTTTTGGAAGAGAAAATAAGTTTTCTTAAAATTGGAGAACTTGTAAGCAAAGCGATGGAAGAAATTGAATATAAAGAAATAAAAAGCGTTGAAGATATTTTAGAAGCTGATAAAGCAGCGAGAGAATTTATTAGAAATAATTATTAGGAGGATAGTATGAGTATACTAATTGCTATTTTAATTTTTGGGATTATTATTGCAATACATGAATTAGGACATTTTTTAGCTGCAAGAGCTTGTGATGTTAAAATACATGAATTTGCTATTGGTATGGGACCTACTATATTTAAAAGACAAAAAGGTGAAATTAAATATGCATTAAGATTACTTCCTATTGGTGGATTCGTAAGTATGGAAGGTGAAGATGAAAGTAGTACAGACAATAGAGCTTTAAATAAAAAACCAGTGTGGCAAAGAATATGTATTTCTGCTGCTGGTGCATTTATGAATTTAATATTAGGCTTTATAGTAATTGTAATTATGATTTCAATTGGTGGAAATATTGTTACTACAGAAATTTCTAAATTTACTGAAAATGCAGTTTCTAATACATCAGGATTAATGGAAAATGATGAAATAAAAAAGGTAAATAATATTTCTATTTATACTGATACTGATTTAGTTTATGCTTTACAAAGTGATGATGATGCGACATATAATATGGTTGTTAAACGAAATGGAAAAAAAGTCACTCTTAAAGATGTTAAATTAGAGCAGAAAACTAATTCTAAAGGAGCAAAAACAACAGCTATAGATTTTTCTGTAAAATCAGAAAAGAAAAATGTGCTTAACGTAATTTCTTATTCATTTAAAAAATCAGTTTCTGTTGGAAGACTTATATGGTTTTCTTTAGGTGATTTAATTTCTGGAAAATATAGTTTGAAAGATATGTCAGGACCTGTTGGAATAGTTGGAGTAATTGGTGATACAATTGATACAGAAAGTGGTATTAATTTTTCGGACATGATCCAAAATCTATTATTCTTGATAGCGTTTATCACTATTAACGTTGGAATATTTAACCTTATACCTTTTCCTGCACTTGATGGAGGAAGAATTGTATTTTTAATTATAGAAGGAATAAGAGGAAAACAAATTAAACCAGAAAGAGAAGGTATGGTTCATTTTATAGGTTTAGTTTTGTTAATGATATTGATGGTAGTAGTAACTTTTAGTGATGTAATAAATCTATTTTAAGGAGAAAAAAGCAATGGAACGTACTATAAAACCTGTAAAGGTTGGTAACTTTACACTAGACGGAAAGTCAGTATTTATACAATCTATGCTTAGTGTTCCAGCTGAAGATATAGAAGGCAATATTAAACAAGCAATTGAACTTGAAAAAGCAGGTTGTGAAATTTTAAGAGTTGCAATTCCAAATAAAGAATCAATAAAACTTATTGATGCAATAAAATCAAATACATCTATACCTTTGGTTGCTGATATACATTTTGATTATCGCTTGGCTTTAGAATCAATATCAGCAGGAATTGATAAAATCAGAATTAATCCTGGTAATATTGGAGAAGCTGATCGTGTAAAAGCAGTAGCTAATGCATGTAAAAATAAAAATATTCCAATACGAATTGGAGTTAACTCTGGTTCGCTTGAAAAAGAATTGATAAAAAAATATGGTTCTCCAACTCCAGATGCACTTGTTGAAAGTGCTTTAAATCATGCAAAGCTTTTAGAGAAATATGATTTTGATGATATTGTTATTTCTATAAAATCTTCAAATGTGAAAACAATGGTTTCTTCTTATAGATTGTTGGCAGAAAAATGTAATTATCCTTTGCATTTAGGAGTTACTGAAGCTGGTACTGAAAGAATGGGATTAATAAAATCTTCTGTAGGAATTGGTTCACTTTTACTTGATGGAATTGGTGAAACAATAAGAGTTTCTCTTACTGCTGATCCTGTTTTAGAAATTAAAGCTGCAAAAGATATATTAAAAAGTATTGATAAATCTGATGGAATAAATATTGTATCTTGTCCAACTTGTGGAAGAACAAAAATTGATCTTATAGGTTTAGTTAATGAAATTGAACCTCATTTAAGAAAAATACATAAGAATTTAACAGTTGCAGTTATGGGATGTATTGTTAATGGTCCTGGAGAAGCTAAAGAAGCTGATATAGGAATTGCAGGCGGAGTTGGAAATGCTGTTTTATTTAAAAAAGGTGAGATCATTAGAAAGATTGATGAAAAAGATATAGTTAAAGAACTTTTAAATGAAATAAATAAAATGTAAAATAAGAGGAAAATAAAAATGGGTATTAATTTACTATCAGAGGTATTAAGTGATTATATTGACTGTATACCTAAAGATATGCAAGATGGCAAAGTACTTAAAATTCAGCTTAGTAATCAAAATAATAATGTTAATATTATAGGTGCTTTTTCAAAATTAATAAGTATTGCTAATATAAATGCTTTTAATACAAATCTTAAAAATGCTCTTAACGTAAAGAGTGTTAGATTATTTACAAAATATACTCCAGATATGTTTAGTGAAAATTATTTTCCTGAATTAGTATATAAATTAAAAAATAAAGCATCTGTTGTTAATGGATTTTTAGAAAATGCTGTTGCTACTGTTGATGATAATACTCTTATAATAGAATTGAAAAATGGTGGATATAAATTATTACAAAAATCAAAAGTAGAAAATATAATTTCTCAAATTGTTTATGAAGAATTTTCTTTAAATATTAATGTTAAATTTACTGGCAAACTTGAAAGTGATGAAGATGTAATTAATCAAATGCAAGAAGAATATATTTCAAATATGCCTGTGTATATTCCACCAGAACCAAAACAAGAAAATAAAAAACAAAGTGTAGAACTTAAAACAGTAAATTCTGTTAATTATACTAGTTTACCTTTTTTATCTGGTGGTGCGACTATAATAAAAGGATCTAAAATTACAGATAAAAATGAATTAACTTCTTTAAAAGATATTTCTCAAGAAAGTGGAAAAGTTACTGTTTGGGGCGATATTTTTAGTTATCAAGAAAGAGAAACAAGAGATGGAAGCAAAGTTATAATTTCTATAATGTTTACTGATTATACTAGCTCAAATACATTAAAGATAATAGAAAATGTAAAAAAAGCACAGCCATATAAAGAGCTTAAAAAAGGAAAAACAATTCTTGTTACAGGTGATTCAAGATATGATAAATTTGATAATGAAGTAGTAATTTGGCCAAAAGATATTATGATTGTAAATAAAGAAAAAGAAACTGATGATGCAAACACAAAAAGAGTTGAATTACATTTACATACAAATATGTCAGCTATGGATGCAATTACTCCAGCAAAAGAATTAATTAACAGAGCATATTCTTGGGGACATAAAGCTATTGCAATAACAGATCATGGTGTTTGTCAAGCTTTTCCTGAGGCTATGAATACAGTTGATTCAATAAGAAAAGATGGCGGAGATTTTAAAGTTATATATGGAATAGAAGCATATCAGGTTAATGATATGATTTCAGCTGTTGTTGGAAATGATACACGAAAATTAACTGATGAAATAATTATTTTTGATTTGGAAACAACTGGACTTAGTGCAGAATATGAAAAAATAACTGAAATAGGTGCAGTAAAAATTGTTAATTTTGAAGTTGTAGATACATTTAATATTTTAGTAAATCCACAAAAACATATAAGTGAAGAAATTACAAGAATAACAGGAATATCTGATGAGACTGTAAAAGATGCTCCTTTTGAAGTTGAAGCTATTACTGAATTTATGTCTTTTTGTGGTGAGAATCCAGTTTTGGTTGCTCATAACGCATCTTTTGATACAGCATTTATAAATGCTTGTTGTAAAAGAAATAAAATAGATTTTAAATATACTTGGATTGATACACTTGTTATTTCTAAAAGTATGTTAACTGATTTGAAAAAACATAAACTAAATACAATAGCTGATTATTTAAAACTTGGTAGTTTTAATCATCATCGTGCTTCTGATGATGCAGAAATGTTAGCTAAAATTTTTATTGAATTATCAAAAAGACTTCTTGCTGAAAATAGCGATTTAACAATAGATAAAATTAATTATTCTTTATCAAAAGTAGATACAGCAAGACTTAATAGTTTTCATCAAATTATATTAGTTAAAAATACAGTAGGATTAAAAAATTTATATAGATTAGTTTCATATTCAAATTTAAAGTATTTTCATAAGACTCCTAGAATACCAAAAACAGAACTTGTAAAATATAGAGAAGGTTTAATAATTGGTAGTGCGTGTGAAGCTGGTGAATTATATAAAGCAGTTTTTCAAGGCAAAGATTGGGATGAATTATTAAATATAGCAAAATTTTATGATTATTTAGAAATCCAGCCAATTGATAATAACGCATTTATGATTAGAGAAGGACTAGTTCAAGATAAATTGCAACTTCAAAATTTGAATAAAACTATTGTGAAACTTGGTGAAGAATTAAATATTCCTGTAGTAGCAACAGGTGATGTTCATTTTATGGATAAAAAAGATGCTATTTTTAGAACAATTCTTACAGCAGTGAAATTTAAAGATGCTGATTTACAACCTCCACTTTATTTTAGAACTACACAAGATATGTTAAATGAATTTGCTTATTTAGGTGAAGAAAAAGCAGAAGAAATAGTAGTAACAAATACAAATAAAATTGCTGATATGGTTGATGGAGATTTAAGAGCTATTCCAAAAGGAACTTATACTCCATACATAGAAGGTGCTGAAGAAGATTTACAAAGAATTTGTTGGGAAAATGCGAAAGAATTATATGGTGATCCAGTTCCAGAAATTGTTTCAAAAAGGTTAGAAAGAGAATTAACTTCTATTATAAAACATGGATTTGCAGTTTTATATATGATATCTCAAAAGCTTGTTGCTAACTCAGTAGAAAATGGATATCAAGTTGGTTCAAGAGGATCTGTAGGATCATCTTTTGTTGCATCAATGTCTGGAATTTCGGAAGTTAATCCACTTGTTCCACATTATGTTTGTCCTAAATGTAAATATAGTGATTTCATAACTGATGGATCTGTTGGTTCTGGATTTGATTTACCACCTAAAGATTGTCCTAAATGTGGAACACATTTAAAAAGAGATGGACATGATATTCCGTTTGAAACATTTTTAGGATTTGATGGAGATAAAGCTCCTGATATTGATCTTAATTTTTCTGGTGATTATCAATCAAAAGCTCATAAATATACAGAAAATTTGTTTGGTACTGATCATGTGTTTAAAGCTGGAACAATTGCTACTGTCGCTGATAAAACAGCATATGGTTATGTTAAAAAATATCTTGATGAAAAAGAAAAAATTGTTTCTTCAGCAGAAGAAAATAGACTTACAATTGGATGCACTGGAATAAAAAGAACAACTGGTCAACATCCGGGAGGAATGGTTGTAGTTCCATCTGATTACGATGTTTATGATTTCACACCAGTTCAACATCCAGCGGATAAATCTGATTCAGATATTATCACAACTCATTTTGATTTCCATTCTTTGCATGATACAATATTAAAACTTGATGAACTTGGCCATGATGTACCTACATTATATAAATATCTTGAAGATATGACTGGAAAATCTGTTCTTGAAATTAATATGAGTGATGAAAAAATATACAGTTTGTTTACATCTCCAGAAGCTTTAGGAACAACTGTAGAAGATATTGATTGTGAAACAGGAACACTCGGAATTCCTGAAATGGGTACAAGCTTTGTAAGACAAATGCTTTTAGATGCTAAACCTAAAAATTTTAGTGATTTGCTGCAAATTTCTGGTTTGTCTCATGGTACAGATGTTTGGCTTGGAAATGCTCAAGAGCTTATTAAACAAGGAATTTGTACCATTAGTGATGTTATAGGAACTAGAGATAGTATTATGACTTATTTAATTTATCATGGTGTTGATCCAAAATTGTCTTTTAAAATTATGGAGATTACAAGAAAAGGTAACGCTCCAAAGCTTTTAACAGATGAAATGAAACAAACTATGCTTGATAATGACGTTCCTCAATGGTATATTGATAGTTGTTTGAAAATAAAATATATGTTTCCTAAAGCTCATGCTGCAGCATATGTAATTGCTGCAATTAGGTTATGTTGGTTTAAAATTTATGCTCCACTAGAATTTTATGCAGCTATATTTACTGTACGTGGAGAAGATTTTGATGCAGAATGTGCTGTTAAAGGAAAAACAGCAACAAGATATAAACTTGATGAATTAAAACAAAAAGGTAATGAGAGAACAACTAAAGAAGATAGTGTTTTTGAAATGTTGATGCTTACAAATGAAATGTTATCAAGAGGTTATGAATTTTTGCCTGTTGATATAAATAAATCACATGCAACAATATATAAAATAGAAGATGGAAAAATAAGATTACCATTTAGCTCATTAAAAGGAGTAGGTGATTCTGCTGCGAAAAATTTATATTTAACATCACAAAAAGGTGGATTTATTTCTATAGAAGATATTCAGCATTCAAGTGGAGCTTCTAAAACAGTAATTGAAATGATGAAAAATTGTGGAGCTTTCGGAGATTTACCAGACTCTAGCCAAATGACATTATTTTAAAATTACGTCAATATATGTTATTATATTGACTAAATATATTCAAAATGGTATTATTAAAAGGATAAAAAGTAAAAGGAATAATAAAATTATGAAAGTAAGTTTAATTACACATACACCTGATCCAGAGAAAATTGTAGCAGCATCAGCAAAACTTTGCTATGCTAGTGCAGATATATCTACTGTTATGGACGGATTGACAGATGAAAAAGTAGATAGTTTTTTAAATATGTTAATGAATATTGGACATGCTAGTCCAGTAGAACATATTACATTTACTTTTGGAATTGAAGGTGTTTCAAGAGCATTGCTTGCACAAATAACAAGACATAGGATAGCATCTTTTTCTGTACAAAGCCAGCGTTATGTTGAAGAAAAGCAATTTGAATTTGTTACACCACCAGAAATAGCTAATAATAGCGAAGCTATAAAAATATTTAATGATCAAATGAATTCTGCAATAACAACTTATAATAAACTTGCAGATATATTAAAAGATAAGCATTATAATGAATTTATAAAAGCTGGAGTAGATGAAAAAATCGCTAAACAAAAAGCTCAGAAAAAAGCAATTGAAGATGCTAGATTCGTTCTTCCAAATGCTTGTAATACAAAAATGATTATAACTATGAATGCACGTAGTTTAATACATTTTTTTGAACTTAGATGTTGCGCTCGTGCACAATGGGAAATAAAATCAGTTGCTGATGAAATGCTTAGACTTTGTAGCGAAGTTGCACCTACTATTTTTAAAAATGCAGGTCCATCTTGTGTAAAAGGCAAATGTCCTGAAGGTAGAATGACTTGTGGACAAGCTGAAGAAATGAAAACATTTTATAAGGAGCTAAAAAAATGTCCTCAAATGGTAAAATAATAGTTCTTGATGGGCTTGATGGAAGTGGTAAAACTACTCAACATAATCTTTTAATTAAGCATTTTGATAATATTAATAAAAAATTTAAACCAATTAGTTTTCCTGATTATGATAAACAATCTTCTGCGCTTGTAAAAATGTATCTTAACGGTGAAATATCAAAAAATGTTAATGATATAAACGCATATGCTGCGTCAAGTTTTTATGCAGTAGATCGTTATGCAAATTATAAAATGTGCTGGGAAAATGATTATTTGAATGGAACTGATATTTTAGCAAGCAGATATGTATCTTCAAATGCTATTCATCAAATGGTTAAACTGGATAAAAAAGATTGGAAAAATTATTTACGTTGGCTTGAAGATTATGAATATAATAAACTTGGTCTTCCTAAGGCAGATAAAGTTATTTTTCTTGATATGCCAATAGAAATTTCACAAAAAATGCTTGAAAATAGATATAAAGGTGACAATACAAAAAAAGATATCCATGAAAGTAATGTTGATTATTTACTAAAATGTAGAGAATCTGCTTTATTTGCAGCAAACGAACTTTCTTGGGATGTAATTAAATGTTCTGAAAATGGTTATATTAAATCCGTTGAAGAAATAAATGAATTAATATTAAAATCTATTAATAAAATTTAATATGGAGGTAATATGGTATATATTTTTTTAGCAGAAGGCTTTGAACCAATGGAAGCTTTAGTTCCTGTTGATATATTAAGAAGAGCAGAATTAGAAGTTAAAACAGTAGGAGTAAAAAATAAACTTGTTAAAGGAGCACATAATATTTCTGTTGTGTGTGATATTAATGAGAATGAAATTGATTTAAATGATGATTTAGATATGATTGTTTTACCTGGAGGTATGCCAGGAACACTTAATTTAGAAAAATCTCAAACTGTACAAAATGCAATTGATTTTTGTGTAAAAAATAATAAATATATAGCAGCTATATGTGCAGCACCGTCAATTTTAGGACATAAAAATTTGCTTAATAATAAAAAAGCTACTTGTTTTCCTGGATTTGAAGAGCAACTTTTCGGAGCAAATGTTACAGGAAATTTAATTGAAACTGAAGGTAATATTATAACTGCAAAAGGTGCAGGTGTTTGTATCGACTTTGCACTAGAATTAGTTAAGGTTTTAATTTCTGAAAAAGAAGCTCGTGTTGTGAAAGGTTCATTGCAATGCCAGTAATTAAAATTGATATACGTAAATATAAAAATAAATTAAGAAAAAAATATAAAAATATTAGGAATAATTTATCAAATAAATCTAAATTAGATGAAACTATTTTTGACAAAGTAGTTTCTTTGGAATCTTATAAAAAAAGTAATTTTATAATTGCTTATGTATCTACTAAAATAGAGGTTGACACTCGTAAAATAATAGAGTTTTCATTATCACAAGGAAAAAAGGTTGCAGTGCCTAAATGTATAGATGGAACTAGAAATATGGATTTTTATTTTATTAATTCATTTGATGATTTAGAGACTGGAACTTTTTCTGTTCTTGAGCCAAAACATAATTTATGTGTTAAAGTTGAGAATTTTAAAAATTCTATATGCATAGTTCCAGGTTTAGCTTTTGATGGAAAAGGTTATAGGTTAGGATATGGAAAAGGATATTATGATAGATTTCTAAATAATTATAAAGGAAAAAAGATTGGATTATGCTATTGTCGTTGTACTTTAAATAGTTTAATTGTTGGAAAATTTGATAAACATGTGGATTTATTAATTACAGAAAAATATATTCGAAGAATAACTTAAGGAGGAATCATGGACAATAAAGAAAATGAGTTTTTAAATGATAATTCAAAAATCTCAGAAACAAAAAATACAGATAAAAATAATATTGATTCTGTAAATGAAAAAAATTTATATGATAATAATCTTGAAAAAGAAAAGAAAGAAAGAGATGAAATATCTCAAATTAGTAAGGAAGAGTATTTAAAAAAATATGCTCCTGTTGAAATTACTAATAAAGACAATGAAAAATCAAAACCAAAACGTAAAAAGAAGAGAGTCGTTAAAACAACTATTGTAATTAGTATAATTTTGTTATTATCTGCTTTATTTGCTTTTTTAATAATAAAATATGCTGGCGATATGATTGGATTATCTGGTTCTGGTGTTAAAAAATCATTTGAAATTCCAAAAGGAAGTAATATAAAACAAATTGCAAAAATATTAGAAAAAGAAGGCATTATTGATAGTGATACTGTTTTCACTATGTATTGTAAAATTAATGGTGCAGGTAGTGGATTTTTAGCAGGTAAACATACTTTTTATGATGCTATGTCTTATAACGATATTATAGAAGAATTAAAAGTAAATCGTAGTAGCCAAGATCAAATTTCTGTTACATTTCCTGAAGGTACAACATTAAGACAAGCTGCTGAGATTTTAGAAAAAAAGAAAATTTGTAATGCAAAAGAACTTATAGAAACATTTAATAATTATGAAGATGAAACTTTTGATTATTTAGGATTAATAGAAAAAGGCGGATTAAAGTTTTACGATAAAGAAGGATATTTCTTCCCAGATACATATTTGTTCTATGAAGATACTGATCCTAAATATATTTGTGAGATAATTACATTGACATTTAATAAAAAAGTATATCAACCATTTTATGCAAAAATGGTAAAGAAAAATTTATCATTAGACCAAACTTTAGCACTTGCATCTATAATTCAAAAAGAAGCAACATCATATGAAAGTATGCAAAATGTATCATCAATTTTTTGGAATAGATTAAATAATAGTGATGTTTATCCTAAATTACAATCTGATCCAACAAGAAAGTATGTTGAAGAAGTAATTAAACCTAATATTTCTTTAGGAAATGAAGAAATGTATACAGCATATAACACATATGAAGGTAATGGATTGCCACCAGGACCAATTTGTAATCCTGGAGTTGATGCAATTAAAGCTGCACTTAATCCATCAAATACAGATTATTATTTTTTCTGTAATAATGTAAAAACACAAGAATTTTTCTATGCCAAAACATATAGTGAACATCAAGTTAATTTAGAAAAAGCAGGTATAGAGGAGAATTAAACTGGGGGAAACTCATTTGATAGATTTAAATAGAATTGAAGTATTATCACCAGCAGGAGATATGGAAAGATTTGATGCTGCATTAGATTTTGGAGCAGATGCTATATATGTTGGAGGACAAGAATTCACTATGCGTGCAGGTCCTGAAAATTTCACATATGATACATTAAAAACAGCTGTCAAAAAAGCTCATGCAAAAGACATTAAAGTTTATTTAACTTGTAATACACTACCAAGAAATAATGAGATTCCTAAATTTCAAGAATTTATTGAACAAGTTAATGATTGTGGTATTGATGCTGCAATTACTACAGATTTGGGATTGTTGTCACTTATAAAAAAATATGCTCCTAATTTGGAAATCCATATATCTACTCAAGCAGGTATAGTAAATTATGCTGCTGCAAATGAATTTTATAATATGGGTGCTAAAAGAGTTGTATTAGCTAGAGAATTGTCTCTTGATGAAATAGCAGAAATAAGAGCTAAAACTCCAAAAGAACTTGATATAGAAGCTTTTGTACATGGAGCAATGTGTGTTTCATTTTCAGGAAGATGTTTGCTATCTAGTTATTTAGTAAATAGAGATGCAAACAGAGGAGAATGTGCACAACCTTGTAGATGGGGATATCATTTAACAGAAGAAAAACGTCCAAATGAGCATTATCCGATATTTGAAGATGAGCAAGGGACTTATATTCTTAATGCAAAAGATATGTGTATGCTTAATCATATTGATAAAGTTATAGAAGCTGGAGTTACAAGTCTTAAAATTGAAGGAAGAGCAAAATCATCTTATTATGTATCTGTTGTAACAAATGCTTATAGGCAGGCTGTAGATATTTATAAATCAAATCCTAATAATTTTGATTTGCCAGATTGGCTTAAAGAAGAAGTTTATAAAGTAAGTCATAGACAATATTGTACAGGATTCTTTTTTGGGCATCCGAAAGATTCTCAATATTATGAAACTGGTGGATATATTAGAAATTATGATGTAGTAGGAATTGTGAAAGAATGCAAAAATAATAGACTTTATGGTTCTCAAAGAAATAAATTTAATAAAGGTGATGTATTAGAAATTTTATCACCTAATAAAAAACCTATAAATATTACAGTTAATGATTTATATAATTCTAAAGATGAATTAATTGAAAGTGCAAATCATGCAATGATGGATTTTTCTTTTGATTGTAAAGAAATAATACCTATGAATTCAATAATAAGAAAACAAAAGTAAAAAAATAGTAGTGCTAAAACTGCACTACTATTTTTATTTTTTCATAGCAATTTGATGTCTAATATCTTTTCCTAAAAATATAAACCAAGAAAACATTCCCGTAATTCTTGAAATGAGTCTGTCATCATATTTATTTCTTAATTCTTCAATTGATAAATTAGAACTTATGATAGTTGGAACATTTTTATTTAATCTTGTGTTAATTATATTATATAAAGCAGAAGAATAAAAAGGAGAGTTAAATTCAGATCCTAAATCATCAAGAATAACTAAATCTGCATCATTCAAAGCTTGCAAAGTATCTTTATCATTTGCTCTGCCAAAATGCTCATTTTCTATAGCTTTCAAATAATTTTGAACAGAATCAAAAGCAACTTTATAACCTTTTTTTAATAATTCACTAGCAATAGCAGATGATAAAAATGTTTTTCCAAGTCCTGTTTTACCACAAAAGAATAAATTATCTGAATTTGTATTAAAATTATTTACATATTGTTTGCAAGCATTAAAATTCATCATCATTTTATGTTTAGGACTAATTCCAGAATTAGAATCAACTTCTTCAGGATAATAATCTAAATTAAAATTATTAAACTCACAAAGTTTTATACAACTGTTTTGATTAACTTCATCAATTGAATAACTTCTAAGTAAATCATTAAAACATCTACATCTTTGGCCTTCCACAAAACCAGTATCGTTACAAAGAGTACAAGTAAAATGTAAATCCAAATAATCTTCAGGATATCCAAAATCAACAAGAAACTCTCTTATCATCCTTTGTGCATCTAAATTTTTTTGTTTTATTTTTTCTATAGCGCTTTTTACATCAGAAGTTTTACTCATGATGACTTTTGATAATTCAACGCTTGTATTAATTATTTTCTGATTTATAACAGCAATTTCTGGTGCATTTTGTTCAATCTCAGCTTGTTTTAATTCAAAATCAGAAAGAGCTTTAATTCTGCGCCTATTAATTTCATTTTCAGCCTTGTTAAATACCTCTTTACTGTATTTCATTATATTTCTCCTTTAACATCAGGTGTATTATTTAAAGCAAAATTATAAAATTCATTTAAATCAAATGAAGATGAAGATTGATTTTGAGATCCTGATTTAATCTTCTCTTTATTATTAATAATGAAATTTTCAATATCAGTAATAGTTTTAAGACCATCTTTATCCCAATTTGATAGTATTTTATTTATATACGCAAATGATAATTTGTTATTTGTATGATCAAGAGATTTATCATAAGCTAAATTTATTATATCAATAGAATAATTGTTTTGCGACCAAGTTTCAACTATTTTTTTATTACTTTGAGATAATCTAGATTCAATTCCAAAAGATTTACAAACTCTGTTTTCATATGTATTAAAATCAATTAGCCTAATAATTTCTTTTTCTACTGCTTCATGAGTAGTAATATTATTTTCAAACCATGATTTAGCAATGCTATCAACATATCCAGGATTTGTTTTGCCAATTTGTTGACAATAATCATAAAGCATTATAATTATTCCAACAGAAAAACCATAGTATTCATGTAAATTAATAATGGCAGCTTGTTCTGTTTGAGAAATAGTTCTTTTTAAAGTAACTTGAATATTATCCATTAAAAATTTAAGATCAGAAGAATTTTTAACTTTGTTTTCAATATCTTTAGGAGAATATTTTACAGAAGTCTTTTTAACACTTAATTTTTTAGTTATATCTTCAGCAACAATAGATTGTATATTTGTTTGGTTTTCTGGTATATTAACATTTTGTTTTTTATTAATAATATCGTTTGATATCCAAAATTCTAAAGCATCTTCAACAATTTTAAGGTTTAAAGATGTTTGTTTTGCAATTTCTTGAGATGAAAATTTGTTGTTGTTTCTACATAAAACACATAGCAAAACTTTTACAAATTCACCACTTGCTTTATTTATATAATCTTCAACAACATTACAAGGAACAGAAAACATTTTTCCCCAAGACATAATTTGTATTTCATAATTCATTAATATTACCTCTAAAAATAAGAATACACTTATTATAGCATAATTGAGTTTATTTTTCAAAGTTAGTAAATATGTTATTAATAAGGATTTGTTGAACAATTCAATATTGTATAAATGTGCAATATTAGCCTCGTTAGTAACAAGCTAGTAACACGTTAGTAACAAAAATTTTTATAGCAATATATGTTACTAATAAAATAAATTAGTTTAAATTTTGTAATTAGAAAATAATGCATAAAATAAATATTCACATACATGTGTAAGTATGTTATACTATATGTATAGAAAAAACAAGGAGGATAAAATATGGATATACAATATTATCCTAATAAAGAAACTGTAATTAATAGTTTTAAAACTAATGAGTTATATATTATGGCTATATCGTTTGATGGTAAAACTGCTTTAATATCTTTGAATGATGATAGTTTTGAACATCATATTTTGCTAGCTAATTGTGGAGTTGATCAAACTGATATTGATAAATATTTTAGAATTGTTTTTGATAATATGACAGCAGATTGGACATTTGTATGTCCGCCTAATTATAAAAATATAAAAGATAAGACAAGACGAATAAGAGAATTTTACAAAGATGGATTTAATATAATATCGTCAACTTTAGCAGAATTGGGATATTATATAGATTTGAGAATTCCTAAAAGATATAAGAGGCATTTTAATTTTATGAATGATGAAATATAGTAAAAAACAAATTAAAGAAAGAGGTAATTAAAATCATAAGTAAAACCAGCTGAAGAAAAGGCTTTCAAAGCGTTTTAGCTTACCTTAAATATTTAATTGAAAAGATAAAAAAACAAACCACTCTATACTAATTTATATAGAGTGGTTTGTTTTTTATGTTAAATATAAAATTAAACTAAAAATTAAGTTTAATTTATTGATATTAGAAATTTGTTGTGGTATACTAATGTAGTATATATAACAAAAGGAAGATAATAGTGGATAATAATATAAACAAACTTGAATTACAAGAAAATATAAATAAACAAAAAGAAAATATTTTAAAACTAAAAAGTTTAATAAAAAATATTTTTATAGATTCAGCACCTTTAGCACATGTACATAGCTTTGGATGTCAACAAAGTGTTAATGATGGTGAAAAACTTAAAGGTATTCTTTCTGAAATAGGCTATGAATTTACGGATGATCAATCTAAAGCAGATTTAATTTTATATAATACTTGTGCTGTTAGAGAAAATGCTGAAGACCGTGTTTTTGGTAATATTGGAGAACTAAAACATTTAAAAGCAAAGAATAAAAATTTAGTTATAGGAATATGTGGATGTATGTCTCAACAATCTCATGTTGCTGAAAAAATTAAAAATACATATCCACAAGTTGATATGGTTTTTGGAACATTTGTATTTTATAAATTGCCAGAAATTTTGCTTGATGTTTTGTCAAAAAGGAAAAGAATATTTAATATTGAAGAAGAAAAACATGATATTATTGAAGGTATAAAAAACTTTAGAAAAGACAACATAAAAGCAAGTGTTTCAATTATATATGGATGTAATAATTTCTGCACATATTGTATTGTTCCATATGTAAGAGGTAGAGAACAAAGCAGAGATCCTAAACAAATTTATGATGAAGTTAAAGAATTAGTTTCTAAAGGATATAAAGAAATTACTTTGCTTGGACAAAATGTTAATTCATATTCGTATGGATTTCCTGAGTTATTAAGAAAACTTAATACAATTGATGGAGATTTTATTATTAGGTTTGTAAGTTCTCATCCTAAAGATGCTTCTAAAGAATTGATTGATGCGATTTTAGAATGTGATAAGGTATGTAAACATTTGCATTTGCCATTCCAAGCTGGTAGTAATAGAATTCTTGAGAAAATGAATAGGCGTTATACTATTGAAAATTATTATGAAATAGTTAATTATGCTAGAAGTAAAAAAGCTGATTTTTCTTTTACATCAGATGTGTTAGTTGGATTTCCAGGAGAAACTTATGAAGAATTTTTAGAGACTGTTGATGCAATAAAAAGAGTAAAATTTGATAATCTATATACATTTGTTTATTCAAAAAGAAGTGGAACTAAAGCAGCTACTTTTGAAGATAATATATCTACTGAAACAAAAGGTAAATGGCTTAGAGAATTAGTTCTTATACAAAGAGATATAGCAATATCAAATTTTAATAGATTTTTAGGCAAAACAATAAAAGTTTTGGCTGAATCACAAAGTAAAAAAGATGAATTTACTTTGACAGGAAAAAGCAACGAAAACATAATTGTTGAGTTTGCTGGTGATAAGCATTTAATTGGCCAATTTGTGGATGTTGAAATTACAAACGTATCAAATTGGGCATTATTTGGAAAAATAATAAATAATTAATTTTAAGGAGAGATTATAATGGATATAATTCAAAAAACAAGAGAACTAGGTAAGTTAATTCAAGAGGATCAAAGATATAAAGATTATTTTGATGCAAAAACTAAAAATGATAATGATGAAAATTTACAAAATATGATTAAAGATTTTAATAGCAAAAGAGTTGAGCTTAATACTGAATTATCAAAGCCAGATAAAGATCAAGAAGTTGTAAAAAATCTTGATACAGAAATTAAATCATTGTATGGTAACATAATGGGCAATGAAAATATGAATAATTTTAATACTGCAAAAATTGAAATGGATAATTTATTATCACAAATTAATATGGTTATAACAATGTCAGCAAACGGAGAAGACCCAATGACTTGTCCTACTGAAGCTCCTGAATCTTGTTCAGGTAGTTGTAGTTCTTGTTCTGGTTGTAATTAGGAGTGAACTGATTTGAATTTATCAGAAATAGATTTATCAAAATTATCTCCTATGATGAAACAATATATTGATATTAAATCAAAAAATGAAAATAGAATATTGTTTTTTAGATTAGGAGATTTCTATGAAATGTTCTTTGAAGATGCTTTAATTGTTTCAAGAGAACTTGAACTTACATTAACTGGTCGTGATTGTGGTCTTGAAGAAAGAGCTCCTATGTGTGGAGTGCCTTTTCATTCTTCAGAAGTATATTTAAAGAAGCTAATTGAAAAAGGTTACGACGTTGCGATTTGTGAACAAACAAGCGATCCAGCTCTTTCAAAAGGACTTGTTACTAGAGAAGTTATTCGTATAGTGACTAGAGGAACAATTATAGAATCAAATATGCTTGATGAAAACTCAAATAATTATCTTTGTTGTATATACTACAAAGATAATTATTCTTCTATTTGTTTTTCAGATATTTCAACAGGTGAAGTTCATTTATATGAATTTTCAGATAAAAATATTAATAATTTAATAATACAAAAACTCTCACAATATGCTCCAGTAGAAATTATTATACAATCATCTTTAGAAAAACAATTTGATATAATGTCATTCATAAAAAATAAAATAAAGTGTAGTGTTCAAAAATTTGATGATGATTTTTATGCTAATCTTAATAAAAATGATGTTTTAAAACAATTTAATGTTAATAATTTTAATGAATTATCTATAAATGAAGATGAAGTTAATGTAGTTAGTATATGTTGTCTTTTTTCATATATTGCGAATACTCAAAAAACTCTTATAGGTAGATTCACAAAAATTAATATACATAAATCTGAAACTGTAATGAAGCTTAGTGTTTCAACTAAAAGAAATCTTGAGCTTTGTGAAACAATGAGAAATAAAGAGAAAAAAGGTAGTCTTTTATGGGTTTTAGATTATACTAAAACTTCAATGGGTAAAAGATTATTAAAAACTTTTATTGAACAGCCTTTGGTAAATCCAGCAAAAATTATTAATAGACATAATGCTGTTGAAGATTTAATTAGTAATCCTGTTGTTTGCAGTGAACTTGAAGATTGTTTATCAAATGTATATGACCTTGAAAGACTTATGACTAAGGTTATGTATAAAACTGCTACACCAAGAGATTTAAAAGCTATAGCTTTAACAACAGAAAAATTGCCTGAAATTAAACAGGTTATAAATAAACTGGATTCTAAATTATTATTATCACTTAATGATGATATAGATGAGCTTACAGATGTTTCAAATTTAATAGAAAATTCAATTGTTGATGAACCTCCTATGAACTTTAAAGATGGAGGAGTTATTAAAGATGGATTTAATAATCAATTAGATGAGCTAAGAGATATTATTAATGGTGGTAAAGGTTTAATAGAAAAAATTGAACAATCTGAAAAAGAGAAAACAGGAATTAAGAATCTAAAAATAGGTAATAACCGTATTTTTGGATATTATATTGAAGTTACTAAATCTAATTATAATCTTATTCCTGATTACTACATAAGAAAGCAAACTCTTACTAATTGTGAAAGATTTATTACTGAGGAACTTAAAAAAGCTGAAAATTCAATGCTTAGTGCTAAAGATAAAATTGGCTCACTTGAGATTGAAATTTTTAATGAAGTTAGAGATTTTGTTGCAAAATATTTAAAACAAATACAGGAAACAGCTTCAGCATTAGCATATTTGGATGTTTTAGTTTCATTTTCCAAAGTTGCTGTAAATAATAATTATTCTAAACCTGAACTAGCTGTAGATGGAATTATTAATATAAAAAAAGGTCGTCATCCTGTAGTTGAATTAATGCAAAATGAAGAACTTTTTGTTCCTAATGATGTATATTTAGATTTAACAGATAACAAAATGATGATTATTACAGGTCCTAATATGTCTGGTAAATCTACTTATATGAGACAAGTTGCACTAATAACTCTTATGGCACAAATAGGCTCATATGTTCCTTGTGAATATGCAAAAATTTCAGTAGTTGATCAGATTTTTACTAGAATAGGTGCTTCTGATGATTTATCTTCTGGACAATCTACATTTATGGTAGAAATGAGTGAAGTTGCTGAAATTGTAAATAATGCAACTAGAAATAGTCTTGTTATTTTAGATGAAATAGGAAGAGGAACATCAACATTTGATGGAATAAGCATTGCTAAAGCTGTTTCTGAATATATAGCTACATCTAAAAATATTGGATGTAAAACTATGTTTGCTACTCATTATCATGAACTTATCGAACTTGAAAATAAAATTTCTGGTATAAGAAATTATAGTGTTTATGTAAAACGTACTGGAAGAAAAATTAAATTTTTAAGAAAAATTGTTCGTGGTGGTGTAGACGAAAGTTATGGTATTGAAGTTGCTAAATTAGCAGGTTTACCAAACAAAATATTAGATCAAGCTCAAAAATATTTAGATACGCTTGAAATAGAAAACAAACAAAAATCAGCTGCATTAACAAAAGCTGATCAAGTTTCTTTTTCATCTATAAATGATACATTTGTACTTGATAAATTAAGAAAAACTAATATAGATGAGCTTGATAATGAAGAACTTAGACATTTTGTTAATGATTTGATTAAAGATCTATAAGGATTGTTTATGAATAATATTAAAGTTTTAGATAAGAATATTTCGGAACTTATTGCTGCTGGCGAAGTTATTGAAAGACCTTGTTCTGTTGTAAAAGAACTTATAGAAAATTCAATAGATTCTGGAGCTAATCTTATTACTATTGAAATCAAAAATGGTGGAATTTCTTATATTAGAATTACTGATAATGGCTGCGGAATGTCTAAAAAAGACGTTCCGGTAGCTTTTCTTCGTCATGCAACAAGTAAAATAAAAGAAAAAAATGATCTTGATAATATTGTTACTTTAGGTTTTAGAGGCGAAGCTCTTGCTTCAATTTGTGCAGTGGCTAAAATTGATATAATTACTAAACAAAAGAAAAATAATTATGGAACTCATTATGCTATAAATGGTTCTAAAGAAACTATTTTTGAGGAATGTGGTTGTCCTGATGGAACTACAATTACTGTTAAAGATATTTTTTATAATATTCCTGCAAGATTAAAATTTCTTAAAAAAGCAGTAACTGAAGGAAATGCAATTAGTGCTATTATTACTAAAACAGCATTATCTCATCCGGATATTTCTTTTAGATTTATAAGAGATAATAAAACAGAATTATTATCTCCTGGAGATGGAGATTTATATTCAAATATATTTGCTATTTTAGGTAAAGATATCGCTAAAACAATGATACCTGTAGATTATACATACAATAAAATTAGAGTATCTGGATATACAGTTAAACCTATTTTTTCAAAAGCAAATAGAAAACATCAACATTTTTTTATAAATAATAGATATGTAAAATCTCTTACTTGCAAAGTTTCTTTAGAAGAAGCGTATAGAAATTTAACTATGACAGGTAAATTTCCAATATGTGTACTTAATATTGAAACAGCACCTGATACTATTGATGTTAATGTACATCCTACTAAAATAGAAGTTAGATTTACTGATGAGAAATTAATTTTTGATAGTATATACTTTGCTGTTAAAAATGCACTTCTTAAATTTGATACACCAGAAAAAATAAATTTAGAAAATAATCATATTAATAAAAGTGATTTAATAAATCCTTTTAAGGCTGAAAAAAATTTTTATCAGACATCTTTTGACAAAAAAGGAATATATGATGATTGTAAAATAGAAAATAATATAGTGTCTTTTAATAGTGATACAGTTATTTATAATGATACTAATAAAGATAAAGAAAATAATAAAGTAGATTTAAAACAAAATGAATCTTTATCATTTTCATCTAATTCATATAAACAAAGTGTTGCTACATTAGAACCTATTAAGCCATGTGTTGCGGCACCAAAAGAAACTGTATCAAATACTTATATATCTGAAGAATTTAAATATATAAATACAGATTCTTTTGTTAAAAAAGAACCAGAATTAAATATAGAAGATAATAAATCAATATCCGAAGAAGTATCTATAAAAGTTATTGGAGAAGCATTTTCTACTTATGTTATTTCTGAAATTAATAATGAATTATATTTTATTGATAAACATGCAGCACATGAAAGATATATTTTTGAAAAAATCAAATCAGAAGATTTAGATTTAGAAACTCAAATGCTTATACAACCTATTAAAATTGAGCTTACAAATCAAGAAGTTGAGATTTTAATATCAAATAAGCTAGTACTTAATAAATTAGGATTTCAATTAGAGGAAGATAATGATACATCAATAAAAATTACTTCAATTCCTTCTGTGTTATCTGAATATGATTTAGATAATATAATATGTGAAATAGCAGCAAAATTAGAGTATAATAATAACTTAGTATCAATTGATTTATTAGATGATCTTTATCATTCAATTTCTTGTAAAGCTGCAATAAAAGGTAATATTAAATCAGATAATATTGAGCTAGAAAAACTTATAAAGTTAATTTATAATAATCCTGATATAAAATATTGTCCTCATGGCAGGCCAATAATGTTTAAGATAACAAAAAAAGATCTTGAAAAACAATTTAAAAGAATTGTATAGGTGATAAATTTGAAAAAGAAACCTTTACTTGTTATAGTAGGTCCTACTGCATCTGGCAAATCATCTTTAGGAATAGAACTTGCAAAAATATATAATGGAGAAATTATTTCTGCTGATTCTATGCAAATATACAAAGGTATGGATATTGCTACTGCTAAACCTACAATAGAAGAAATGGATGGTGTTGTTCATCATCTTATAAGTGAAATAGAAAATAATAAAGAATTTAGTGTTGCACAATATCTTGATATAGCAAGAAAAAAAATTAATTGTGTACATCAAAAAGGTAAATTACCTATTGTTGTTGGAGGTACTGGATTATATATTAATTCTTTAATTGATAATATACAATTTGATGATACAAGTTCAAATGAACAGTTACGAAATAAACTAAATGATGAAGCTAAAGAAAAAGGAAATGCTTATTTGCTTCAAAAATTATATGAAATAGATAAAGAAACTGCTATTACATTACATGAAAATAATCTAACAAGAATTATTAGAGCAATTGAGTTTTATGAATCAACAGGTACAAAAATTAGTGATCAAAAAATATTAAGTAGATCGCAAGAATCAATGTACAATACATGTATTATAGGTATTAATTATGAAGATAGAAATGATTTATATTCTAGAATAAATTATAGAGTTGATATAATGATTAAAAGCGGACTTATAGAAGAAGCAAGAGAGATTTATGAAAACTCTGATTTAAAAACAGCTGTACAGGCTATTGGATATAAAGAATTAATACCATATTTTGAAAATAAAAGTAGTTTGGAAGAATGTATAGAACATTTAAAACAGCAAACAAGAAGATATGCTAAAAGGCAGTTGACTTGGTTTAGAAGAGATGATAGAATAAATTGGATAATCTTAAATGAAATAGATAATGTTTCTAATTATTTAATTAATAAATCAACAGAAATTATAGAAAAAGCTGAAATTTTGTGATATAATAATTACTAAGTATATTGAAAGGTGGATTATATATGACAAAAAGTATTAATTTACAAGATGTGTTTTTAAATCAAGCAAGAAAAAATAAAATTTCGGTAACAATTTATTTGGTAAATGGATTTCAATTTAAAGGTATGGTTAAAGGATTTGACAGTTATAGCGTTATTTTAGATTGTGATGGAAAACAAAATTTAGTTTATAAACATGCAATCTCAACGATAACACCTTCTAAACCTATATCAGTGATTGATTAAAATATATTTTAATTAGAGGTTGTGTATGAAATCATTAACACTTAAAATATTGACCTTAGTATTATCGTTATTTGCGATAATAACAGTAATAAGTCAATTGTTCTTAAATTTCAAAGATAAAAGTAAATATGAACAAGCTTTAATGTATACTTTTGAAGACAGTGTAGATTTTAAAGGTGTTTTTGTAAGAAATGAAAAGGTTATTCCTTATTCAGGAAATGGAATATTAAGTTATGTTAATCCAGATGGAAGTAAAATAGCTAAAGATTCTGTTATTGCAGAAGTATATTCTTCAAAAGAACAGGTTGATAATATTTTAGAGATTGATTTATTAAAAAATCAAGTTTCATTAATTAATAAAATCTCTAATCCTGGTAGTTTATCTAGTGTACAAGCTGAGCATGTTTCAGTTCAAATTAAAGAAAAATACGCATTAATTAATGAACTAATTCAAACAAAAGATTATAATGAAATAAATAATATAAAAAACGATTTAATAACATTACAAAGTATATATAACATCTTAACAAATTTTGAAAAAACTAAAGTATTTACTGATAAAATACATCAGCTAAATAATGATATTATAACATTACAAAGTTCTAAAACATCTCCTAATGAAACAATAAAAACAGATTCATCAGGTTATTTTATAAATTATACAGATGGATTTGAAGAAAAACTAGACTTTAAAAAAATAAATTCTCTTTCAAAAGAAGAAATAAATAATATAATAAATACTGATTCACAAACAAATAATTCGGCTGGCAAAGTTATAAGTGGCTATGATTGGAAAATAGTTGGAATTATTAATACTAAAAATAATATCAATTCAAAAGTTAATATTAAAATATTAAAAACAAATGATATTGTTTCTGCAACTGTTGAAAAATTAGAGCCTATTGATGATAATAATTATAAAATAATATTATCATGTGATGAATCAAATCTTAATTTACTTCAGGAACGTGTATCTGATATTAGTATAATAAATCAAAAATATAAAGGTATTAAAGTTCCAAGAAATGCTATTCGATTTGAAAATAGTGAACGAGGCGTTTATGTGGCATACGGTGAGAAAATTCTTTTTAGAAAGCTAGATGTTATTTATGAAGGAGAAGATTTTGTTTTATCAAATAATAATTCTCAAAAAGGTTTCCTTGCTTTGTATGATAAAATAATATATGAAGAGGATGAGGAATTTGGAAATAGCAAAGACAAATAATTATTCTTATATAGTTGAAAATTATTCTGATATTTGTTATACTGTAAGGGAATTGGTATCAAAGTATTATAGTGATAATAAACAAATTAAAATAATGGGAGTTACCAAAACTGTTGATACTTCAAAAATAAATTATGCAATAGAAAATGGTTTAAATTATTTAGGAGAAAACAGAGTTCAAGAATTTTTATCAAAAAAAGATGAATACAAAAAAGCTGAGATTGATTTTATTGGACATTTGCAAACTAATAAAGTGAAATATATAATTAACAATGTTTCTATGATTCAATCTGTAGATAGCATTAAACTTGCAAAAGAAATAAATAAACAATCAATTAATCAAAATATAAACATGGATATATTAGTGGAAGTTAACATAGGTAACGAATTATCCAAAAGTGGTGTTTTAACTAAAGAAGTTAAGCCTTTAATTCAAGAAATAAGTGAATTATCAAACATAAGAGTTAGAGGATTAATGGCTATTCCACCTAAAAATGCAAAAGAAGAAATATATTATAAAATGCAGTCATTATATGAAAATTTAAAATCCGAAAAATTAAATAATATAAACTTTGACTATCTTTCAATGGGTATGTCAAATGATTATAAAATAGCAATTAAATATGGTTCTAATATAATACGTATTGGAACTGCTTTATTTGGAAAAAGAAATTAATGGAGGTATAAATATGAGCGTAGTTGACAGCATTAAGAATATCTTTATAGGAAATGAAGAAGAGGAAGAATATGAAGAAGATGCTTATGTTGAAAATGTTACACCTGAAATTGAGCATGGTGAAAGAAGAAGCAGAGAAGTAAAAATAAATACAAACACAACTTTGCAAATTGTTCTTGCCCGTCCTGTTGATTTTTCTGAAGTAAAAACAATTGGAGATGACTTAAATGCTCAAAAAACTATATTATTAAATCTAGAAACAGTAAAAAATGATGATGCAAAAAGAATACTTGACTTTTTGTCAGGTGTGGCTTATGCAAATGGAGCTGACATAAAAATGATGGCTCAAAAAACTTTTGCTATTATGCCAAAAAGCGTAGGTTTTTCTGGCGTTGATTTAATGGGAGAATTAGAGAATAATGGGTTTACTATTTAGTTATTATAAATTAAAATAATTATGATTTTAACAATACATTGTCTGACAAGAAAAAATATTTAGTTAAAAGCAAATTTAGCTAGATACCGTGCATCAGAGAATAAATTTTTAACTAAGTTTACTTTTTTTCTTGATTAAAGGCAGTGTTTTTTGTGTTTATAAATAATTTATAGTACTTATTTGGATCAAAAAAGTCATGTTAAAATAAAATGTTATGTTAAATTTATATGGCATAATATAAAAGAAAAAACTAGGGGGATAATTATGATAACTTCAAAAGAAATATTATGTAAGACATTTAGTAAGGCTGGAAAAGGCTATAAAGCTGATGAAGTTGACCAGTTTGTAAAAGAAGTTGGAAATTCATTTGAAACTCTTGAAAAAAGTTTTCAAGAAAATGAAGAAAAAATGCTTAAACTAGTGGAAAAAATAAATGAGTATAGAGAAGATGAAGATTCAATAAAAGATGCTATTTTAGGTTCTCAAAAACAAGGAAAACAAATAGTGATAGATGCAGAATTAGCTGCTGATAGAATAGTATCTGAAGCACAAAAAAAATCTGAAACTATTCTTTTAGAAATTAAAAAAGAATATTCAGATGAATTATATAAACTTGAAAATATGAAAAAAGAAGTTAATGATTTTAAATCACAGTTAACAGAATTATACAATAGACAACTTCATTTAATTATGGAAATTCCTGAATATGAAGTTGAAGAAGAAGCAGAAGCTGTAGAAGATGAAACTGATTCACAAGAAGAAACTATTGAAGAATTATCAGATACAGCAGAAGCAATTGAACAAACTGTTGACATGATTTCATATAGCGACCTTAAGGCTGCAGCAAAACAATTATAATTAAGTAAGGAGCAAAATAATAAATGTTACAGGATTACAACAAAACTTTAAATTTGCCTAAAACTGATTTTCCTATGAGAGGTAATCTTCCTAAAAGAGAACCTGAAATGATAAAAACATGGGCTGCTGGAAATCTTTATAAGCAAATGATTGAAAAGAATAAAGAAAAACCAAGATATGTTTTACATGATGGACCTCCATATGCTAATGGAGACATTCATTTGGGAACAGCTTTAAATAAAATTTTAAAAGATATTATAGTTAAGCAAAAAAATATGAGCGGTTATTGTTCACCATTTATTCCTGGTTGGGATACTCATGGTTTACCAATTGAGTTAAAGGCAATGAAACAAATTGGTGTTGAAAATGGAGCAATTCCTCCTGTAAAATTAAGACAACATTGTAAAGATTATGCTCTTTCTTTTGTAAATAGCCAAAAAGAACAATTTGAAAGACTTGGAGTTATAGGTGATTTTGATGATCCTTATGTAACTTTAAAACCTGAATTTGAAGCAAAACAAGTTCAAGTTTTTGGCGAAATGGCTAAAAAAGGTTATATATATAAAGGTCTTAAACCTGTTTATTGGTGTCCTGCTTGTCAAACAGCTTTAGCAGAAGCTGAAATTGAATATGCAGACGATCCATGTCATTCAATTTATGTTAAGTTTAAAGTAAAAAACGATAATAATGTATTCTCAAATCTTGATATAGATTTAGATAAAACTTATTTTGTAATTTGGACAACAACAACTTGGACTTTGCCAGGTAACTTAGCTATATGCCTTGGTCCAAATTATGAATATTGCATTGTAAAAGCTAATGGCGAAAATTATGTTATGGCAACTGAACTTGTTTCTGTAACTATGAAAAATGCTGAAATTGAAGATTATGAAATAGTTGGTTCATTCACTGGAAAAGAACTTGAAGGAATTAAAACTCAACATCCATTTATTGATAGATTTTCACCAATTATCATTGGTGATCATGTAACACTTGAAAGTGGAACAGGTTGTGTTCATACTGCTCCTGGACATGGTGTTGAAGACTTTGAAGTTTGTAAAAAATATCCTGAAATTCCTATAGTTGTTCCTGTTGATAATAAAGGTATTTTAACTGAAGATGCTGGACAGTTTGCAGGATTAACAACAGATGAAGCTAACAAAAAAATTGCAATGAATTTAGAAGAAACAGGCGCATTGTTTGCTCTTGAAAAGATACAACACCAATATCCACATTGTTGGAGATGTAAAAGTCCAATAATCTTTAGAGCAACAAAACAATGGTTCTGTTCTGTAAATGGTTTTAAAGATGAAGCTATTAAAGCTATCCAAGAAGTAAAATGGATTCCATCTTGGGGTGAAGAAAGAATTAAAAATATGGTTCGTGATAGAAATGATTGGTGTATTTCTCGTCAAAGAACTTGGGGAGTTCCTATTCCAATTGTTTATTGTAATGATTGTAATAAACCAATAATTGATGATAAAATCATTAATTCTATTGCTGAATTATTTAAAGAGCATGGTTCTGATGCTTGGTATACTACTGATATTAAAGATATTGTTCCGAGTTCAGTAAAATGCGAATGTGGTTGTTCTGAATTTACTAAAGAAACAGATATAATGGATGTTTGGTTTGATAGTGGTGTAACTCATACTGCTGTTATGGAAGAAAGAGGCTTAGGAACAGTTGCTGATTTATATCTTGAAGGTGCAGATCAGTATAGAGGATGGTTCCAATCATCACTTCTTACATCAGTTGTATGGCAAAAAACAGCTCCATTTAAAGCAGTTTGTACACATGGTTGGGTTGTTGATGGACAAGGAAAAACTATGCACAAATCTCTTGGAAATGGAATTGCTCCATCTGAAATTACTAAAAAATATGGTGCTGATATTTTAAGATTATGGGTGGCATCTTCTGATTATCATGCTGATATTCGTATTTCTAATGAAATATTAAAACAACTTTCTGAAAGTTACAAAAAGATTAGAAATACAGCAAGATTTATTCTTGGGAATATAGATTCAGAAAATGATTTTGATATTAACAAAGATTTTGTTTCTGATGATAAATTAGCTGAAATTGATAAATGGGCATTAATGAAACTTGATGAATTAATTGAAAAAGTTAATAATGCATATGAAAATTTTGATTTCCATATTGTTTTCCATAGCATTCATCAATTCTGTGTTGTTTATATGTCAAACTTCTATTTAGATATAATAAAAGATCGCTTGTATTGTGAAGACAAAAATAGTTTAACAAGAAGAGCTGCTCAAACAGTTATGTATCGTGTTTTAAGTGCTATTACTAGACTTGTTTCTCCAATATTATCATTTACTGCTGATGAGATTTGGAGCTTTATGTCTCATTTTGATAATGAAGATAAGAACAGTGTATTCTTAAACGATATGCCTGCTGTATCTAATCTTGAATTCTCAGATGATTTTAAAGATAAGTGGAATGTGATTTATAATTTAAGAGAAGATGCTAAAAAAGCTCTTGAAATTAAACGTGCTGAAAAAGTAATTGGTGCTTCACTTGAAGCTGATTTAACTATTCATGCTGATGAATCTGTTTATAATAAAATTTCAGAATTGGCTTCTGAACTTACTTCTATTTTAATCGTTTCTAAAGTTAATGTTGTAAATGATAATAATGGTGAGTTTAAAGGTGATTTTGAAGGAGTTTCAATTACTGTAAATAAAGCTGCTGGAGAAAAATGTGAAAGATGTTGGACTTATTCTGAAACAGTTGGGTCTGATAGTGAACATAAAACATTATGTAGCAGATGTGTTAATGTTATAAAATAACTTTAAATTTTAAGCTACTACCCATTTTATGAGTAGTAGCTTATTAAAATTAGGAGTAAAAATATGATTGTATTGATATCTTTTGTAGGAATAGCTCTTCTTGTTGGGATTGATCAGTTAATAAAATGTTTAGTTACTTCAACTATGCAATTGGATGAAATAATAAAAGTAATTAAAATAGGCAAAACTGATATATTTAATTTGCATTATATTTTGAATGATGGTGCAGGTTGGGGAATACTTGGTGGAAAAACATCTATTTTAATAATACTTACATCTGTTTTTCTTGCTATAGTAATAATTTATATGTTTGTATGTAAACAAAAAACTACTATGCTGTATATAAGTTTAACTTTAATTGTTTCTGGCGGAATTGGTAATTTAATTGATAGAATATTTAATGAAGGAAAAGTTGTTGACTATATTGAAGCTGCATTTATTAATTTTCCTATATTTAATTTTGCTGATATTTGTGTTGTAATTGGTGCACTACTTTTAATTTTATATGTGTTGTTTTTTGAAAAAAAGATTAATAAAAAAGATTCTATAAATTTTAAGGTAAGGATGCATGGATAATATTAAGTTTGAAATTTCAGAAGAACATGTTGGACAAAGAATTGATAAATATGTTTCTGAGTATAATAAAAAATTAACTAGAAGTGCTGTTCAAAAACTTTTAGAAAATGGTAATATAACCGTTAATGGTATAAATAAAAATAAAAATTATAAACTTCAACTAGGTGATTTAGTTGAAGTTAAAATACCAGATCCTGTTGAATTAAATGTTGTTGCGCAAAATTTGCCTATTGATATAATGTATCAAGATGATTATTTATTAGTTGTTAATAAACCTAAAGGAATGGTTGTTCATCCTGCTGCTGGAAATCCTGATAAAACTCTTGTTAATGCTCTTTTATATCATTGCAAAGGAAATTTATCATCTATAAACGGTGTAATTCGTCCTGGAATTGTTCATAGAATAGATAAAAATACAAGTGGTTTATTAATTGTTGCAAAAAATGACATGGCTCATGCTTTTTTGGCAGAACAAATTAAAGAACATTCTTTTACAAGAGAATATAATGCTGTTTTAAATGGAAGACTTAAAACAGAAAGCGGAATAATTGATGCACCAATTGGAAGAAATAAAAATGACAGAAAGAAAATGTGTGTAACTAATTATAATTCTAAAAAAGCTATAACACATTATGAAGTTTTAGAATTATATAAAAATAATTCTCTTGTTAAATTTAATTTAGAAACTGGAAGAACTCATCAAATTAGAGTTCATTGTTCATATATAGGACATTCTGTTTATGGTGATGATGTATATGGTCATTCAGTAAAAGGTATTGATGGACAATGTTTGCATGCAAAAAAAATAGGCTTTATTCATCCTTATACAAAACAGTATATGGAGTTTGATAGTGAACTTCCTGAGTATTTCAAAAAAGTTATAAATAAATTTAAATAATATGTTGCTTTTGATTATAATTTAAGGTATACTAAACAATGTGTGTGATTAAATAAAAATATATGGAGGTTAGTAATGGACACTTCAATTCAAAAACATCTTGAAAAATGTGCTTGTAAAATTAGAATGGGAATAATAGAAGGCGTATATAATGCAAAATCTGGTCATCCAGGTGGTTCTTTATCAATTTCTGATTTACTAGCATATTTATATTTTCATAAAATGAATGTTTATCCAGATAAACCAGATTTAAAAGACAGAGATAGACTTGTTCTTTCAAAAGGACATTGTGCTCCTGCTTTATATTCTGCTCTTGCTTTAAAAGGATATTTTAGTGCAGATGAATTAAAAACTTTAAGACATCCAGGCGCAATGTTACAAGGTCATCCTGATATGAAACATACTCCTGGTGTAGATATGAGTACTGGTTCACTTGGTCAAGGTATTTCTGCTGCTTGTGGAATGGCACTTGCAGGTAAAATATCAAATGATCCTTATAAAGTTTATGCTATTTTAGGTGATGGTGAGATTCAAGAAGGACAAGTTTGGGAAGCTGCTATGTTTGCTGCTCATAATAAACTTGATAATTTAATTGCTATTGTAGATAATAATGGTTTGCAAATTGATGGTAGAGTTACTGATATATGCTCTCCTGAACCAATTACTGATAAATTTAAAGCATTTGGTTGGCATGTTCTTACTATGAATGCTCATGATTTTGAAGATATAGATAGAGTTTTTGCTGAAGCAGAATCTGTTGTAAATCAGCCTGTTGCTATTATACAAAAAAGTATTAAAGGTAAACATATTTCTTATATGGAAGATAATGTTTCATGGCATGGTGCTGCTCCTAATAAAGAACAATATGAACTTGCTATTAAAGAATTAAATGACATTCTTAGCGAATTGGAGGGTAAATAATATGGCAGAAATGATTAAAGTAGCAACTAGAAATAGCTATGGTGAAGCTTTAGCAGAATTATCAAATGAATATGAAAATCTAGTTGTTTTAGATGCAGATTTAGCTGCTGCAACAAAAACAGGTATTTTTAAAAAAGCTTGTCCTGAAAGATTTTTTGATTGTGGTATAGCTGAAGCAAACATGATGGGAGTTGCTGCTGGATTATCTACTTGTGGTAAAATTCCTTTTGCTAGTTCTTTTGCTATGTTTGCAGCAGGTCGTGCATTTGAAATTATAAGAAACTCTATTGGATATCCTCATTTAAATGTTAAAATTGGTGCTACTCATGCTGGTATATCTGTTGGTGAAGATGGTGCTACTCATCAATGTAACGAAGATATTGCTTTGATGAGAACAATTCCTGGTATGACTATTATTAATCCAGCTGATGATGTTGAAGCAAAAGCAGCAGTAAGAGCTGCAATTGAACATGTTGGACCTGTTTATTTAAGATTTGGTAGATTAGCTGCTCCTGTGTTTAATGATAAAGAAAATTATAAATTTGAGCTTGGAAAAGGCGTTGTTTTAAAAGATGGAACTGATGTTACAATTATTGCAACTGGTTTAATGGTTAATGAAGCAATGGTTGCTGGTGAAGAACTTCAAAAACAAGGCATTAACGCTAGAATTATTAATATCCATACAATCAAACCTATTGATAAAGATTTAATTATTAAAGCTGCTAAAGAAACTGGAAAAATTGTTACTGTTGAAGAGCATAATGTAATTGGTGGATTAGGTTCTGCTGTATGTGATGTTTTATCAGAAAATTGTCCTACTAAAGTACTAAAAATAGGTGTAAATGACGTTTATGGACATTCAGGTCCTGGTGATAAACTACTAAAAGATTTTGGTTTGTGTAGTGAAAATATTATAAATAAAACTATTGAATTTATAAAATAGCCATTTAAAATCCTTGTTATATTTAATTAACAAGGATTTTTTATTTTTTAAATTGCTTGTACTGTAATTCTTTATAAATGAATATAATATTATATTAATAAATTTTTTATTATTTTGTTATAAAGGATGATGATATGAGAGCTGTAGCAAAACATAAATACAAATCATTTAATTTTATTATTTTATATATAATTTTTATTGTAGTAATATTAATTGTGATGAACAGTTATTTAAAACCAATAGTAAATAAGATTTCAGAATATGAAGGAAAATTAATAGCAACAAAAATTATATCTACAGCAGTATATAATGCAATTAATAATGAAGATTTTACTTATGAAACGCTTGTGAAAGTAACTAAAAATAATTTAGGTTATGTTTCATCAATAGAAAGTAATATGGCTGAAATTAATAGATTACAAGCTGCCATTACTTATAATGTAAATAAGAATTTTACTGGTATATCAAAACAAACAATAAAAATATCTTCTGGTACTTTAAGTGGTATAAAATTATTATATGGTAGAGGTCCTAATATTACAATGAAAATTGAACCTGTTGGTTATGTTGATTCTAAACTTGCAAGTAAATTTATTCCTGCTGGAGTTAACCAAACTAATCATCAAATTATTCTTGAAGTTAATTGTAAAATATCTGTTATAATACCTGGTTTTGCAAATGATATGGATGTTAAAATGAATTATTTAATAGCTGAAACTGTTATTGTTGGTGATATACCAGAGAATTTTACTTATATAACAGGAGATAATAGAGATAATTTAGAAAAAATCTTAGATTATAAAAATTAATATTTACTTAATGCGTTATTTTGTGGTATAATATTTAGGAAAGTTTTTTGTTAGGAGTAAATTATGGATAGTATAAAAAACAGAATTACTGAGTTGACAAAAATAATCAATTACCACAGAGATATTTATTATAATAAAAATAATAATGAAATAAGCGATCAAGAATATGATACTCTTTTTAATGAATTAAAATCTTTAGAAACTAAATATCCTGAACTTGTTTCTCAAGATTCACCAACACAAAAAGTTGGTGGAGAGGTATTGAATATTTTTTCTAAAGTAGAACATAAAGTGCAAATGGGAAGTTTGCAAGATGTTTTTTCATTTGAAGATGTAGAGAGTTTTTGTAATAAATGTAAAAATTTAAATTCAAATACATCATTTGTTGTAGAACCTAAAATTGATGGATTGTCAGTGTCACTTGAATATGAAAATGGTATATTTATTAGAGGATCTACTAGAGGAGATGGTTTTGTTGGTGAAGATGTAACTAACAACCTTAAAACTATTAAAAACATACCAAAACAATTAAAAGATAAGATTCCGTATTTAGAAGTAAGAGGAGAGGTTTATATGCCTCGAAAAGTATTTTATAAATTAGTTGAATCACAAATGGAAAATGAAGAACAACCTTTTAAAAATCCTCGTAATGCTGCTGCTGGATCATTAAGACAAAAAAAATCTGCTATTGTTGCTAAACGAAAATTAGATATATTCATTTTTAATATTCAGCAAATTGAAGGTGTTACATTAACTTCACATAAAAATTCACTAGATTTTTTATCAGAACAAGGATTTAATGTTGTTCCTGAATATTTAAAAATTGATGAGCCAGATAAAGTTGTAAAGGCAATTGATGATATTGGAAATAATAGATCTAAATATGAGTTTGATATAGATGGTGCAGTTGTAAAAGTAGATGATTTTAATCAACGTTCTTTGCTTGGAAATACAGTAAAAACGCCTAAATGGGCTGTAGCATATAAATTTCCAGCTGAAGAAAAAAATACAAAACTTATTGATATTATTACAAATGTAGGTAGAACAGGTGCTATTACACCAGTTGCTATTTTTGAACCTGTATTACTTGCTGGCACAAGTGTTTCTAAAGCTTCTCTTCATAACCAAGACTTTATTAATGAGAAAAATGTTGCTATAGGTGATATTATTACAGTTAGAAAAGCTGGAGATATTATTCCTGAAGTAGTTAGTGTGGCAGAAAAAAATAATAATGAGATATATTCTCTTCCTAAAGTATGTCCTATATGTGGAACTTTAACTGTTAAAGAGTTAGAAGAAAGTGCTATTAGATGTCCAAATGTTGATTGTCCTGCTCAAATTGAACGTAGTATAGCTCATTTCGCGTCTAAATCTGCTATGGATATTGATGGATTAGGACCAATGATAGTTAAAACATTAATTAAAAATAAATTAATAGAATCTGTTGCAGATTTATATTCTCTTACAGTTGATGAATTATTAGAACTTGATAGATTTAAAGAGAAATCTGTTAATAATTTAATTAATGCTATAGAGAAATCTAAAGATAATTCACTAGACAAGCTTATTTTTGGATTAGGAATTAGACATATTGGAGCAGTATCAGCTAAAGATTTGTGTGAAAAATTTAATAATATTGATAATATTATTAATGCTAAAGTTGATAATATATTAGAAATTGATGGTTTTGGTGAAATAATGGCTGAAAGCGTTGTACAAGCTTTTCATGAGCCACATTTTATTGAAATAATAGAAAAATTAAAATCCTGCGGAGTTAATACTTCGTATACTAAAGAATCTGTAGATGATAGATTTAATAATCAAACATTTGTATTAACAGGAACTTTACCAACTATGACTAGAAATGAAGCAAAAGAACTTATTGAAAAATATGGTGGAAAAACAAGTTCATCTGTTTCAAAAAAGACTAATTTTGTTTTAGCTGGAGAAGAAGCAGGAAGTAAATTAACAAAAGCTCAAAACTTAGGTGTTAATATAATTGATGAAAATAAGTTTAAAGAGATGCTTTTATAAATAGGAGGTTTATATGGATATTGATATTAAACATATTGCTAAATTATCTAGATTAAAAATTGAAGATGATAAAATTGATAAATTTAAAGTTGACATGAAAAACATTGTTAACATGGTAGAAAATCTTCCTGATATTGAAGAAGATTTTACATTACTTGATCCTTCAAATCCAATGAAGTTAAGACAAGATGAGGCTAATACAGACAAATTCACAAGAGATGAGTTATTAAAAAATGCTCCACAAACAAAAGCTGGATGTCTAGTTGTGCCTAAAACTGTAGAATAGGAGCTGAATATTTTGGAATTATACAATAAAAATGCTTGCGACTTGTCTGAAATGATTAAAAGTAAAAAAATTTCTGCAAAAGAACTTACTGAATCTGTTTATAATAGAATTGAACAAGTCGAAAATAAAATTAATGCATATACAACTTTAACTAAAGAATCTGCATTAAAAACTGCTGAAAATGTTGATAAAGATATAGCTGAAGGAAAAGAATTATCAGATTTAGCAGGAATTCCAATAGGAATTAAAGATAATATTTCAACAAAAGGAATAACTACAACATGTTCTTCTAAAATGCTTGAAAATTATGTTCCGCCATTTAATGCAACTGTTATGGACAAGCTTGATTCAAACAAAATGATTATAACAGGTAAATTAAATATGGATGAGTTTGCAATGGGATCTTCTACTGAAAATTCTTATTTTGCTACAACAAAAAATCCACACGATTTAGATAAAGTTCCTGGTGGTTCATCTGGAGGTAGTGCAGCTGCTGTTGCTGCAGGAGAAGCGATTGTTTCACTTGGTTCTGATACTGGTGGATCAATAAGACAACCTGCATCTTATTGTGGTGTTGTTGGGCTTAAACCAACTTATGGAGCTATTTCTCGTTATGGTCTTGTTGCATTTGCGTCTTCTTTAGACCAAATTGGACCTATCGGAAAATGTGTAAAAGATGTTGCAATGCTTCAATCTGCTATATGTGGACATGATAAATTTGATGCAACTTCTGCTTATAATACTTATCCAAATTATTTTGCTTCTTTAAAATCTGATATAAAAGGATTAAAAATAGGTATTCCTAAAGAGTATTTTGGAAAGGGAATTGATGAAGAAGTAAAAACTTCTGTTATGAATGCAGTAAAAGTTTTAGAAAACCAAGGTGCAATTATTAAAGAGATTTCACTTCCATCAACTGATTACGCTCTTTCTGCTTATTATATTATTTCTTCAGCGGAAGCTTCATCAAATTTAGCAAGATTTGATGGTGTAAAATATGGATTTAGAGCTAATAAATTTGAAACTCTTACTGAAATGTATGAGAATACACGTTCTGAAGGCTTTGGAGATGAAGTTAAAAGAAGAATTATGCTTGGTACATTTGTTCTTAGTTCTGGATATTATGATGCTTACTACAAAAAAGCAAAAATGTTACAAAAGAAAATTTCAAATGAATTTTCATCTGCATTTGCTGATATAGATGTTATTGCAACTCCTACTGTTCCATCTACAGCATTTAAAATTGGTGAAAATACTAGCGATCCTTTAAAAATGTATTCAACAGATATATGCACAGTAACAATAAATATTGCTGGATTACCTGCAATTAGTGTTCCTTGTGGTTTTGATAAATCAAATATGCCTATTGGTTTACAATTAATAGGTAATAAATTTACTGAACAAACACTTTTAAATACAGCTTATTGCTATGAACAAAATGTTGGTGGCTTTAAGTCGGCAGTTCTTTAAGGAGGTTTTTTGATGGAAAAAGATTATGAAATAGTTATAGGACTTGAAGTTCATGCCGAATTAAACACAAAATCAAAAATATATTGTGATTGTAAAAATGCATTTGGACTTGAAGTAAATACTCAGGTTTGTCCTATTTGTATGGGTATGCCTGGAACATTACCAACTCTTAATGAAGAAGTTGTGAATAGTGCTGTACTTATGGGACATGCTTTAAATTGTACAATTAATCCTGTTTCTAAACAAGATAGAAAGAATTATTTTTATCCTGATCTTCCTAAGGCATATCAAATTTCTCAAGCAGAAGTTCCTATATGTGAAAATGGATATTTAGATATAATGGTTAATGGTGAAATTAGAAGAATTGGTGTTACTAGAATTCATATTGAAGAAGATGCTGGTAAACTTCTTCATTCTGATGCTTTTGATGGATCTTTAGTAGATTTAAACCGTTGTGGTGTTCCACTTATTGAAATTGTTTCTGAGCCTGATTTAAGAAGTTCCGCTGAAGCTAAAGCTTATCTTGATACAATTAAATCTATTTTGCAATATATTAATATTTCTGATTGTAAAATGCAAGAAGGTTCTATTAGATGTGATGTAAACGTTTCTGTAAGAAAATATGGTGAACCATTTGGTACTAGATGTGAAATGAAGAATGTAAATAGTTTTAGTGCTGCTGTAAGAGGTATTGAATATGAAGCTAAAAGACAAATAGCTTTAGTTAAGCAGGGTGGAGTAGTAGAACAAGAAACTAGACGTTGGGATGATTTAAAAGGCGAAAGTTTAACAATGAGAACTAAAGAAAATTCTAATGACTATAGATATTTTCCAGAACCAGATTTATTAACTATTGTTGTTGATGAGCAAAAAATTGTTGATTTGAAAAATTCTTTGCCAGAATTACCTAATGCTAAAATCGCTAGATATGTTAATGAATTAGGACTTTCTCAAATTGATGCAACTTTAATTACTGAGTCTTTGGAAAAATCTAAATTATTTGATGATTGTAATAAAATAGGTGAGTGCTCTCCTAAAAATATATCTAATTGGATACTTTCTGATATTTCAAAATATATAAATGATACAGGTAATAATATTCTTGAAACTCCTTTAACTGCACAACGTTTAAGTGATTTAATTAAACAAATTGAAGATGGTAAAATTTCAAATAGTGCAGCAAAAACTGTATTTGAAGCTATTTTAAATGAAGATAAAGATGTTGATACAATTATAAAAGAAAAATCTTTAACACAAATTTCTGATACATCTTTCTTAGATAAAATTGTTGATGATGTATTATCACAAAACGAAAAATCTGTAAATGACTATAACAATGGAAAAACTAATGCACTTGGATTCTTAGTTGGTCAATGTATGAAACAATCAAAAGGAAAAGCAAATCCTGCAATGGTTAAAGAAATTTTATTATCAAAAATAAGTAAATAATATTTTATTTATATAAAAAGCTCCTATTTAATATAGGAGCTTTTGTTATTTGTTTTCTTTTGTTATTTTTTTAACAGATGCTAAAGGTGAACTTTGAGCAGCTTTTTTCAAATTATCATTTGATAAATGAGTGTATATCTCAGTTGTAGCGATGCTTTTGTGTCCTAAAACTTCTTTTAAAATTAATGGATCTACGTTACCATGTTGATACATTAAAGTTGCTGCAGTGTGCCTAAGTTTATGTGTTGATACACCTTTATTATCAAGTCCAGCATCAAATAAACTTTTCTCAACTATTTGTTGAACACGTCTTTTTGAAATCCTTGAATTTGTTCTGCTTAAAAAAAGTGCGTCAGGCTCTTTAGCAACATTTTTTCTTACTTTTAAATAAGATTTTATCGCTGATATACAAGCATCATTTAAATAAACTATTCTTTCTTTATTTCCTTTACCTAAAAGCCTAATTGTTTTGTTTTCTAAATTTACATCTTTAATATCTAATCCAACTAATTCACTTAATCTCATTCCACAATTTAAAAATAATGTAAGTATACAATAATTTCTTTCAGAATCAGGTCCATCAACTTTTGAAAGTAGTTCAATACAATCTTCTAAAGATAAAAATTTAGGTAATTTGTGTTTAACACTTGGAATTTCAAGGTCTACTAAAGGATTTGAATCAATCAAATTTGCTTTTTTATGTAGATAATTAAAAAATTGTTTAATAGAGCTAGTTTTTCTTGCTCTTGTTGTAGTAGAATTATTTAATACATTTGATGTAAAATATAAATACTCATAAGCATCATTTAAAGTAAAAGCTTGTATTAAATCAATTGGCACATCATTAATAATAATTTCTTTAAATTCAGTATCTTCATTAACAATCTTATTAGATATCTTTAAATATCTTAAAAAAGTCCTTATATCAATATAATAAGCTTCAACTGTACGATTTCCACGTGCTTTAACAACTTTTAAATAAAATAAGAACTCTCTCAAATATTCTGGACAATCATTCATATAATCATTATTCATTTTAAATTACCCCCAATTGCACTAAATTTCTATTTAGTGCAATTAACTGTTTTATTTTTACAGTTTTTATTATATCATCTTTGATATTTAAAAACTATTAAATTATAATTAATTATCCCCACTATTATTTTGGTTATAAACTATTTTATTTAAGATTGTATTTAGCATTGTAACAACCTCTCTTGAAGTGTAATAATTTTTTTCTTTACGAACTACTTTGTAAATTTTAGTACGTTGCTTATGAATAGAAAAAGAGAGTATATAATTACTCTCTTTTTCTATATTATTTATTTTATATATCCTTTTAATATTTCATAAGCACTTTCAATACTTTCTGATTTATTAAAATCGTCCTCAAAAGTTTTATCATTCATTGCTTTTTTAAGAGTTTTAGTATAAAAATCTTTAGAATAGTTTTTATAAAACAATGCCTTTGCTTTTGTTGAATACACAGCATCAGTTTGATAAAATCCTTTTTTACATAATAATAAATCATTACAAAAAGAACAATTTTCTAAACCTTTTTCAGTTGCACATTTTACATTTGCACAAATTCCATTTTCAGATATAGTTGCGTAAGAGCAAGAATTGTAATCACTTTTACAACCACCACACCATTCTCCTAAAAAACAAAAATCACAATGATGTCCGCAATATCCTATAGGATCTAAATCCATTCTTGCTGTTTTAACCATATCAGACTTAATAGTTTTACATCGTTCAATTCGTTCACCATTATCTCCATGTTCTTTATCAAATGAATATTTTTTTAATAACTCACAAGGAAAATTTTCACATTCACCACAAAAACGTTTATTTCTTTCTTTAATACACTCAACAATATCACAACTGCCATAGAATGGTTGTCCTTTTGTAACGATACACCCACTACAATTATTTAATTTTTTTTCAGGACAAGTCGCACATTCTAAACCACAATAACTGTCAAATGAATCTTTCATAAAGTCTTTCATAATAATAATTTTCCTTTCATTTGTAGATATTAAAATTTTAATATGTTCAAAATATTTATACTGTAATATCATAATACCATGCTTAAATTATTATTACAAGTTATATATTAAGTATTTTGCGCTTTTCCCTTAATACTCTTATTTTCACACTATTATATTCCATTTTATTATAATTAAACTAAATTTATTTCTATTGAAACGCAAATAAAAAAAGAGTATTAAAATACTCTTTTTTTATTTAATTATATTAAGGTTTAAAATTTTTAAAATAACAAACTGCATCATGATCAATATCATCTTCATTTTTCTTACGATTAGAATTAAAATACAGTTTTCCATTCATTTCATCACAACCTTCAATTTCAAATAAATAAGGATAAGCTGAAGATGTTATACGAAATGATAAATCAGGATTCGCAGTAATTGTACCAGAAGCTTTTGAAATATTATCAAAAACCAATATAATACTAACATTCTTATTTGTTAACGGAAATAATAGTTGATCTTTACTTTTTATATAACCTATTCCTTGTCTTGTAAATTCTTTAAGTCCAGTTACTTTTTTGCCATTTACTAAAGAATCTTCAATATTAAGTGTACATACACGTTTAATATTGATTATTCCACTTGGTTGATTATTTGCAATATCACCTTTATAAATAGTTGTTATATTACCTTTAGTTTTAGAAAATAAAAAATAAACATTATTTTCATTTTTAGCATATTTTTTAACACCAGCAACACTAATATCTCCTCCATTATATTGCAAACGATATTCAGCCAATTTTGTATAATTCGTTCCAGAATATCCAAGTTTAACAAGGCTATCATGACCTTCTTTTAACGTTGTTACAAAAAGATGAAATTTACCATCAATAGTACAAGTATCCATATCATTCGCATGACCAAGTTCTGTTGAATATGTTTTATTATTAGAATTTGTCATAAGTGCATTTTTACCTGTATTATTATTTGTTCTAATAATTACTTGTTTAGTTGGATTTTTTGAACTATCAATTTTTGCTGAATATGAATATGTACTTCCAATAGCAAAACCTTCTGTAATATTACAACCATTTTCATTTGGAAGTTTAGGATGAAGTTGTTTATAAGTATTAAAATATGCTGCACTTACTATTGTAGTTACTGTACTAAAAATTGCTAAACATAAAAATAATGATATAATTATTTTACTATGTTTTCTATTTTTCATATTAAAATTCCCCTTTCAAAATATATTGTATACTATGATTGATATTGTAACATTTATATATTGGATATTATATATACATATTATACAAATTTTTTTAAAAATATATTCAATAAAACAAATAATTAATTTACATTATAATACATATATTTTAAATAATAATACAAATTAATTCCTCATAAAATGTTATTAATAAAAATTTAATGCCCTATTAGTTTTTTAAAAACATACTATAAAGTTTATTAAAATATATTTTTTATTTATAATAGTAAATAAAAAAAGAGAGTAATAATATACTCTCTTTTTTATTAGTTATTTTTTATAATTTCTTTAATTAAAATAAAAATCACTCTATAAGTTAAATTTTAATTGTATGTTTTCATAATTCATTCTTATACTCTTATTTACAGTATTCATATCATATTGTATACCTTTTTTTTCACATTCCTCAACAAATGCATTCCATAATCTTTTTGAATTAGAAGAACGACAATAATAATATTTTTTATATTTTTTCTTATATTTATCTGTAATTCCTGGATAATACTTTTCAGCATTATTATAAAAATATTCACGTTGTCCATCAGACATAGTTACTTGTGGTGAAAAATATATATAATTTGCACCATAGTATTTTGCCTTTTTAACCATCATACGAATATTATCAACATAATCTGTTATATACGGAATAACTGGATCCATTAAAACACCTGTTATAATACCTTTTTTAGATAAACTCTCTATAGCCTTTAATCTTTCTGTTGTACTAGAAACATGTGGTTCTATTTTTTTACACATATCATCATCAGAACATGTGATGGAAAAATTCACACTTGTAGGTGAATGTTCCTTTATATCTAGTAAAACATCTGTATCTCTCTTTACCAAATCACTTTTTGTAATAATACATATACCATATTCATATGCATTTATTAATTCTAATGCATTTCTAGTTAATTTATGTTCTTTTTCTTCATAATTATATGGATCTGAAATACCACCTGTAAGTATTACACCTGTTTTAATTTTCTTACTAAGATCATTACGAATAATTTTTAATGCATCTTTTTTAGCTTTTATACAATCAAAATTCCCATTAAGTTTACCAATCTTGTCATAATAATCACTTCTAGCGTAGCAATATATACAACCATGATTACATCCCCAATATATATTCATGACATAATCAAAAGATAAATAATTACAATTAGGTTTAGCACGTATAATAATACTTTTTGCATCTATTAATTCCATAAATTATCTACTCCTTATCTTAAATAATAATTTTACATATTTTATATTCTTAATATTTTTTAATACATTATACATTAATTTTTTATCAAAACATAATTTAAAAACATGCTATAAAATAAATTATAGCATGTTTTATTATAAATTTCTATTTTAATTCAACAACAGTAACTCCATCTTCACCTTCACCATACATACCACGTCTATATGATTTAACTAATTTATGTCTTTTAAGATGACTACGAATATTATCTCTTAAAACTCCAGTTCCTTTACCATGAATAATAGTAACTATATTTAATCCTGTCATAACCGCATTATCTAAATAAGAATCGACCTCGATAATTCCTTCATCACTAGCATAACCTCTAATATCAAGTTCACTTTTAACTTTTCTTGTTTTTTTACTTTCAACTCCAGATGTAGTAATTTTACTATTATTAAATGATATGTTTTGTTTTTCTGTTAAACGCAATTTATTTACATTTATTTTAGTCTTCATAATTCCAACTTGAATAAATAAATTTCCAGAATTATCAGGTTCTGTTAAAACAGTAGCAACTTTTTTAGTTTCTACAATAATAACACTATCTCCTTTTATAAGTTTTCTTGGCAACTTATAATCTTTATTTGCATCTGTTACAGGATTGGCTACATTATATAATTTATTCAGAACATTTTTTGCTGTTGATTTAGCTTTAATTGAATTAGAATTAAAAGATTCTTTATTTTTTTCTTTTCTTATTAACTCTAACTCATCTAATAATTTTTGAGAATCATCAGTAACTTTCCTAACTATTCTCATTGCCTCATTTCTAGCTTTAGCAAGTTCTGATTCTTTTTGTTTAAAAAATAAATCTCTTTCATTTTGAAATTTATCTTTTTCTTCTGATAAACTATTTTTTAATTTAAATAATTCAGAATTTAATTTTTCTGCTTCTAATCTTTTTTGTTCTAACTCGTCCATAACAGCATCAAATTTTTTATCTTCTTGATTTATTAATAGTTTAGCTTCAGAAATAATTTTTTCTGAAAGTCCAAGCCTTTGAGAAATAGCAAAAGCATTAGATTTTCCAGGATGTCCCATTAAAATTTTGTATGTTGGCTTTAATGATTTAACATCAAATTCACAAGAAGCATTTTGAACTCTTGGATGTTTAAGTGCAAACATTTTCAATTCTTGATAATGAGTACTTGTAATCAATTTAACGTTTTTATCAATAAGTGAGCTAATTATTGATATAGCTAAAGCTGCACCTTCAATAGGATCAGTTCCTGAACCAAGTTCATCTAAAAGCACAAGTGAAGAATCATTCGTTTCACTTAAAATTTCAATTACATTATTCATATGAGAAGAAAATGTAGATAAATTTTGTTCAATAGATTGTTTATCTCCAATATCTACAAGTATTTTATCAAATACAGAAATAACACTACCTTCAGAAACAGGAATTAACAAACCACACATAGTCATTGCTGTTAATAAACCTGCTGTTTTTAATGCAACAGTCTTACCTCCAGTGTTTGGACCTGTAATAATTAATGTATCAAAATCGTTTCCTATCTCCAAATTTATTGGTACTACATCTTCTTTATTTATTAATGGATGCCTAGCTTTATTTAAATACATACATCCAGTATCAACAATTTCTGGAGCAATAGCATTAATTTTAAGTGCAAAATTAGATTTTGCAAAAATCACATCTAATTCTATACAAAGATTATAATTTTGTATTAATGCATCACCAAAATCAGCAATTTCTGAAGATATAACTGCAATAATTCTAGCAATTTCATCTTTTTCTTTACCTTTTAAAATTCTAATTTCATTATTTGCTTCAATAACTGAAACAGGTTCTATAAATAAAGTTGAGCCTGTTGAAGATGTATCATGCACAAAACCATTAATTTCATTTTTATATTCTGATTTAACAGGTACAACATATCTTCCATCTCTGATTGTAACAATAGATTCTTGAAGATATTTTGATGTAGAAGTTGATTTAGTTATTTTCTCTAAACTACTTCTTATTTTATTTTCTTGATTAATAATTTTACGTCTAATTGATCCTAATTCTACACTAGCCGTATCAGCTATTTCATCTTCATCCAATATAGATTCTTTTATTTTTTCTTCTAAATATTTGTTTTCAGTTAATGTATCAAAAAAATATTCTATTTCAGAATCAAATTCTTCCGCTTCATTTCGCCAAAATTTTAATGTTTTAGTTTGATATAATATTGTACGAACATTAATAATTTCTTTAAGTGATAAACTAGAACCTGCTTTAGCTCTATTTACACTATCAATAATATTGTGAATTTTAATAAATGATGGAGAACCATACTTTAAAGACATTTTTAAAGCTTCATCTATTATAAATATACTTTTTTTTACTTCGTTTATGTTACTACTCGGTTGCAAAGATAAAATAATTTGTTTAGCATCTTCATTACATGTTTCTTCAGAAATTTGCTCTAATATTTTATCTAATTCAATTGTTTTAAGATACTTATTCAATGTATTAACACTCCTATAAAGATTTATAAAATTCTAAAGTTTTAAAGCTTCGTCCTAAACAGTTTATCAAATAATTTTCTGTTATAAAAGATGTCGTTTTCTGAATTTGTGTGCTGATTTTAAAATTAAACAGTTTTGATATATCGCTATATACAATGTGTCTTAAAGTATGTAATATAGATTTATTTATTAGTATAAAATCATTTTTATTTAAATTTTGTTCATCTAAACATTTAGAACATAATATAAATCCATTTTCTAAATCCAAATACATAGAATCACTATTATATATATTACAAACATTACAACCAACAAGATTAGGCATATAACCTAAATAAGACGTAAGTCTTAACTCAAAGATACATTTTATTAATTGAGGATCTCTAAGTCCAGTTGATAGAAAATGTAAAGAATTAAGAAAAAGTCTTAAAATATTTATACAATCTTGCTGTGTAGTTACAGTATACCTAATAATTTCACAAAAATAAGATGCTAAAGCAAAATTAGTTATATCAAGTCTTATATCATAAAATATTTTTATAGGTTCAGCACTATTTAAATAATATAATTCAGTTTTTTTACTAGAAACGCAAAACTTAGCATAAGAAAATATTTGAGTTAAAGATACATTTTTACTATTAATTTTTTTAGAACCTTTAACACAGACACTAATCACACCTAAATCTTCTGTCAATACATCTATAATTTTATCGTTTTCACCTAAAGTTTGCTCTCTAATAATAATTCCTTTTGTTGTAATAATCACTTAAAAATTTCTCCAAAAAATTATTTTTGATTTAATCCAAAATTTTTAATAATACCTTCTCTATTACGCCAACCTTCTTTAACTTTCACCCAGCATTGAAGATTTATTTTTATTTCAAAAAACGCCTCAAGTTGAGCACGAGCTCTACTACCAATTCTTTTAAGCATAGTACCGTTTTTACCAATAACTATACCTTTATGAGATTCTCTTTCACAAAAAATTTCAGCAGATATATCAAGAATATCTTTATCATTTCTTTCAGACATTTTTTCAATAACCACAGCTATTCCATGAGGAATTTCTTCATTTAATAAATTTAATAGCTGTTCTCTAATAATTTCTGCAGCAATAACTTTCTCAGGTTGATCAGTTAACATATCGTCAGGAAAATAATGTGGACTTTCTACAGCATTGTTTTGAAGTTCTTCCATAATTAATTCTATACCATCATTTTCAAGAACACTAATAGGAATAACTGCATCAAAATTACATGAAGAAGTATAGCTTTGAATAATTTCAAAAAGCTTATTTTTATTTTGCAAAAGATCTATTTTATTTATAACTAATATTTTAGGTGATTTCGAATTTTTAAAACTTTCAATTAAGTTAATTTCAGCCTCGTTAATTTTTTTAGTACAATCAACCATAAATAATAAAATATCTATGTCTACTAAACTTTCATTTACAGCTTTAATCATATGTTCGCTAAGTTTATTTTTAGCCATATGAAATCCTGGAGTATCCAAAAATACAAATTGAGTTTCATTTTTAGTAATAACTCCTGTGATTTTAGTACGAGTTGTTTGAGGTTTATCGCTAACTGCAGCAATTTTTTCACCTATCAAACAATTAAGCAACGATGATTTACCGACATTTGGTCTTCCAATTATTGAAACAAAAGCACTTTTTGAACTCATTTTTTACATCCTTTATCTTTATTATTAAACGCTATGAAAATAAAATAAATTCCTATTATTAATAAACAAATATATATAATAGAAATTAACGGATTACTTATCAAATGACAATATATTTTTTTAAATACTCTAATATCCCAAAAAATATAATAACTTACAACGACAAATATTATGCAACTAATCAACACAGCGCTAGCTGCAACATCTTTTGCAATTCTAGCACTGTGATTTCTTCTTTTTGATTTTATATTTACCAATGCTTCTATTGCAGTATTAACAATTTCAAAACATAATACTAGACCGATAGAAAGAAAAAACAACACATTTTTTTCATCTGAAAGATTATAATAATTTTTTAGTATTATCATAAAAAGAAAAAGTGTGATTTCAAATCTAAAATTACGTTCATTTTTTATGCATTGGATCAATCCTCTAAAAGCATATTTAAAGCTTTTATAAAATAAATATAAACTATCTTTCATAAGAGGATATATAGCTTATATTTCGAGACATACCTAATTTATCCAAAATATATTCTTCTCTCCCACGCATTTTTGTCGTTTCTAATTTATCAATATGATCATATCCAAGAAGGTGTAACATAGAATGAACTGTTAAAAATCCCATTTCTCTTTCAAGTGAATGTCCATATACTTCAGCTTGTTTTATTGCAGTTTCAATAGAAATCACTATATCTCCAAGCATACATGCGTTACCTTCATTATTATAATCATATTCTCCATTTTCTCCTAATGGAAATGACAATACATCCGTACTTTTATCAATATTTCTATACTGTTTATTCAATTTTTTAATTTCGCTGTTGCTAACAAATGTTACACTAACCTCTGCATTTTCTTTAAATTCTTCATAAACTAAAGTAGCAGAACAACATTTTCTAATTAATAATCTTATTCCTACAGGAATTTTCATCTGCGCTTGATTATTTTTAATATAAACCTTTACCTTGCCCATTGCTATTATTATTTTCTCCTTTACTGTTAAAATTTAATGTATATCATAATATCTTGAACAAACTTATGTTTAAATATATTTAAGTTATATATAGTCAATATTTAAATTTGCAAACCAATCTATTTAATATTATATATGACAGTTTTTTGTTATACGAATTTAGTATTGTCAAGAATATTTATTATTTGTATGGTATATATTTCATAAATTATTAATAAAATATTTTTCATTACAAATAACAAATCTATTATAGCATATATTAAATAATATTGAAAGAGATTTGTTTTAATTTTTAATAAGAATTTGTTGTTCTTTTGTTATATCTCCACGAAGCAAATAATTTATAGAAATTTTCACTGAATTTTCTAAAATTTCTTTATTAACATTTTTGTTTACAATTTTACTTTTTTTGAGAAAATTTTCTTCATATATACATATTTTTTCGTTAATTTTTTTCTCAGCCTCTTCTTTCGTATAATTTTTATTTTTGTATATTATTGGATAATATTTTTTTGTAGTTATACTTATTGGCAAATTTAATCCTAAAAATGAAAAAAAGTTTGTTGATATTTTACAATCGTATTCTCCTTTAATTTTTTTACCAAATCCTATTGGTATTTTTAGTCCAAAAAAGTTTAGAGTGTACTTATTTATATTCTTATTAGAAATCATTTGTTCTTTATCTTTTAATGGTTGAACAAATAATATTTTTTCTTTGTATTCACCAATAATTTTAGCTTTCGAATGAAAATAAAGAGGCTTATCATTTACATCATTAACAAATCCACTTACTAAAAGACTATTTTTCTTAACTCCATCACCAATTAAAGGTATCATTTGTCCAGAAAAAACAGTTGCATCAATAATTTTTGCATCTTTTGTTGAGATTAAATTACAAGGAAATCTTGTTTGAATCATATCTGGTTTTTCTGTTGTTTGATGAATATTAATTGTCAATATACCTGCTGTTTTTCTTATCGATGCCCATGAAACACCAAATCTAAGACGTAAATCATCTTCTAATTCATCAAAATTAAGAAGTGGTATAAATGTACCAGTTGTTATATCTTCATGTAATAAATAAGATTGTATATTTTTTTTTAGTTCTGGAGAACAACCTATTATTCTAAGTTTTAAAATTGTATTTGAAAAATATAAAATAATTAAAATAGATAATATAGCTCCTATAATTATACCATATCTTTTTTTATAAGGTAATATCTTTGTTAACAATCCTTTTTTCTTTTCTATTTCTATTTCACAATTATATTTATTACAAATTTCTTCTAATTCTTTATAATTACTTCTGTAAATAGTTCCATAAATAATATTTTCTTCTGTTTTAATATTACTACATTTAAAATCTGCCTCAGTCATCTTATTAATTAATTTTACAACATCACTTCCAATTATTTTAAATGAAAACTCTCCTAAAAAATGTTTAAAAATCATTTTGTCTTCCCTCTCCTTCTTTGGCATATTTCAACTGAAGAAATATGTCCATTTATTACAACATAGTTAGAATTATAATCATTTATTGTAAGATTATTTCCCCAAACAGTAACTTCATAATCTGCTGTTTGAATTTTTACCATAATATCATTACACTCAACTATATGTTTGCAATTTTCTATTATAGCTTTTGTATTATCTACTATTTGAATAAAAGTATTGAGATAAAAAAGTTTTCTAGCATTTTCTTTAATCTCATCAATTTTGTCTTTTTTTGTAGTATCAAATTTCAAGATAAAACCTCCATAGCTTAATATTAAATTATATTAATTATTAAACAAGCATATACTTTCTTAGGAGGTGACAAGTATGACAAAAAAAGATAATTTATGCAAAAAAAATAAATATTACACTACTTTTTTCATTTTAGTATGCGTAATATTTTTTAGTATTTGTTTTATTATGTATTCTAAAGAAGTTTCAATAGCTATTAAAAAATCAATTTATTCTTGTATTAACGTAATTATTCCATCATTATTTTCATTTATGGTAATTACAAACATAATAACAAAAAGTAATTTATATTGTATATTTAGCAAACCATTTTATTTTATATCTAAATATATATTTAGAATTCCTCCTGAAGTTTTTTCAATTTTCATTATGAGCAATATAGGAGGCTATCCAATTGGAGCTAAACTTTTATGTGATTTAAAAACTGAGAATAAAATTACTAAAGCAAATGCAGAAAGAATGATGTGTTATTGTTTTTGTAACAGTCCTACCTTTTTTTCAGCAGTAATTGGAATATACATTTTTGATGACATTATGATTGGTTTGTACATATATTTTTCAATTGTAATTTCTAATTTTATAATAGGAATATTGCTTGGATTTAACCATCCTATTCCGATAAAAGATAATAATAAAAAAGATTTAAAAATAAATTTTAATACTCAAATAATAGTAAATTCTGTTATAAATTCAGCAAAAACATTATTTGTTATTTCTGCATTAATAGTATTTTTTTCAGCAATTATAGCTGTATTAGAATCTAGTGGAATTATTAATAGCCTTATTAATTTTTTACATGATATTTTTAATTTTAATAAATTTGATATTTATTTTTCTACATTATCATTTCTAGAAATAAGCAATCTTTCTTTATGTGAAAAATATAGTTATGATTTAATACCGATTATTAGTGCTTTAGGAGCATTTGGAGGTATTTGTGTGTTACTTCAAATAATAAATATTGTAAACAAAAAATTGAAATTAAAATATTATTTTTTAACACGTCCTTTACATTTATTTTTAAGTTATTTTATTTGTAAAATAATAATATCTAATGTTGAGCTTGAAAAAACAACAGGATTTTTATATAATAATGTAAAGATATCCAAAAATTTAACGTCAATAATTCCTGCAATTTGTATTTTTATAATGAGTTTTTTATTAATCTTACAATATATATATAGATTTGTAAAAAAAAACATGTTATAATATATAAGTTAAAATAAAAAGAAAGGATGATTATATTGAGAATTCAACCGTTTGGAAAAAATATTAAACCAAAGTGTGAATATTGTGCTTCAGGCAAAAGAACAAGAGATGGAAATAAAATATTATGCGAGCGTAAAGGACTTGTAGAATTAGATTATAAATGTACAAAATATACATACTGTCCTTTCAAAAGAATACCTGTAAAACAACTTAATAAAGAAGTATTTGAAGATGATTCAATAGAATAAATAGGTATAAAAAACCACGATAGATTTTCTATCGTGGTTTTTTGTTATATTTCAATTTTATGAAATACTTTTTTACCTTTTTTTATAATAATATAACCATCTTTAAAATCTGTATCATCAAATTTCATAGTTGGTTCTTGAATTTTTTCATCATTAACAGAAACTCCACCTTGTTTAATAAGTCTTCTTGCTTCTGCTTTTGATGGACAAAGTTTTGACTTAACTAAAATATCAAGAATAGGTATATTTTTATCCTCATATTCATTTATATCTAATTTTGTAGTAGGCATATTAACAGACATATCACCTGAACCAAATACAGATTTTGCAGCCTCAATACATTTTTTAGCTTCTTCTTCTGAATGAACCATTTTAGTTATTTCATATGCCAAAATCTCTTTTGCTTTATTTAGTTCACTGCCTTGCCAAGCTTCCATTTTTTCAATTTCTTCTATATCAATAAATGTAAGTAATTTCAAACAATTAATAACATCATCATCACTAACATTTCTCCAATATTGAAAGAAATCATAAGGAGAACATTTTTCTGGATTAAGCCATAATGCACCTTTTTCTGTTTTACCCATTTTCTTTCCTTCTTTTGTTGTCAAAAGAGTGAAAGTCATACCGTAGACTTCTTCAGATTTAACTCTTCTAACCAAGTCTACACCATTGATAATGTTAGACCATTGGTCATCTCCTCCAAGTTCTAATTTAACACCATGCTCAACATTAAGATGTAAAAAATCATAGCTTTGCATTAACATATAATTAAATTCTAAAAAGCTTAAACCTTTTTCAAGTCTTGATTTAAAACACTCAGCAGTAAGCATTTTATTAACAGAAAAATGTTTACCAATATCTCTTAAAAATTCAATATAATTCATTTTTAAAAGCCAATCACCGTTTCTAACCATAATAGCTTTATCATCAGTAAAATCAATAAATTTAGACATTTGTTTTTTAAAACACTCAGCATTAAAATTTATATCATCAACAGTAAGCATTTTTCTCATATCGGTTTTACCTGTTGGATCTCCAACCATAGTTGTACCTGTTCCTAATAAAGCAATTGGAATATGTCCTGCATTTTGCATTCTTTTCATAACAACAAGTTGTAAAAAATGTCCAACATGAAGACTATCAGCTGTTGCATCAAAACCTATATAAAACTTAACTCCTTTTTTTTCGTCAAGAAGTTCTTTAATTTTTTCCTCGTTTGTCATTTGAGCAATAAGCCCTCTTCGTTTAAATTCTTCAAATAAAGTCATAATAATTCTCCTTTTTTAATAAAAAATCCTCTGTAAAGCTATGTAACTTTACAGAGGACGAATGTACGTAAAATCCGTGGTACCACCTCAGTTTACTGATATAAATCAGCCTTAAACACGATAACGAGTGTAACCGTATATTCCTACTATAAATTTCAAAATATAAGCTCCAAGATGTATTCACTTAAAATCAATTATCTTTTTTCAGCAAACAAAGACTCTCTAAAAATCAATTTTTAAGCTACTTTTTCTTTTCATAGCATTTTCTATATATTAACATATTCTATTTTTAAAGTCAACGAATTATTGTTTTGATAACATCAACAATTCTTCAGCATTTTTAAGCATTAATTCAGTAATATTATCTCCACCCATAATCCTGGCTATTTCTTTTTTTCTACCTTCAAAATCTAATACAATAACATTTGTAACTGTAGAATCTTTTAATAAATTTTTTTCAATATACAAATGATTATTTGCCATAACAGCAATTTGTGTTAAGTGAGTTACACAAAGAACTTGTCTGTGCTTTGAAATCTCAGATAATTTTGTTCCAATTTTTTGAGCTGCTATACCACTTACACCAGTATCAATTTCATCAAAAATAAGAGTTGGAATATTATCATTTTTTGATAATACACTTTTCAAAGCAAGCATAATCCTTGATAACTCTCCTCCAGAAGCAATTTTAGCAATAGGCTTAGGTGGTTCTCCAGGATTAGTAGAAATTACAAATTCAATATTATCCATTCCATTTATAGTAAGTTTACCTTTAGTTTGAATAACATCTAATTTTACATTAGGCATATTTAAATACTCAAGTTCACTAGAAACTTTACAAGAAAACAATTTACAAGCTTTTTTACGATGTTCCGAAATTTCTTTAGCCATCAGTGTAATACTATTTAATAATTCATTTTTCTGATTTAATAAATTTTCTATTTCAATATCATTATTAATAATTTGCTCTCTTTCAGAAATAAACATTTGCAAATTATTAAATACATCTTTAAGATCTGGACCATATTTTCTTTTTATATTATTTATATTTTCTCGTCTTTCAGTAACATATTTATGTCTTTCATTACTAATATCGATTCCAGAAATAATAGAAGAAATATCAGAAGAAATATCATCAATTTCAACACTTGCATTTTTTAGTCTATCAGATAATTCTTTTACACCAGAAAACAAATCAGAAACTTTCAATAAATATTCAGCTGAATGATCAGTATTTAAAGTGCATCCATCACTTTCATCATTACCATTTAACAATACTAAAGCATTATTTAAATTCTTTAATAACTCAGCAGAATTCTTTAAAACTTCATATTCTTTTTCAATTAAAACGTCTTCATTTTCTTTGATATCAATTTCCGTTATTTCCGAAATTTTATCATTTAATATGTGCAATTTTAATTGTTTTTCATTTTCAGATATTTGAACTTTTTTTATTTTTCTAGATAACTCTTGTAAATCTTTAAATTTTTGTCTATACTCATTTAATAATTTAGTAATATCTCCAAAGCTATCTAAAATATCAATATGTTTTTCTGGTTTAAGCAAAATCTGATTATCATGTTGACCATGAATATTAATTAATGTTTGTCCTATTTCTTTAAGAACAGCTACATTTACTGCTCTTGAATTTATTCTAGCTATACTTCTTCCATTTGACATAATTTCTCTTGATAAATAAATAGCATCATCTTCGACATTAATTCCAAACTGATTAAGCTTATCTTTAGTTTCATTACTTATATCTATAAAATAAGCAGAAACAATAGATTTTTCACATCCAGCTCTAACAATATCTTTACTAACTCTTTCTCCAAGAATAGCATTAATACCATTTATTAATATTGACTTACCAGCACCTGTTTCACCAGTAAATACATTAAAATTCTTATCAAATGAAATATTAACTTCTTTAATAACCGCCAAATTTTGAATATATAATTCTTTAAGCATTTGTCACCTACTAATAAGATTATTTAAATTTTCCACAAGATTAACAGCATCTTTTTCTGATCTAGTAAGAATAAATATAGTATCATCTCCACCTAAAGTACCTACTATATCAGAAGAAAAATCAGCTCCATCAAGTTTAGCACAAACTGCCATGCCCATGCCAACATGACATTTAATCACCACTGTATTCATAGCATAATCTATAGAAATAACAGCTTCTAAAAATAATGAGACCATAGAAGTAAGAGGATTTTTTTCCTTAACTATCGATGGAACAGTATATTTATATTCTCCTGTTGAAGAAAGCGTTTTAACTAATTTTAACTCTTTTATATCTCTAGAAACAGTAGCTTGTGTAACAATAAAATCATGTTCTAAAAGTTCTTTTTGCAAAGATTCTTGTGTATTAATCTCTTTATTTTCAATAATTTCTAGTATTTTTAAATGTCTTTTACGTTTCATACTTTTACACCTCGTTTTTACTTTTTAATGGTTTCATTAATTTTTCGTTTACTGAGTGATAAAAATTACAACGATTTAAATCAACAAATTTAATACTTCTTGAAGATTTATATATATACAATTCATCTTCAACTGAAAACTCAACTGGATTATGGCCATCAAATGTTATATAAACATCCGTTTTATTATTAGCAGAATATTTTATTTTAAGAATTTTATCTTCTCCAAATATCATTGTTCTTGAAGACAAAGAGAATGGACAAATTTGAGTAAATTCAATACAATTCATTTCTGGATCAATTATAGGACCTCCAGCTGATAAACTATAAGCAGTAGCACCTGTTGGAGAACTAAATATAAGTCCATCTGCTCTTAATGCACTTATACAAATTTCATCTGAAAAAACTTTAAAATCTGCAATTTTACATAATGGCGATTTTGAAACAACAACATCATTTAATACTGATTGTTCATAAACATTTCCATTTTTAAATTTGACTTTTGCATGAAGCATCATACAATCTTTTATTGTATAATGTCCATTTAAAAAATCTTCTAAATAATTTAATTCATTTGATTCAAGTGCAGACATAAAACCTAATCTACCACTATTTATTGCTAATATAGGCTTATTATTTACATTTTGCATTGAATGAGAACATTTTAATATAGTTCCATCTCCACCTATTACAATTATAAAATCACAAATTTCTAATAAATAAGAAAAATTTCCGAAATTTAAATAATCTATATTATTAAGTTTTGTCTCATTACTTTTATCAAAATATATATTAACATTATTTTCATGCAAAATCTTACAAACTTTATAAACACAATTAATAGCATTTACTTTTTTAAAATTTGGATAAATTAATATATTCAAATCTACACCTCTCATTAATTACCTAATATTTTAAAAGTAGAAAGAACAAAATTATTTATATTAAACTTTGATATAAAATCTGTTTGTTGCTTTCTAATATGAATAAGATATTCTATATTTCCTACAGAACCTTTTATTGGTGAATAATTAAAACCATGTACAAACAAACCATTAGCATTAAAAAAATCAATCATATTATGTATTAATTCAATATGCACTTTTTTTGATTTAACTATACCATGTTTACCTATATTAACTTTTCCAACTTCAAATTGTGGTTTTATTAAACATACTAAATCACCATTATCTTTTAAAAAACTTTTTAAAACAGGAATAATTAATTTTAATGATATAAATGACACATCAACAGAAATAAAATCAAGTTTTTCAGGTATTTCTTTTGATGTCAAATATCTAACATTTATACCTTCAAGATTAATTACTTTATTATTTTCTAATAATTTTTCAGCAAGCTGATCATGTCCAACATCAACTGCATAAACTCTTAAAGCTTCATTTATCAGCATACAATCAGTAAATCCGCCAGTTGAAGCTCCTATATCAGCACAAATTTTATTATTTAAATCAATTTCAAATGCATTAATTGCTTTTTCTAATTTTAATCCACCACGTCCAACATATTTATGTAAAGTATTATTAACTATAATATCATTTTCTTCATTAACTAACATACTTGGTTTTATACAAATTTTATTATCAATAAATACTTTACCTGATTTTATTAATTCTTTGGCTTTTTCTCTACTTGTAACAAATTGTTTGTTTACAAGAAATAGATCAAGTCTAATCATTATTACTTTCTCCTCTAATAAAATCAACTATAGAATCACTATCTAAACCAACATCAATTAATGATTCATCAACATTGGCTTGAGGAACAAAACCATTAATAGTTTTAGAATCATATTTTATATTTAGTCCTAGTTTTTGCAAATCATATGCTAATTTTTCACTAATTGAACCTGATTTAATACTTTCTTCAATAAAAATTACTCTTTTATATTTTTTACAAATATCTATAATCTTATTATTATAAGGATAAATCTTTGTAAGTCTTAATATATCAAAATTATTTTTTTCATCTATTAATTTTGATTGTGCTTTTTTAACTTCTTCATAAATTCTTCCATAAGTAATTAAAAGAATTTTATTTTTTTCATACTGATATTCATAATCAATATTACAACAATAATTTTCATTATTTTCACAAGATCCTTTTGGATAACGTATTGCAACAACACCTTTATCTTTATAAATAGCTGTTTTTAATACTTTTTTCAATTCATCATATCCATAAGGAGAATAGATTTTAAGATTAGGTATAGAAGAAAGAAAAGAAACATCAAATATTCCTTGATGAGTTTCACCATCTTTTCCTACAATTCCAGATCTATCAATTCCTAAAACAATATGAAGATTATCAATTGCAGCATCATGCAAAATTTGATCATAAGCTCTTTGTAAAAATGAAGAATATACTGCAAAAACTGGAGTCATACCTGATTTTGCAAGACCAGCACAAAATGTAACAGCATGTTGCTCAGAAATACCAACATCAAAAAATCTATCAGTATAAGCTTTTTTAAAATATTGTAATCCTGTTCCATATTTCATAGCAGCTGTTACAGCACAAATTTTATGATCTTTTTTCGCTAAAGAAGTCAATTCTTTACCAAAGACTGTAGAATAACTATTAATTGCTGCAACATCGGAATTTCCTGTTTCTATTTCAAATTTACCAATTCCATGAAAATGTCCAGGATTATGTTCTGCTGGAACATATCCTTTTCCTTTTGTAGTATTTACTTGGATAAATACTGGTCTATTCATTAATTTCGCATTTTCATATGCTTCTTGAAGTTCATGTACATTATGACCATCTACAGGTCCTATATATTCAAATCCAAAATACTCAAACATAGTGCTATCAACAATCATTTCTTTTACTAATTGTTTTGATGAAGAAATAATTGTTTTAACTGGTTTTCCAAGCAATGGAGTATTATCTAAAACATTCTCTACTACTGATTTTGTTTTATGATAAGATTGAGTCGTACGCATTGTACTTAGATATTTTGCAATTCCACCAACATTTTTAGAAATTGACATTTCATTATGATTTAAAACAACAATTAAATTAGTTTCACTTTTACCAGCATTATTTAATCCTTCATAAGCCATTCCTCCAGTTAATGCTCCATCTCCAATAACTGCTATTGTATGACTATTATCTTTGCTTAACTTTTTTGCAGTTGCAATTCCAAGTGCAGCAGATATTGATGTGCTTGAATGACCACTTATAAAAGCATCATGCTTAGATTCTGAAGGTTTAACAAATCCAGAAATACCATCTTTAGTTCTTAAAGTATTAAATTTATCAAGTCTTCCAGTTAAAATTTTATGTGTATATGCTTGGTGTCCAACATCCCAAACTATTGAATCTTTTGGAGAATCAAACACTTTATGCATTGCAACAGTTAACTCAACAGTTCCAAGATTTGAAGCTAAATGACCACCATTTTTTGATACTACATTAACTAATATACTTCTAATTTGTGAACACACTAAATTAAGTTCATCATCTGACATTGATTTTAAATCTTCCGGCAAATTTAAATCTTTAATTTTTGTTTTTAAATTATTTTTCATTATTTTACTGGAACAATTAGAGCAATAATTATTCCAAGCAAAGCACCTCCAAGCACTTCAAAAGGAGTATGTCCTAATACTTCTTTTAGCTCCTTATTTTTGTGTTTATATTTATTATTATTTTTTTTAGGTGAATCTGGATTTTTTTCTAAAATCTTATTCATCTCATTTATCTTTTTAGCATGCATTCCAGCAGCTCTACGAATTCCCATAGCATCATACATAACCACCATAGCAATTATAAATATAATAGCAAATTCAGTAGATTGAATTCCAATTTTTCTTGATACTGCAAGTGTAGCTGAACAAACAAATGCTGAATGTGCACTTGGCATTCCTCCTGGACCAACAAGCCGTTCTAAATTAAGTTCTTTATCAATAATAAAATTTAATAAAGTTTTCAAAACTTGAGCTGAAATCCAAGAAATTATTGCAGAAAATAATACGTAATTATAATAATTATCTAATATATATCTTACCAATTTTTTACTTTTCCCTTTCTAAAAGCATCATAGTTAGATCAGTAATAAACTGATTATCATCAAAACCTGTTAAAAATGACATAGCATTTTGAGTTAATTCATTTGCTTTCTTTTTAGCTTCTTCTAATCCAAAAATAGATACATACGTTGATTTTTTACATTCATTATCACTGTTTATTGGTTTACCAAGTAATTCAAATGAACCTGTTACATCAAGAATATCATCTATTATTTGAAAAGCTATACCTAAATTTTCAGCAAATTTAATAGCTTTATTTATTTTGTCTTTACTAGCATTTGCAAGTATACAACCAATTACACAAGAAGTTTTTATTAATGCTCCTGTTTTTAACAAATCAAGATTTGTAAGAGTTTTTGCATCTATAAATTTATCTTCACTAATTAAATCTATAACTTGACCACCAATCATTCCATTATATCCAACAGATGATGTCAATTCTTTAATAACTTTTGTTGCTGTTTCAAAAGAAATAATACCATTAAAAGCAGCATCAGATATAATTTCATATGGTAATGTAGCAAGATTATCTCCTGCTAATAATGCTAATGCTTCACCATATTTTTTATGACAAGAAAGTTTGCCTCTTCTATAATCATCATCATCCATACATGGTAAATCATCATGTATTAAAGAAAATGTATGAATCATTTCTACTGAACATGCAATTGGAAGAATATCTTCTTTTCCACCACACATTTTATAAAACTCTAATACCAAAATAGGTCTTATTCTTTTTCCTCCTGCTGATAATGAATATTTCATAGCATCAACAATATCTTTTTGTATACATGAATTTTTTATGGTAAAAGAATTTTCTAAATAATTTTCAATCTTATTTATATATTCATCCATTAAAACTTCATTCTCTTTTTTCATACGTCACCTAAATTTCTTGATTATAATTTATAATTTGTTGTTTTGCTTGTTCTAATTGTTGTTTACAAAACAAAGATAATTTTGTTCCTTCTTTATAATAATCTATAGATTCTTGAAGAGAAAGTTTGCCAGACTCAAGAGCAGCAACAATTTCATTTAGTCTTTTTATACTCTCCTCATAATTCATAATATCACCCAATCCTATTTAATAATTGCACTAATTTCGCTATCTTTAAATTTAATTTTAATTTCATCACCTTTTTTAAGTGATTTACCATTATTAATTAAATCATCATCTTTATAAACAAGAGAATATCCTCTTGATAAAATATTAAGTGGATTTAAAGAATTAAGCAAATTTATTTTTTCATTATATTTTATATTATTTAATTCAATAATATTTACATAACTATTGTACAATCTTTTATTAATAATTTCAATCTCATTTAAAGAATTGTCCACTATTTTTTGAGGAGAATGCTTATTAATACTATTATAAATAAGTTCATTTTCATTATGCTTATTATTAATAATATTATTTATTTTATTTTCCAAAATAGTAATATAATTTTCACATTCTTGTATCAAACTTTGAACATTTGGAGTTGCAAGTTCTGCTGCAGCTGAAGGTGTTGACGCTCTTAAATCTGCAACATAATCAGCAATTGTTGTATCAGTTTCATGTCCAACAGCTGATATAATTGGAGTTTTACAATTATATATTTTTCTTGCTAAATCTTCATTATTAAAAGAATATAAGTCTTCGTAAGATCCTCCACCTCTACCAATAATAATTAAATCTAAATTTTTATTATCAGCATTTAAAAGCGCTTTACATAATGATTTAGATGAATTTTCTCCTTGAACAATAGCAGGAAAAAGATGAATATTAGCTACTGGATATCTTCTTTCTAAAATTGTAATCAAATCTTTCAATCCAGCTCCATCAGATGAAGTAATTATACCAATTTTAGTTGGATATAATGGCAAAGGTTTTTTATGATTTTCATCAAACAATCCTTCTTTTTCAAGTTTAATTTTAAGCTGTTCACATGCTAAATGATGAGCTCCTATACCAAATGGCTGCATATCATTAACATATATTTGGTATACTCCGTCTCTTGTATAAACTTCAATATTTCCACTAACTATTACTTTTAATCCATTTTCAGGTACAAATTTAACTCTATTTGCACTAGAAGAAAACATTACACATTTTACAGACGATTCATCATCTTTTAATGTAAAATAAAAATGTCCTGATTTAAAATGACAATTAAAATTTGATATTTCTCCTTGAACCATAACACCTTTTAGCTTCACATCGCTTTTAAACTTAAATTGAATATAATTATTCAATTGTGTTATAGAAAGAATACTCATTTATTTCTCCTTTAAAGCAGAATATATTGCAATTCCACTAGCATTATCACATGAAAACTCTGGTTCTGCAAAATAACATTCAAAATTCTTAATTAGTTTTTCTCTAATTATAGAATTAGACATTACTCCGCCAACATAAACTAATGGTAATTCTCCATATTTATGAATAACTTTTTCAGTCATCAGTTTAATAGTGTTATATATATAATCAAGACAATATTTTGCTACATTTTCTTTTGAAATATTATCTGCAATTTGTTTTTGACATATATTTTCAAGTCCTGACAAACAACAATTAAGATCTTTTAATGTTATTTTAGGATTATAATTTTCAAAACTTTTTAATGCAAGTTCTTCTAAATATTTTCCACATGGAAAATTTAAACCAAGCATAAGTCCTATTCTATCAACAGCTTGTCCTGCTTTCAAATCAAGACTATGCGAAATTAAATTCACTTTTAATAAATTATCTTTATCAGGTTCAACCAAAAGACAATCTGTTGTACCTCCACTAACATGAAACGCTAAAAACTTTTCATTAACTAAATCTAATCTTTTACAGCTATATAAAGCTGCTAAAATATGTCCAATTTGATGAGAAGTTTGATAAAATGGTATTGAATTTACAGATGAAATACTTTCAGCAACCGATTTACCTACCAAAAAGCAAGGCATATATGAGCCTTTTGAATTAGTAGGTCTTGTTGAAGCTGAAACTGCATGTAAATCAATATGTGTTTTAAAAATATCAGATATTAATTTAGGCAACTGTTTTGTGTGATGAAAAACAGCATCTGATTGTCTTAAACCAAGCTCACCTTTTTTAACAGGTAAAAGTTGTTTTTGCTGAATTATTTTTTGCTCATCACTAGAATATATTGCAACAGAAGTCGTATAATTGCTTGTATCTATTCCTAAATAATTAGGCATTTTTATCTTCCTCAATATTTCTAGCATATGAACCTAAAAGTCCATTTATAAATGAAGCATCAACGTCTTGGGCGTATTTCTTAGCTAATAAAACAGCCTCATTAATAGCAACATTAACTGGTACTTTATTATCATATATAGCTTCATATAATGCTAATCTTAATATCGCCATATTAATTTTAGGTATACGATCAATGCTTCTTTTTTTACTTAATTTAGAAATAATTTGATCAAGCTCATCACTTTTTTCTACAACACCTTTAAAAGTGTTAATAACATCAGAACTAATAACAATATCATCAATATTATCAGCCATCTCTATTATTTCATCAACTGTATCTTCTGCAAATAATTTTTCAAATATTAATACAAATGCAGATTCTCTATTTCTTCTTCTTGAATAGGACATAATTTCAACTCTTTCTATTTTTTTACATCAAAATAAAGCAAACCCTATAAAAGAGCTTGCTTTATTTTATTAATTTTCTTGTTGGTCTTCTAAAACAACTCCAGCTATTCTTACATTAACTTTTGCTACTGTAACGCCTGTCATTGTTTGTACAGAAGATTTTACACTATTTTGAATTTGCTCAGCAATTCGTACAACTTTATAACCATATTCTACGATTACACCAACACTAATTTCAACAACATCACCCATTAATTTAACTTTAACCAAGTTGCCTTGAGTATCTTTTTTTGAAAAAATAGAAGTTAAACTTAATGAAGAGCTTGCTAAACTTTTAACTCCGTCTATTTCTAAAATTGCAAGTTTTGTAATTGTAACTATAACATCTTCAGAAACTTTAAGTGTTCCGGATTGAACTCTATTATTAAGTTCCATTTTGTTGCCTCCTCTTTTTGTATATGAATTTATAAAAGTACTATAAAAAATAATATATAATACTATTATACCATATTTTCAAAAAGACACAACTATTTTACTTCAAGAAGTGCTATATTTTTTCTTTCTACCTCAACTTGGCCTAACAATATTTCATAAATCTGTGCTGCTTCACTAGGTAATAGCCCATCACTCTTGACAACTATGTTTGCATTCTTACCATCTAAGTAAACTACACAGTCAGCAAAGCCTGCTGCTTTAATCAAATTCTCCACTGTACTTTCTTGTTCAATAAGCTTGGTCATTTTCATAGCATTAGTAGTTATAACAGCTTTTTCATCTTCTGTTAAATCTCCACCTTTATAAATGCTTTGTAAAGTTTCCACAGCTTCATCTCTTTTAGACATTCTGTCTATTCTTGCTTGAGCAAAATAATTTCCTGAAGTTCCATCAGAATTAACATATGCTACATCATTATAGTACTCACCTGCACTATTAATAATTGATGTAGGTTTTAATTCACTTGGAATATCAGTCAAAATATAATTTAAATAAATTGCAATTCCAAGCACAAGAGTTAGACACGCTAAAATTATTTGTTTTTTACCAATAGTCAATTTAAAAACTCCAATCTGCACAATGCATAATTTTAATAAAACGAACTTATTTAAATATATTATTGCTTGTTCAATTTTATTCTTATTTTAGTATCTTCTTACCACACAAATTTTGTTCATAGGTAAATTTAGCACAGCTGAAACTGCATGCATTATCTTTTCATTCACAACTGGACTGTCACCTCCTTCACAAACTACTATAACTCCTGTAGCTTGAGGCTTCATAATTTTCTTTACAAGAGCTTTTTTACCATTACCATCATCTATCACTATATATTCATTTTGAAAGTCTTCAGAATATTTTTCATTTCCTTCTTGAAAAGAATGTTTTTGTTCCTCAGCAAAAACATATTCTGTAGATCCTTCAACTGTTAACATAATATCTACTTTTCCAACACCATTAATAGTACTTAAAATACCTATAAGCTCTTTTTTAATTTGATTTTCATAATCTTGTGTATCTATACTCAATTCTTTTATTGGTTTGATTTTTCTAGGTTTTTCTCCACTAAACATAGTTGATATTAATATTAATCCTATTCCTATACAACCAATAATCACAATCAGATTGGTTTTATTTTTAATATTAATTTTACTTTTTAAAAAGTCAATCCATTTCTGTTGAACTTTTTTCATCTGAATCCTCCATAAAATTAATTTCTACAGGTGTATCACCTATTTGATTTTTAACAATTTTAAAAGCTTTATCTTTATTTGACTTATTTTTATTAGGCAATGTTACATTTACATTTGCAATACTAATAACATTTTCTTTATCAACTTCTATATCAAGTGAAACTTCTTTAACCTCTATATTATTAACTGCAAGTTTTTCTTTAAGATTACTTTCTATACCGGCTTTAAAGGTTTCAGCTAAATTTTTATTATAAGTCTCCATAACAGACAAATATTCTTCTGAATTTTCAATATCTTCTATAGTTGGTATTTCAAATGACACATCACCTTTTACAATTGGAGATAAGATAGAAATTAAAAATACCATTGAAAAAACTAATGTAATTTGTTTTTTCAATTTTTGAGAATAATTCATTATATCAAGCATAGATATTGCAATTCCTACAAAACATGCTATTAAAGATATACTTCTTAATGCTTCCAAAACATTCTCCTTTTATGTTAACTAACATTTAATCCAAGCATCATCATTATTGTTGTTGCAACTATTAACATTAAAGCAAAACATATAAGTAAGCTTACTGCAATAGACAACACAGAAGAAGAATTTTTAAGCAATGATGATACACTTTTTATTCCTAAAAGTTCAGCAACAAAACTTCCTATAGACAACGAAATTTTTATAGAAAAAACAAATAAAATTGGAGGTAAAATTGTTAGCAAAAGAACTATTATACCAATTGAACCTACTCCTGATCTTAACAATCCAATACTACCTCTTAATGTTGAATAAGCATCAGAAATTGCTCCTCCAATTACAGGTATAAAACTAGATGCCATAAATTTAGCTGTTCTTATACCAATAGTATCTGTAGATGTTCCAACTATACCTTGAATTGAAATAACTCCAACAAATATAGTCATTAACAAACCAAGTGACCATTGTATAAATTTCTTTACACCACTAGTAAATCCTGATAAAGACAATGAGGGATTAATAGATTCTATTATAGATAAAGCAAACAACAAAGCCATTAATGGCAATAAAAAATTGTTTGCAATTTGAATTGCTATTTCTGAAACTCCTAAAACTCCCATATTATATATGCTAGCTGAACTTACTAATCCTCCAGCTGCTACAACTCCTGCAAAAACAGGAACATAACATAACATAAAATTAGAACCATCTTGCAACGTTTTTGAAGTTATATCAATGCTTTCCGATATATATTTATAAATTATACATAAACAAACAAGAACTCCTATTATATTAAAAACTTTATATAAAGAATTATTCATGTTTTCTGTGCCAACATTGTTTATTATAGATAGCAAAAGTATAATTCCTATAAGAAGACCTAAAAGCTTAATTGGCTTTGTCAAAGTATATTTAACTTTATTTATTATGTATTTAAAAACTTTTGATAAAGAAAAATCTTTTATAGAATTTATATTAGTTATATCTATATCATTTTCTTCAAAAAACTCTTCACTTTCTCTTGGAATTGAATTTTCAAAAAACTCTGAATTATTTTCTGCAAATTCTTCTTCAAGAGATGTTGCTTGCACATTAGTAGGTATAATTATAAAAATAAATAAAGCTATAAAAAATAGCACACGTTTTATCATCTTTTCTCCTGTAAATCTATAATGTTAAAATTTCCTTAACAATCTCTATAAGATCGTTGAACAACGGTAAAGCTATAATTAATAACATAATTTTGCCTGCTAATTCAAGTTGACCTGCAATTGCATTTTCACCAGCATCTTTACAAAAATCACATCCAAATTGAGTTAAATAACATACTCCAAGAGATTTAAATATTATTTCAAAATATTTATTATCTACTCCTGATGTTGCAAACAAATCCTCTACAGTTGAAATAATAGGAGAAAAATAAGCTATTACTAAAAACAGTATAAAGCATGATGTTATTAACGCAATAAACAATGCATACTCTTTATTTATTTTATCAAACAGCTTTACTATGATTGTAGCAATCATGCAAAGACCTGTTATCATAACCATATCCATTAATAAAAACCAAATACACTTTTTATTGTTTCAAAAAGTGCTGCTACTTCTTGTACAATCACTACAAGAACTGTTATAAGGCCTGCAATTGTCACCAAAAAGGCTTGATCATCTCTATCAGCTTTTTTTAAAAGAATATTTAAAATAGCAATAATTATACCTATTGCAGCTATTTTGAAAATCATATCAATATCCATTTTTAAACCTCCTTTAGATTATTACAATAGAAAATAACATCCCACATAAAATTCCCAAGGATCTATATAGTTTTGATTTTTTCTCATATTCTTTTAAAGCATTAGAATATAGATTTTTAAAATCTTGTTTGAAAATTTGTATTATAGAAATTTGTCCATCTGTATTGCTAGTCCCAAGAGATTTTCCAAAAGATTTAAGCAATTTCAAATCATATTCTTTCATAGACAAATTTGAATTATCTATACTTTTATCCCACAATATATAAAATGGAGTATTATCTTTGTAAATGAAATTATTTATAAATTCAAGTTCTTTAATCTGTTCATTAGACTTTAAATAATCAATAATTTCAAATACTGTTAATGCTCTATGCTTTATAAGTAATGATATTTCTTCCAACAAATAATTTATAGATTCTAGCTCAATCATACGTTTTTTCAATTTTTCTGATATTGATATTCCAATTAAAGACGAACACAAAACAATAAATCCAATTCCAAATAATTTAAGCATATTGTATTCTCATTTCTTTGTATTCAACAATTTGTCCAATTTTATCTTTAGTTCCTAAACAAACAATACAATCAAAAGCATTTATATCAATTAAACTACTAAAATTCACTTTAGTTAATATTTCTTGAACACTTCCAGCATGAGCAGTCGCAATGATTTTAACACCACATTTAATAGCTTGTCCTAAGGCCTTCACATCATTTTCTCCACCAATTTCATCACACACAACAATATCTGGAGACATTACTCTTATTGCTGTAATTATTCCATCTTCTTTTGGAAAAGAATTAAAGACATCTGAAAATTCACCTATATTATTGTTGATAATTCCATTTGAAGCTGCAGATATTTCATTTCTTTCATCAATAATTGATACTTTATATCTTTTACCTAATAATCTACATAAATCACGTAATATCGTAGTCTTTCCACTAAGAGGATTTCCAATAATGAGTAAACTTTTTATTTGTGTATTAAAAATTAAATTATATAATTCTTCAGCACATCCATACATTTGCTTTGCTATTCTTATATTTAAACCAGTTATATTCTTAATTGTACTTACTTTAGAATTTTTTATAACAGCTGTTCCACATAAACCTACTCTATGTCCTCCTTCTACTGTTATAAATCCTTGTGCTATTTCATTATCATAGCTATGTAATGAATACTGACATATTTTATTAAATATAATATCTATATCATGTTTTGATATATTTAAACAATCATCTGGAATAAAACTAACCTCTCCAGAATTTGAAACAAAATAATTAATTCCATTAATAACAACAGAAAGTGGTTTATTAGCTCTAAGCCTTATTTCAGTAATCTTATTTGCTTTTTTATTATCTATCTTCAATAATATATTTTTTATATTATCGCTTGTATAACTAATAGCTTGTAAAAATTCTTTAACTTCCATATTTTTACCTCCTAAAGTTTGTCCTTAACAAATACTATGAAATCGCTAACTAAATTATGCTATTAAGTTTACTTTATTTATATTTACAATTGTGATATAATGTAAAAATGAAAGGAGATTTTATGGACAAAAAATTATTTAAAAATATAATAATTACAGCAATCATTATTATACTTATTGCTTTTACATTTTGGAATTATAAAGTTGTTTTTGCTATATTAACCAAAATATTCAGAATTGCTAGACCAATACTTATAGGATTTGCAATTGCTTTTGTATTAAACAAACCTTGCTCTTTCTTTCAATCAAAGCTTATAAAAATAAAGCCCTTAAAGAAAAGAGAAAAGGCTGTAGTAGGTATTTCAACTTTAATTGTATACTTATTAGCTATATTAGTTATTACAGGAATTTTATTAATTATTGTTCCTCAAATTAGTTCTAGCATAGCTGATTTTGCTGATAAATCTGATCAATATATAGATAACGCTAAAGAATGGTCAATGGAAGTGCTTGATAAATTTAATAGACAACTTCCTGAAAACATTAATATTTTTGATAAAATAAATCAAACATTAGAAAAAATACCTGGTTTAATAGAAAATGTACTTAAAGGCGTGTTTGGAGTTACAACTGACTTAGTTTCTTTTGTTGTGGATCTTGTTTTTGCATTAGGTATTTCAGTATATTTCTTATTAGGAAAGAAAAAATTAATTTCACAGTTAAAAATGATAATATATGCTTTATTTAAAAAAGAAAATGCTAATAAACTAATAAGTGTTTGTAGCCATATAAATATTACATTTTCAAATTTTATAGTTGGTCAACTTATTGAAGCATGTGTTTTAGGTGGTTTATGCTTTATAGGTATGTTGATATTTAAATTTGAATATGCTCTTATGATTAGTGTATTTATTGCTATAACAAGTTTGATTCCTATTCTTGGACCATGGATTGGTACAATTCCATCAGCATTTATGTTGTTATTAATACATCCACTTAAAGCATTATGGTTTATTGTGTTTGTTATTGTTTTACAACAAATTGAATCAAATATATTCTATCCTAAAGTTGTTGGACATAAAGTTGGATTACCTGCTTTATGGGTACTATTATCGATTTTAATAGGTGGTGGATTATTTGGTTTAGTAGGAATACTTTTAGCTGTTCCAACTATGTCAGTGATTTATGATTATACTAGACAAAAAGTTAAACATACTTTAAGCAAAAAACAAATTGATATTAACTAATAATTTCAAATTAAAATAACAAATCCTACTGAATTAACAGTAGGATTTGTTTTTATACAATTATTATAATTTCATGATGTTTTCCATCTAATTTAATTTTATCAAATTCTCTATCATTATCGTATTTTTGATGATTTGAGCCTCTTTTTATTACAATATGAAAAGTAGTTTTTTGATAATTTAAATTAATTTCATACTCATTCCAATCTTCTGGCAAAAATGGATCAATATAAAAATATCCAAACTTAATTTTTATACCAAACAGCCATTCGAAGATAGCTCTGTAATACCAAGCTGCAGCTCCAGTATATATTGACCATCCACCTCGTCCATAGCACATTGGATTTGTATAAATATCAGCAGTCATAAAATATGGTTCATTTTTAAATTTCTCAGCAACTTCTTTATTATCATTAAGATATTTATTTGATGGATTTAATAAATTAATAAGCTCAAAACCTTTTTCTTTAAGTCCCGCTTCAAAAAATGCAATTGCAAGCCATATCGCTGCATGAGTATATTGACCTCCATTTTCTCTTATTCCCGCTGGATAAGATGTTGCATATCCTACAGGTAATTCATTTTTTCTAAACGCAGGTGTAAATAATTTTATAAGCATATTATCTTTATCAACCAAATAATCATAAGCTGAGTTTAATGCTATTTTATTTCTTTTAGTATCAGGCAATCTACATAAAGTTGCAAAGCTTTGTGCTAAAGAATCTATTTGACAAGCTTCGCAGTTTTTTGAACCAAGTTCATCTCCATTATCAAAGAATGCTCTTAAATACCATTCACCATCCCAACAATTCTCAGAAATAGCTTTTCTAAGATTAGCAGCTTTTTCTGTATAATCAATATAAATTGGTGCATCAGATACAAATTTTGCAATCTCAGCGAATTTCTCAAAAACAATAACCATAAATTCAGAAAGCCAAACGCTTTCTCCTTTGCCTTCAATACCTATTTTATTAAAACTATCATTCCAATCTCCACATCCAATTAAAACAAGTCCATGTTCACCTAATTTGTATGCTTGTTCAAGTGCTTTTTTACAATGAGAATAAACATTTTCAGATATATCACTAACTTTAACTTCGCCATAAATTTCATGCTCATCAGATTTCAAACTAATTCCTTCACAAAATGGTGCAGATTCTAATAAAATATCCATATCCATTGTTTTTTCAACATATTCACAAACTGTATATGGCAACCAAACTAAATCATCACTATATCTTGTCCTAACTCCTCTTATAATATTGTTAGGCAAACTATGCCACCAATGAAGTACATCTCCTTCTTCAAATTGAGCTGTGCAGGCTAGTAAAATGTGTTTTTTAGTTATTGAAGGATTGGTTATTAAAGCTGCACAAGAATCTTGAAGTTGATCTCTAAATCCACATGCACCAGAATTTTGATAAAATCCTGTTTTAGCCATTATTCTTCCAGAAAGTGTTTGATGATTAAGCCATATATTAAACATATTATCTAAATTAACATCAGGAGTTTTAATAGTTACTGTATTTTGTTTTTCATCTTTATATTCTACAAAATCTTTACTTGAATTTTTGGCTTTATCTTTCGTTTTTCCAAAAGATAAATAAAAATCTTGTTTTATTGTTTCTGTATTATCATTATAATTAGTAATAAAACTCAAACATGGATTGTTTTGAGATAAAAGAGAATTTTGTTGCCAATTACCAGATAAAAAATTTAGTCTATTTGTTGTAACATAATTATATTCTTTATCACTTGTAATACACATAAATCCAGAAATTTCAGTATTAAGAGGATTTTTTGCTAAAATACAATTATCTTCTTTTGAAAATACAATTAATTTAGAATTATCTCTTGATACAGAAAGTGTAGGTTCTGTATAATAAGCAATACTTATATTTTTATATTTATCTATAAAGTCAATTTCTACTGATATTTTTTTACACATTGATTTTTTATCAATCAATACAATAACTTTACTTTTAAATATATTAGTAATACCTATATACTCACTTTTTTCTTGAGAAAATATTGCTACTGATCCAAAAACCAGATCATAATAATTATCTTCTATTTTTAATATTATCATTTCTCCTTGATTATCTGTTTTGGTATCATTATACCAAGGTGTAAGTTTATTTTCTCTTGAATTTATTGCATAGGTATATCCTAAAGCAGAATTAGATACTAAAGTTCCAAAAGAGGAATTTGCATGAACATTACACCAAGGAACCTGAGTTTCTTGATTAATTATATATTTATTATTATCAAAACCTCCTACTGTTAATGGATTTTCAATTGATATTTGTGGTTTGTTAACAGGTAAAAATTCAACAGGTGTATATTTAGGCATAGGAAAATTTACTCTAGCCATAGATTCTGGAGCTATATGAACAGAAACAGCTTTTAATAAATTTATAATTTTAGAATCAACATTAAATATATCAATTAAATGAATACCTGATCTTTGAGACACACTATCAGCAGATTTAAAATCACTTATTGTTTTTAATAAATTATTATATAAATATCTATTCTCATCTCCTTTATCATTAAATGAGAAAACCAAATCGAACTCAATACCACATAATTTTAATAATTTATGAGCTTTAATATATCCTTCTATTTTTTGAACTGAATTTGTTTGACATACATGAACATAAACAATTGGTAAATCACCTGAAATTCCAAATTGCCATAAAGAACATAATGATAATTCATTATTTTTTATACACTCCAAATTTTCTTTACAATCAAATTTATTATATAATATTTGTGGTAAAATTGTTGATATCAATCTTCCTTCAATAGAATTATAATTAATATTAGATTTGCTAAGTGTATAAATATATTTATCTGATCTTAATTTCGCAATATTTTGATAAAGCTCTTCTTTAGAACGAGAAACTAATATAAACAAATTTAATTCAAATTGATCTGATTGTTTTATTTTTATAGGAACATCAATAAACACACTTGGATCTGGTATATAATTCAAATTTTCTTTTGTATTTTCTTTATTTAAAAATACACTTCTAACTCCATATGGTTTTTCAACAACATCTTCTCTTGATAAATTACATTCAAATTCAAGACTTTCTATAAATCCTATTGCACAGTAAGTCATCTCATCATTATATCTATTTTTTCTTGATACAATTATACAATCATTTTCCTTATCATAAACTTCTTTTAAAAATAATTTACTAAACATTTGATGTGCTGAATATTCTCTATATGTCGCAAGCCTTGGTTGAATATAACATAATAAATTTATTTTCTTATCTAATTTAGAAGTATTTTTTAAAGCAAATTGCCTTATTTCACAAGGCATATTATTATGCAAATGAACTTTCATACCACAAAGTAGTTCATTTGAATTAGAATAATATGAAATTGTATCTTTATTAAATTCTACACTCATTTTATCATTGTTATTATATTCAGGAAGATAAGAAAAACAAAAATGTTTTTTACCATCTTGCACTGCATAATAAGAACCTTCAGGTTTTTTTAAAACATCTGTAGTACGACCATAAATATCAAGTCCTTGATAAATTGCAATTGCAGCTCCTATATCAGATAAAGCTAGTGTATACTCTCCATTAAATAATAATTTGATGTTTTGTTGATATGGATGTACTTCTTCAAAATACATTTTATCATCTTCTTCATTTAATTCTACTCTTTCTGTTTCAGGTTTCCTATATAAATCTTCATATACAGGAACTCCTGACATTATTTTTTCTTCAAGTAATTCTTCGCCACTTTTCATAAATCTATCCTTAATAAATCTTTTTTGCATTTTACCATCTTGTAAAGCATTTGAAATTCCAATAATACTCATTCCGATATGATGTGCCATATAACTTTTTACTATTGATCCACTTTCAATATCTACTGATTTTGTAAAATCAATAGCTTCATATAATCCATAATAACCTTCTAATCCAAATGATTTAAGTTTATCAATATTTTCTATAGCATTTTTTAAATCATATTGAAGTGTTATATACGTTGAATAAGGAGATACTACAAGTTCATTATCAAGACCTTTTCTAAGACCTGATTTTTGAACTCCATGAGCTTTATATTGATAATTCAAAATATTATCAAAAGCATAATATCCACTTTCTGATATTCCATAAGGCATATGAGATTTTTTTGTTCTTTGTTTTTGACAATACAAACAGTATTTTAATCCTTCATAACAAATTGAACCATGTTTACTTGATAATAATAATTCTGGCATAAAATATTCAAACATTGTTCCTGTATAAGAAACAGTTCCAGAATACAATCCATTTTTACTTATTATTCTTCCAAGTTGATGCCAATGTTTTTTTGGAACTAATCTTTTTGATATTGCAAAATATGATGTCATTCTAGCTTCACTCATTAACATATCATAATGATTTGGACTAAATTTTTCTGTTTCTGGATTAAAACCTATATAAAATAAATTTTTAATTTTATCATAGAAAAAACCAATGTCTGTATTATCAATAATATTATTAATTCTAATAATAAGATCTGGTATAATAGAATTTTTATTTTTATATTCTACTAAACCTTCTTTTAATGCAACCATACAACATAAGAAATTACCACTGTCTACTGAAGATACATATGGATTATTTGATACTTTTAGTGTTTTTGTTTCATACCAATTATATAAATTACCTTTATATTTTTTTAGATTTTCTACTGTTTTAAGTGCTCTATCAATTCTAATAGCTAATTCATCAGTATCAATCAGCTCAAAATCTCTTGCTGCTAGTTCTGATAATAACATCAATCCTATATTTGTTGGAGATGTTCTATTACACACTCTGAAAATAGGTGCAAATTGAACATTATCTGGTGGAAGATAATTATTTTCTTTATTAGCATAATCTTCGTAAAAATGATACATATTTGAAAGCTGATTTATTAATTTGCTAACTGTATTTTTATCAATAACATTTTTACGATCTTTATATGGTCTATTACAATAAAAAATAATTAATGGAGAAATTACAAAAATCATTCCAACTATTTTAATAAAAATTAATTTTGAAATTAATAATATAATTCCAATTATAAATGGTAATAAATAATTACTACAAATTACTCTTGTTGTTCTTACAAACTGTTCTGCTGAATATGCAGTAGTCCATTCTAGTAGATTTTTTTTACTAATATATTTTCTCCATAATGCTCTTATAGAAGCATCTAAAGATGTTAATGCTTGTTGTGGTAAAAATATTACACTAAAAAATGATTTTGAAATTATTTCTGTTGTTTCTGAAATAACATTTGAATAATATTTTCTTGTTATATTATAAAAACCATTATTAAATATAGAGGATATTAAGGAAATACAATAAGGTAATTTTAATGAAACTAAAGCAAGTATCATTAATAACAATGCAGTATTGATATTTACAAATGCAGAAACCAAAATTATTATTATTAAATTAATAGGAAATAAGATTCTTTTAATATTATCCAAAAGTTTAAATTTGGATATATATTTTAATGGATTTTTTATAAATCCTTTTTTCGTTTTAATTTTCTTACCTAAGAAATTAATATTTTGTATGTCTCCTCTTATCCATCTATGAAGTCTTTTAAAATAGCTTTCTGATTTTGATGGAAATTGTTCACTAAATATTATATCTCCTGCAAAACCAGTTCTTAAAAGTTCTCCTTCAATTATATCATGGCTTAAAATTTCTTCTGGTAAAAAAATATTAGTACATACTTTATAAAATGAATCAATATTTATAAGACCTTTTCCAGAAAAAATACCTGCATTAAAACAATCTTGATAAAAATCAGGACAACAATTATCATATGCTGAGCTTGAACCAATTCCTCCAACAAATTTAGTAAAAGGTGTTTTAAGTGAACTACTTAATTTAGTTGTTATCCTTGGTGTAATTATTCCATAACCATTTATTACTTTATTATCTTGTATTACAGGTTTGTTTAATGGATGTTGCGCAATACTAATAAGTTCACAAGCAGTCTCCATAAAAGGTTTTGTGTCATAATCTAAACATAAAAAATATTTGCTATCTTTAATAAAATCAGTATCTCCACAAGTAAATTTAAAATCAATTTGCTCTGATTTTGCAAAACAAGCAAGCTCTTCAATTGCGCCTCTTTTTCTATCAAAACCTATATACATATTTTGTGTTTTAGAAAAAGTTCTGTTTCTAATTATAATTATAAATCTATTATTAAACCTTTTATTTAAGCCATTTATTGTTCTCTCGCAATTTCTTATAATTACATCATCATTTGCTGAAGTTATTTTATTAGACGGTGACAAATCACAAAGAACACATATTTTTATATTATCAGATACATTAAGAAAATTTTGCTCAATAATTTTTTGTTTTAATTCTTTTATATCTTTACAAGTTGAAATAATTGTTGAAATTACAATAGTTGTTTTTGCATTATCAGGAATATTGTTTGATAAACTCATTCTTGGTAAATATGTTATTTGTTTTTTATATTTTACGAATAAGTCTACTATTATTTTAATTATTTCTGCAAACGGAATTAATAACAAAATTAATATATAATAATTATTCAGAAAAAATGAACATACTAAAGATATAAAAACAGATAAAAAACAAATAAACATCGTATAATTTTTGATATTTACTTTTTTAAATAAACTTTCATAATCTTTAAATATATAATATCCAACATGACTTTCTTTTGCATTATTAAGGTTTGTAAAAAATTTATCCGCAGCAGATAAAAAATTATTTGCTATATCAATTTCACTTTTCTTTTGTTTTTTTGCAATATATGCTGTTCTATTTCTATAGATACTTTGAGTTTCTTTATTCATTTTAGAATATATATTACTTTTTTCACTAGCATATATTTTATGAACTTTATTACTATTATTTATGATTTCTTGTACATCAATTGTATCGCTTTTTGAAATAAGAATTAAAACATTCAAAGCATTAATATCACTTTTTTTATCATTTATAGATGCACAAAAATTCATAAGCAAAGTATATTTCACCTGCCAAAGAATAAGTTCAAAATCTATATTTTTAAGTTGTATTTTTTTATATACTTCATTAATTTGTTCACTAATAATATTAGCACTAGCAAATTCATTTTCGTTACTATTTAAAACAATAATACTACCTATTAAAGGCATATCACTAACTGTAATTATTTTTTCATTTGAATGAGTTTTTATTACTTCTTTATATATTTTATGAAGTATATAAAAATTTTCATACAATACTTTTTGATTATCAGTTTTAGCAGTATTATTAATAACAGATTTATATTTTTTCTCTAATTTCACAAAACTTTTTTTTAGTTTTTTATTAAGCTGTTTTACAGAAAATTTATCATAACTGCTTAAATAAGATTTCTGTTTCAAAAAAATGCCTCCTACAGAAAATTTTGTTATCATAGTTAAATAATACTATTCCCAAAAAATCTAAAAATAAACATACTTAAATTGCAAAATAAGTGCAAGTATGCTACAATTAAGATGTTTTTATAAATAAATTAATATAGGAGATATTTAAATGAAATATATTGTTGTACTATGTGATGGAATGGCTGATTATCCAGTTGAAGAACTTAATGGAAAAACTCCTATGAGTGCATCTAAAACACCTAATATGGATTTTTTAGCAAAAAAATCTACTATAGGTCTTGTTAAAACAGTTCCTGATGAATTAAAACCAGGTAGCGATGTTGCTAATTTAGCGGTTATGGGATATGATCCTTTAAAATATTATGCAGGCAGATCACCTCTTGAAGCTGCAAGTATTGGTATTGATATGAAGGAAACTGATGTTTCTTTTAGATGTAATTTAGTTACACTTTCTGATGAAAAAAATTATGAAGATAAAACAATACTTGATTATTGTGCTGGAGATATTTCTACAGAAGAAGCAACTGAGCTTGTTGAGTTTTTAGCAGAAAAACTTAACACTGATGAATTTAAACTATATTCAGGAGTTAGTTATAGACATTGCCTTATTTGGCAAAACGGAAGTTTAGATATAGGTGAATTAACTCCTCCTCATGATATTACAGGTAAACCTATAAAAGGACATTTACCTAGTCATATTAATTCTCAAAAATTACTTGAACTTATGAAAAAAAGTTATGATTTATTAAAAGATCATCCTGTTAATAAAAAAAGGATCGAAAAAGGATTAAAACCAGCTAATAGCATGTGGTTATGGGGCGAAGGTGTAAAAAAACCTCTTGATCCATTTAAAGAAAAATATGGACTAAAAGGTTCTGTTATTTCTGCTGTTGACTTATTAAAAGGTATTGCAAAATTCGCAGATATGAATGTTGTTGAAGTTGAAGGTGCAACAGGATATATTGATACTAATTTTGATGGAAAAGCTGTTGCTGCTTTTAATGAACTTAAAAATGGTCAAGATTTTGTTTATATTCATATAGAAGCTCCTGATGAATGTGGTCATAGACACGAAGTTGACAACAAAGTTAAAGCACTTGAAATTATTGATAAGAAAGTTTTAGGATATTTATTAAATAAACTTAATGAGCTTGGTGATTACAAAATACTTATTTTGCCTGATCATGCAACTCCTCTTGCTTTAAGAACACATACAAGTGATCCAGTTCCATTTTTAATATATGACAATTCTAATCCTGTTAATGGACAAGATACTTTTACAGAAGAAACTGCTAAAATATCAGAAATTTTAATTGAAAAAGGCAGCGATATTTTAGAATATTTTATTAATAAATAAAAGGAATTCCATATATGCTTTTATATCAATTTCCTCCAAAAATGTCTAGAACAGAAAAAGTTTCAGAAAAACTGCAAATAGACCAAAACAATAAAAAGCTTAAAAGAAATTTACTTAAAAATATAATTATAGCTATTATTGTTATTGGTGTTTCTATCACTTCAAAAACATTTTGGATAATAATTTTATTAATTTTAATATCTTTATATTTAATTTCAATATCTTATTATGTTTTTAAATCATCATATATATTTCCTTCTGATTTGATTTATACAAAAATATATGAAGATAGAATAGTTCATTCTCAACAAAGCAAAAAACCATTCAAGATTGAAAAATACACTATTTATTTTGATGATATATATAAAACTATAAATATAAAAGGTAAAGGATTTAAAATATTTCTAAATGAAGAGAATTCTTCAGTATTATTAAAAAATGATAAATCTGAAAATAAAATTTTAACTGCAGAATTAAATTTTAAAGAATATTCTGCAAAAAAACATATAAATGATTTTTATTGGGATAAATTAAAAATCAAAAACTAATATTATGTATAATGCGAAAGGATTAACAGTGACAAATAAAGAGAGATTTATAGAATTATATAAAAAATACATAACAAGAGAGGGCTCTGAAAGCCTTTTAGAATACCTTACTTCTGATAAATGTGATTTTTTCACAGCTCCTGCAAGCACAAGATTTCATGGTTCTTATCCTGAAGGATTACTTGAACACAGCTTAAATGTATATGACTGTCTTGTAGATTATTTAAATCGTGATAAAGTTAAAGAAACTTATAATTTAAATTATTCAGATGAAACAATTGCATTAGTTGCTTTAATGCATGATTTGTGTAAAGTTAATATTTACAAACAAAGTTTTAGAAATGTTAAAGATGAACATGGAGTTTGGAAACAAGTACCTTCATATCAATTTTCTGATAGTTTACCTTATGGTCATGGAGAAAAATCAGTGTATATTTTATCAGGATTTATGAGACTTTCTCGTGAAGAAGCGTTTGCTATTAGATATCACATGGGATTTTCTGGTGAGGAAAATAAAAATACAATTGGCAATGCTCTTGAAATGTTTCCTTTAGCTTTAGCATTAAATATCGCAGATATGGAAGCTTCATTTTTAATTGAAAAAAGTAAATAAGATATTGACAATTTAACCTATTTATAGTAAAATAAATAGGTTAGCCAAGCTGTTGTAACTCAGCTGGTAGAGTACTACCTTGGTAAGGTAGAAGTCGGCAGTTCAAGTCTGCTCAACAGCTCCATAAAAGCCACACAAATTTTGTGTGGCTTTTTTTAATATTCTATTTTATAAAATTTTTATTGCCTGAGCAATATTATTTGCTTTATATAAACACATTCTTTCCATAAAAAGCAATAAAAACTTTTTTAACATAAATATTTTCCAGTAATTGATTTTTCTACTTTAGAAATTTGTTTAGGTGTTCCTTGAGCAATAATATATCCTCCTTCTTCTCCTCCCTCTAATCCTATATCAATAATCCAATCTGATCTTTGCATTACATCTACATTATGTTCTATAACAATTACTGTATTCTTTTTATCTACTAATTTATCTAATAAACTAACTAATTTATTAGTATCTTGTGGATGTAAACCTGTAGCTGGTTCGTCTAATATATATAACATATGTCCTTTACTTGATTTACTTAATTCTTTAGCAAGTTTTATTCTTTGAGCTTCTCCCCCAGATAAAGTTGTAGCAGATTGACCTAAATGTAAATATCCTAATCCTACATCGTTCATTAAAGATAAACGTCTATAAACATTTTCTACTTCTTTAAAAACATTCATTGCATCTTCTATTGTCATATTTAAAATATCTGATATATTATATTCTTTATATTTAATTTTTAAAACAGAAGGAATAAATCGTTTTCCTTTACATGATGGACATTTTACATGAACATCTGGTAAAAAATGCATTGGAATATTTAATACACCTGCACCTTCACATTTTGGACATCTTCCTCCAGGAACATTAAAAGAAAAATGTTTTTCTTTTAATCCTTGTTTTATTGATTCAGGCAATTGAGCAAACACCTTTCTAATACCAGTAAAAACATCTGTATAAGTAGCAGCATTTGAACGAGGTGTCCTACCTATAGGTGATTGATCAATAGTAATTATTCCATCAATATTTTCAAATCCTAAAATATCTTCATACTTTCCTGGAATATCTTCTGATTTATAAAAATGCTGTCTAGCTGCTTTATCAAGAATATCAAACAACAAAGTAGATTTTCCTGAACCTGATACTCCAGTTACAGTAACCAACATTTCTAAAGGAATACTTACATCAATATTTTTAAGATTATTTTCTTTAGCACCAAGTATAGTAATACTTTTACCATTTCCTTTTCTTAATAATTTATTTTTATAAGTCACATAATTATTATCCAAATATTTACCTGTTATAGACTTATTATTATGTTTTAATTCAACTGGTGTTCCACAAGCTATTATTTTTCCTCCATTATTTCCTGCACCTGGACCAACATCAATTATATAATCTGCTTGTTTTATCATTTCAACATCATGTTCTATAACTAATACTGTATTACCCAAATCTCTTAATAATTTTAATACTTTTATAAGTCTTTCTGTATCTCTTTGGTGTAATCCTGTAGTAGGTTCATCTAAAACATACAAAACACCCGTCAATCCTGAACCTAGTAAAGATGCTATTCTAAGTCTTTGTGCTTCTCCTGCAGATAAAGATGCAGCTGATCTATTTAATGATAAATAACCTACTCCTGCTTCATTTAACCTTCTAATACGTTCACTTAAATCATTTACAATAGGTTCTGTTATTTTATACCCTTCTTTTGAAACTAAATTAGGTAAATCTTTGATCCATTCTTCAAGTCTATACAATGACATATTAGAAACATCTATAATAGTTTTATCACCAATCATAATTTTTCTACTTGATTCTTTTAATCTTGTTCCTTTACAACTATGACATGTCTGTTGTAATATATACTTTTTTATTTTATTTAAATAATTAGGATCATTTGCTCTTTCTTTATACCGTCTCATTATTACATTTACAACACCTTCAAATTTTCCATTTTCAACAGTAGAAGGCATTTCAACGTTTGGAAAATGAGACTTAAAATCCGGATGATGTATACCATAAAGAAGAATAGTTTTTTGTAAATGATTATATTCTTTCACTGGAACATTAGAATTATAATCAAATCCAAAATATCTACTAGCATTTTCTAAATTCTGTACATTTCTTTTAATTTCAGGTTTGCTCCATATATCAACAGCACCATCAAACAAACTCAATTCTTCATTAAGTAAATTTTTCATATTAACAGCAGTCTCTATTCCAAGACCACTACAAACAGAACATGCTCCTTCTAATTTATTAAAAGAAAAATCCGACATAGTTAACAATGACATCTTTTTATTACATTTTGGACAATATACTGTATCTTTTTCATCTTCTCCTTCTTCCCAAATATTAATTTGTATATTATTATCAAATATAGGTTCAACTACACTATGACAATTAGGACAAGTTCTTTTACCAATTTTAGCATATAAAACTCTTAAATATGTAAACACTTCTGTTGATGTCCCTACTGTAGAACGTGTATTCCAACTTGTTAATCTTTGACCTATACTAATAGAAGGTGATAATCCAATTATTGAATCTACTTTTGGCTTTTTTAAATTATCAGTAACAAGCCCCATAGATTCCATATATTGTCTTTGGCATTCTTTTTGAAGTGTATCAAACGCAATAGAAGATTTTCCTGAACCTGACAATCCTGTTAGAACAACTAACTTATTTTTAGGAATTGATAAATCAACATTTTTCAAGTTGTTTTCTCTTGCACCTTTAATGATAATATGTGTGTGTGAATTCATTAATCCTTCTCCTTTTTCATGGTAAAACATAATCAAATAATTTTACTGATTATTTTTCTATATAAACTTCTTCTAAAATTGATAATACCATAAAAATAAAAGGTGGTGTATTAGTGTATACTTTATAAATCTTCTTCTGATTTATCTAATATTTTAAAAATCTCTTCTGCTTTTTTTAATGCTTTTTTTTAAAACATATATCCAATGATCTCCTGCATGCATAATATCTTCTTCTTTTGGATTATGTAATTCATCTAAAGCTTTATTATTAAATCCAGTATCATACTGCTTCAAACATCTATATATAGCAGACATACTATATTTTCCTTGTCGCAACATATATATTACTCTAAGACGCTCAATTTCTTTCTTTCTGTATACTCTTTTTTGATTATTTCCAATTCTCGGTACATTAATTAAATCATTTCTCTCCCAATTTCTAAGTGTTTCAGGAGTAGTGCCAATTATTAATGAAGTTTCTAATCTATTATACGTATTTAATGATTCCTCACATATTATATTAGATGACCATTTTTTTAATATTTTAACAGCTTTTTCTGCTTTCTCATATTCCATTTTAATAACTTCAATATACTCTCTTGTATATTGTCTAGCAACTTTTAATTCCCACAATTTCATTGACTCAATTATTTTAAAAGAAGCTTTACGTATATTTTCTCCTGGCCATTCATCAAAAAAAATACATTTTAGCACCATTATTTGATACAAATGCTTATTTTCAAACAATCTATATCCATTCTTTGCTCTAGGAACAGAAGATATAAGTCCTTCTTTTTCATAAAACCTCACAGTATTAGGATGAACATTTACCTTTTTCGCAATATCACTTGTTTTATAGTACAATATACTCTCTCCTAAAATTATTTTAATCTTTTCGTTATAATAAAATACAACAATATTTATTATTAATTATAAACATCTAATTACATTTTTCAATACTTTTATCTTAATTATAAACTAAAATCTCATCTAATATTCATAAATAATTAAACCATCTATAATTTTAAAAAATGTATTATATAAATAAAGGTAAAATGTAACTAACAATGGATTGTAAAACTGATAAAATAAATAAAATGAAAACTATTTTTAAAAACTATATATAATATATATAGGTAATACTATCAGACTTTAATTATTTTTTTATTCTAAATCCATATAAAAAGTAAAATTACTCCACCTTGTTAGGCAGAGTAATTTTACTTTGATCAACGATATATATAATTTTAAGATATAAGCTATTAAATTTAAAAATCTATTTAACAGAACCTAGCATACCTTCAACAAAGTTTTTCTGCATTAAAAAGAATATAAGTGTTGTTGGGATAGTAGATAATACAACTGCCATCATAATAAGACCATAATCTGGTGTATATGATGAGTTTAAAGTAGCAATTACTAAAGGTAATGTTTTTTTAGAATTATCTTTAAGAGCAATCAATGGCCATAAATAATTATTCCATGCAGTCATAAATGTAATAATAGCAGCTGCTGCATAAGTAGATTTCATTGTAGGCATATAAATTCTGAAAAACAAATTTACTTCTGAAACTCCATCAACTCTACCTGCTTCCAACAATTCTTTCGGAAAAGATTTTGTATTTTGACGAAAGAAGAAAATCAAAAATGCAGTTGCAATTGATGGTAAAATAACTGCTGTGAAAGAATTTAATAAATTCAATTTTCCAAAGAAACGATACAAAGGTATCAAAATTGCAGCAAAAGGTATCATCATTGAAAGCAACAAAACATTAAAGATTCTATCTTTAATTTTATTACGATACATAACGAATCCATAACCTGCAGCTGAACACACTATCATAGCAAGTACAGTAGTAATAATAGAAATTATTAATGAATTTCCAAAAGCATGAACAAAATCTGTAGTTTCAAATAATTTCTTTATATTATCAATTAATGCTGTACCTAAAGTAAGCTTTCCTTTAGAAACATCCACAGATTTATTAGTCGCACTAATAATCATCCATGCAAAAGGAAATATTGAAATTAATGAAATTATTGCAATAAATATATGCATAAATACTATTTTAACTTTATTCATTATTGTCACCTCCAAGTTTCAATTGAACAAATGCTAAAATACCAACAATAATCAATATAACATATGATACTGCTGACGCATAACCAAAGTTTGGCGAATATTTAAAGCATAAATTATAAATATATTGCGAAATAGTCAATGTTTCATTACCAGGTCCACCATTTGTAAGATTCACTACTTCATCAAATAATTGTAATGTACCGTTTGTGGACATAATTGTTGTAAATAATATTATTGGTTTTAGCATTGGAACAGTTATTTTGAAAAATTTTGTTATTGCATTTGCACCATCAATTTCTGCTGCTTCATAAATACTAGGTTCAATATTTTGAAGACCAGCAAGAAAGAATATCATATTATATCCTGTCCAACGCCATGTAATTGCAATAATTATTGTAATTTTTGCCCAAAACGGATCTGTAATCCACATAATAGGTTCGTCTACAATGTGTATTGCAGCTAAAAATTTATTTACAAGTCCTGTTGGTGCAAAAAGACTTTTAAACACAACAGAATATGCAACAAGTGAAGTTACACATGGTAAAAAAATTGCTGTTCTAAATAAACCTTTGCATTTTAAATGATTACTATTTAATATACTTGCGATCAAAAGCGCTAATACTGTCATTATTGGCACTTGTACAATTAAATAGATTAATGTATTTTTTAATGCTGTTAAAAATACAGGATCAGTAAAAAGTCTTTTATAATTCTTTAAACCTGAAAATTTAAGCTGCATACCTAATCCAGATTGTAATGATGTTATAAAAGCTCTTATCATTGGATAAAATGAGAAAAGTGTTATAAATACTATTGGTAATATTATAAATACCCAACCTATTTTTTTATTTTGTTTCATTTATGTACCTCTTTTGATAATATATAGACCGACTACTATTGCAATCGGTCTATATTGATGATTTACTTAATTGAAGCTTCAGCTTGTTTTTGAGCACTTGCCAATGCTTTATCTATATCCTACACCGCTATTAATTATTTTTTGTATTTCTGCTTTTAAAATATCTTCAAATTGATATGTTTGTAAACCATAATTTACAGCTGGAATTTCTTTTGTCCAATTTGAAATATCTTCATAAATCTTTTGATTATTAAAGAATTCAACTTCTTGTTTATATGTATCACCATTTTCAGCTGCTAAATAAGTCGCCATAACATTATTTGAGTTTAATATATTTTGGTATAATTCATCATTTTCTGCAAAAGTTTGTCCCAAGAAATCAATTGCATCTTTTGATCCATCAACACCATTTATAACATAAAAACTTGATCCACCTAAGTTAGATGCATTTTTTGATTCTGATATTTTTAAGACGAGGGAATGGTGCAATGCCCCATTTACCTGTTTGACTCTTTTTCTTGTGCTATACTTGGTGTAAACCAGCATCCTGTTGGAACAGTAGCAACTTTACCAGTCATTAGGAGCACCAACAAATTGTGACCATTCTGAAATCATTTCAGCATTACCTGAATTCAATAATTCCATATAAATTCTAACAGCTTCTTTTAATGTTTCATTATCTTTCAAATTTGGTGTACCGTCTTCTTTAATATACCATTTTCCTGCTGATTGTATAATCATTCTTATTTGAGCTACATCATTAGGATCTAATGTTAACAATTTAACACCTGTTTTTTCTTTAAGTTTTTTACCTAACTCAATATATTCTTCCCATGTTAAATCTTGCATATCTTCATCAGTGTAACCTGCTTTTTCAATCAAATCACGTCTGTAATAAAGAACAGCACAACCATTATCAAATGGAACACCATAAATCTTATCACCATCAGTCATAAATTCTAATTTATAATCTGCAAACTTTTTAGGATCAGTTATACTTGATAAATCAGAAAAACTTCCAGGATATGATTTCAAGAACATTTGTGCACGATAGTCTTCTATTAAAACTATATTAGGCAAACCATCTGTTGAACCTGAACTTAACCCTGTGTTTAATTTTTGAATAACATCTTTTTGAGCATATTCAACGATTTCTATTTCCAACTCAGTTCCAGGATTTTTTTCTAAATAAATTCTTTTAGCTTCTTCTAATGCCGCAACATTAAAATTTTTGTCCCATGCCCAAGCTGTAATTTTTTGTTTTTTATTCGATTTACTTCCCCCACCACAAGCTACTAAACCAAAAAGCATAGTACAGACAAGAAATAAACTTACTATTTTTTTCATATAAAGACTCCTCCTTCAAATTTTTTATACACTATTACTAAAATATATAGGCATATAACCTAATTTCTTGATACTTATATTATAACTTATACTATAAAAAATGTATGTGATTTTTAACGTTATATTTAAATAAAATTTTTCAAAAAATTATTTGAAGGCAAAATTCTTTTGTAATTTTTTACGATATTGGTAATTTTATTTTTACTTTGGTACCAATTCCAACATCACTTGTTATAGAAACTCCATAATTATCTCCGAAAAATAGCTTTATTCTTTGGTCAACATTTAAAATTCCGACACCATTAAATTTTTCTTTCACCAATTTTTCATCTAAAGTTTCAATTCCATCTCCATTATCAATTATTTGACACACAATATCATCATCAACTCTATCTATTAAAATACGTATATGACCTTGTTTTTTCTTTTGAAAAGCATGAAAATATGCATTTTCTATAAATGGCTGCAATATAAGTTTTGGAATTTTATATTTTAACAAACTATTATCATAATAAAAATTAGCTTTTACATTATCTCCATATCTAGCTTCACTTATATACAAATAATTTGATAAATTATCAATCTCCTGCTCTATTGTTATCATTTCATCTTGTTTACTCAAAGTATTTTGTAATAAATCAATAAGACATTCTATTGTTTTAGTTGCCTTTTCTTCCTCTTTTCTCCAAACTAAATATTTAATAATAGATAATGTATTATATAAAAAGTGTGGATTTATTTGCATTTGTAAAGCTGACAATTCTAATAAACGTTTTTGTTTTTCCGAATCAATTATATTTTGTGTGTATTTTTCTATTTCTTCTATCATTGTATTATAAGCTTGGATTAATTTTATAATTTCACCATCTCCGCTTATATTATCAATCTTTACAGGAACAGGATCTTTAGATTTATTTATATGATTAATAAATCTAGTTAATGGTTTTGTTAATTTTTGTGTTGTTATAAAAACAAGAATTATACCAAGTAATGATACTAAAATTATAAAAAACAATATATTTTTTTGAACTTCGTTAACATTATATAAAGCATCATCAATATTTGTTTCATTTACTAAATACATATCTAAAACAGGAATATGTTTAGTGATCGTTATTATTTTTTCTCCATTAACTTTAATAATTTTATAATTTCCAGTTTGATCTATATATTCTTTATTTTGTCCTATAGATTGTTTTTTGTTACTTGAAACAACATTACCTTTTTTATCTATCAAATACATTGAATTATATGAAGTAATGTGTTCATTAAACAAAGAATATATAATACTTTCATCATATAAAATATACATTGTTCCAAGATTTTTTTTAGTAAATTTATGTTCCATTTGTTTAGCAACAATAATCCCTTTAAAATTATTTAATGATTCACATGTCGTATATTCATACACAATTTTCTTTGGATTTTTCTTAGACTTATCTGTAACATTTTTACATATGATATTTTCTAAATCTAGAAGCTGCATATTATTTACAATATAAGAATTACCATTATTACCTTTTATATAAATTGTTTTGATATAATCTTTTGAAAAATTATATTCTTTAATCCATTGTTCTATTTTATAATATATTTCAAATAATTTAGTATTTGTAGGTTTTCCTGAATTAGATAATAATTCATTCATATATGAATTTCTTGTATATCTATCAATATACTCTACATTAGAAATATTAAACTCATCAAAATTTTTAAGGACTAGATTAATAGAATTATTTTGTGACTTTACATAAGATTTAATAAAAACCTGTTCTATTAAATTAGATGTTGTAGCATATATCAAAATGCTTGTCACTATTATTGTAGAAATAAAAATAATAGCAATCTTTTGAAAGAAGCTTAACTTCATTTCTTCACCTGCACTTCACGTCTATATGCTTTAGGACTAACACCAACTATTTTTTTAAACACCTTACTAAAATAACTCTGATCTAAATAACCAACTTTTTCACATATCATATTAAGAGAAAGATCTGTAGATTGCAACATAGTTTTTGCCTTTTCTACTCTAATCTTGTTCAAATATTCACTATATCCAATACCTAAATTATGACTAAAATATGTTGATAAATATGAATAGCTTATATGAAATTTATCAGCAACTTGTTTTAAAGTAAGTTGTTGCTTACTATTCTCTTTTATATAATCAATTATTTTATTTATAAAATTATCTTCACCAACTGAAATATTCTTTATTGAATTATTAACATAAACAAATATATTTTCAATTTGTGATATTAAATCATCTAAAGAATAAATATCATCAATTATATCCATTATTGAAAAATAATCATATTCCTCATTATTATTTAACATATTATTTTCTTTTAAATAATCAAAACAAGTATAGATTATATGCTCAGTTTGTTTTTTAACATCTTCTTCAGTGTATCCATTTGCACAAGTAATTTTACATAAAAAATTATGAATACTAATAAAGCTTTCTTCAAAAAACTCTATTTTATTTTTATACATAGTATAAAGAGCTAATTTTTGTTTTGAAATATTAATTGACTCAAAACAAATTATATCATTTGATATAAAAAATTGTGATAATGCAGTATTATTGGTGTTTATTATATTCTCAATTAAACTTTTTTTATCATTAACAGGATTAGAATAAATTAATTTTATTCCAAGTATCTCTTCAGATAAGTTATCCGCAAATAAATTTATATCTTTAATAAACTCTTCTTGATTTTCATAAATTTCAACAAGACAAATCAAAATTTGATTTTTAGTTAAATAAAATATAGCATCTTGAAATTGATTATTAAATTTATCTTTTAATATTTCATAATAAAAATTTTCTTGAGTTTTACTAAAACCAATAATTTTTTTAATATTAACACCTAAAACTGCTATATTTTTATCAGAAATTTCATCAGGAAGTTTTA
>CBDDDI010000002.1:0-31829 GCA_965226565.1 Oscillospiraceae bacterium
ATCTGATACATTATTCCACCTTTAATAAAATCTGGTGTAGTAAAATCTTTATCATACACATTTAATGTAAAAACATTTTCTCCACCAACAATACCAATATGTGAATTTTGACGTTTTATAAAAAATCTATCACCATTTGACAAATAACTAAAATAATAATTATGTGCACCCATAAAAGTAGCATTATATATAGCTGAATATTCTGTATAAATATCTGTTTCTTCTTTTTTATTCATTGTAATAAAACGTTCTTTAAAACCATCTCTAAATATAACCATCACTGGCTTGCTATCTAATTTTATATCAATTGGTATTCTTATTGTGAATCTACATATTTGTCCAACTTTTAATGCACCAAAGATACTTTTATAATCAATATTCCAGCTATTATAAATTGTATTCATACTACCTCCGTGATTTATAGTTTATATTCATATTTGCTACATAAGATAGCAATATATTAGTATTATATTCAAAAATGAAGAAAACGTCATAAAAATAAGTAATAATATCTAATTTTATACTTAATTTTGTTGTTGACATTTGACAATATCTTGTATAATATATAAGTTAATGTTGATTATAAATTAATACAAAAAATACAAATTATTACATTTAAATTATTAAAATAATTTAAAAATGGAGGATAAAAATGAACTTACATGCAATTTATCATAATCCAAATAGTAACTACGCTTATGCTAGAAGCAATAATGAACTACACATTAGATTAAGAACAGCCAAAAATGATGTTGATGAAATCTATATCCACATTGGTTGCAAATATGATTTTAATTTAAGAAAAAAATTAAAAATGGAAAAGGTTGCAACAGATAAACTATTTGATTATTATCAAACTGATTATTTAGCAACAGATTCAAGAGCTGCTTATTATTTTGAGATAATAAAAGATGATGAGAAAGTAGTTCTTACTGAAAATGGATTTTTCCATAACTTTGATGAAAAAGGATCCTATGAGAACTTTTTTGTGTTTCCATGTATAAATCCAACTGATGTTCATGTTACTCCAAAATGGACTAACGATGCTTTATTTTATCAAATCTTTGTAGAAAGATTTAATGATGGTGATGAATCAAATAATCCTAGAAAATATTTAGAAGGTGAAAAGAAACCTGAACATTGCTGTTTATATGGTGGAGATTTACAAGGTATAATTGATAAACTAGATTATTTAGATGATTTAGGAGTAAATGGATTATATCTTACACCTATATTTGAATCTCCAACAAACCACAAATATGATACTACTGATTATTTTAAAATTGATAAATATTTTGGTACAAAAGAATTAATGGTAGAGCTTGTAGAAAAAGCTCATCAAAAAAATATTAAAATTGTTTTAGACTGTGTTTTTAATCATTCTGGACAAAATTTTGCTCAATTCCAAGATGTAGTTAAAAATGGTGAAAAATCTAAATATTACGATTGGTTTTATATTAAAAAGTATTCACCTAATTTTGATGAAATGGAATACGATTCTTTTGCATTTGTTAAAAACATGCCTAAAATTAACACTGCTAACAAAGAAGCTAGAAAATTCCTTCTTGATGTTGTTGAATATTGGACTGAAGGAACTAATATAGATGGTTGGAGACTTGATGTTTCTGATGAAATCGAAATGGACTTTTGGATTGATTTTAGAAAACTTGTAAAAGGAATTAATAATCAAGCTATTATTATTGGCGAGAACTGGCACAACTCTTATGCTTGGCTTACTGGAAACAGATTTGATTGTGTTATGAACTATCCTGTTACAAAAGCTTGTGTAGACTTTTTTGCACATAATAAAATTGATACTCAAAAATTCTGTGATGATATATCAAATATATTAATGTGGTATTCTGAACAAGTTAATTTATCACAACTTAACTTCCTTGACAGCCATGATACACCAAGATTGTTGACACTTTGCAAAAATAATAAATCTAGAGTATACATCGCATTAGCTTTCTTATATTCATATATTGGTATACCATGTATTTACTATGGAACTGAAGTTGGATTAAATGGTGGTGAAGATCAAGACTGCAGACAAATGTTTGATTGGAACGAAAACACTTGGGATAAAGAAACTTTATCATTTACAAAACAACTAATTAATATCAGAAAAGATAATATAGCATTAAGAGAAGGTAAAATACGTTTATGGGTAAAAGATAACGTTTTATATCTTTTAAGAAAACACAAAACTCAATCTGTTATAACAGTTATAAATAATACTGACAAAGATAAAAATATAGAAATTGAAAATGGTTTTAATCCAATTTTAAATAATACTAATGATAAACTATCTTCATACTCATGCGAAATCTTTGTAAAAGAAAATAAATAATAAAAAATAAGGAAACTTTCTAATAAGATAAGTTTCCTTATTTAATTTAAACACATATATCATAAACAATATTTATATATTCTTAATTTAACAATATATCAGATTATAACAAATCATCCACAACGCATTTAAACGCATTATAAAACATGTCATCACAATTGTTAATCAAATCATATTAATTATATGATTACCTAATTAATAAGCTTTGTAGTGCTGTTATTTAACTTTTAGATTTTCTACAACATCTTCACTTGGATTTACAAGAATTGTAGTATTGTTTGTGAAAATAACCATACCAGGTTTTGAACCAACAGGTTTTTTTACAAATTTAACTTTTGTATAATCAACCGGAACTTTTACACCATTTTTGGATTTACTATGATACGCTGCAATAATTGCTGCTTCTTCAATAGTTTTATCTGGTGGAACTTGATTGTTACAAACAATTATAACATGTGATCCAGTTATATTATGAGTATGTAACCATATATCTGTTTTTTCACTATCTTTTAAAGAAAGTTTATCATTTTGTTTATTATTTCTTCCAACTAAAATTACAAAACCATCACTAGAAATAAATTTTATAGGAGGCAATGCTTTAGGCTGTTTGCCTTTTATTTTAGAAGCTTTTAAATAACCTTGTTCTTTAAGTTCCAAACGAATTTCAGAAATCTCAGCATCAGTTGTAGCCCTTGTTAATGCATCAAAAACACTATCAACATAAACAATTTCTTCTTCACCTTGTTTAATTAATGCTGTTAATTTTTTTTCAGCAACATCAGCTTTTTTATACTCTTTGTAATATTTTTGAGCATTTTGAGAAGGAGTATATCTTTTATCCAATTTAATCTTGACTATAGGACAATTTTCATCATAAAAATTCTCAACTTCAATTTCTGACATACCTTTTTCTATTCTATAAATATTTGAAGATATAAGATCACCCATAGTCTTATTTTTTTCTCTATCTTTTGTTGCAAACAATTCTTCTTTTTGAACTACAATTCTTTTAGAAATTCTATCAGATAAATTTAAAATATACTTAAATAAATCATCAGAACGCTGTTTAATCCTGTTTTTCAAATCTCTTTCATAAAAATACACATCCAAAAGCTCACAAGCAGAATTCATTTCTCTTGTAAACATAGAAGCTGAATATTGATTTATCTCAGTAAAACAAAAATCTTTAAGTACACCATTTTTATCTATTATTATATAATATTTATTTTTATTTTCATTTAAACTTTTTGAAATATTTTTAAGATAAAAAACCAATCTATCTTTTTGATCATCATCCATATCTTTTGTGAAAAGGTTTTCACCTTTACAGCTGTAAAATTCTGCCTCTCTTGCAAATACAGGAGATATTCCTTCAAGCGTTTTCATAATTGCCTTAGACAATCTAAGCTCTTTATAATCATCTAACTTTTCAAAAAAATCATATTTATTAAATTCTAAAATAGAAAGTTTTTTATCTCTTGGTGGAAGTGAATAATCTATATTAGGCAAAACAACTCTAACACTAGACATATCTTGTCCTACTCTTTTTATACTATCAATAACTTTATTTTGCTCATTTATAAGAATCAAATTTGAATGTCTTCCCATTATTTCAACAGCAAGTGTTAATAAAACTTTATCCGCAAGTTCATTTGTTGCCTCAAATTTAAAATATAATATTCTTTCCAAACCATCTTGAGTAATATCAACAAGTCTTCCTGATGACAAATGTTTACGAAGCAACATACAAAACATAGGTGGAATTTTTGGATTTTCAATATCCATTTTTGTTAAGTGCACACGTGCCATACCTGCACTTGTTGAAATAAGTATTTTTTTCACACCATTTTTAGTTCTCATTTGCAAAACTATTTCTTCACGAGATGGTTGATATATTTTATCAACTCTAGCTCCTACAACAGCATCTTTCAACTCATTTTTAACTTGGTTTAAAAAAACTCCATCTAACGCCATATCATCTATCCTTTAATCAAATTCATAATTTAAAATATCTTTATTTCTGTCTGCAACACTAAATTCAACTGTTTTAATATTTAATTCCAAATACTTTTTAAGTTTTTCTAAAATAACATTCTCAGTATGAAAATGTCCTGCATCAAATATAGTAACACCTAAATTATTAGCATCTATAAATTTATCATGTTTAACATCGCCAGTTACAAATGCATCAACACCTTCAGAAACTACTTTATCAAAAATACTTCCTCCGCTTCCGCATCCAACAGCTACTTTTTTAATTTTTTTACCTGTTTTATTATATCTAACAACAGTATTTCCTAAAGCATTCTTAATCTTTTTTGCAAAATCTTTTGCGGAATATTCTCTATCAAGTTCACCAATACATCCATATCCAACAATACGTTTTTCATTATTACTTTCAACAAATGTATAAGAAATCTCAACAGGATTTTTTATTATTTTCAATCCTAATTTTTCAGCAAGTGTGTCATTAACGCCACCTTTTGTCATATCAAGATTTGTATGTGCAGAAATAACTGAAATATTATTTTTAATAAGCATTCCAAAAATGCTATCATCATCAATACTTTTTAATGCATTAAAAATTACAGGATGGTGACTTATTATCAAATCAACATCTTTATCAATAGCCTCACAAACAACTTGTTTTGTAACATCCAAACTAATAAGTACCTTTTTAACATCATTATTTTTATTTCCAACAAGAATGCCGCAATTATCCCATTTTTCAGCAAACTTAAAAGGTGCAAATTTATTTATCCTATTATAAATATCAATAACTTTTTTCATCATTAACCTCCAATGCTTTTTGAAGTTTTAAAATAATGTCATTCATATTTTTCATTTCTTGTTTCATAGAATCTACTTGTTTTATATTACTGACAATTCTAATATACTTTTGTAATAATTTCTCATAATATAACTTTCCGTTATTAGTTTTTTCATCAACATATCCAGTTATACTAAAATAATCATCAATTCCTACATTTTTTCCACAATAAGTAGCATTAATAATCGTGTAAATAAAACTATCTTCTGCAACAACTTTTTCCTTAAGAATTTTAAAACCATTTTTATAAAGCCATTTTCTTAAAGAATCATGTTTAGTCATTGGCTGTAAAACAAGATTTATACCATTTTTAATCCAATCACATTCACTTAAAATTTTTGAAATAAGCTCTCCACCCATTCCAGCAATAACAACATCAGTTATATCTTTAAAATCAACATTTTTTAATCCATCAGATAATACAAGCTCTATTTTATCCTCCAGATTATTATCTTTAACAGTTTTTTTAGCACTATACAAAGGTTTCTCATTTATATCACAAGCAAATGCTTTTTTACTAATGTTATTTTTTATTAAATAAACTGGCAAATATCCATGATCAGTTCCAACATCAGCAACAACAGAATTTTCTTTAACAAATTCACTACAAATAATTAGTCTTTTTTTCAATATCATAATATGTCCTCTTAAAAAGAAAGTTCGAGCCAAAGCATCGAACTTTTTTAAAATATTTTATTTATCTGCAAAAAATGCATTTAATTTTGAAACAAGTTCGTCAGGCTCCATACCATGAACCATACAAGCTTCTCCAACTGTTTCTGTTCTAACTGAAGGACAGCCTAAACAATGCATTCCCATTTCGAGAAAAAATTGAGCTGTATTTGGATCAGCATCTAATATATCTCCCATTACAGTGTCTTTAGTAACAACAAATGCCATTTTAAATTCTCCTTTTCTATAGCGTTTTTATATTATACCACAAAAGTTTAAATATATCTACTAAAAAATAAAAAAGTGTAATTCATAAAATGAATTACACTTTAAAAGAATCTAAATTATTTAAAAAATTATTCTTCTTTCATTTTTGCAAAACAGTCACTGCAGTATACAGGACGGTCTTCACGTGGTTTAAAAGGAACTCTTGCTTCGCATCCGCAAGAAGCACAAGTAGCTGTGAACATTTCTCTTTCTGCTTTTGCAGAATTTTTTCTAGCATCACGGCAACCTTTACATCTTTGTGGTTCATTTACAAACCCTTTTTCAGCATAAAATTCTTGCTCACCAGCTGTGAACACAAATTCAGCTCCGCATTCTTTGCATACTAATGTCTTGTCTTCGTACATATTATTTCCCTCGCTTAATGTTTTTTTGCCGAGTATTACCAACATACATGTGTGTCTAACAACGCTCTGTAATTTAGCTACTTGGCTTCTTTTATTAAAACAGCCCCATGCTGTTCCAAACTATAAATTATGCTCTCCAAAATTGCCTAGCTTTTATTTAGCTTTAATGCGTCATTACCACTTTAAAGGGAAATACAAGTTAACATATAATTTTGTAGATAGAGCAATAGTATTAGTAACCTAATACTTTTCGATATAAAATAAATAATTTTACATTATATTTTATCATTATGTAGTAAATATCAAACATATACAATTAATATTAAACTTTTACATTTATAATGAACTTTCTAAATGATACCACGGTATAGCACAAATGTCAAGGTATTTATTATTATTGTATTGCATTATTGTTAATGTTAAACAAAAACATGGTTATTATTTGTTAAATCCTACTATTAATTCCTTGTTACTACCTTATATGCCTTATCTTTTCTAGTTCTAATAAATGCTATTACAGCTTTTATTGGCTCATCTATTTTCAGCAATATATACACTATTATAATATGTGCATCAAATACTAATGCTGCAATAAATCCAAAAGGAATAGCTATTCCCCATAAAACTATAATTTCTAATTTTAAACAAAATTTTGTATCACCAGCTCCTCTTAAAACTCCAACAATTGAAGCAATTGAAACTGTTGAAAATAATACAAGAATTGCTGAAATCAATGTCAATTTCATTGCAAGAGCTCTTACTTCATCACTTATATTATAGATATTTATAAATGGTACTCTTAAAAATAATACAACTATACATCCTAATACAGCTATAATAAAACTCCACAACATAATAGTGTGTCCACTATCTTTAGCACCTTCCATATCTTTTTCGCCAATTTTTTTACCAACAACAACACTTGCTGCACTTCCTAATCCCATTGCAAAAAGTATTGCAAGTTGTTGCAATACACATGCTATAGATTGTGCTGCTAAAATTTGACTTGACAATTTTCCAAGTAAAGCTGCTTGAACTGTCATTGCAAAGCCCCATATTATTTCATTTCCTAAAACAGGAGTACTGTATTTTAAGAAATCTTTAAATAGTTCTTTATTCCATACTAACAAATCTTTTATTTTCATTTTCAGTTTTTTATCAAATGCAAAAACATAAATAAATATTATTGCAAATTCAACTATTCTAACTATAAGAGTTGAAAGAGCAGCACCCTTTACTCCCATAGCTGGCATTCCAAATTTTCCAAATATAAACACCCAGTTTAAAATAACATTTATTACTAATGCAATAGCACTTGAAATAACCGATATTTTTACTGTTTCGACACTTCTAATAATATTTTCTAACACCATAGTTATTCCAATAAACAAATATGAAAAACCTATTATTCTTAAATATTTTACTGATTCTATTAAAACCAATTTACCATCATCAGTATTTTTATTTAAATACAATGACATTATTTGTTCTGGAAAAAATATCGCCACAATTGATAAAACAATAGTTAATATCGCTGCCATTCTAAGTAACATCGAAATAATGTCTCTTATTGCTTTTGTATTTTTTGCTCCCCAATATTGTGAAACCAAAACTGCTCCACCGCCAGCTATACCGCAAAGAATCATTTGGAAAAAAAATGATAGCTGATTAGCTTGTGCTACACCAGACAACTGTATGTCTCCTAATCTTCCAATCATTACAGTATCTGCCATAGATATCCCAAAAAAAATAAGGTTTTGTAAAACAATTGGAATTGAAATAGATAGAATTGTAACATAAAATTTTCTATCTGTTATAAATTTTCTCATGATTATACCTCAAACAGCCCTTTTATAATAAAAGAGCTGTTTTATTTCTCTATTTAATTTTCTATTTTATTTTTTGATATGTTTGCCTTCCAATCTTAAAAATGTCACCACCAAATGAATCATTAGCAACAACAACAGGAAAATCCTCAATATATAAACGTTTTACAGATTCACATCCTAAATCCTCAAAAGCAATTACTTCACAGCTTTTGATACATTTTGATGCTAATGCGCCAGCACCGCCTACTGCACACAAATATAACGCTTTATTTTTTACGATTGAGCTAATAACTTCATTATTACGTTCACCTTTTCCGATCATAGCAACTAGTCCTAAATCAAGTAGCTTTGGCGCAAACTTATCCATTCTACTCGAAGTTGTTGGGCCGCAAGAACCTATAGCTTTACCTTCCGGTGCAGCTGTTGGACCAGCATAGTATATTACAGAACCACATATATCAAATGGTAAAGACTTATTCTCATCAATTAATGACAAAAACCTTTTATGAGCTGCATCACGAGCAGTATATATGTATCCTGTTAAGAAGAGCTTGTCTCCTATTTTCAATTTCTCTGAATAATTTTTCAGTTCAGATATTTTAATTTGTATTGATTTAGACATACTTTACCTTTCAAAATGTACAAACCTATCTAATCATTGAATAATCGATATCGTAACTATCATCATCATATTGACTTTCTATTGCAGCATTTCTAGCTTCAATAATCTTTTTAGATTCTTCTAATTTGCCTTGACCATTTTGAACAATCTCATTAATACATTTTGTAAGTTTATCAATATCTCTTGAAACTTTATGATAATCAGCAACAATAGATCTTTTCTTTCTATTTGTTGTTTCAATAATTACATTAGCTTTATCAGAAGCATCAGACAACATTTTATCACATGTAACATGTGTTTCAGCCATAATACCTTCTGACTTCATATTAGCTTCATCAACAATCTTATGTGAAAGAACCTTTGCATCTTTTTCCATTTTCTTAGCAGCAGCTCTTGCTTCACTAATAATTCTATCAGCACTATGTTTAGCTTCAATAAACACACTTCCAATATCAAAACTAGTATCTTGAGCAACTGATTCTTGTGGTGAAGATGCAGCAGCAGCCATTCCGTTTTCATAAGCCTGCTCAACTTGTTTTTGTAATTGTGCACATCTATCATTAAGGTCTTTAATAATATTTTCTTTTTGTTGAAGTTCTACACTAGAACTACCAGCTTGATTACTTTGTGCCTCAGCTTGCTCAACTTGTTTTTGCAATTGTGCACATCTATCATTAAGATCTCTAATTATATTTTCTTTTTGTTCAAGTTCCGCACTAACATTATTAGCATTAGAATTATCAGAAGAATTATTATTAGCTTGATTTTCTAAATTTGTACATTTTTCTTTTAATTCTTTAATTTTCTCGTTCTTTTTTTCAATTTCCATCTCATAATTATTAATTTGAACTTGAAGTTTTTCAATAGTAGAAGAAAGTTCGCTAGCATTCGCTCTGCTTTGAGCTATCATCTCTTCATATTGACTAACATCTGTAGACATATCACCTTGAGCTTCTAACATAGTTGTTTTTTCATTAAGTTCATTAGTTAGATTGTAAATTTTTGAATTAAGTTCGTCAACATAAGCCAAAACATCCTTTTTATCGAAACCACCAAAACTAACGGTTTTTAAAAATCCTGTTCCTGACATATTATTTTTCCTCCTTATTTTATATGAAAGATATTATTTTTCTTTTTTTAACAATATTGACGCAGTGACAATTGTAACGATTAAGGATAATAGTAAAGGGAAAAAACTAGAATTATCAAAAGGTAAATTTTCGACATTCATTCCATAATAACTGAACACTATAGTAGGTATTGCCATTAGGATTGTAATAATGGTTAGCCTTTTCATTATCAAATTAACATTATTTGAAATTATTGAACCATAAGCATCCATCATTCCTGTTAAAATGCTAGAATAAATATTTGACATTTCAACAGCTTGTTTAACTTCTATAAGAACATCTTCAAGTAGTTCTTGGTCATCTTCATATAATTTTATAACTCTTCCTCTTAATATCTTTTCCAGCGTGCTTTCATCCGCTTTTAAAGATGTAGAAAAGAATACTAAAGATTTTTCTAAACCAAGAAGTTGGATTAGTTCTTTATTTTTTGCTGATTTATGTAATTGTTTTTCAATAGAACTTGATATTTTTTCTATTTGTTTTAGACAAGACAAAAATCTTGCTGCAACTCTTAATAATAACGTAAGAATAAAACTTGTCTTTTTGTGTGTAAAAACATTTTTAATTAATCCACTTGCCATTTCTGATATAACTACATTTTCTTTGAGTGAAAAAGTAAAAACATTTTGTTCAGTTATAATTATTCCAATTGGCATTGTACTATATTGTATTGTATTTTGAGTTTGTTTTTCTATCATAGGAGTGTCAAAAATTATCAATGTTTGATCATCTTCTATTTCAACACGAGATGATTCTTCTTCGTCAAGAGAGGACTTAATAAATCCATTATCAAGATTAAATCTTTCCATAATTGATTTAATTTCTTCTTGTGTAGGGTCAATTACTGATACCCAGCAACCATTTTGTATATCATTTATTTCTACTAAAGAATTGTCAATAGTTTTGTAATAATTAATCATCAATTCACCTTTCTGCAAAGGCAAACCAACAGCCCCTGCCTATTTTAATTTATAGCATAAAGGATCAGAGCTCATATTACACCTCCATCTACAATTATGTACTAGTCCTTTTTCTTGATTATTTCAAAAATATCATCATAATATTCACTATTTGGTGAAAAATGCTTTTTTACTCCAGCTTCAACTGTTTCATGCTTTTTTACTACTTCTGATGAAACATTTTCATAAGGTTTATATTCCTTATGATGTGTTTGAGCTTGAGAATGTGTTTGAACTTGAGGCTGAGGTTGTGGTTGTGCTTTTATTTTGTTCTCATCTCTTAATCCAATAACACTTTGCATAGGAACTGCTTGTTTCATATCAGCTTGATCATCAAAATCAGCAGCAATTACTGTTACACTAATTTCATCTTCTCTATCTTCTATGTATGACGCACCAAAGATAATTTCAACATCATCAGCTGCAGCATCTTGAATAATACTTGCTACTTCATTTACTTCATCAATAAGTATATCATCAGATGCAACTATATTAACAAGTAAACGTCTTGCGCCTTTAATAGAAGTCTCAAGAAGTGGACTTGTAATAACTTGATTTGTTGCTTCTGCAACTTTATCTTTTCCTGTACCTTGTCCAATTGCCATATGAGCATATCCAGCATTTCTCATTATTGTTGATACATCTGCAAAGTCAAGATTAATAAATCCTTCGTTTAAAATAAGATCAGAAATACTCTTTACACCAGCTTTTAACACGCTATCTGCTAAAGCAAATGATTGTCTCATTGTAAGCTTTTGCTCATTTGTTAACAATTTCTCATTTGGTATAATTATTAATGAGTCAACATTTTTTAGAAGTTCTTCAACTCCACTTTCTGCTTGACACATTTTTTTAACGCCTTCAAATTTGAATGGTCTTGTTACAACAGCAACAGTTAAAATTCCTAATTCTTTAGCAATTTCAGCCACTACAGGAGCTGCACCTGTTCCTGTTCCGCCACCCATTCCAGCAGTAATAAAAATCATATTCGCATCTCTTATTGCATCAGCAATTTCATCACGACTTTCTTGAGCAGAACCTTCTCCTACTTCAGGCTTTCCTCCTGCACCAAGACCATGAGTTAATTTAGCACCAATTTGAATCTTTTCCGTCGCTAATGATTTATTTAACGCCTGTGCATCAGTATTAACAGAAATATAATCAATATTTTCAATTCCAGCAACCACCATACAATTCAAAGCGTTACCGCCGCCACCGCCAACACCAACTACTTTTATCTTCACTTCTCCTATTGCTGGTGCATCATAAGCAAATACTGCCATTACTACTTCCTCCCAATATATATTAAAATATTTGAATTCCTAACTATAAGTAACATTATAATAACATAGAAAGATAACTATTTCAATATTTTTTAGTATAAATGTTTAATATTTCGATATTATTTCTAAATTATTCTATTAAAACTGTTGCTTCTTGACCTCTTAAAGTTACGGATCCTTTAAATTTGTTATTTTTTTCCTGTTCTTTTTCTATTATTTTTTTAGAGTACCTAATTTTATAACTCAAATCTTGCGAACTACCTACGTTTATTTTTACTCTATCATCGAAAACAATTATTATATCAAATTTATCATTTATGTCAACCTCAGTGATTTTTTCAAATTTATTTTTACTAATCTCATTTAATATTTTTGACAACATCTCTTCCTTGTTTTCATCAATAGAAGTCATAATTTTGTTTTCTTCAACCTCTTTTGGTTTAAATCCTTTGACTAATAACAGCTTGTCCTTTTTAGCAGCAAGTCCTTTTTTTAAAACTTTTCCGTTTTTATCTATCACAACAAAACCATTATCAGTTTTTAAATTTGCAAATTCCTTACACGCTGTTACCTTTATATTAATTGAAGAAGGTAAATGTCTAGATATTTCAACTGTATCAACATAAGTAAGATTATTTAGAATCCTTTCTTTTGCCTTTACAGTATTAAGAAGCAGTAAATTTTTACTTTCTTCAAATTTCGTTTCTTTAATTATTTGTTCTCTTGAATATATTGATTCTCCAGAAATATTTATTTTTTCTAATTTAAAAAACACTGTCAATGACAAAACCACAAATGTTGTTGTAATCAAAGTAAACGCTATTAAATAATACAAAAACATATTCTTTTTTCTACGTCTTTTTCTTTTAACTTGTTTAGAAGGTCTTTGCACCATACTCTGAGATTTATTCCGAGTATTCTTTTTATTTTTTTTATTCTTTTTACTTTTGGTTTTTGTCTTTGACCCCATTTTCATCATTTCACTCATTTTTAGACCCTTCCTAATGAATTTATAAATTTGAGTTTGTTTTTCCACTTTTTATAACATCCCCCTACGCAAATAAAACGTAGGGATTTTTTACCCAAAAATTTTCTTATCAAATTCTAGTTATAGATGCACCTATACTATTCAAATTCGATTCAAAATCTTCATAGCCTCTATCAATATGATGAATTTCTGAAATTGTAGAGCTACCTTCTGCTGCTAATGCTGCTAAAACTACTGCAGCTCCACCTCTTAAATCTGGCACTTGCAATTTTGTTCCATAAAGCTTATCAACGCCTTCTACAACTGCAACCTTCGCCTCTACTTTTATATCTGCACCCATTCTAACAAGTTCACTTACATGTTTATATCTATTTTCAAATATATTTTCTACAAAAATACTTGTACCTTTTGCTTTACTTAACGTGGCCATTAAAATAGCCTGCATATCTGTAGGAAAACCTGGATATGGCATTGTTCTAATCTTCTTAACACTTCTCAAAGGCTTTTTAGCATTAATATATATATAATCATTATATGTATATACAGAACAACCCATCTCATCAAATATTGGTATTGCAGCATGTAAATCTTTTGGATTAGTTAATCTAATCTCAAGTTCTCCATTTGTAATTGCTGCCGCACACATATATGTGACAGTTACTATTCTATCAGGCATTACTGTATATTCACATCCTGACAATTCTTTAACTCCAGTAATATATATTGTGCTTTCACCATGTCCTTTTATTTTAGCTCCACACTTGTTTAGATAATTACCAAGATCAATTATTTCTGGCTCTCTAGCTACATTTCTTATCTCTGTTTCTCCTTCAGCAAGTGTTGCTGCAAGCATTATGTTTTCTGTTGCTCCAACAGATGGAAATGATAAAGAAATCTTTGCACCTTTTAATCCTTTAGGTGCAACACAAGATAATCCACCATATTCTTCTTTTATCTCAACACCCATTTGTCTTAACGCTGCAAGATGAAGATCAATTGGTCTTGGACCTAAATCACATCCGCCTGGAAAACTTAAATGACATTCACCTGTTCTTCCTAAAATTGCACCTAAAAATACTATTGATGATCTCATTTCTCTCATTAACATATCAGGAACTTCTGATGTTACTAAACTTTTTGTATCAACAAAAATACTGCCATCTTCTCTTGTACATTTACAACCTAAATGTGATAAAATTCTTGATGCAGCATATACATCTGTTAGCTTAGGACAATTATGTAAAACGCTTGGTGTACTTGCAAGTATTGTCGCTGACAACAATGGCAAAGCACTATTTTTTGCACCGTGAACATCTATCTCTCCAGAAATCTTTGTATCACCATTTATCACCAACCTCTGCATAGTAAAACACTCCTTTAAAAATCATTACAAAGTATACTATGCTTTTGAAAGTTTTTTGGTGATAGATTTAAAAATACTATTAAAAACAAAACATTTTTGCTTGTCCTACATCCTTTAAAATGAAGACTACCTTTTATAATATAATTTTATTTTTTCAAAACAGAGTTAATTATATTTATAATTCTCTCATTAGTGTCAGTAATTGCAAGTTTTTTTGCATTTTCTGATAATGCCATAAGCTTTTCTTTGTCTTCACAAAGTTCTTCTACTGTTTTTATTAAAAGTTCACTTGTAAGGTCTTTTTGCTCAATAACAATTCCTGCACCTGCATTTTGCAAAACCATTCCATTATGATATTGATGATTTTCTGCAACTATTGGTGATGGTATAAGAATTGAGCCTCTACCTATATTTTCTATTTCAACTAAAGCATTTGCTCCACATCTACTTATTATTAAATCAGCTGCAGCCATACAGACTGGCATATTATCAATATATTCCTTGATAATATATCTTGAATTATTTATATCAACACCTTTTAACCTTAAATCATCAACAAAAGTATCTCTGCCCATTTTACCATAACTATGAATATGATTGATTTTTTTCTTGCCTTTATATGATGCAATTAAATCAGCTACTGTGATATTAAGCATTCCAGCTCCTAAACTTCCACCTGTTGAAAGAATAGTTATTTCATCATCAAATCCAAGCTCAGCTTTAGCTTCTTCTTTTGTAATATTATTAAAAGCTTTTCTTATTGGCAATCCAGTTACTTCTTGTTTAACGCTTGAATCAATATATTTTTTAGCAGCTTCAACAGTAAGCATTACCATGTCAACTTTTTTTGATAATAGCTTTGTTGTGACTCCTGGAAATGCATTTTGTTCATGAATAACAGTTTTAATTCCCATTTTTGCAGCAGTCATAACAATAGGTCCACTTACATATCCACCAGTTCCGATTACTAAATCTGGAGCAAATTCTTTTATTATTTTTCTTGCTCTTGACGCTGATGTCATAAGATAATATCCTGCTTTTATATTTCTGCCTATATTTTTAGCATTTATCTTTCTTTGAAATCCTCTTACTTTTATAGGTGCAAAATCATATCCTGCTTTTGGAATTAATGTTGATTCAATACCAAAAGGTGTTCCTGCAAAAAGAAATTTTGCATCTTTATATTCTTCTTTTATTATTTCTGCAATTGCTAATGCAGGATTCACATGTCCAGCTGTTCCTCCACCAGCAAGTAAAACTTTAAGCATTTTACATAACCTCCAAACCTAATCTTCTATAAGCGAGTACCGCGAGACATTTAGTATTACACCCATCTGGGCGAGTTGCATTGCTAACGCTGTACCTCCATAACTAAAGAACGGTAAACTTATTCCTGTATTAGGAACTGTATTTGATACAACAGCTATATTCAAAAGAGCTTGAATTGTAATTTGGACTGTAAGTCCAACAACAAGCATCATTCCAAATTTATCAACAGCTTTTGATGCTATATAAAATCCTCTAAAAGTAAACATTAAAAATAATATTATAACAAGCAAAGCTCCTATAAATCCAAGTTCTTCACATACAATTGCAAATACAAAGTCATTTTTTGATTCAGGAAGATATAAATATTTTTGTCTTGATTCTCCAAAACCCATTCCAAATAATCCGCCAGATCCTATTGCAATTAATGATTGACATGTTTGCCATGTTCCATCTCCTACATCTGAAAATGGATCAATCCAAGATTTAATTCTTGTTACAAAATATCCAACGCCTTCAACTGCTATTTTATAAAAAATTACTCCTGCAACTCCTACTAATCCTAAAACAGCTGTTCCAAGCAAATGTGAAAACTTTGCTCCACCAACAAAAATCATTACTATACCAATTGAACAAATAAGCACTGTTCCAGAAAGATGAGGTTGTTTTAACATTAATGCTGCTACAGCTCCAAGAATAATAAAAAATGGCAAAACACCATATTTAAATGTTTTCATCCTTTTATAATTAACAGAAATCAAATACGAAAATAAAATAACAATAGCAAATTTCATAATTTCTGACGATTGAAACTCTACTCCAATTTTTATCCAACGTCTTGCTCCATTATGCTCACGTCCAAAAAACGAAGTATAACCAAGCAACAAAAACGAGCCAATAAATATAATAGCAACAACTTTTTTATTTTTATAAAAATTATAAGGAATTTTTGAAATAAAAATCATTGCCAAAAGACCACATCCAGCAATAACAATTTGTTTTTTCGCATAGATAAATCCATCTCCTGCTGGCTCTACAAGTCCCCAATAATAACTAGCAGAAAACATCATTACAGTTCCCAAAACAAGAAGTGTAATTATTATTAAGAAAAATGGTTTATCAAATTGTTCTTTACGGATTTTAGGTTTTTTCTTTATTTTAGAAGGCATGTTGGTATTAGTTTTCTTAGTTGTATATGTAATTTTTCTTTCCCTTTTAGATGCTGTTTTTGTCAAACATAACCCTCCTTAATACTCCTTATATTCCTTAACCTATTTTACTATTGTCATATATATTCCACCTACTGCTATTAATGATGCAATAAATGTAACTATTGAAAATACTATAACAATTTTATATTCATTCCATTTACACATTTCAAAATGATGATGAATTGGACTCATTTTAAATATTCTTTTTCCTGTACTTTTAAAACTTATTACTTGCAAAATTACAGATAAACTTTCTATAACATAAATTATTCCTATAATTACTATCAAAAGCTCATAACCTGTTGCAAAGCTAAGTGCAACCATTGAGCCTCCTAAAAACATCGAACCTGTATCTCCCATAAACACTTTTGCAGGATTTAGATTCCATACTAAAAATCCAAGACATCCACCAGCTAATGCTATAGCATATATAGCATAATCAGTATTGTTTAACAAGATAAATACAGAGAAAAATGCCAAACAAGCAACTACTGATACAGAACTACAAAGTCCATCAATTCCATCAGTTAAATTAACTGAATTCACAATAAATATTATAAACAAAACCATAAGAGGAATGTAAAAATATCCAAGTTCTAATGAACCTATAAAAGGAAAATTAATGTCAGTAGTTTTATCTCCAAGTGCTCTTATTGCAAAAAGATATCCTACAGAAATTAATATTTGAAAAACAATTTTTTGTTTTGCATTTAATCCGAGGTTACGTTTTTTAACAACTTTTATGTAATCATCTACAAATCCAACAAGCATAAATAACAATGCCATAACAATTCCAAAAACAAGCTTAAGTTTTTCTGTCATATTAACATTAGTTCCAGCTATTTCTTTATCTCCAAAAGCTTGTAATAACACAGCTCCTAAAATAACAGCAACTACTGTTGACAATATGAACATAAAACCACCCATAGTAGGTGTTCCTTGTTTATTTTTATGCCACTTAGGTCCTATATCAAGAATAGTTTGGCCACATTTGACCTTTCTTAAATAAGGTATAATTGCAAATCCACTTAACGCACATATTGCAAAAGACACCAAAGCAACAACAATATTTATCCAAAAAGGCATTGAAAATCTCTCCCTAAAAATTTATTTATATAATTCTTCTATAATTTTCTCAAATTTCATTCCTCGACTTGCTTTAAACAAAATTATATCACCTTGTTTTTTAGTCTTTTTAAGAAAATCTAGAACGTCTTTTCTATCCTCAAAAAAGTAGCTTTCTGGTTTTTTACTTTCAGCTTCTTTTTTAATATATTCTGCATCTTTTCCATAACAAACAATAATATCTGCTTTTGAATCAGAAGCGTATTTACCAACTCTTGAATGAAGCTCTTTAGAAACATCACCAAGTTCTAACATATCTCCAAGTACAGCAATTCTTCTTCCATCACCAATAGGTTTTAACTCAGATAAAACAGCAAGTGATGCTTTCATAGAATCAGGACTAGCATTATAACAATCCACAATTATTGTTTGCTCACCTTTTTTAACAATACTTTGTCTTAATCCATCAGGAATAAATTTACCAAGTTTCTTAACTATAACTTCAGGATCTATTTCACATAGTATTCCTACAGCAAAAGCAGCAAGTGCATTCATAATATTATGAAGACCTACACAACCAAGTTTAACATGAATTTCTTTACTCCAATATATAATATCAAATTCAGTTGATCCATTTTCTGAAACAATATTTACAGCTCTTACATCAGCGCTAGTATTATCTATTCCATAATAAATAATATTTCTATTCAAATCATCTTTAAGAGTGGAAAGCAAATCATCATCACCATTTAAAATCAAAGGTGCGTCTGGAGATGCTCCATCAATAATCTCAAGCTTTGCTTTCAATATACCTTCTCTTGAACCTAATGTTTCAATATGAGAATATCCTATATTTGTTATCACACAAATATTAGGTTGACTAATTTGAGACAATAATGATATTTCTCCTAAATCAGACATTCCCATTTCAATAACAGCAGCTTCATGCGCTGAAGAAAGTCTAAATAATGTATGCGGAACTCCTATATCATTATTTAAATTACCTTCTGTTTTCAGTGTAGTATATTTTCCTGATAAAACAAGTGCAACCATTTCTTTTGTTGTTGTTTTACCAACACTTCCTGTTATTCCAACTAAACTTAAAGAGAACTTTTTTCTATAATAAGTTGCAATACGAATAAGTGCATTTCTTGTATCATCAACAATAATGCATTTTACTCCTTCAATAGGTTTTTCTGTTATTGCAGCAACAGCACCAAGCTCTATAGCTTTTTGTGCATAATTATGTCCATCAAAATTATCTCCTTTTAAAGCAACAAAGACACTGCCTTTTGTGATAGTTCTTGTATCTGTTGATATTGCTGAAACTATTTCTGTAGAAGGATAACCATAGCTTCCTTGTACAGCTGTTATGATCTCATATAAAGTTAAATCTTCCATTTTATCTCCTATTCATATACTCTCATCAAGTTTTTTTAAACATTCTGCTACTACTTCTCGTTCATCTAAATGAATATGAACATCATTCTCAATAACTTGGTAATTTTCATGACCTTTTCCTGCAAGAACAATAACATCACCTTTTTCAGCCATATTTATTGAATACGCTATGGCTTCTTTTCTATCAGGAATTGAAACGTGTGGAATATTACTATCTTTTAAATCAACCAAAATATCTTTTATTATTTCAACAGGATCTTCATCTCTTGGATTATCAGAAGTAACCACAAGAAAATCAGAATATTTTGAAGCTGCATTTGCCATTAATGGTCTTTTAACTTTGTCTCTGTTACCACCACAACCAAAAACACAAATTAATCTACCTTCTGTAAAACTTTTCACACTTGATAATATATTTTCAAGTGCATCATCTGTATGAGCATAGTCACATATCACTGTGAAATCTTGACCTGTAGGAATAACTTCAGCTCTACCTTTTACTCCTTTAAACCTAGAAATAATATCAATTACCTTATACATATCAAATCCAAGTTCATTGCAGCAAGCCATAACTGCCAATGTATTTGAAACATTAAACCTACCAATCATCGGAAAATCAACACGGTATGATCTAATGTTATCAGACATCCAGTAACTAATACCAGTACTTTTAAGCTTAACAACATCAGTATAATAATTAGCCATATTATTTATGCTGTAACTATATTTTGGACAATAAACCTCTTCTAAATATCTTCTTCCATATTCATCATCACAATTAATTAATGCAATATCACACATGTTAAATATCATCTTTTTAGCTTGATAATAATTTTCCATATTGCCATGAACATCAAGATGGTCTTGAGTAAGATTTGTAAATATAGCTATAAGAAATTGCATAGTTCCAAGCCTGTATTGCTCTAATCCTTGAGAAGAAACTTCCATCACAACATATTCACAATTTTTCTCAAGCATTTTATGTAAAAGTTCAAATAATTCAAAAGGTTCAGGAGTAGTTCTTATCGCTGGCAATATTTGATCGTTTATTTCATATTGACTAGTTCCAATTAATCCTGCTTTATATCCTAAACCTGTCAAAACATTCTTCAAAATAGTCGTAACAGTAGTTTTTCCATTTGTTCCTGTCACACCAATTATTTTTAATTTTCTATCTGGTCTATCAAACCAATTTGCACATATTTGAGAGTAAGCTTTTCTTGTATTGTCCACAACAATTTGATTTTGCAATCCTAAATCATATTCGCATACAATTACTTTTGCACCATTTTCAAGCATTTCTTTTGCAACATTATGTCCATCAAAATTCTTGCCTTTTATGCAGACAAACAAACATCCTTCTTTAACTTGTTTTGAATTTGCAGTAATAGATGATATTTCCATATCACGATTAACTCTTGCTATTCCATCTAAAAGCCTTTGAAGTTTCACAACAAACCCCCTAATGTTAATCTAAGAAAATACTTTTACCCCTCTTCGCTATCTGTAACAAACTCTACTTGTATAATTGTACCTACTGGAACCTTTTTTCCTAACATACTTTGATTTGTAGCCTTTGATTTAGGATTATTTGCAGCTCCACCTGTTGGCATAAAATTTAAACCAGCATTTGTAATTGCTATATTAGCTTCTTGCAATGTTTTTCCTTTAACATTAGGAACAGTAACGAGAGAAGAATTAACATCCTCTGTATATAATAACACTTTTCCACCTTTTTGCAACATACTTGATGCTGATGGAATTTGTTTTACAACTTTTTTGCCCTGTCCTATTATATCAACTTTTAATTGGAGTGCTTCAATTGTTGTTTTTGCTTTTTCTAAATCTCTATTTACAACATTAGGAACTGCTACTCCAAGTTTTTTAACTTCATCTTCTGTGTATTGTTTAAAATGCCCTAAATACGGTAAAATCTCTTCAAATACATTTGCTACAACTGGCGCAGCAACTGTTCCTCCATAATAAGCTCCGCCTGTTGGTTCATCAACCATACAAAGCATTATTACTTCAGGATCATTAGCAGGTGCAAATCCTACATATGAACCAACATAAATAGCTTTACCAGCTTCTCCGTATTCGTCAATTTTTTGAGATGTTCCAGATTTTCCTCCTATACGAAAACCTTTTACATAAGCATTTGTACCACCTTTATTATTAACAACTGATTCAAGTATTTCTCTCATTGTTTTTGATGTTTCTTCAGATACTACCTGTCTTCTTATTTTAGGTTCAAACTGTTTTACAACATTACCATTCTTATCTACAATTTTATCTACAACATATGGAGTTACAAGATTTCCTCCATTAACAGCTGCAGCATATGCTGTAATCATTTCTATAGGAGTTATTTTATGTGATTGACCAAATGAACTTGATGCTAAGTCAATTTTTGTCATAGCTTCTACTGGATGATAAATACTAGTTGCCTCACCTGGCAAATCAATTCCTGTTGCTCCTGTTAAACCAAAAGCATTAAAATATTCACTAAATTTTTTTACTCCAAGCCTTTGACCTATATTAATAAAAGCTGGGTTACATGAGTTTGTCATTGCTTGGACAAAATTTTGTGTTCCATGTCCTGCATGTTTCCAACAGTTAAATCCTTGACCTGCTACTTCTGTATGTCCTGTACATGTAAAAGTTGTATCTTTGTTAATCAGTTTCTCTTCAAGTGCAGATGCACCTGTTACAACTTTAAAAACAGATCCTGGAACATAAAGCTCAGTTATAGCTTTATTTTTCCATTGTTTTTCTCTTATCTTAGCTTTTTCTTTTTTAAGTTCTTCTCCACTTAAAGTTTCTAAATATTCTCTTTCTTCCTTATCAGCAATATACGCTGGATTATTTATATCAAATCCACTTTCTGTTGCCATTGCTAAAATTTGTCCTGTTTTTGGATTCATAACAATTGCACACGCTCTATTTTCTGCATTATATGATGAAACAGTTTTCTTTAACTCTTTTTCAACTAAAAGCTGTATAGAACTATCAATATTAAGTACTAAATTATTGCCATTTTTAGCTTCGAAACTTTGCTCATATCTATATGGCATTTGTTGTCCCATTGCATCTTTTGCAGAAATTATCTTACCATTTACACCTGATAAATATTCATCATATTGATATTCTATTCCATATTGACCATGTCCTTCAAATCCTGTAAATCCTATAACACTCGCTGCCAATTCATTTTGAGGATAAAATCTTTTGGTATCTGGATTAGATCCAATACACGACAATTTATTTTTACGTGCAAAATCCATAACTTTATCTGATGTTAATTTATCAACTTTTCGTGAAACAATTTCATATCTACTAGATTTATCAGCTCTTTTTTTAACATATTCTTTTTCAACATCAAGAATTTTAGATAAATTATCTATTATAAAATCTTTTTTATTATTATCAACTTTTTTATCTTTTCCTTTTATATCTCTTTCAAGCATAACTGGATCAATAAATATATTATACACAGTTGCACTTTGTGCTAAAATCTGTCCTTGGCTATCATAAATTGTACCTCTATTAGCATTAATCTCTATGCTTTGAAACTGCTGTTTATCTGCAAGCTTTTGGTATTTTTGATTATCAACAATAGACACAGTCGCTATGTTTATTATTATTATAACAACCATCAACAAAATAAAAAAGCCTAAAAAATTGAACATTCTTCTTTTCATTAACGACGTAGGCTTATTCATTAACATTTCCTCCCTATAATTATACCTTGTACGAAAAGAAAGCTAAGTCAATTATCCCACTTTTAAGGAATTGGCTTAACTTCCTATATATATATTTTATTCGTTAAAACCCAATATATTCCACTGCGTCCTTTAACCAATTTCCAATAATAGCAAAAACATTATTGTTTTGATTTTTTACTACTTCTATTTCATTGTCTTTTTGAAGCTGTATGTATTCGATCTGTGATTTATCAAGTTTTTTTAGTCCAAGATTATTTTCAACATAATCTTCTATTGACGATATTGATGTAATTCTTCCTATATCCGTTTCCATAACTGCATTTTCCGCTTCAAGTTCAGTAACTTGATTAGCAATCTTCGTATTATCTACATAAAGCTTACTGATTTCTAGTTTGCCATAAATAATTGCACAAAGCAAACAAAGTACAGTCGCCGCAAATAAAAAACTTTTTACTAACGAAACCGAGGAATCTGCTCTACTCTTTTTGACACGGATTTTTCTATCACTTTGCCTTTGAGGAAGATTTTCGTAGATCGAATAATCATACGCTAGATTGTTCACTCTTGCCATTATTTATCACTCCTATATCTTTTCAATTATTCTAAGCTTTGCACTTCTGCTCCTATTATTAAACTCCAACTCCTCTTTAGATGCCTCAATTGGTTTTTTGTTAACCAGTTTTCCTTTTGGCTTGTTTCCACAAATACATTGTGGAAAATCTGGTGGACATGTACATCCTTTACACCATCCTTTGAATCTTTGTTTAACAATTCTGTCTTCTAAAGAATGAAATGTTATTACTACTAGTCTTCCGCCAGGTTTTAAACTTTCAAAAGCTTTATCAAGTCCATCAGACAAATGTTCAAATTCACTATTGACTGCTATCCTTATTGCTTGAAAAGTTTTTTTACAAGGATTTTTTTCTCTTCTAACCTTTTGTGGAACACTATTTTTAATAATTTCTGCAAGTTGCAAAGTAGTTTCTATTGGTTTCGTTTCTCTTTGTTTTATAATTTTTGAAGCAATGCTTCTTGCAAACTTTTCTTCACCATATTCAAAAATAATTTTAGAAATCTGCTCATAAGAATATGTGTTGATTATATCATACGCTGAAATTCCTTCTCCACTCATCCTCATATCTAAAGGAGCATCTGTATGATAAGAAAAACCTCTTTCTCCTGTATCAAGCTGATGTGATGAAACTCCAAGATCAAGTAAAATACCATCAACTTTATCAATATTTAATTTTTCTAAAACCTCATCAATTTCAGAATAATTGTTTCTAACAACTGTAGCATTGTATTCTTTTAATCTTTCAGTTGCAACTTCTACTGCTGTAGGATCACGATCAATTGCAATTAGTCTACCATCTTTCAAATGTTTTGCAATTTCTTTTGAATGACCTGCACCACCAGCAGTCGCATCCACATATATACCGTCGGGCTTTATGTCAAGACCTTCCATACATTCATTTAATAGTACTGACACATGATGAAATTGTATCATAAATCCCTCCGTTTAAAAATCAATTCCCTCCATAGCTTCTTCTAGCTTATTTGAAGTGAAATCTTCATTGAATCTATCCCATTTTTCTTTATCCCATATTTCTGCTCTTGTGGAAGCTCCGATTACTACTATATCTTTTTCAAGCCCAGCATATTCTCTTAATTGTTGTTGAACAAGTATTCTACCTTGCTTGTCCGCTTCAACTTCACATGCGCCAGCCATAAAAAATCTTTGTAGTTCTCTACCTTTAGAAAGTGGAACTTGTTTTATCTTTTGTGATAATTCCTCAAATCCTTCTGGAGAATATACAAATAAACATCCATCAAGACCTTTAGTAATATAAAACCTATCACCAAGTGTTTCACGTAATTTAGTTGGAAAATTCATTCTGCCTTTGACGTCCATATTATGAAAGAACGTGCCCATTAACATTCCACTTGACAATAAGTTCACCACCTTTTAGGGATTTATCACCACTGTTAACCACTTTTCACCACATAAGTCATTATACAACTAATAATCAAAAATTGCAATAACATAAACAAAATGTGGTTTTTGCATATTTTGAATAGATAATTTATAAATCCTATGTCAAAAATGCACAAAAAAAATGTAATAAACTCGTTTTTTGAGTTTATTACACACAAAATCAAACATTTGTTTTTTAAATTTTCTTTCAAAAAAATGTAAACATTCTATGAATTTATATGATTTTGTAAAATAATTATCCTAAATATGTATGCGTTTATGCAGTGAACTCTTATCAAAAGCTATACCTACTATTATAAATACTATAGCACTTCCTACTGCTTGAATAATGTTTCCAGGAATAAATGCTAGCTGTGTTTTAAAACCTCCAAAAAGAATAACTGAAGCTAGATAATATCCAACAACTGTGATTATTGATGATAATAAAACAGCTATACTAGACCTTATAGTGATTATTTTATTACCTCTAGTTTTTAACATATAAAAAGTCATAGAATTCAAAAACTTAATTATAAAAGAAGGAATCATCCAAATTGGTGCTAAAATTGAATCTGCAATTAATGCTCCAAATGAACCTGAAATTGCGCCAAATGGAAAAGGTAATATACATGAAGCCAAATATATCATGCTATCTCCTAAATGTATATATCCATTTGGTCTTGGAATTTGAATTACAGCAGTACATACTGCCACAAGCGCAGTAAACACAGCTGTATACACTAACACCTTTACATTATTAATGTATTTACCCATATATAATTCCTCCTAATTTATATAACAATGGTTCAAAAAACACTCCGTCTTCTATTGGTGTTTTTTGTTTAACAGTAAATTCTAAACAACCATAAATAAAATCTGCTGACATTTTTACAGCTTTTACTATATCTTCACCTTTTACTAACATTCCTGTTACAACTGATGCAAACATATCTCCTGTTCCGGAAAAAATTGTTTTACATCTTTTAGAATAAACAGCTTTACATACATTTTCACTATATATAAAATTACAAAGTTTATCTTCAAATTCTATACCTGTAATTATTACCGTTTTGCATCCCATCTTATACAGTTTTTCACAAAGTTCTTTAGCAAAACTTTCACTAATACAATTTCCTATATACTCAGTATCAGTTAAAATACAAGCTTCTGTTACATTAGGTGTAATCACATCTGCAATAGAAACTAACCTTTTCATTTCACTACACATCTCTTTTGTATATGTTTGATAAGCTTTTCCATGGTCTCCCATAACAGTATCAACAACACATATAGCACTATCTTTTTGTGATAAAATAAATTCTTCAGTAAGTTTAATTTGATCAAATGATCCTAAAAATCCGCTAAACACAGCATCAAATCTTATTTTATTATCAATCCAATTTTTTGAATACTCAGGAATAATCTCAGTTAAATCCTTAAAATAGTAATCTTTAAAACCTGTATGCCTTGATAAAACAGCAGTAGGTAATGGACAACATTGAACTCCAATAACAGATAATATAGGAATTGCAGTTGTAAGAGAACATCTACCATAACCACTCAAATCATTTATAGTAGCAACTTTATAAGCTTTAGTCATTTTTATACCTCCAAAATTCTTAACAATATTAATTTTACATAATAAAACAAAATCATGCAAAAATCATTTCACTTTAATTTTCAAGACTCTTTATAGTAAATATCAATATATATCCATATTTTAAATATTATATATATGTATGTTTTGACCAATAATTTTAATTGTATTTTATATCCAAAATAATAGGTTTGTCATTTTAATCATAAATAAGAGTGTAAAACAGCTTGTATTTGGTGATTTAGTAGTAAATTTTTCTATATAAAATTTAATCCTTTGTAGCAAAAAATCTAAGGTGACATATTATAAACTGAAATGTATTAAAACTTATTTCAAAAACTAAATTTTGGGATAAGTTTACGTTATTTCTATTTTTTCATAAATACTACAAAACACATTTGCTAAATTGGAGGAGATTGATATGCCATTTGAAAAAAAAGAATATTTTCTTGGATGTGTTTCAAGAGATGGATTTACCACTCACTTTGGTAAAAAAATAGCTGATAAAAAATATTTTACATATATTTTAAAAGGAGGTCCTGGCACAGGTAAATCTACATTAATGAAAAGAATTGCAACTTATTTTTCTAATAAAGATGATGTAGAAGTATATAACTGTGCAAGTGATCCAAATTCTGTTGACGCTGTTGTGCTAGACAAAGGCAGGAGTTATAATAGTAGACGGAACTGCTCCTCATGTATTTGATCCAGATTATCCTGGAGTTTGCCAAAAAATAATTAACCTAGGTGAATTTTGGAACAGCACAACTTTAAAACAAAATGCAGATAATATTATTGCTAAAACAGATGAAAACAAATTATTACACAAAAGAAGCCACAAATTCATTTGTGCTTTAACATCTTTATATGGAGATACATATAATATAGGATATGATAGTTTAAATATTGAAAAACTTAATGGATATATAAATAGATTATCTACAAAACTTATGAAAAAATCTAAAGACAAAATAGGAAAAAATAGAATATAACCAATTATCAGCTCTTACACCTAGAGGATATTTAACAAAACTAGATAATTTTGATGACTACGATAATGTTTATACAGTTAATGATTTATATTTTTCTGGTACAGACTATTTCTTAAGAGAACTTTCAAATATTATAACAAATAAAGGTTATGATATAATTGTTAGCGAAAATGCACTTGTTAATAATTGTACTTTTGAACATTTAATTATTCCAAAACTTAAGACTGCTTTTATTTCATCAAGTCCAATTAATAAAAACTGTATAAATAAAGCAAAACCAATTAATTTTGAACGTTTTTACACTAAGAGTCTTATTAATCAAAAGAAAAAACGACTCCATTTTAACAAAAATGCTTGCAAAAAACTTCAAGATGAAACACAAGATGTTTTAGATAAAGCTAATCAAGTTCATGTTGAACTTGAAAAATACTATATTAAAGCTATGAATTTTAATGCAATAGAAAATCTTACTGTTGCACTTATAAATGAAATAGAGATGAAATATTAAAAAAATAATAATCATATACATAATAAGCTTCATGTTTTGAAATTTCATGAGGCTTATTCTTATTATAATGTCGTTTAAAATTGTTTTCTTGACACATTATATGGTATGTGTTAAAATGTTTTTATTGTAAATACATTTGTATATAAGAGGTGGACTTAATGCAAGACATTCAAAGACTTATTGTTGTAGATTCTAAAGTTCTTCCAGAAATTTATCTTAAAGTTCTTTATGCTAAAAGTTTATTAACTAGTGGCGAAGTTCGTAGCTCTGTTGATGCTTGCAAAAAAGTTGGAATTTCACGAAGTGCTTATTATAAGTATAAAGACTCTATGTTTTTTTATGAGGATAAACTTTCTCAAAAAATTATAACTCTTTATGCTGTTTTAAGAGATAAACCAGGAATTCTTTCAAGTATTTTGACAAAACTATATGAGCTTGATGCAAATATTCTTACTGTTAATCAAAACATTCCTGTTGATAGTGTTGCTACTGTTACTATATCAATAAAGTTTGACGAAGATTCTTTAGGAACAAAATTTCTTAAAACCAAGCTTAATGAACTTGATGGTGTTGTAGATATCAAAATTATATCTGGTGAATAAATGATTAAAAATAAATATTAAGTTGGATTAATTTTAACTTAAAATAATTAAAATGATAGGAGTATATTTATGAAAAAAGTTGCTGTTTTAGGTTTTGGAGTTGTTGGTTCTGGAACTGTTGAAGTATTACACAATAATAAAAATAAAATTACTAAAAGCGCTGGTACTGAACTTGATGTTAAACATATTCTTGATTTAAGAGATTTTCCTGAAAGTCCTTTTAAAGACAAATTGACAAAGAATTTTGAAGATATTTTAAATGATGATGAAGTTAGCATTGTTGCAGAATGTATGGGTGGAATTAATCCAGCTTATGAATTTTCAAAATCACTTTTACAACGTGGAAAAAGTGTTGTTACTTCTAATAAAGAGCTTGTTGCTCAAAAAGGTGTAGAATTACTTGCTATTGCAAAAGCTAATAATTGTAATTATTTATTTGAAGCTAGTGTTGGTGGTGGTATTCCAATTATAAGACCTTTACACCAATGTTTAGGTGCTAATGAGATTGAAGAAATTGTTGGTATTTTGAACGGAACTACTAATTTTATTCTTTCAAAAATGATTAAAGATCAAATGAATTTCTATGATGCATTAGCTCTTGCTCAAGAGCTTGGATATGCTGAAAAAGATCCTACTGCTGATGTTGAAGGTCATGATGCAAGTAGAAAAATTTCTATACTATCTTCTTTAGCTTATGGAAAACATGTTTATCCTGAAAGAGTTCATACATCAGGTATTTCTAGAATTTCTCTTGAAGATGTTGAATATGCTGAAAATTATAATTGTTCTATTAAACTTATTGGTAGTGTTAAAAAACTTGAAAATGGCAAAATACTTCCTATTGTAAGAGCTGCTTTTGTTCCTAAAACATCTCCTATTGCTAGTGTTGATGATGTATTTAATGCTATTTAGTTCGGTAATGCTGTTGATGATGTAATGTTCTATGGTAAAGGTGCTGGAAAACTTCCTACTGCTAGCGCTGTTGTTGGTGATGTTATTGATGCTGCAAAAGCTGACAAACAAGTGTTTCTCAAACTTGGGAGACTAGCAATGATTATAATTTTATTGAAAGCTATAAACTTGCTAAAACTGCTATGTATATCAGAATTACAACAGATAACATTGAACAAACTAAAGCTATTGCTCAAAAACTTTTTGGTGACATTACAATACTTAACAAAAAAAACTGCTTCTGATAACGAATTAGCATTTGTTACTCCTGAAATTGTTGAAAAAGAAATTGATGATTGTATTGAAAAAATCGAAATGTCTGGAGCTAATGTTATTGGCAAAATCAGAATTTTAGATATTTAGTGAGGATTTATGATACAAATTAAAATTCCTGCTACGAGTGCTAATCTTGGTGCAGGCTATGATTCACTTGGACTTGCTTTAAATTATTTTAATCATGTTGAAATGCAAGAATATGATAAAATAGAAATTAAATCTGTTGATGATATTATTATTCCTACTGATTCAAACAATCTTATTTATAAAACTATAGATCAAGTTTATAATTATGTGGCAAGACTTTAAAAGGTATTAAAATTAAGCAAACTAATAATATTCCTATGACTAGAGGTCTTGGAAGTAGTTCTGCATGTATTGTTGCTGGACTTGTTGGCGCTAATACTTTACTTGGAAATCCTTTGTCACTTGATGATCTTGTTGATATGGCTGCTCAAATTGAAGGACATCCTGATAACACTGCTCCTGCACTTTTAGGTGGAATAGTTACTGCTGTTTTTGATGGTAAAAAAGTTCATTGGGTTAAACAAGAAGTTTTTACTACATTAAAATTTATTGCTATAATTCCAGATTTTGAGCTTAGAACAGAAAAAGCTAGAAACTGTATTCCTAAAGAAATTTCTCATAAAGATGCTGTTTTTAATTTGTCTAGAGCTGCTCTTTTTTCAGCTTCACTTCTTACAGGTAAATACGAAAATCTTCGTACAGCTGTTGATGATAAACTTCATCAACCATACAGATTAAAACTTATACCTGATGCTGATGAGATTTTTAGTCTTGCATACACTTTAGATGCTTACGCTGTTTATATTAGTGGTGCTGGTCCAACTATTATGTCTATTGTTGATAAAGATAATACTTATTTTTCAGGTAAAATGAGATTTGCTCTTGATAACCATGGACTTAAAAATTGGAAAGTAAAAGAACTACAAATAGATAATAACGGAACTATTATTATCTAGATTTGAAAGTAAAAATATGAGGATTTATATGTATAAATTTTGTAAAATTTGCTTGCAAATAACAGTGTGATGTGTTAATATTAACGGGTTAAGTGTTTTATCACTTAATTTACACATATTGCAATTATAATGTGTTTATACAAATTAGAAGGAGTGTACTTAATGACTAAAGATATGTTTGATGAAGAAGAAAACTTCGAAAACGAAAATAAAGAAAATCAAGACACAGAAGTAGAAAATTCGAATGATGAAAATGATAACCAAGATTCTGAAACAGAAACTGAGATTGAAACTGTTGAAACAGAAAATGTAGAGACAGAAAAAGAAAAACAAATAAAGAAAAAATATAAATTTATTATTACATTAATTATCACTATCTCTGTAGTGTTAATAAGTGGAATAACTGTTGTATTATTAAATATTGATTATATTTCATCTTGGATGACTAATGTTATAAGTGAAGCTAAGGTTTACGATTTTGAAGATGATACAATTATGACTATTAATGGACGTAAAATTCCAACTTCAAGATATGAAGCTTATTTTCATCAAATGCTGAAAAACTATGATCAAGGTAATAAAGATCTCTGGAAAAAAGGAGATTCTAATTACGACA
>CBDDDI010000003.1:0-26099 GCA_965226565.1 Oscillospiraceae bacterium
GATTGGAATTTATATAACATTTATGCTGATGAAGGTATTTCTGGAACATCCACAAAAAAGCGTGATTCATTTAATAAAATGATAAATGATGCGTATCTTGGACGTTTTGATAAAATTGTTACTAAAGAGGTAAGTAGGTTTTCTAGAAATATTCTTGATACTATTTCATTTACTAGAGATTTGCGTAGGTTAGGTGTAGAAGTGATATTTATGAATGATGGAATAAATACTTTTGAACCAGATTCTGAACTTAGACTTTCAATAATGGGGAGTATTGCACAAGAAGAAAGTAGAAAAACCAGTTCTAGAGTGAAATGGGGACAAACAAGACGGATGGAGCAAGGAATTGTTTTTGGCAGAAGTATGCTTGGTTATGATGTTAAGAATGGAAAAATGAGTATTAATACAAATGGTGCGAAAATTGTTAGATTAATATTTCATAAATATATTAATGAATATAAAGGTACTGCTATTATTGCTAGAGAACTTACAGAAGAAGGATACAAAACTTTTACAGGTAATACGAAATGGTCTAATGGTGTAATATTAAAAATTCTTAAGAATGAAAAATACTGTGGTGACCTTTGTCAGAAAAAAACGTATACTCCTGATTATTTAACTCATGAGAAAAAGTATAATTATAATGCTGAAGAAAAGATTTTTATTTATAATCATCATGAACCTATTATTAAACGTGAGTTGTGGGATATGGTGCAAAAAGAAATTGCTCGTAGAAATATTAATACTAATGATAAAAAAGGTCATGGAAATCGTTATCCATTATCAGGTAAAATTAAGTGTGGAAATTGTGGTTCGAGTTTTGTTGCACGTTATAAAAAACGTAGTGATGGTAGTAAATATAAATGTTGGAGATGCAGCACTGCTACTACATATGGAAAAAAGAAAATTAATAAGTCAGGTATAGAAATTGGTTGTGATATTGGCAGACAATTGCGTGATGATGTTGCTATAGAAATTGTGAAGAAAAGTGTTGATTCACTTTCTATAGATAAAGAAGCAATTATACAAAATATTGTAGGTATTGTTACAGAAGTAATTTATGAAAATAATTATAGTGAGAAATTAGATATTAAGAAATTAGAAAAACAATTAAATTTGATTGTTGAAAAGAAAAAAAGTGTTCTTGATGAGTTCTTTACAAAGAATATTAGTAAAGATGAAATGAAAATGATGAATGAAAAGTATGATACAGAAATTATAGAATTAAGTGAAAAGATTAATTTTATAATGAAAAAACAAAATTATTCTTATTCAAAATATGATATAAAGAAAGATGTGGAGGAAAAAGTTTCGGATATAGTAAATGGCAAGGTATTAACTGATAACTTTTATAGAAAATTACTTAATGAAATAACTGTGTTGCCAGATAAAAGTTTGTGTGTTAAATTTAATTTTTTGCCAACACAATGGTACTATACTATTTAAAATATAACATTTATTATAGATTAAATGTATGAAGTAAATATGATTTGATAAAATAGGCTCATTGTGATAACGATGTTCCTATATCGTGTTCACAATGTGGTCGTATGTAATAATAAATATGTGTTGATTAAAAAAAGAGAGCGTTTTAGTGCTCTCTTTTGTTATATTTATTTTTTAGATGTAAAATCATTTACTATCTTTGTGATTTTATCTATATCTTCTTTTACTAAATTTAAATGCAGTGGCATTGTAATTATTCTTTGAGATATTTTATGAGCATTTGGACATTTTCCATTATCATATTTATATAATTTATATTCAGTATTGTCACGATAATGTACACCTGCAAAAATATCGTTTTTAGCAAGTTCATTCATAAGTCCATCTCTATCATCAACTTCAATTTCATATAAATGATAAGAACATTCATCTTTATATTGCACATCAATTATATTAATATTTTTATTAGATTTAAAAGCCTCATCATACCAGCTAGCTAATTTGCGTCTATAAGCATTATCTTCATCAAGATATTTTAATTGAACTAGGCCAAGTGCAGCCATTATAGAATTACCATGATCTTTGTATCCAAGGTAATCAACATCGTATTTCCATTTGTATGATCCTTGATTACTTGTTCTTGCATATGTATCTTTGTTGATTCCAAGCCATGTTAGCTTTCTGCAAATTTGGTCATACTCATCATTTTTAAAGCAAATCATACCACTATCAGCTGTTGGAAGGTTTTTAACAGCTTGATAAGAATATACAGTTACATCAACTCCATCCCATGTTCCAGGAGTAACTGAGTTTATTCTTGTCCCAGCCATATGAGCTGCATCAAGAATAAGTTTAAGATTATGTTTTTTACAAATCTCAATAATTTTTTCTAATTTTCCTATTCTTCCACCATATCCAACAAAAATAACTGCTTTTGTTTTACTATTGATTTTTTTCTCCACATCAATAGGATCTAAACATAAATATTTATCAACATCAGCAAATCTTGCAACCATATTTTCATAAAGAATAGCATGGTTAGTGGAAACGAAAGTGATAGGTGTTGTAATAATTTCATCTCCATCATTCCAATTGTTTTCTTTTTTTAGTATTTTAACTGCTAATTGCAATCCTACTGTTGCTGAATTTAAAAAATGAGCATTTTTATGACAAGTATATTCTTTCCATTTGTTTTCTAATTCAACTGTTTTGAATCCCATACCTGTCCAACCTTTTTCAAGGCATTCTCTTATTTCGTCAAGGCATTCCTCAACATGAAATTTTGGTTTTAATACTTGAATAGACATTATTTTTTACCTCTCTCTATTGTTTTTTTATTTCCATAATAATTAATTTTTTATCATTATTTAAAATTCTTGATGAGACTTCAATAAATCCAGCTTTCTTATACATTTTTATTGCTTTTTTATTGTCAGAATATACTTCAAGATAAATTCTTTCTAAATTTAGTTTTTGAAATCCAATATTACAAACGCATATTGTTGCTTCTAATCCAAGACCTTTTTGATTTACTAAAGAGCTATCAACAATGATTCTACCAAATTCAGTAGATCCTTTTTCAATGTTATATAAACTAACAGCACCAACCCAAGTGTCTTTATAATAAACAGAAAATATATAATCATCTTTTAATGTTTTATATTTCTCAAACCAAATTTCTTGTTCTTGAGGTGATATTTCTTGTGTGTATATAAAACAGTCTTTATGTTTGTTTCTTAAAATTCTTAATGATTCAATCTCTTCTTCTTTTAATGGATTTAATTTTATTCTTTCATATTTATCGGTTAATTCATGTAGCAAATTATTTTTCCTCCTTATTATCTAATTGATAATTTGGATTTCGTTGAAGACTAAATAAAAATATTGATAAATAATAAATTATTATCATAGTAACTATTCTTGAAATTGAAATATGAAAATCTAAAGGATTAATAATTATTTTTATATCGTTTAAAATTAATCCTGCTTGATCTCCTAAGTCAATTCTTAGATCTTTTACATCTTTATTAATATTAATTTCTATGCTTTTGTCATATTTGTTTTTATCATGTATTACTAAATCTCCGTTAAATTGACCAATTTCTTGTGTAGTATAAAAAATATCTGTATAAGGAACTTTTACATTTTCATTTAAATTAACGTCAATTTTTACTTTACTGATTTTTGTATTTAAATTATTTAAAATTATCATTGAGTCAACTAAAGATACTTTTTGAGTATCAGTACTTTCTTGCCAATTAACATACGAGATATTATCTTCTTGACAATAAGTAGTTTTAACTTTTTTTATAAATTTATCATTTAAATAAGAAAAATTAAAAATTATAATTTCAATTAAAGTAGACAAAATAACAACACATAAAAAAACTAAAATACTTTTTTTAAAATTCTTTTTCATGGATACATCCTTCTTTAAATTTATATATTTTCATAATAGAGTAAATTTCTAATACGAAGCCTTATATTAAATAATTTTTTTAAGACTTTATATACTAAAGATTTTTTATTTTTGTTTTCATACACACCAATAGTATTTTTGTGATTACCTTCGTATTTTGCAGTTAAAACTAGTTTGATTTTTTTAGGTGAAGTAATAATATTATCAAAGTAAAAGTAATTAATTTGTCTTATTGCAATATCTTTTATATCTATAGAGCTTTCACATATTAAATTGTTTCTTGTATCTTTAATTTCTGCTATTACTTTGCCTTTAGAGTTAGGATATTCAGAAGAAAAAATAATTCCTAGTCTTGAAAACTCTAAACAATCTGGTTTTAGTATATAGGATATTGGTTTATACTTAATCTCATTAAAATTAAGAAAACTATCAATAAACATATAATTATGAATAATTTCTCTTTCTGTTCTTACTTCATATTTAGTTGCTGAATACAAAGCTATCTCATATCTGTTTATAATATCAGCAATTTGCGTGCATTCAACATCTTTTAGTATTTTTTCAAATGTTTCAGAAACGTTTTCAACAGAATAATTTTCAATAGCATAATTTTTTTGAATATCATATTTATTTTTACGAATTTTAGGTTTTAATGCTATACTTTTTAATTTTTGATACCAATCTTCTACAGTGTTTTCGGCACATATTATTTGTTTACAATCTTTATATGGTTTAATATTAGAAGTTATTAATACTGCGCCTAACATAACAGCATTAATTAATGCATTATTAGTTTTATATTTATTGTTTTCTATATCTTTTCCACTATGAATAAGTATATGGACATTATGTACTTTAATTTTATTTATAATTTGATAATAGCATGGATCTCTATCAAAAATTTGAAATTGAATCTTGTCAGTGGATTTAAATGTTTTATTAATTTTAGCATGCAAAATTTGTGTACAAATAAGTTTAACTGGTTTTATCTTTGAAAGTTTAATTATTGCAGGATAAATATATTCAATAAATGTATTTTCTCTAAATTCTCCACCTATAAATGCAATGTTAATACTATTTTCAGATTGTGAATAGTTTGAAGATAGATTTATATTAAATGAAGGTGGAAGTACTTCTATTTTGTTATGAATTTTTTTAGTAATTAGATAATCTTTTAGTTTATCAGTAGAAGTAATTACTTTTTTGATATTTTTAAATCTGTCATCTTTTAATGCATCGTTACAAGTGCTAATTATTGAATAGTCTAATGAGTCTTCATCTATATTTTTCAAAACTTCAATAAAGTTATCATCTGTATAAAAATAAAAAGGAATATTATAGTTTTTAATCCTCTCATTTATAATTATTGCATTATGTGAATTACGAACAGCTATTATTACATCTGCAGATAAAATATCATTTTCAGAAAAATTAGGAAAAGTAGATAATCTAATAATATATTTTTCTTTTAATGAATGAAATGCAAGAAAATAACTTGCATCAAGTGCATGTACTAATAATAAAATTCTTTTTTTACTTACAGGTGAACTTTTGATAAATGGTTGATTTGGAACATACCATTTTTTATTTCTATAGTTGGAATAGAAGAGTGAAACAAAATTTAAATATGATTGTGTATTTTGTTTTTCGTAACCAATAATATCATATTCTTCATAATTTTTAGGTAATAGTTTATCGTTTCTATCAGTTGACATATGTTCAAGAATTGTCCATGTATTCATTTTGACAGTATTGCCAAGTGAATCATTAAGTCTTACTCCATATTCATAGGTCACGATTTTAGGAATTTTGTATATTTCAAATTTTAAAAAGACTCTTTGCCAATAGTCCCAATCACATACTCTAGTAAGTGATAAGTGTGGATCATAAAGACCAATTGTTTCTATTATATCTTTATGTATTACAACAGATCCATTACCAATACAATTAGTATATGGTAATAAATTTAGTCCTAAATCAATATCAACATAACTATTTCCTTTATCATAAATTCTAGTAATTCCATAAGTGAATTTAACATTATGTTTAATCATTGCTTTCATAGAAAGCATTAGATGGTTTTCATCCCAAATATTATCGTCAAATATAAAAGCAATATATTCTCCTCTTGCTTTTGTATAGCCTTCATATTCGCTAATAGATGGTAATCCCATGTTATAAGTATGTCTAATATAATTAATTCTTTCATCTATTTGCATATAAAATTTTATTAGATCTTCTGTTCCGTCAGTTGAAGCATCATCAACAATAATAAGTTCCCAATTTGTATAGGTTTGTTTTAATATTGATTCAATAGCTTTTTCAAAATTTCCACTTTTGGCTCTTTTAAATGTTGGTAATATAATAGAGATTTTTGGAATCATTTTATTATATTTATTATTTGGATACCATTTTGGACAAACCGCATTTAGTATGTTTTTAACCTTCATTTATTTACCTCTATTTCTTTGCAGAATTTGTATATGCCTCAACAACTTTTTTTGGATCTCCATCCATTCGTATTTCTCCTCTTTCAAGCCAAATACATCTGTTACATATTTTTTGTGCTGATGTCATATCATGAGTAACTAAGATAATAATTTTTGCTTTTGACATCATTTCTTTCATTCTTTTTTGTGCCTTATCAACAAAGGCAGCATCTCCTGCTGATAACACTTCATCTAAAAGTAAAATATCTGGTTTAATAGCAGTTGAAATAGAGAAGGCAAGTCTAACAAACATACCAGAAGAATAATATTTAACTGGCATATTTAAAAAATCTCCAAGTTCAGAAAATTCTGCTATTTCTTTCATTTTAGATTTTATCTCTTTTGGAGTTTCTCCAAGCATTAATCCTCGTAAATATATATTATCCCAACCACTTTGTTCCATTTCAAATCCTGTTGCCAATTCAAACATACTGGATATTCTTCCATTAACGGTTAAATTGCCAGATGTAGGTGGATATATTCCAGATACTAATTTCAAAAATGTACTTTTACCAGCTCCATTATGTCCTATTATTGAAACTCTTTCTCCATCTTTAATCTCAAAATTAAAATCTTTAAGAGCATGCACAGTTCCATTTTTATAATCATTAAATTTATTGCTTCCAGGAATAATTAAATCTCTTATTTTTTTTTCCTTATATATTTTAAATATAAGATTAATATCTTCTAATTTTATAATACTCATATATTCTCCATTCCTATAAATAAAAAGCTAGTTTTTTTCTTATTCTCATTATTAAAAATATTCCAGTAAAGAACAATATTACTGATAAAAGAATAGCAATAATATATACTTGTATGCTTGGCAATTGTTCTCCTAGCATTGGTTTTTTAACAACTTCTAATATATAGTAAAATGGATTTATTTTATAAATAATTTCGAAACCTTTTTGTTTTAATATTTCAGCTGGAAAAATAATAGGTGTAGCATAAAATAATCCTTGCAAGATTATTGATTGAAGTGGTTGAAAATCACGTATTTTTAAATTAACAACAGCTGAAATATTTGCCATGCCAATAGAAAATATAAGAAGAATTAATAATCCAGGAATTATCATAAGCATTTTTGGTGAAAATAAATTCGGTTGTAAAAACAAATAAATTATAAGAAAAGCATCAATGCTATAAATTAAATTGACAAAAGCGACTAAAGTTACTCTTAATGGAAATATTTGCGAATTGACATTTGTTTGTTTTATGTATCCTTCGGCACTAAGAAAAGATAAAGTTCCGCCATCAGCAGCTGTATTAATGAAAATCCATGGATTTAACCCAGCGAAAAGAGCTGGTATAAAAACTTTAGGATCAGTACCAAAAATAATTGAATATACTGTTCCTATTATTACAACTAATCCTAAAGGTGTTAAAATAGACCACAATACTCCGAGCATAGATTTTCTATATTTTGCTTGCAGATCTCTATTTACTAAACTATATAAAATATATTTATCTTTTATTATTCCTTTGAAATAATCTTTTACCAAGTTTCCGTCCTCCTAAAGACAATTTTCTAATAACTTTATAAAATAAAACAGGTATTGCTAATAGTTTATAAGTTCTAAAGTTAAATTTAATTCTTTGAATATAAAAATCAATAAACAAGCTATTTAATTTTATTTTTGATTCCTTTATAACAGGCGCTTTATATTCTATAATTTCAGGTATTTGTTTTGTTAACTCATCTGTTATTTTATTTATATTAAATTGATCTAATATTGTTTTCTTTGCATTTTCATAACTATATCTACATAATTTTTGGCTATTTATAGCTTTCTTTATAGTTTCATACCATGAATCAACTGAATTATCGCATAAAAAACCATTATAGTTATTTTTAATAATGCTAGTATAAGGCAAACAATTTGTATAAATACCAACTGCACCATGTTTTGTATATTCAATAAATTTATTTATATATTTGCATTGATAAAATTGCGAAGTATATATAGGTGCTAATCCAATATTAAATTGTTTTGAATCCATTAATTTTAAATATTCATCATAATTACTAAAATATGAATAATAGTTTATTTGAGGAATATTATTTAATTCAGGATTAGCGCCTATAAAAGTAAATGAAACCTTATCTCCAAATTCTTCTATAATGCGTATTGCTGCTTCAGAAATATATTCTTTCAATATTTTACTATGATCAAGAGATCCAGCATATATAATATTGGTTATATCATTATCGTTATTATTATTTTTAACTGTATCATTAATATCAATACATATATCTGTTAGTACTAATCTAGCTGAAGTATATTGCTTATATATTTCTCCTATTAAAGGATTTGTATGCCATAATACATCGCTTAATTTTAGCATCTTTTTCATATATTGTTTATTTTCTTTATTATCAAAATATTTTGAACATGAGATATCTTTTGGTATATTAAGTAAATCATCATCAAGAAAATAAATAATAAACCTTTTGGCTGATTTTGCAGCTTCAACAATTCTTAAGGTTGTATATTCCCATCCTCTTACTGTGATGAAAATATCACACCAAACAATATCTTTTTTTGAAATGTTCATAGTTCTACAAAATCTTACATCACATTTTTCTTCGTCAGATAATAATTTTAAATTGTTTAATATTCCAACTCTGACACTTGCAATTAATTCTGGACATTCTACTAATATATTTATCATATGAATATTTCCTTTATAAATGATACTTACCCATCAGAAATAGTATACGAAAGCATAACGAATCAATTGTATTCTGACGATATGTTTTGGTTGTTAGAGAATATTTTAATCTTTTTAGAAAACTTTTTGAATTTAAAAAGTTTTCAACTTCTGTTTGATATTCTTTATTTAATTTATTTTTATATAAATCATAAAAATATTTAAGCTGAACAGTACTATTATCAGCTGCTTTAAAATTTAGTCTTTTTATTCTTGCAATAGTTTTTTTAATGAAATTTGTTTGATATCCAACAGAGTTGTTTGTGTGTTGTCTATGATAAACTGTGCAATCATATGTAAACATAACTTTGCCAAAAGCAGAAGTATACAAATATATCCAATGATCTATTACAGATATCTCATCACTATAATTATTACGTAATTCTAAAAGTAATTTTTTATTAAAAACTTGTGTATGTCCTGGACAGACATTTTGAATCATTGCATTATAAAAAGTAACACCTTTTTTAGGTATTATCGTTTTTCCAATTACATTAAGATCAGAATCAGTGATGCTTGAACATGATGCAAATAGAGTCGGAGTTTTTTCATTACATTCGCTCAACTTTTCTAATGTAATATCAAATTTGTTTTTATACCAAACATCGTCTTGATCACTTACTGCGTAGTAATCACATGACAAATCACAATATTTTAATAATCTATAAATACTTTTATTCACTCCAACATTTTTACCACAGATATATTTAAAGCCATATTTTTTATTATATTCTTTTAATATATCTATGGTTTTGTCTGTTGAACCATCATCTCTAATAAGTACTTTTACATTTTTATAATTATTAAGTCCTACAAAGCTATCTAATTGTTCTCTTAAATAACTTTCACCATTATATGTTGAAAGTAAAATTTGAATTTTTTTATCTTTCTTCATACATTTTTTTATAATATTGTTTGTATTCTCCACTGATAATTCTTTCCCACCATTCACGATTATCTAGATACCATTTTATTGTTTTCTTTATGCCATCATCAAATTTAGTTTTTGGTAACCAGCCTAATTCATTATGTATTTTAGTAGGATCAATAGCATATCTTCTGTCATGACCTTTTCTATCTGTTACAAATTGTATTTCACCTTTGTCAAGTTCTTTAATAATAGTCTCAACTACTTCAAGATTTGTTTTTTCATTATGTCCACCAATATTGTAAATCTCGCCAACTTTTCCTTTATGTATTATAAGATCAATTGCACTACAATGATCTTCAACATATAACCAATCACGTACATTAGATCCGTTACCATACACAGGCAATGGTTTGCCATTTAACACATTAGCAATCATTAAAGGTATTAGTTTTTCTGGAAAATGATATGGTCCATAGTTATTTGAACATCTTGAAATAGTAACTGGAAGATTAAATGTTCTATAATATGATTGTACTAATAAATCAGCTCCTGCTTTACTTGCAGAATATGGAGAAGAAGTATGGATAGGAGTTTCTTCAGTAAAAAATAAATCTTTTCTATCAAGTGGAAGATCTCCATATACTTCATCAGTTGAAACTTGATGATAACGTACTATTCCATATTTAAGACATGCATCTAAAAGTACTTGTGTTCCCATGACATTAGTTTGTAAAAATATTGATGGATTTTTAATTGAACGATCAACATGGCTTTCAGCTGCAAAGTTAATAACAATATCAGGAGATTCTTCTTCAAATATATCATAAATTGTTTTTCTATCCGCAATATCAGCTTTAATAAATTTAAACATTGGATTGTTCATTACAGGTTCAAGTGTTTCTGTGTTTCCTGCATATGTAAGATTGTCGATACAAAGTATGTTATAGGCAGGATATTTATTAATCATGTAGTGAATAAAATTACCACCAATAAATCCTGCACCACCTGTTACAATAATTTTCATAAAATACCACCTTTAGTTATTTGTTATATTTAAAATAATCAAATTTTTCATCATCAAATAAAGGAGCTTCATTATCTTTATCTGATATTATTGGATTTTCAATTTGCCATTGTACATTTATAGTTGGATCATCCCAACGTATTGCACCTTCACTTTGTTTATTATAATAATTATCTGCTTTATATAAAAATTCAACTTCATTAGTAATTGTTAGAAATCCATGTGCAAAACCACGTGGAATTAATAATTGCTTTTTATTTTCTGCACTTAGCTCTACAGAAATCCATTTTTTATATGTAGGAGAACCTTCTCTTAAATCGACTGCAACATCAATAACAGCACCTTTTGCACAACGCACAAGTTTTGCTTGTGAATATTCTCCATTTTGAAAATGTAAACCTCTTATAGTTCCTTTTACTGAGGAATAAGAATGGTTATCTTGAATAAAATTATAATTTAAATTCTTTGAGTTCATATCTCGTTGAGACCAACTTTCCATAAACCAACCACGGTTATCTCCAAATACTTGTGGCTCAACAATATACACATCTTTAATATGTGTTTCAGTTATGTTCATTTATATTACCTCTCAATGCAAAACTTTATCTTCAGCAATTCTTTTTAAATATTGTCCATATTCAGATTTTCCATATTTATCAGCTGAATAAAACAGTTGCTCTTTTGTTATCCAATCATTTATGTATGCTATTTCTTCAAGTGCAGCAATTTGAAGATTTTTTCTATTTTCTATAACTTTAATAAACTCACTTGCTTCATTTAATGAATTAACAGTACCAGTATCTAACCATGAATAACCTCTTCCTAATGTAACAACATTAAGAGAGCCATCTTCAAGATACATTCTGTTAAGTTCAGTTATTTCAAGTTCACCTCTTTTTGAAGGTTTAACTCGTTTTGCAAACTCACAAACTCGTTTATCGTAAAAATAAAGTCCAGTTACACAATAATTAGATTTTGGTTTCTCAGGTTTTTCTTCAATAGAAATAGCCTTTCCGTTTTCATCAAATTCAACTATTCCAAAACGTTCTGGATCATTAACATGATATCCAAATACAGTAGCACCTTCTTTATTAGCAGAAGCATTTTTTAAATGTGTAGTTAATCCATTTCCATAAAATATATTATCTCCTAAAATCATTGCACAGCTATCACTATCAATAAACTTCTCTCCAATTAAAAAAGCTTGAGCAAGACCATCAGGAGATGGTTGTTCTGCATAAGAAAGATTTATTCCGAAATCACATCCATCTTTTAACAACTCTTTATATTTAGGTAAATCTTGAGGTGTTGAAATAATTAAAATGTCTTTTATTCCTGCTAGCATTAGTGTAGATAAAGGATAAAAAATCATAGGTTTGTCGTATACAGGAAGTAATTGTTTTGATATTGCTAATGTTAGTGGATATAGTCGGGTTCCACTTCCCCCAGCTAAAATTATACCTTTCATATAGTTCTCCTAAAATATTATTTTTTAAATAAACGATTGATTTGTCAATTATATCATTTTAAGGAATAAAATGTCAATAATGAAAAAACATTTAAAACAGAGAATTATCATTAATTATTTTACAATTTGTTATTTTGTGTAAAATAAAAGCGAAAAATTAAATAAAATATAATACATAATCAGGACAGGCAAAAATAAAAAAACTTATGAATATGATTAAATATAATATAAGAAATTGAGGTGAATAGAATAAATAAAAATAATTTATCATTAATTAAAATTAAGAAAAAAGTGACGATTGATAAAAAAAATAATGTGGAATTTCTAATGCAATTTCAAAAATCTGTTTTACTTAATCTTTCTGAACAAGGCGTTATAGATGATTTTAATTGTCAAATGTGTATTGAAAAATTAACAAATCAATTTAAAAATATAGATGTATATAATTAATATTATATTTTTAGTTAGGAGAATTATGACAATGAGAATTGCTGCATATTGCCGTGTTTCAACAGACAAAGAAGATCAATTAAATTCATTTGAAAGTCAGAAAAGTTATTTTAAAGATTATATTAATTGTAAATCAGATTGGAATTTATATAACATTTATGCTGATGAAGGTATTTCTGGAACATCCACAAAAAAGCGTGATTCATTTAATAAAATGATAAATGATGCGTATCTTGGACGTTTTGATAAAATTGTTACTAAAGAGGTAAGTAGGTTTTCTAGAAATATTCTTGATACTATTTCATTTACTAGAGATTTGCGTAGGTTAGGTGTAGAAGTGATATTTATGAATGATGGAATAAATACTTTTGAACCAGATTCTGAACTTAGACTTTCAATAATGGGGAGTATTGCACAAGAAGAAAGTAGAAAAACCAGTTCTAGAGTGAAATGGGGACAAACAAGACGGATGGAGCAAGGAATTGTTTTTGGCAGAAGTATGCTTGGTTATGATGTTAAGAATGGAAAAATGAGTATTAATACAAATGGTGCGAAAATTGTTAGATTAATATTTCATAAATATATTAATGAATATAAAGGTACTGCTATTATTGCTAGAGAACTTACAGAAGAAGGATACAAAACTTTTACAGGTAATACGAAATGGTCTAATGGTGTAATATTAAAAATTCTTAAGAATGAAAAATACTGTGGTGACCTTTGTCAGAAAAAAACGTATACTCCTGATTATTTAACTCATGAGAAAAAGTATAATTATAATGCTGAAGAAAAGATTTTTATTTATAATCATCATGAACCTATTATTAAACGTGAGTTGTGGGATATGGTGCAAAAAGAAATTGCTCGTAGAAATATTAATACTAATGATAAAAAAGGTCATGGAAATCGTTATCCATTATCAGGTAAAATTAAGTGTGGAAATTGTGGTTCGAGTTTTGTTGCACGTTATAAAAAACGTAGTGATGGTAGTAAATATAAATGTTGGAGATGCAGCACTGCTACTACATATGGAAAAAAGAAAATTAATAAGTCAGGTATAGAAATTGGTTGTGATATTGGCAGACAATTGCGTGATGATGTTGCTATAGAAATTGTGAAGAAAAGTGTTGATTCACTTTCTATAGATAAAGAAGCAATTATACAAAATATTGTAGGTATTGTTACAGAAGTAATTTATGAAAATAATTATAGTGAGAAATTAGATATTAAGAAATTAGAAAAACAATTAAATTTGATTGTTGAAAAGAAAAAAAGTGTTCTTGATGAGTTCTTTACAAAGAATATTAGTAAAGATGAAATGAAAATGATGAATGAAAAGTATGATACAGAAATTATAGAATTAAGTGAAAAGATTAATTTTATAATGAAAAAACAAAATTATTCTTATTCAAAATATGATATAAAGAAAGATGTGGAGGAAAAAGTTTCGGATATAGTAAATGGCAAGGTATTAACTGATAACTTTTATAGAAAATTACTTAATGAAATAACTGTGTTGCCAGATAAAAGTTTGTGTGTTAAATTTAATTTTTTGCCAACACAATGGTACTATACTATTTAAAATATAACATTTATTATAGATTAAATGTATGAAGTAAATATGATTTGATAAAATAGGCTCATTGTGATAACGATGTTCCTATATCGTGTTCACAATGTGGTCGTATGTAATAATAAATATGTGTTGATTAAAAAAAGAGAGCGTTTTAGTGCTCTCTTTTGTTATATTTATTTTTTAGATGTAAAATCATTTACTATCTTTGTGATTTTATCTATATCTTCTTTTACTAAATTTAAATGCAGTGGCATTGTAATTATTCTTTGAGATATTTTATGAGCATTTGGACATTTTCCATTATCATATTTATATAATTTATATTCAGTATTGTCACGATAATGTACACCTGCAAAAATATCGTTTTTAGCAAGTTCATTCATAAGTCCATCTCTATCATCAACTTCAATTTCATATAAATGATAAGAACATTCATCTTTATATTGCACATCAATTATATTAATATTTTTATTAGATTTAAAAGCCTCATCATACCAGCTAGCTAATTTGCGTCTATAAGCATTATCTTCATCAAGATATTTTAATTGAACTAGGCCAAGTGCAGCCATTATAGAATTACCATGATCTTTGTATCCAAGGTAATCAACATCGTATTTCCATTTGTATGATCCTTGATTACTTGTTCTTGCATATGTATCTTTGTTGATTCCAAGCCATGTTAGCTTTCTGCAAATTTGGTCATACTCATCATTTTTAAAGCAAATCATACCACTATCAGCTGTTGGAAGGTTTTTAACAGCTTGATAAGAATATACAGTTACATCAACTCCATCCCATGTTCCAGGAGTAACTGAGTTTATTCTTGTCCCAGCCATATGAGCTGCATCAAGAATAAGTTTAAGATTATGTTTTTTACAAATCTCAATAATTTTTTCTAATTTTCCTATTCTTCCACCATATCCAACAAAAATAACTGCTTTTGTTTTACTATTGATTTTTTTCTCCACATCAATAGGATCTAAACATAAATATTTATCAACATCAGCAAATCTTGCAACCATATTTTCATAAAGAATAGCATGGTTAGTGGAAACGAAAGTGATAGGTGTTGTAATAATTTCATCTCCATCATTCCAATTGTTTTCTTTTTTTAGTATTTTAACTGCTAATTGCAATCCTACTGTTGCTGAATTTAAAAAATGAGCATTTTTATGACAAGTATATTCTTTCCATTTGTTTTCTAATTCAACTGTTTTGAATCCCATACCTGTCCAACCTTTTTCAAGGCATTCTCTTATTTCGTCAAGGCATTCCTCAACATGAAATTTTGGTTTTAATACTTGAATAGACATTATTTTTTACCTCTCTCTATTGTTTTTTTATTTCCATAATAATTAATTTTTTATCATTATTTAAAATTCTTGATGAGACTTCAATAAATCCAGCTTTCTTATACATTTTTATTGCTTTTTTATTGTCAGAATATACTTCAAGATAAATTCTTTCTAAATTTAGTTTTTGAAATCCAATATTACAAACGCATATTGTTGCTTCTAATCCAAGACCTTTTTGATTTACTAAAGAGCTATCAACAATGATTCTACCAAATTCAGTAGATCCTTTTTCAATGTTATATAAACTAACAGCACCAACCCAAGTGTCTTTATAATAAACAGAAAATATATAATCATCTTTTAATGTTTTATATTTCTCAAACCAAATTTCTTGTTCTTGAGGTGATATTTCTTGTGTGTATATAAAACAGTCTTTATGTTTGTTTCTTAAAATTCTTAATGATTCAATCTCTTCTTCTTTTAATGGATTTAATTTTATTCTTTCATATTTATCGGTTAATTCATGTAGCAAATTATTTTTCCTCCTTATTATCTAATTGATAATTTGGATTTCGTTGAAGACTAAATAAAAATATTGATAAATAATAAATTATTATCATAGTAACTATTCTTGAAATTGAAATATGAAAATCTAAAGGATTAATAATTATTTTTATATCGTTTAAAATTAATCCTGCTTGATCTCCTAAGTCAATTCTTAGATCTTTTACATCTTTATTAATATTAATTTCTATGCTTTTGTCATATTTGTTTTTATCATGTATTACTAAATCTCCGTTAAATTGACCAATTTCTTGTGTAGTATAAAAAATATCTGTATAAGGAACTTTTACATTTTCATTTAAATTAACGTCAATTTTTACTTTACTGATTTTTGTATTTAAATTATTTAAAATTATCATTGAGTCAACTAAAGATACTTTTTGAGTATCAGTACTTTCTTGCCAATTAACATACGAGATATTATCTTCTTGACAATAAGTAGTTTTAACTTTTTTTATAAATTTATCATTTAAATAAGAAAAATTAAAAATTATAATTTCAATTAAAGTAGACAAAATAACAACACATAAAAAAACTAAAATACTTTTTTTAAAATTCTTTTTCATGGATACATCCTTCTTTAAATTTATATATTTTCATAATAGAGTAAATTTCTAATACGAAGCCTTATATTAAATAATTTTTTTAAGACTTTATATACTAAAGATTTTTTATTTTTGTTTTCATACACACCAATAGTATTTTTGTGATTACCTTCGTATTTTGCAGTTAAAACTAGTTTGATTTTTTTAGGTGAAGTAATAATATTATCAAAGTAAAAGTAATTAATTTGTCTTATTGCAATATCTTTTATATCTATAGAGCTTTCACATATTAAATTGTTTCTTGTATCTTTAATTTCTGCTATTACTTTGCCTTTAGAGTTAGGATATTCAGAAGAAAAAATAATTCCTAGTCTTGAAAACTCTAAACAATCTGGTTTTAGTATATAGGATATTGGTTTATACTTAATCTCATTAAAATTAAGAAAACTATCAATAAACATATAATTATGAATAATTTCTCTTTCTGTTCTTACTTCATATTTAGTTGCTGAATACAAAGCTATCTCATATCTGTTTATAATATCAGCAATTTGCGTGCATTCAACATCTTTTAGTATTTTTTCAAATGTTTCAGAAACGTTTTCAACAGAATAATTTTCAATAGCATAATTTTTTTGAATATCATATTTATTTTTACGAATTTTAGGTTTTAATGCTATACTTTTTAATTTTTGATACCAATCTTCTACAGTGTTTTCGGCACATATTATTTGTTTACAATCTTTATATGGTTTAATATTAGAAGTTATTAATACTGCGCCTAACATAACAGCATTAATTAATGCATTATTAGTTTTATATTTATTGTTTTCTATATCTTTTCCACTATGAATAAGTATATGGACATTATGTACTTTAATTTTATTTATAATTTGATAATAGCATGGATCTCTATCAAAAATTTGAAATTGAATCTTGTCAGTGGATTTAAATGTTTTATTAATTTTAGCATGCAAAATTTGTGTACAAATAAGTTTAACTGGTTTTATCTTTGAAAGTTTAATTATTGCAGGATAAATATATTCAATAAATGTATTTTCTCTAAATTCTCCACCTATAAATGCAATGTTAATACTATTTTCAGATTGTGAATAGTTTGAAGATAGATTTATATTAAATGAAGGTGGAAGTACTTCTATTTTGTTATGAATTTTTTTAGTAATTAGATAATCTTTTAGTTTATCAGTAGAAGTAATTACTTTTTTGATATTTTTAAATCTGTCATCTTTTAATGCATCGTTACAAGTGCTAATTATTGAATAGTCTAATGAGTCTTCATCTATATTTTTCAAAACTTCAATAAAGTTATCATCTGTATAAAAATAAAAAGGAATATTATAGTTTTTAATCCTCTCATTTATAATTATTGCATTATGTGAATTACGAACAGCTATTATTACATCTGCAGATAAAATATCATTTTCAGAAAAATTAGGAAAAGTAGATAATCTAATAATATATTTTTCTTTTAATGAATGAAATGCAAGAAAATAACTTGCATCAAGTGCATGTACTAATAATAAAATTCTTTTTTTACTTACAGGTGAACTTTTGATAAATGGTTGATTTGGAACATACCATTTTTTATTTCTATAGTTGGAATAGAAGAGTGAAACAAAATTTAAATATGATTGTGTATTTTGTTTTTCGTAACCAATAATATCATATTCTTCATAATTTTTAGGTAATAGTTTATCGTTTCTATCAGTTGACATATGTTCAAGAATTGTCCATGTATTCATTTTGACAGTATTGCCAAGTGAATCATTAAGTCTTACTCCATATTCATAGGTCACGATTTTAGGAATTTTGTATATTTCAAATTTTAAAAAGACTCTTTGCCAATAGTCCCAATCACATACTCTAGTAAGTGATAAGTGTGGATCATAAAGACCAATTGTTTCTATTATATCTTTATGTATTACAACAGATCCATTACCAATACAATTAGTATATGGTAATAAATTTAGTCCTAAATCAATATCAACATAACTATTTCCTTTATCATAAATTCTAGTAATTCCATAAGTGAATTTAACATTATGTTTAATCATTGCTTTCATAGAAAGCATTAGATGGTTTTCATCCCAAATATTATCGTCAAATATAAAAGCAATATATTCTCCTCTTGCTTTTGTATAGCCTTCATATTCGCTAATAGATGGTAATCCCATGTTATAAGTATGTCTAATATAATTAATTCTTTCATCTATTTGCATATAAAATTTTATTAGATCTTCTGTTCCGTCAGTTGAAGCATCATCAACAATAATAAGTTCCCAATTTGTATAGGTTTGTTTTAATATTGATTCAATAGCTTTTTCAAAATTTCCACTTTTGGCTCTTTTAAATGTTGGTAATATAATAGAGATTTTTGGAATCATTTTATTATATTTATTATTTGGATACCATTTTGGACAAACCGCATTTAGTATGTTTTTAACCTTCATTTATTTACCTCTATTTCTTTGCAGAATTTGTATATGCCTCAACAACTTTTTTTGGATCTCCATCCATTCGTATTTCTCCTCTTTCAAGCCAAATACATCTGTTACATATTTTTTGTGCTGATGTCATATCATGAGTAACTAAGATAATAATTTTTGCTTTTGACATCATTTCTTTCATTCTTTTTTGTGCCTTATCAACAAAGGCAGCATCTCCTGCTGATAACACTTCATCTAAAAGTAAAATATCTGGTTTAATAGCAGTTGAAATAGAGAAGGCAAGTCTAACAAACATACCAGAAGAATAATATTTAACTGGCATATTTAAAAAATCTCCAAGTTCAGAAAATTCTGCTATTTCTTTCATTTTAGATTTTATCTCTTTTGGAGTTTCTCCAAGCATTAATCCTCGTAAATATATATTATCCCAACCACTTTGTTCCATTTCAAATCCTGTTGCCAATTCAAACATACTGGATATTCTTCCATTAACGGTTAAATTGCCAGATGTAGGTGGATATATTCCAGATACTAATTTCAAAAATGTACTTTTACCAGCTCCATTATGTCCTATTATTGAAACTCTTTCTCCATCTTTAATCTCAAAATTAAAATCTTTAAGAGCATGCACAGTTCCATTTTTATAATCATTAAATTTATTGCTTCCAGGAATAATTAAATCTCTTATTTTTTTTTCCTTATATATTTTAAATATAAGATTAATATCTTCTAATTTTATAATACTCATATATTCTCCATTCCTATAAATAAAAAGCTAGTTTTTTTCTTATTCTCATTATTAAAAATATTCCAGTAAAGAACAATATTACTGATAAAAGAATAGCAATAATATATACTTGTATGCTTGGCAATTGTTCTCCTAGCATTGGTTTTTTAACAACTTCTAATATATAGTAAAATGGATTTATTTTATAAATAATTTCGAAACCTTTTTGTTTTAATATTTCAGCTGGAAAAATAATAGGTGTAGCATAAAATAATCCTTGCAAGATTATTGATTGAAGTGGTTGAAAATCACGTATTTTTAAATTAACAACAGCTGAAATATTTGCCATGCCAATAGAAAATATAAGAAGAATTAATAATCCAGGAATTATCATAAGCATTTTTGGTGAAAATAAATTCGGTTGTAAAAACAAATAAATTATAAGAAAAGCATCAATGCTATAAATTAAATTGACAAAAGCGACTAAAGTTACTCTTAATGGAAATATTTGCGAATTGACATTTGTTTGTTTTATGTATCCTTCGGCACTAAGAAAAGATAAAGTTCCGCCATCAGCAGCTGTATTAATGAAAATCCATGGATTTAACCCAGCGAAAAGAGCTGGTATAAAAACTTTAGGATCAGTACCAAAAATAATTGAATATACTGTTCCTATTATTACAACTAATCCTAAAGGTGTTAAAATAGACCACAATACTCCGAGCATAGATTTTCTATATTTTGCTTGCAGATCTCTATTTACTAAACTATATAAAATATATTTATCTTTTATTATTCCTTTGAAATAATCTTTTACCAAGTTTCCGTCCTCCTAAAGACAATTTTCTAATAACTTTATAAAATAAAACAGGTATTGCTAATAGTTTATAAGTTCTAAAGTTAAATTTAATTCTTTGAATATAAAAATCAATAAACAAGCTATTTAATTTTATTTTTGATTCCTTTATAACAGGCGCTTTATATTCTATAATTTCAGGTATTTGTTTTGTTAACTCATCTGTTATTTTATTTATATTAAATTGATCTAATATTGTTTTCTTTGCATTTTCATAACTATATCTACATAATTTTTGGCTATTTATAGCTTTCTTTATAGTTTCATACCATGAATCAACTGAATTATCGCATAAAAAACCATTATAGTTATTTTTAATAATGCTAGTATAAGGCAAACAATTTGTATAAATACCAACTGCACCATGTTTTGTATATTCAATAAATTTATTTATATATTTGCATTGATAAAATTGCGAAGTATATATAGGTGCTAATCCAATATTAAATTGTTTTGAATCCATTAATTTTAAATATTCATCATAATTACTAAAATATGAATAATAGTTTATTTGAGGAATATTATTTAATTCAGGATTAGCGCCTATAAAAGTAAATGAAACCTTATCTCCAAATTCTTCTATAATGCGTATTGCTGCTTCAGAAATATATTCTTTCAATATTTTACTATGATCAAGAGATCCAGCATATATAATATTGGTTATATCATTATCGTTATTATTATTTTTAACTGTATCATTAATATCAATACATATATCTGTTAGTACTAATCTAGCTGAAGTATATTGCTTATATATTTCTCCTATTAAAGGATTTGTATGCCATAATACATCGCTTAATTTTAGCATCTTTTTCATATATTGTTTATTTTCTTTATTATCAAAATATTTTGAACATGAGATATCTTTTGGTATATTAAGTAAATCATCATCAAGAAAATAAATAATAAACCTTTTGGCTGATTTTGCAGCTTCAACAATTCTTAAGGTTGTATATTCCCATCCTCTTACTGTGATGAAAATATCACACCAAACAATATCTTTTTTTGAAATGTTCATAGTTCTACAAAATCTTACATCACATTTTTCTTCGTCAGATAATAATTTTAAATTGTTTAATATTCCAACTCTGACACTTGCAATTAATTCTGGACATTCTACTAATATATTTATCATATGAATATTTCCTTTATAAATGATACTTACCCATCAGAAATAGTATACGAAAGCATAACGAATCAATTGTATTCTGACGATATGTTTTGGTTGTTAGAGAATATTTTAATCTTTTTAGAAAACTTTTTGAATTTAAAAAGTTTTCAACTTCTGTTTGATATTCTTTATTTAATTTATTTTTATATAAATCATAAAAATATTTAAGCTGAACAGTACTATTATCAGCTGCTTTAAAATTTAGTCTTTTTATTCTTGCAATAGTTTTTTTAATGAAATTTGTTTGATATCCAACAGAGTTGTTTGTGTGTTGTCTATGATAAACTGTGCAATCATATGTAAACATAACTTTGCCAAAAGCAGAAGTATACAAATATATCCAATGATCTATTACAGATATCTCATCACTATAATTATTACGTAATTCTAAAAGTAATTTTTTATTAAAAACTTGTGTATGTCCTGGACAGACATTTTGAATCATTGCATTATAAAAAGTAACACCTTTTTTAGGTATTATCGTTTTTCCAATTACATTAAGATCAGAATCAGTGATGCTTGAACATGATGCAAATAGAGTCGGAGTTTTTTCATTACATTCGCTCAACTTTTCTAATGTAATATCAAATTTGTTTTTATACCAAACATCGTCTTGATCACTTACTGCGTAGTAATCACATGACAAATCACAATATTTTAATAATCTATAAATACTTTTATTCACTCCAACATTTTTACCACAGATATATTTAAAGCCATATTTTTTATTATATTCTTTTAATATATCTATGGTTTTGTCTGTTGAACCATCATCTCTAATAAGTACTTTTACATTTTTATAATTATTAAGTCCTACAAAGCTATCTAATTGTTCTCTTAAATAACTTTCACCATTATATGTTGAAAGTAAAATTTGAATTTTTTTATCTTTCTTCATACATTTTTTTATAATATTGTTTGTATTCTCCACTGATAATTCTTTCCCACCATTCACGATTATCTAGATACCATTTTATTGTTTTCTTTATGCCATCATCAAATTTAGTTTTTGGTAACCAGCCTAATTCATTATGTATTTTAGTAGGATCAATAGCATATCTTCTGTCATGACCTTTTCTATCTGTTACAAATTGTATTTCACCTTTGTCAAGTTCTTTAATAATAGTCTCAACTACTTCAAGATTTGTTTTTTCATTATGTCCACCAATATTGTAAATCTCGCCAACTTTTCCTTTATGTATTATAAGATCAATTGCACTACAATGATCTTCAACATATAACCAATCACGTACATTAGATCCGTTACCATACACAGGCAATGGTTTGCCATTTAACACATTAGCAATCATTAAAGGTATTAGTTTTTCTGGAAAATGATATGGTCCATAGTTATTTGAACATCTTGAAATAGTAACTGGAAGATTAAATGTTCTATAATATGATTGTACTAATAAATCAGCTCCTGCTTTACTTGCAGAATATGGAGAAGAAGTATGGATAGGAGTTTCTTCAGTAAAAAATAAATCTTTTCTATCAAGTGGAAGATCTCCATATACTTCATCAGTTGAAACTTGATGATAACGTACTATTCCATATTTAAGACATGCATCTAAAAGTACTTGTGTTCCCATGACATTAGTTTGTAAAAATATTGATGGATTTTTAATTGAACGATCAACATGGCTTTCAGCTGCAAAGTTAATAACAATATCAGGAGATTCTTCTTCAAATATATCATAAATTGTTTTTCTATCCGCAATATCAGCTTTAATAAATTTAAACATTGGATTGTTCATTACAGGTTCAAGTGTTTCTGTGTTTCCTGCATATGTAAGATTGTCGATACAAAGTATGTTATAGGCAGGATATTTATTAATCATGTAGTGAATAAAATTACCACCAATAAATCCTGCACCACCTGTTACAATAATTTTCATAAAATACCACCTTTAGTTATTTGTTATATTTAAAATAATCAAATTTTTCATCATCAAATAAAGGAGCTTCATTATCTTTATCTGATATTATTGGATTTTCAATTTGCCATTGTACATTTATAGTTGGATCATCCCAACGTATTGCACCTTCACTTTGTTTATTATAATAATTATCTGCTTTATATAAAAATTCAACTTCATTAGTAATTGTTAGAAATCCATGTGCAAAACCACGTGGAATTAATAATTGCTTTTTATTTTCTGCACTTAGCTCTACAGAAATCCATTTTTTATATGTAGGAGAACCTTCTCTTAAATCGACTGCAACATCAATAACAGCACCTTTTGCACAACGCACAAGTTTTGCTTGTGAATATTCTCCATTTTGAAAATGTAAACCTCTTATAGTTCCTTTTACTGAGGAATAAGAATGGTTATCTTGAATAAAATTATAATTTAAATTCTTTGAGTTCATATCTCGTTGAGACCAACTTTCCATAAACCAACCACGGTTATCTCCAAATACTTGTGGCTCAACAATATACACATCTTTAATATGTGTTTCAGTTATGTTCATTTATATTACCTCTCAATGCAAAACTTTATCTTCAGCAATTCTTTTTAAATATTGTCCATATTCAGATTTTCCATATTTATCAGCTGAATAAAACAGTTGCTCTTTTGTTATCCAATCATTTATGTATGCTATTTCTTCAAGTGCAGCAATTTGAAGATTTTTTCTATTTTCTATAACTTTAATAAACTCACTTGCTTCATTTAATGAATTAACAGTACCAGTATCTAACCATGAATAACCTCTTCCTAATGTAACAACATTAAGAGAGCCATCTTCAAGATACATTCTGTTAAGTTCAGTTATTTCAAGTTCACCTCTTTTTGAAGGTTTAACTCGTTTTGCAAACTCACAAACTCGTTTATCGTAAAAATAAAGTCCAGTTACACAATAATTAGATTTTGGTTTCTCAGGTTTTTCTTCAATAGAAATAGCCTTTCCGTTTTCATCAAATTCAACTATTCCAAAACGTTCTGGATCATTAACATGATATCCAAATACAGTAGCACCTTCTTTATTAGCAGAAGCATTTTTTAAATGTGTAGTTAATCCATTTCCATAAAATATATTATCTCCTAAAATCATTGCACAGCTATCACTATCAATAAACTTCTCTCCAATTAAAAAAGCTTGAGCAAGACCATCAGGAGATGGTTGTTCTGCATAAGAAAGATTTATTCCGAAATCACATCCATCTTTTAACAACTCTTTATATTTAGGTAAATCTTGAGGTGTTGAAATAATTAAAATGTCTTTTATTCCTGCTAGCATTAGTGTAGATAAAGGATAAAAAATCATAGGTTTGTCGTATACAGGAAGTAATTGTTTTGATATTGCTAATGTTAGTGGATATAGTCGGGTTCCACTTCCCCCAGCTAAAATTATACCTTTCATATAGTTCTCCTAAAATATTATTTTTTAAATAAACGATTGATTTGTCAATTATATCATTTTAAGGAATAAAATGTCAATAATGAAAAAACATTTAAAACAGAGAATTATCATTAATTATTTTACAATTTGTTATTTTGTGTAAAATAAAAGCGAAAAATTAAATAAAATATAATACATAATCAGGACAGGCAAAAATAAAAAAACTTATGAATATGATTAAATATAATATAAGAAATTGAGGTGAATAGAATAAATAAAAATAATTTATCATTAATTAAAATTAAGAAAAAAGTGACGATTGATAAAAAAAATAATGTGGAATTTCTAATGCAATTTCAAAAATCTGTTTTACTTAATCTTTCTGAACAAGGCGTTATAGATGATTTTAATTGTCAAATGTGTATTGAAAAATTAACAAATCAATTTAAAAATATAGATGTATATAATTAATATTATATTTTTAGTTAGGAGAATTATGACAATGAGAATTGCTGCATATTGCCGTGTTTCAACAGACAAAGAAGATCAATTAAATTCATTTGAAAGTCAGAAAAGTTATTTTAAAGATTATATTAATTGTAAATCAGATTGGAATTTATATAACATTTATGCTGATGAAGGTATTTCTGGAACATCCACAAAAAAGCGT
>CBDDDI010000004.1:0-537500 GCA_965226565.1 Oscillospiraceae bacterium
GAGGATTTATATGTATAAATTTTGTAAAATTTGCTTGCAAATAACAGTGTGATGTGTTAATATTAACGGGTTAAGTGTTTTATCACTTAATTTACACATATTGCAATTATAATGTGTTTATACAAATTAGAAGGAGTGTACTTAATGACTAAAGATATGTTTGATGAAGAAGAAAACTTCGAAAACGAAAATAAAGAAAATCAAGACACAGAAGTAGAAAATTCGAATGATGAAAATGATAACCAAGATTCTGAAACAGAAACTGAGATTGAAACTGTTGAAACAGAAAATGTAGAGACAGAAAAAGAAAAACAAATAAAGAAAAAATATAAATTTATTATTACATTAATTATCACTATCTCTGTAGTGTTAATAAGTGGAATAACTGTTGTATTATTAAATATTGATTATATTTCATCTTGGATGACTAATGTTATAAGTGAAGCTAAGGTTTACGATTTTGAAGATGATACAATTATGACTATTAATGGACGTAAAATTCCAACTTCAAGATATGAAGCTTATTTTCATCAAATGCTGAAAAACTATGATCAAGGTAATAAAGATCTCTGGAAAAAAGGAGATTCTAATTACGACATGAAACAAGTTAAAGACTTAATTAATTTTTCAAAAGAAAAAGTAGTTGAAATAGTTAGACAAACTGAGGCAATTCATATAATTGCTGAAGAAAATAATATAAAACTAGGTGAAGAAGATAATAAAAAAGTTGATGAAATGATTACAGAACAAATCGAAAAGATTGGTGGAGAAGAAGCTTTTGAACAATTCTTGAAAGATAATTTCTTTGATAAAGATATGTTCAGATATGTTGCTGAAACAAGTTATTTAGGCGATAAAATTTATGAAACTTTTTATGGTGAAAAAGGAACACAACTAAAAAGCAAAGATGAAATTGTTAAATACATTTCAAATGATCATGCATTAGTTAAACATATTTTAATTCAATTTCCTGAAGAAGTTACAAATGCTACTACTGATTCTTCAAATGTTGATGTAGACAAACTTAAAAAACAAACTAAGGAAAAAGCTGAAAAAGTTCTTAAAAAAGTAAAAGCTGGAGAAAATTTTGAGAAACTAATAAACGAATATAACCAAGATCCAGGTATGAAAACTAATGCTGATGGATACTTCTTCTCAAAAGATGAAAATTACGCACAAGCTTTTAAAGATTCTGCTTTTGAACTAAAAGTTGGTGAAACAAGTGAACTTGTTGAAACTTCATTTGGTTATCATATTTTGAAAAAGTATGATATTGGAGATTATTATTCTAAAGATGCAAAATACAAAGAAAATATCGATGCTAGATATTATTCAACTATCTTTACAACTTATTTAGCTGATTTTGAAAAAGATCTTAAAATAGAATATGCTAAAGATTATGATAAAATTGGAGCATTTTCATTTGGTTATTAATTAAACACTAAAGGAGTTCTTACTTAGAACTCCTTTTATTTTTATATATGCATAAAAAAAGAAGTTCTATAAAGAACTTCTTTTTATTTTTTTAATAATTATTTTGTAATTTTATCAGCAACATATAATCCGTTAGCAGCAGCTTGAGCAAGTGAACGAGTAAATCCAGCACCATCACCAATAGCATAAATGCCTTTACATCCTACTATCTCGAAATCATCAGCTTCAGGTCTTGCTGAATAATACTTACACTCAATACCATATAACAATGTATCATAATTTGCAGTACCAGGAGCAATTTTATCAAGAGCATAAATAATTTCAATAATGTTATCTAGCTGTCTTTTAGGCAAACATAAACTTAAATCACCAGGAACAGCTTTTAATGATGGAATAGTTGTAGATTTTTTCAAACGTTCTTCTGTTGTACGTCTACCATTAATAAGATCTCCAAATCTTTGAACTAAAATTCCATCTCCACTTAATAGATTAGACAATTTTGCAATATGTCTTGCATATTCAATTGGCTCTTCAAAAGGAGTTGTAAATTTTTGTGTTGAAAGCAATGCGAAATTAGAATTTTTAGTCTTTCTGCATTCTTCTCTATAAGAATGTCCATTAACAGTTATTACACCAGCTGTATTTTCTGTTACAACACTACCTCTATCATTAAAGCAGAACATACGAGTTCTATCTCCATATTGCTCACTTAAATGCCAAATCTTAGGCTCATAAATTTTCTTAGCGAAATCTTCCCAAATTATAGCTGGCAACTCTACTCTTACACCAACATCAACTTGATTATTTAAGAAATCAACATTATTTTTCTTAGACCATTCTTGAAGAAATTTGCTTCCAGCTCTTCCAACAGCAAATACAATGCTATTTGCACTAATAGTAACATCATCACCATCACATTTATAAGCAACAGTATTATCTTCCTTATTTATGTCTGTAACTTCAGCAGAAGTAATTATTTCACATTTAGTTTTCAAATCATTAATAATGTTTTGCATTGTACTAAAATTAGAATCTGTACCAAGATGTTTAACTTGTGCTTGTTGCATATGTAAACCATTTTGCAAGCACATTTTTTTAAGATCATCATTAGGCATAAAACGTTCTGTAGTAGCACCATACTCAACTAAAATATTATCAGCTTGTTCTATATAATCCATAACAACATCGTCATCAAGAACTTCATTTAACCAACCACCGTATTCAGTAGTAATTACATATTTTCCATCAGAGAAAGCACCAGCTCCAGCCATACCTTCCATTATAGCACATGATTTACATTTAACACATGTCTCAACTTTTTTATCAAGTATAGGACATTTTCTTTTTTCAATAGAATGTCCTTTTTCAAGAATAACAACTTTAAAATTAGGGTTATTTTTGATAGCTCTGTAAGCTGTCATTATTCCGCCGATTCCTCCGCCGATTATTGCTAAATCATAATTTTTTATCATTTTTATCCCCCATTTATCTGTTTAAACAACCACCTTGAATACTTTACACTATTTTGGGACACATTACAATAGGATTTCAACACTTGTATATAATTATAAATTATAAATATTATATTTAATATAATTTTAAATTATATTATGTAAAATTTATACACATTTATTATTATTTTTTTAATATTAGATTAAAAAAATATTAATGACACTTCACTCTTTTTTATATCCAATATACTACAATTATTTTTTACATAATTTAATAATTGAATTTATACTAATTTTGTAGTAAAATTTTATCATGCATTGCTTTAAACGGCTAAAAACATGACAATAATATATTTATACATATATAATATGCATATTTTATTTTATAAAAAAATTCTCAAGGAGGCAAAAATGCATAAAAATAAAACAAGCAGAGGACAATTTTCATCCTCACTAGGATTTATATTAGCTGCAACAGGTTCAGCTATTGGTCTAGGAAATCTATGGAAATTTCCTTATGTAGCAGGATCAAGTGGTGGTGGATTATTTGTAATCTTCTATATTTTGTTTACACTGCTACTTGGTATACCATTAATGCTTGCAGAAATAAGTATTGGTAGAAAAACAAAATTAAATCCTATTGGAGCTTATAAAAAACTTAATCCTAAATGGAAATTCATTGGTGCTTTCAGTGTTCTTACATCATTCATAGTACTATCATATTACAGCGTTGTAGGTGGATGGGTGCTTAAATATTTTTCAAAATACTTAACATCTCCTAATTTTGGCACAGATACATCTGAATTTTTCAACAATTTTATCTCAAGTCCAACAGAACCTGTTATATGGCACCTTATCTTTATGGCAATAACAGCATTCATAGTAGTTGGTGGTGTATCAAAAGGTATTGAAAAAGTAAGTAAATTTATGCTTCCTACACTTTTTGTTATTATAATCATTGTTGCTGTTCGTGCAGTAACTCTTGATGGTGCAGGCGAAGGTTTAAAATTCTTTTTAATGCCACATTTAGATCAAGTTTCAACATTTGATGGTGCAATAAAACTTATGGCACAAGCGTTAGGACAAGTATTTTTCAGCTTAAGTATAGGTACAGGTATTGGAATTACTTACGGAAGCTATTTAAAGAAAAAATCAAATCTACAAAAAGATGCTGTGATTATATCAAGTTTAGACTCACTTATCGCAATCTTAGCTGGAATCGCAATATTACCTGCAGTATTTGCGCTAGGATTCAAACCAGAAGCTGGTCCTGGACTATTATTTGAAATACTTCCAGCAGTATTTAATGAACTTCCAATGGGACGTTTGTTTGGAATAGCATTCTTTATATTACTATTCTTTGCTTCAGTAACTTCTTCAATGTCAATGCTTGAAGTAGTAACATCTTATTTTATTGATAACTTTAAAATCAAAAGACGTACTGCAACAATAGCTTTAGCATCAATAATGGCTGTTATAGGTATATTCTGTTCTTTATCTTTTGGAGCACTATCTGATTTCAGAATTTTTAATATGAATATATTTAATGTATTAGGATTCTTTACAGATAAAATTCTAATGCCTCTTAACGGTATTCTAATGTGTATATTCATTGGACATTTTTATAAAGTTTCTAGACTTTCTGATGAAATTGCAATAGGAACAAAAACAGGAAAATTTAAATTAGAAAAAGTATTTAATATATTTATTAGTTGGATATGTCCAATATTAATTTTAATAATCTTTATCTTTGAATTAATCTAAAAAATAAAAAACAAAAGGAATTCTTAATATTAAGAATTCCTTTTTTTATTATATAAATATATTATATTAAGCTTGATCATCCAATGTAAGATTAAATGATGGTATAAACTCTTGTAAAAAACACTTAACTTCAGGTAAATCTGAATCAGATAAATTTTTCATAATAGTTTCTTCCGCTTTAATAAAATCCATATTTCCCATTTGTTTTTCTTCTATACATTTAATTAGTGCAGATATCCTATCAGCTGCTTTTACTATTTTCCAAAGCTCTTCTTCATCATTATCCTTTAAAAAAATAGAATCATACTCTTTCTTAATATCATCAGGCAAATAAGAAAGTAATTTATTCGTTGCAACATCTTCAATTTCGTCATAAGCACTTTTTATATTTTTGCTATAATATTTTATAGGTGTTGGTAAATCACCTGTTATGATCTCTGAGCAATCATGAAACAACGCAAGTACTGCAAGTCTTTCACAATCAACATCACCACCATAACGCTTATTTTTAATCACACCAAGAGCATGAGCTATTACAGCAACATCATAACTATGTTCACAAATATTTTCACTACGTACATTTCTCATCAAACCCCAACGAGTAATGTATTTCATTCTTGACAACATCGAAAAAAATTGTTTATTTTCCATATTAATAACCTCAAAAACATTTTATATTAAAATAAAAAGCTCTCATATAAAATGGGAGCTTTTTTAATTTTAGTTTTATACTATTTAACCATGTTAGCAACTTCATCAGCAAAGTTGTCATCTCTTTTTTCAATACCTTCGCCTTTTTCATAACGAATGAATTGAGAAACTGTTATATTACCACCAAGTTCTTTAGCAACACTATCAACATATTGTTTAACAGTCATATCGCCATCTTTAACAAAAGCTTGGTCAAGTAGACAGTTTTCGCTATAGTATTTTCTCATTTTACCTTCAACTATTTTAGCTCTAACTTGTTCTGGTTTATTAGCCATTTTAGGATCTTCAGCCATTTGAGCCAAAAGAATTTTCTTTTCATTTTCAAGAGCTTCAGCAGAAACTTGAGAATTATTTAAATATAAAGGATTCATAGCAGCAATTTGTAATGCACAGTCTTTACCAGCTGCAAGCATTTTTTCGTTATCAGCAGCAATATCAGAATCAAGTTTTACAAGAACTGCAATTTTTCCTCCGCCATGAACGTAAGGAACAAGAATTCCTTCAACTCTTTCAAAACGACGAATTTGCATATTTTCTCTAATTTTTAAGAATAGTTCTTGAAGTGCTTCGTCAACAGTAACTGATCCGCCAGAAATTGTTGTAGCTTTTAAAGCTTCAAGATCAGCAGGATTACTTTCAATAACAGTTTTTGCAACTTGGTTTACAAAGTTTTTAAATTCATCGTTATTAGCAACGAAATCTGTTTCTGAATTTATTTCAATAACAGCACCTACACCGTTTTCAACAACTGCAACAACTAAACCTTCAGCAGCAATTCTGCCTGATTTTTTAGCTTGAGTAGCAAGTCCTTTTTCACGAAGTATTTGTAGCGCTTCTTCTTTATTACCATCTGCCTCAACAAGTGCTTTTTTACAATCCATCATACCAACGCCAGTTTGAGATCTAAGCTCAGCAACGTCTTTAGCTGTAATATTAGCCATATATAATTTACCTCCAAAATATTATTATCTAAAAATATGCCCGAGTTTTATATCGGGCATAAAAATTCAAGTCAATTAATCTTATAAACTACAATAAAAATTATTCAGCAGCTTCTTCTGTAGCAGCTTCTTGAGCATCTTCTTCAGTTTGTTCGCCTTGTCTACCTTCAATGATAGCGTCAGCCATACAACCAGAAATTAGTTTAACTGCTCTAATAGCATCATCATTACCAGGAATAACATAATCAACTTCGTCTGGATCACAGTTTGTATCAACAATAGCTACAACTGGAATACCAAGTTTTTTAGCCTCACTAACAGCGATCTTTTCTTTCTTAGGATCAACAACGAAAAGTGCGCCAGGAAGTTTTTTCATATCTTTAATTCCGCCTAGGAATTTTTCTAGTTTGTCTATTTCAAGATTCAACTTGATAACTTCTTTTTTAGGAAGAAGATCAAAAGTTCCGTCTTCTTTCATAACGTTAAGTTGTTCAAGTCTTTTAATTCTTCTTTGGATTGTCTTGAAGTTTGTCATCATTCCTCCAAGCCAACGAGCATTTACATAATGTGCATTTGAACGGATAGCCTCTTCTTTAATAGAGTTTCCAGCTTGTTTTTTAGTTCCTACAAAAAGAACACTTTCGCCATTAGCAGCGATGTCACGAACAAACATATAAGCTTCTTCAAGCTTCTTTACAGTTTTCTGTAAATCGATAATGTAAATTCCGTTTCTTTCTGTAAAAATGTATCTTGCCATTTTTGGATTCCATCTTCTTGTTTGGTGACCGAAATGTACACCAGCCTCAAGAAGTTGTTTCATTGATACTACTCCCATGGTAGTTACCTCCTGTTTTTGGTTTTTAAAATTATCCTCCGCATAGTTTCTTTGTGACAACCTTTTTTAAAAGGACCAAACACAAATGCCATGCGTGTGAATTGCTCTACTATTATATCATTATTATAACAAAAAATCAAGAGCCAACTATTAATTATTTCAACAAATTTTCAACACTAAAACTTCTTGACTTTGGATTTTTTGTATGTTTAGCCAAATCATCAAAAGACACAAGTATCGTATCTTCACCAATAAGCTCTATATCTTCACATTTTATTATTATATCATCATCTCTACCAAATAATCCTAGCAATTTTGACCTACCATAAACAATAAGAGCAAGTACACTTGCATTTTCAGTATTTAATTCAACATCATCAACAAATCCAAGTTTAGCACCATTCTTAATATTTACAATTTCCTTGTCTTTTAAATCACCAAGACTACAAATCAAAACTTCACCTCCTTGCGTAAAAGTGCTGTTAATATATATGATTAACAACGCTTGTACAATTCGGTTTATACTAAAATAATATTTATTTCTTAATTTTGTCCCAATATTTTTTAGCAAGTTGTTCTGTTTTATTATCAGCATATTCATAATAAACTTTATCTTTTATAGCATCAGGTAAATATTGTTGTTTCACATAATGATTTTCATATTCATGTGGATATAAATAATATTGACCTTTTATTTTAACATCATCACCATCAAAATGTTTATTTTGAAGATGTCTTGGATAATCTCCATAATCACCATTTTTTATATCCATCAATGCTTTATCAATCGCAAGATAAGCACTATTTGATTTTGGAGCAGTCGCAAGCAAAATAACAGCTTGTGCCAAAGGTAATCTTGCTTCAGGCAATCCTAATTGCATAGCACTATCAACACAAGATTTAACAATACTTATAGCTGATGGATATGCAAGTCCAACATCTTCACAAGCAATACAAAGTAGCCTTCTTGACAAAGAAATTATATCTCCAGCTTCAATAAGTCTCGCAGCATAATGAATAGCAGCATTTTCATCACTACCTCTAATAGATTTATGCAAAGCAGAAAGTATATCAAAATGCTCATCACCATTTTTGTCATATCTCATATTACTTCTTTGAGTAAAAATCTTCACATTATCAAGTTTCACAACTAAACTATCTTCTAAATTATCAGCAGCAAGAACACATAGTTCAACAGTATTAATTGATTTTCTAACATCTCCGCCACAACCTTTTGCAATATACTCAACAACACCATTTTCAAGCTTTAATTTAAGTCCTAATTCATCAGCCTTAATTTGAAAAGCTCTTTTAATAGCAGGAGTTATATCAGCAGTTGTAACAGGTTTAAATTCAAAAACAGTTGAACGGCTTATAATTGCATTATAAACATAAAAATAAGGATTTTCAGTTGTTGAAGCAATTAAAGTTATCTGGCCATTTTCTATATATTCAAGCAAAGACTGCTGTTGTTTTTTATTAAGATATTGGATTTCATCTAAATAAAGCAAAATACCATTCATACCATCAATAGTATTTGTTTCAGAAATTATATTTTTTATATCAGCAATAGATGCACTAGTTCCATTAAGCTTGTACATTTTTTTATTTGTACTTTCTGCAATCATACGTGCAACAGTAGTTTTACCTATTCCAGATGTTCCATAAAAAATCATGTTTGGTATATTACCACTCTCAATAATTTTTCTAAGTGGTTTATTTTTACCAAGAAGATGTTTTTGACCTACAACATCATCCAAATTTTTAGGTCTTATTTTATCAGCAAGTGGAGCTGGCATATTTTCACCTCAATATCAAATTTACTAAAACTAATTATATCATACAATACTAAAAAAGAAAAAGGAATTTTTCATAATAGAAAAATTCCTAAAATCATTTATATTCTATATTATTGCAAATATTTAGCATGATATTCTTCAAAACAAATTTTCTCATTATAAAGCTTTGTAGCAATATCAACACCAACATATCTAACATGCCAAGGCTCTGGAGTATAACCTGTTAAATGTACTTTTTCTTTTGTATATCTAATAATAAATCCATATTTATGTGCATTTTTAATCATCCAAGAGCTTTCTTTTGTTCTACCAAAATCATCTATTCCACCTTTGCTGCCTATTACATCAGCAACCAAACCTGTTTGATGTTCACTTTGGCCTGCTCTAGCTGAATAAGTATCAACAACAGCAGCAGGATCATTGTTAAGATATCTATCATAAAGATTTTTTTGGTAACTATAAGAACGATATGTGCTTTGTGCTTTAATAAAGTAACCTTGTTTAGCTGCATCAGCACACATTTTTTCAAATGGAACAGCAGCAACATTTCTCATAGTATTAGTAGATCTGTTTGAATATCTTGAATCTAATTTTCTTAAATCAGATGGTTCATATTTACTTGGCAAAGCATTATATTTATTAACCAAAACAGTAATACTATTAGGATCTTCTATTTTTTTTACATTTGTATAAAATGGCAAATCAATTCCTATATTAACATTTAAAATTGCTTGTTCATATGCCATATTTTCATTTTTAGCTTTATAATCAATATATCGTTGTCTTAAAGATGGATTATAATAACCTAATGAAACAAATGCATCAATTGTAGAGCTATCATCATCTATTTCAGAATCTTCAGGAAGTTTTGTTTCTGGTTTCTTTTTTTCTGTTACATCAGAAGATGTAGTATCCTTAGTTTGTTCAGTCGCCTGAGTTGTTTGAGAATAGTCATCATCAGCTATAGAACCATTATTATTATCATTAGAGTTGATTAACATCATAGCTATAACGCCTCCAATTATTAATAAAATCAATACGATAATAGGTATGTAACGATTTCTTTTTTTATTCATTTTCTGCCTCCAATTAAAATGTTACTAATATTTCAACTTAATATAATTTTTTACAAAAAACCACAAATATAATTTTAATCCAATTTATATACAAAGTCAATATTTTAAATTTGATAAAATGATTTTATTGTTTTCAAACTGTTGAATTAATTGAGGTTGTAAGGTATAATTATAGTAGAATTTTTAAAGGAGCGGAATTTATGAATAAAAAACTTGTTGATACAATTGGATATGTGTCTGAATGCGACAAAGAAGTAGGAGATGCATTAAACTTAGAACTTGCTAGACAAAGAAAAAATATTGAACTTATTGCTAGTGAAAATATTGTTTCTCCAGCTGTTATGGCTGCGATGGGTACAGTTCTTACTAACAAATATGCTGAAGGTTATCCTGGAAAAAGATATTATGGTGGCTGTGAATGTGTTGACGTTGTTGAAGATATTGCAATAGAAAGAGCATGCAAATTATTTGGTGCTAAATACGCAAATGTACAAGCTCATTCTGGCGCTCAAGCAAACACTGCTGTTTATTTTGCTTTAATTAATCCAGGTGATACTGTTATGGGTATGAGCCTTGCTCATGGTGGACACTTAACACATGGTTCTCCTGTAAATATATCAGGTAAATATTATAATTTTGTTCCTTATGGTCTTGATGATGATGGAAAAATAGATTATGAAGCTTTAGAAACTCTTGCTAAAGAAAATAAACCTAAATTGATTGTTGCTGGCGCTAGTGCTTATTCTAGAGCAATTGATTTTGAAAGAATTTCTAAAGTAGCGAAAGATGTTGGTGCTTTGTTTATGGTTGATATGGCTCATATTGCTGGTCTTGTTGCTGCCAATCTTCATCAATCTCCAGTTCCTTATGCTGATGTTGTTACATCAACTACTCATAAAACTTTAAGAGGTCCACGTGGTGGTCTTATTCTTACAAACAATGAAGACATAGCTAAAAAAATTAATAAAGCTATTTTTCCTGGAATCCAAGGTGGTCCATTAATGCATGTTATTGCATCAAAAGCAGTTTGTTTTGGTGAAGCATTACAACCTGATTTTAAAGAATATGCAAAACAAGTTATAGATAATGCCAAAGCTTTAGCAGATGGACTTGTTAAACGTGGATTTAATTTGGTTTCTAACGGAACTGACAACCATTTAATACTTGTTGATTTGCAAAAATTTAATATAACAGGTAAAGAATTAGAACATAGACTTGATGAAGTTTACATTACTGTTAATAAAAATACAATTCCTAATGATCCTCAAAGTCCATTTGTTACAAGTGGTATTAGAATTGGTACTCCTGCAATTACATCAAGAGGTTTTGTTGCAGAAGATATGGATAAAATAGCAGAATTTATTTTCTTAACTGCAACAGATTTTGAAAATAGTGCTAACAAAATTAAAGCTGGTGTAAATGCTTTGTGTGATAAATATCCTTTATATTAATAATAAATTTAAAAGAGAACTTTAATTAAAAAGTTCTCTTTTTTTGTATACAAAAAAGCAGTAGTATAAAAACTACTGCTTTTAAATTTATATTGCTTTTTTTGTTTTAGCCTTTTTGGTAACAATTTTAGGTTTTTCTCCATCAGCAACACAATCAGCTGTAATAACTACCTCTGAAATATTATTGTCAGATGGTGTATCAAACATAACATCCATCAAAATATGTTCGATTATAGAACGTAAACCTCTAGCACCAATTTTTTGTTCAATAGCTTTTTTAGCAACTTCAACCAATGATTCGTCTTCAAATGTAAGATCAACATCATCTAAATCAAATAGCTTTTGATATTGTTTAACAAGAGCATTTTTAGGTTCAGTAAGTATTTTAACCAAAGCTTTTTCATCAAGTTCTTCCAAAACAGTTATAACAGGCAATCTACCAATAAGTTCAGGAACAAGGCCAAATTTAACAAGATCTTGAGGAATAACTCTTTTTAATATATTATTAGCTTCTTTAGAATTTGATTTTATTTCTCCACCAAATCCAAGAGAACTAGATTCAGTACGTTTTTGAATAGATTTTTCAAGTCCATCAAAAGCACCACCACAAATAAACAAAATATTTTTTGTATTAATTTGAATAAACTCTTGATGAGGATGTTTTCTTCCACCTTGAGGAGGAACATTAGAAACAGTGCCTTCAATAATTTTCAAAAGAGCTTGTTGAACACCTTCACCACTAACATCTCTAGTAATAGAAGTATTTTCTGATTTTCTAGCTACTTTATCAATTTCATCAATATAAATGATTCCACGTTCAGCAGCTTCAATATCAAAATTAGCATTTTGAACTAATCTCAACAAAACATTCTCAACATCATCACCAACATAACCAGCTTCAGTTAAAGTAGTAGCATCAGCTATTGCAAATGGAACATTAAGAATTTTTGCTAAAGTTTGTGCTAATAAAGTTTTACCTACACCTGTAGGACCAAGTAAAAGCACATTACTTTTTTGTATCTCAACATCATTATCAGATTCATTATAAATTCTTTTGTAATGATTATAAACAGATACAGCAAGTGAAATTTTAGCTTCTTCTTGACCTATAACATAATCATCTAAAACTTTTTTTATCTCAACAGGTTTAGTTAATTTAAAACCTTCATCAGATTTCTTTTTAGATTTCATATTATGAGTTCTGCCACCATTTTGGTCTTCAAGAATCTCATAACAATATAAAACACATTCATCACATATATTTCCGCTTGGAGCAGAAAACATATTATGAACTTTATTTTCAGCTTTTCCACAAAAGCTACAGCGTTTTAGCTCATCATTACTCGCCACGAAAACACCTGCCTATCTCTTTAGAATAACCTTATCAATTAATCCATATTCTTTAGCTTCTTGAGCAGACATAAAATTATCTCTATCTGTATCAGCTTGAATTACTTCAAAAGGCTTACCTGTATTCTCACTTAAAATTGTATTCAATCTATGTTTTGTTTTGTCAATATGGTCAGCACGAATTTTAATATCTGTAGCTTGACCTGATATTCCACCACCAGAAATTAGTGGTTGGTGAATCATTATTTCGCTATTAGGAAGTGCAAAACGTTTTCCTTTAGCACCAGAGGATAGCAAAAAAGCACCCATTGAAGCTGCCATGCCTATACAAATTGTAGAAACATCGCATTTGATATAATTCATTGTATCATATATTGCCATACCATCAGTAACAGAACCACCAGGACTATTAATATAAAAATTAATATCTTTTTCTGGATCCTGACCTTCAAGATACAATAGCTGAGCAACAATTAAGCTAGCTGTTGTGCTATTAACATCTTCTGACAATACAATAATTCTATCATTCAATAAACGAGAGAAAATGTCATACGAACGCTCGCCACGACTAGTTTGCTCGACAACATAAGGAACTAAACTCATAAATTACCCTCCATATAATGATTAAAATTAATTAAATTACTACTTTATAACTGCTTCAGATTTAATAAATTCAACTGCTTTACTAACAGATAAATCTTTCTTTAATTCAACAGCAGGAACATACATTTTAACTTGTTCAACTTCCATTTTATAAGTTTCTGCAAGTTTAGCAAATTCTGCTTCAACTTCTTCATCAGAAACTTCAATGTTTTCAAGATCAGTAATTTTTTCTAATGCAAGTCTTAATTTAACTTGTTTTGTAGCTTGCTCTTCAAAAGTTTTTCTGAAAGCATCCATATCCATACCTGTGTATTGTAAATAAACATCAATGTCCATACCTTGTGAGCCTAAACGGTTTTTGAAATCAGCAACCATATCATCAACTCTTTTTGTGAACATAACTTCAGGAATTTCACCTGTCATTTTTTCTATAACAGTATCAACAAGTTTGTTTTCAACATCAGCTTCAGCTTTTTTCTCAGCAGCTTCTTCAAGTTTCTTTCTTAGATCAGCTTTAAGCTCATCAACAGTATCAAATTCAGTTGTATCTTTTACAAATTCCTCATCAACTTCAGGAAGTTCTTTAACTTTAATTTCATGTAATTTAACTTTGAAAACAACAGCTTTTCCAGCAAGGTCAGAAGCTTGGTAATCTTCTGGGAAAGTTACATTAACATCAAATTCATCGCCTATATTATGATCAACAATTTGCTCTTCAAAACCAGGAATAAATTGGCCACTACCAAGACCTAAAGTAAAGTTTTCACCTTTTCCGCCTTCAAAAGCAACATTATCAAGGAAACCTTCGAAATCAATAACAACTTCGTCTTCCATTTTTGCAGCTCTATCATCAACAGAAATAATTCTAGCGCCTTGTTCTCTCAATTTATTTACTTCAGCATCAACTTCCTCATCAGTAACATCATTGACAACTTTTTCCACTTCTATTCCTTTATAACCTTCAACTTGGATTTCAGGTTTTGTAATACAAGTAGCTTTAATTTTAACGCCTTCTTCTTTTGAAACAGCAGTAACTTCAACTTCAGGACGATCAACAAGAGTTAATTTAGCCTCATCTATAGCTTCAGTAACAGCAGCAGGATAGATTGAATTTACAGCATCTTCATAAAAAGCACTTTCGCCATATGTTTTTTCAATCATTTTTCTTGTAGCTTTTCCTGGTCTAAAACCTGGAACAGTGATTTTCTTTTTAGCTTTTTGATATGCTTTTTCAACTGCAGCTTCAAAATCCTCAGCATTTACTTCAATTTCTAATTCTACTTTGTTTTCTTCTACTTTATTTGTTGATTTTAAATTCATTTAAAAAATCCTCCAATAATAATTAAATATCTAAATGATTATACCATATTTACAAAATACTTTCTACAGTAAAAAAACATTTTTACATATTCGATAATTTATCTTACTTTACAAAGACAAAAATGTCTATAATCACTAGAAATAAGTGTATAATCAATTCCATCTCTGTTTCCATTAATAGCATATTTGCTAGATGCACCATGAATATGACCATAATAACATTCATTAATTTGATATTTTTGTAAAACATCAATAATTTCATAATTATAATCAGCACCAAAAATTGGTGGATAATGCATAAAAACTATAGGTTTTAAATTTTCTTTAAGTGCAGATTGAATAGAAGTCTCAAGCCTCATTGCTTCTCTTAATAGCACTTTCTTATCAACAGGCTCTTTAGTCTCATTAATCCAACCTCTAGTTCCACATATACCAAATTCCTCATAACTATAATGATTATTATGCAATATTTTCAAAGTATCAAGTTCTTTTTCCTCAAAAAATTTGTTCATTTTATTTTGAGTAGTCCACCAATAATCATGATTACCTTTAAGAAGTATTTTTGTACCTTTTAGTTTATTTACAAATGCAAAATCCTCATATGATTGCTCAAGATTCATTCCCCAAGATGTATCACCAGCAAGCACAACAACATCATCATCTTTAACTGTTTTTTGCCAATTCTCTTTTATTCTTTCAACGTAATTTTCCCAACCAGCAAAAACTTCCATAGATTTATTAGCAGAAAGCGACAAATGAAGGTCACCTATCACATAAAGTGAAATATTTCATCACGCCTTTCTTGTCCTTTGTTTTTAAACTTCTAGTGTCTTTAAAACAAATTCTTTCATTTCAGTTTTGTCAATAGTTTGTGAAAATCTAACTTTTTTATCTTTAAGATCAGAAAGTTGATTTGGAATATCTTGTTTTGAAATCTCATTCAATTTAATAACCTTTTCAAACTCATCAAGTGAAGCGTTATCATCTTTAGAAACAGCGTCAAGCACACTAGTGCTGAATTTATAAGGACTAGCTGTAGAAGCAATAATTGTTTTTGTTTGGTCATTTGTACTAGCTTTATAATCTTCATAAACTTTAACAGCAACAGCAGTATGAGTATCACAAGTATAAAAATATTTATCAAAAATATTTTTTATTGTTTCTTTTGTTTGATTATCATCACAACAACCAGCATAAAAACTATCTTTAAGTTTTGCTTTAACATCATCATTAACTTCATATTTTCCTGTTGATGAAAGTGAAGAAAACCATTCATTAATTTGAGCATCATTTTCACCACAAAGATGATAAAGAAGCCTTTCTAAATTACTTGAAATAAGAATATCCATTGATGGAGAAATAGTTGTAAAGAATTTTCTATTTCTATCATAAACACCTTTGTTTATAAAATCAGTTAAAACATTATTTGCATTTGATGCACAAATAAGTTTATTAACTGGAAGTCCCATTTGTTTTGCGTAGAACCCAGCAAGAATATTACCAAAATTACCAGTAGGAACAACTATATTTATTTTATCTCCAAGCTCAATTTCTTTATCTTTAACAAGCTGAGCATAACTAGAAATATAATATATAATTTGAGGAGCAAGTCTTCCCCAATTAATTGAGTTTGCACTAGAAAATATCATGCCATTTTCCTCAAGCTCATTTACAATATCTTCATTAGTAAAAATTGTTTTTACACCTGTTTGAGCATCATCAAAATTACCTTTGATAGCACAAACTTCAACATTTTCACCATCTTGAGTAGTCATTTGTTTCTTTTGCATTTCACTTACGCCATCTTCTGGATAGAAAACAAGAATTTCAGTACCTTCAACATCTTTAAATCCTTCAAGAGCAGCTTTTCCTGTATCTCCAGAAGTTGCAACCAAAATAACAATCTTTTTATTCAGTTTAATTTTTTTTGCTGAAGTAGTTAAAAGAAACGGTAAAATTTGCAAAGCCATATCTTTAAATGCACATGTTGGTCCGTGCCAAAGTTCTAACATATAAGTTCCATCAAAAAGATGTGAAATTTCTGCAATATTCTCTGTTGAAAACTTTTTATCATTATAAGCATTTTCAACACAAAATTTAATTTCATCTTGTGTAAAATCAGTTAAAAACTTAGAAAAAACATAAGCAGCTCTTTCGCTATATTTCATAGTACCTAATTTACTTATTTCTTCTAAAGAAAAAGATGGCATTTCGCTAGGAACAAAAAGTCCACCATCTTTTGAGATACCTTGAACTATCGCTTGAGCTGAAGTCACATTAACGTTACTATTTCGTGTGCTTTTATAAAACATTACATTCACCTTACCTTAAAAAAATATATTTGTATCACTCATATCATAAGCGTTTTCTATATAATCAATTCTGTTAACATTATCATTATGTAAAACAACAACAGCAACATCAAACCTTGGTTGTAAATCACAATTGTTTTTCAAAAAATACTGTCTAGCAGTTTTAAAAATTCTAAGTTTTTTTGTTTTATTAATAGAATCAAAACCAGATGTTAAAGAATTATTTTTACGAGTTTTAACTTCAACAATAGCAATAATATCATCCTTTTTTGCTATTATATCAATTTCTCCACCTCTAATTGTGTAATTTTTCTCAACAATTTCATAACCTTTATTTATAAGAAACTCAGCTACCGCATGTTCACCTATATTTCCTATCTTTCTGCAATTCACCTATTTAGCAAAAAACTTTTTCAAAAAGCTCATTCTATGTACTTCACTAACACCATGTTTAGTTATCATTTCATAATGAAGTTTAGTACCATAACCTTTATGTTTAGCAAAACAATACTGCGGATATTGTTTGTCAATTTCAATCATTTTTCTATCTCTTGAAACTTTAGCAAGAATTGAAGCAGCAGCAATACTTTGACTTTTAGCATCACCTTTAACAACAGCTTCACTTAAACAAAAGACTTCAGGAGCTTTATTTCCATCAATCAATGCAATGTCAGGTTTAATATTCAGTCCTTCAATTGCTCTTTTCATTGCAAGCATTGTAGCGTTTAATATATTCATCTGCTCAATTTCTTGAACTGTGGCAGTCGCAATACAATAAGCAGCCGCTTTTTGAATAATCTCATCAAAAAGTTTTTCTCTTTTTTTCTCAGTTAATTTTTTGCTATCATTTATACCTTCAATAACAACGTCTTTTTCAAAAACAACAGCTGCAGTATAAACATCTCCAGCCAAAGGACCTCTTCCAGCCTCATCAACACCACAAATCACAGGATATTTTTCTCTAATTTTATTATCATATAAAAAAAGTTCCATTATTTCTCCTTCGAAGGTGGCATTTCAAAAGTAATTTTACCAGCTTTACCACTTCTAAATTCATCAATTACAGTAATAGCAGCTCGTTCAGTATTAATTTCTCCACCAGAAATCAAAAATCCTCGTTTAGCACCAATCATTTTCAATATCTCATAACCTTCTATATCTTTTTCAGGATTGACATTATATCTACCTGTAATAGACTCAGGATAATTTTCATTTAAATATTGAAGCAATCTACAAGCTAGATGTTCTAAATCCATTATATCATCTTTAACAGCTCCAGTAAAAGCTAATCTTTCACCAACAAGCTGATCTTCAAATTTAGGCCACAAAACTCCAGGCATATCCAAAAGTTCAAGTTCTTTATTAAGACTAACCCATTGTTTACCTCTAGTAACACCAGGCCTATCCTCAACTTTTGCAATTCTTGATTTTGCCATCCTATTAATAAAAGAAGATTTTCCTACATTAGGAATTCCAACAATCATTATTCTCATTGGTCTTCCAATCATACCTTTTGAATTCCATTTTTCTATCTGGTCTTTCAAAAGAACCTTAAGAGTAGGTAAAAATGCCTTAACACCTTTTCCACTTCTACAATCCATAGCAAGTGCAGTAATACCTTTTTTCTTATAATAACTTAGCCACATTGATGTCATTTTAGCATCAGCAGCATCACATTTATTTAAAATAATAAGTCTTGGTTTTTGACCTACTAACTTGTCCATTTCTGGATTTCTACTACTTTGCGGTATCCTAGCATCTGTTATTTCAACTACAGCATCAACAAGAGTGATGTTTTTTTGCATCAAACGTCTTGTTTTAGTCATATGTCCAGGAAACCATTGTACAGAAGAAACTTCTGCCATTTTGCACCTCCAAGTTAATTCAACTTTTTAATCCTGTCAAAAGGCCATATTCTAAAAAAAGCTTTTCCCATTATATCAGTTTCTCTAATCATTCCAACTCTAATATCTCTGCTGTCAGTAGAAGCATTTCTATTATCTCCTAAAACAAATACATGACCAGATGGAACAGTAATAGGATATTCATAACCTTCTTCAGGCTGATATCTAGTTACTTCTTTGATAAAAGGCTCATTTCTTATTTTTCCATCAACAATAACAATTCCTCTATCAAAATCTATATCAACAACTTGATTTTCTGTTGCAACAATTCTTTTAATAATAATTTCTTCAAGTCCAAGTGATTTAATAACAACAATATCATTAACTCCAGGTTCATAAAACATTCTGCTAACAATAAGTCTATCTCCAACTCTGCTTGGATCAGATTTAGAAGAACCTACTAAAGTTGGCTCCATAGATGAACCAACTACACTAATTTGTTTATATACAAAAATAAGCAACAAAATTACTAAAAAAGAAGCAAGCACAAATGCCTCTAACCATTCAAGAACAACAGCAGATTTAGTATTTTTGATCACAATATTACTACCAAATTCTTCTTGGCTCATTTATTTCACACCTCAATTATGGTATTTTAAAATCAATTTACTTTAGAGTAGACATTCTATCCAAAGGAAAAATTCTTAAAATAGCTTTACCCATTATATCTTTTTTATTAACCATTCCTACCAAAGGATCTCTGCTATCAGTTGAATTATTTCTGTTATCACCAAGAACAAAAACACATTCATCAGGAACTTCAACTGGATATTCAAAACCTCCTTGAGGTTCATACTTAGTAATTTCTTTAATAAAAGGTTCGTTTCTTATTTCACCATCAACACTAACAGTTCCTTCTTCAAAATCTATATCAACTTTTTGACCTTCAGTAGCAATAACTCTTTTTATTATATTTTCACCACCATTAAGATTTTGTGCTTTTACAACAACAATATCATTAATTTCAGGTTCATATAAAAATCTATTTATAATTAATCTATCTCCAATTTGACTAGAATTTGATTCAGAATATCCTGTTAAAGTTGGCTCCATAGAAGCGCCATATACACTAACTTGTTTTAAAATAAAAGTAAAAACTAAAATAACTACAAATAAAGCAACACATAATGATTCAAACCATTCAAGTATTTCTTTTGAAACACTTTTATTTTTCTCTATATTATTTTCCATTTTGCTTTTATCCATTTTGCACCTCAATTATGCTTTATATCATTTTTGTCAATGCACTTATCTCCATAAAATAGCAAAAGGGACTTTACGTCCCTCTTAAACTAACGAATAGCTTCTTTAACCTTTGCAGCTTTACCAACTCTATCACGAAGATAGTATAGTTTAGCACGACGTACACGGCCTTTTCTAACTATTTCTACTTTTTCAACTGATGGAGAATGAACAGGGAATACTCTTTCAATTCCACAACCGTGAGCAACACGACGAACAGTAAATGTTTCGTTAACACCACCATGTTTTTTTGCAATAATTGTACCTTCGAATATTTGAATACGAGTTTTCTCGCCTTCCTTAATTCTAACGTGTACTTTTACAGTATCACCTATTTCAGTAACAGGTGCTTCAGCCTTTAGGCTGCTTTGTTCGATAAGTTTTAAAGCGTCCACTTTATTTCCTCCTAAATTTCAGACATTCATACTCTTTACAATAAAGACAGAGGACTATCCGTTTAATGTCCGAGTAATTATATACTCTGGCACTAACCCCCATCACCTATATGACGGACATCTAAATGCTTTAATATTATATCACATTATTTGTTTTTTTACAACAGTTTAAAATAAATATTCTATACATTGCATTAGTATATCATATATACTAAGTACCAAAATATATAATTATCACAAAACAAAATATATATTAAGAATTTATTTACATATTTTTAAGAAAATATTTCGTGATCTTGATTTAAAATTGCTGTTCTTTCAATATTAACCACATTAATCTCAAAACCTTTATATTTTTCAAATGCCTCAAAAATAAGTGATGGATTTATATTAATTTTTGTTCCAGCAGGAAGTCTGATTAACAATTCCATAGTTTTATCATTAACATTTTTTTGAATAATATCAATATACTTCTTTATATCGACAACAGAAATACCTTTTTTCTTAGTTTTCTTTTCTATTTCAATAACATCTTGATTCAAAAACTCATCAAAAATATCATTAAAAGAATTTATGTTATCTTCTTCAATTATTATTTTATACTCACTAAAAGCAATAGCAGTATGCTTGTCCTTTTGTAAATCAACTTTATTTATTTGCAATCCTCCAGGCAAAACTGCATTAAGATTTGATTGTATTTTATCAAAATCCATTTCTTCTATTATATAAAAATCCATAATCTCAACATCACTATTAACACCTAAAGAAAGTGCCAAAGGAAACATTATATAAGCATGAGGATTAAAACCTTCAGTATACCAAACAGGAATATTAGCTCTTTTAAAAGCTCTTTGCATAGTTCTATTTAAATCTAAATGAGAAATATATTTTGCTCTATTTTTTTTAGAAAAAGTTGCTCTAATTTGAATTCTATCCACAATATGTTCCTCCAAAATCTTTTTTAATTCCACATCCAGAACAACCTTCACTACAATTATGTGTAGTAACAGCTTCATGTGCTTTTTGATTTTCTTTTATAAAGAATTTGTGAGAAACAAGATAATCCAAATGACTCCAAGGTAAAACTTCATCATATTCTCTTTTTCTATTTGCATAAAACTCTGTATCTACTCCGCATTCATCAAAAGCTTCTTGCCATAAAGCATAGTTAAAATATTCATCCCAACCATCTAAATTACAACCTTTTTTCCATGCTTTATAAATAACTTCGCATAATCTTCTATCACCTTTTGCAAGAACAGCTTCCAAAACACTAACATCAATATTATGCCAACTAACAGAAATTTTTCTATTTTTGATGCAACTTAAAAGAAATTGTTGTTTTTCAGCAATAGCTTGTCTAGTAGCTTGTGGTTCAAATTGAAACGGAGTAAAAGGTTTTGGTACAAAAGTAGCACAGCTAACAGAAATACGAACACTTTTTCCACGTGGTCTATTAGGCATTTCATAAAACATGTCCACAATTTTCTGAGCCAAATCAGCTATACCTTGTAAATCCTCGTTAGTTTCAGTAGGCAATCCAAGCATAAAATAAAGTTTAACATTTGTATATCCGCCTTCAAATGCAACTTTACAAGTTCTCATAATTTCTTCTTCAGTAACATTTTTATTAATAACATCTCTAAGCCTTTGAGTTCCAGCCTCTGGAGCAAAAGTAAGGCCACTTTTTCTTACTTTTTTAATTTTCTCAAGCAACTCTTCATTAAAATTATCAATTCTAAGAGAAGGTAAAGCTAGATTAACCTTTTCTTTTTCAGTATAATCAACAAGTTTATTAAGCATATTTTCAATATCAGGATGATCACTAGTGCTAAGAGAAGCAAGTGAAACTTCCTCATAACCTGTAGATTCGCATAAACATTTAGTATGATTAACAATAGTGTCAGCAGATTTATCTCTAAAAGGCCTATAAATATAACCTGATTGACAAAATCTACATCCTCTTGTACAACCACGTAAAACCTCAACAACAGCTCTATCATGAACTATTGAAGAAAATGGAACTACAAAATTCTCTGGATAATAAACTTTATCAAAATCTCTAATTACTCTTTTTCTTACTTTTTCTGGAGCATTATTTATAGGAAAGATTTTTTCAATAGTATTATCATCATTATATTTAACATCATAAAAAGATGGTACATAAACACCTTCTATTTTACAAGCCTCTTGCAAAAATTCTTGTTTAGATGGCCTAGAAGGTTTCATTTTTTCATAAAGCTCCATAAGCTCTAAATTTACTTCTTCACCTTCACCTAAAATAAATATATCAATAAAATCAGCCAAAGGTTCTGGATTACAAACACATGGACCACCAGCAACAACAATAGGCATCAAATCTTTTCTGTCTTTAGATTTAACAGGCAATCCAGCAAGATCAAGCATATTTAAAACAGCAGTATAAGAAAGTTCATACTGCAAAGTAAAACCAATAAAATCAAATTCTTTAATAGGATCTAAACTTTCAAGGCCATATAAAGGTATATCATTTTCTCTCATTAATTTTTCATAATCAGGTAATGGAGCAAAAACTCTTTCACACCAATAATTTTCTCTTGCATTTTTAAGTCCATATAGAATTTTCATACCAAGATGAGACATTCCAACATCATAAGTATCAGGAAAACAAAAAGCAAATCTAACATCAACTTTTGATTTATCTTTTGTGATACTACCATGTTCACCACCAATATATCTTGATGGTTTTTGAGCTTTTAAAAGTATTTTTTTTATTTTATCCTCTAACATTTATATCCTCCAAATTTTACAACAAATATAGTAAAACTAAATTTTTAAAACACTATGTAATTATATCTCAATTTTTAAAAAACTTCAACTACAACAAAACTTCTGACAAAATTACATATAATACTGACACATATAAAGAAAGATTAATACCATTTTTTAGACTATAAATTATAGCAAATATAATAACTATACTTAAACAAAAAATACTTACAGCTTTTTTTATAATAATATTATATTTCACAAAAAATCTATCTATAAAAATAGATAATATTTTGCCACCATCCGTATATCTAAATGGAATTAAATTAAGTATGCCAATTAATAAATTAAATACAGCAAAAATCTTAGCAGAAAAAGTATTATTAAATAAATAATAAAACACAAAAAACAAAGTGAAATTAATAATAACACCAGCAATAAGTATAAAAACATCTTGAACAAAATTTGTAATTTTACTATTATTTAGATTTATTTTTATTCCTGCACCATAAAAAGTCATACGTTCAACATTCACATCACAAATACACATCGCAATAATATGTCCAAACTCATGCAAAATACAAGTCACAAGACAAAACAGCATGTAATTTGTACCTGTTATTAACATAGAAAGAGCAATTACTGCAAAAAAGCTAAACATAATCCTGACTTCAATATTAAATATTTTAAATTTTAACATCGATATATTTAGATATAGCATTATAAATATCAGCTATTTCTTCTTCTAAATTAACACTGCTATTAATTTTATCACTAAATTGGCTCACAATTTTTTCCGCTGTTTTTGGTTTAACCAAATTCATAATAATAATTACAGCAATTACAATCAAACATATCACTAATTGAATTAAAAAAATATCAATAAAACCTATTTTCCTTTTAGGCTCTTGATACTCTTCCTCAATTATCTCAACAACATTTTCTTCACAATCTATATTCTCCATGTATAAGCCTCCTTTTCTATTAATTGTATTATAAAAAAAGAGTTTGTATACCGGAAATACAAATTAAAAATAACGCACAATAAAATAGGAAACTTTTTATAATAAAAAGTTTCCAGAAAAAAATTATTCTTTTATTTTTTTAATTCCAAAAATCATACGAAATATTCCTGAAATAAACTTTGGTGGTTTAACAACAACAATCTTCATAATAATTCCTCCTATGTAAGAATCTCATAGTTCATATTATGCAGTAATAAAAAATTGGTGATTATAATTTTGACTGTATTATAACTAATTTTCCATCATCAACAGATATTTTTGCAAAATTTTCAATTATTTCATTAGAAATTCCAATTGGAAAAGATTGAGTTAAAACACTATTATCCAAAGTATATTTTGTACCATCTATTGAAACACCTTGAGATTTTTCTGTGAAAGAAAACACAGATAAACTATATCCATAAATATTTTCAATAATAGTTTCATCATTTTTAATCATAGTAACAACATCATGTTCTCCAACAAATTTACCTTTTGCACCATTATCAATAATATAAGATAACGATTGTAAATTAGCAAAAGTATGATCAATCCTGTTTCCTAAACCGCCAAAAATAATAAAATCTTTAAAACCTTTTGACAAACAATGTTTGATTGCCAAATTTGTATCAGTATCATCTTTTTCACAATTATATTCATCAATTTCACCACATTCTTTTGGAACAAATCCTAAAGAATCAAAATCACCAATACAATAATCAGGTTTAATTCCACAATCTCTTGCAAGTCTATATCCAGAATCTGCACAAACAACATAGCTATTATCAAATTTATAAGACAAAACAAAATCTATATTGTCATAATCTCCACCAGTAAAAATTATACACTTTTTCACTTTCTTAATTCCCATTCTTTTATTTTTTTAGCCTCATCAAACATTTGAACATAACTATCATGACGTGATTTAGATATATCTCCATTTTCAACAGCCTCTAAAATCTTGCAACCTTTTTCTTTTGTATGAGAACAATCATGAAATTTACATTTACCTAAATACTCATTAAACTCCACAAAACAATCTTCTATATTTTCTTTAAAAATAATATCATATTTATTTGTCTCCATAGTTGAAAAACCAGGAGTATCTGCAACATATCCGCCACAATTAAGTTTGTACATTTCAACATGACGTGTTGTATGTTTGCCTCTGCCAAGTTTATCACTAATTTGATTAGTAGGTAAATTAAGAGAAGGCAAAATATTATTCAAAAGTGTTGATTTTCCAACACCTGAATTTCCTGTAAATGCACTAAATTTACCTTTTAAAATTTCAGTTACTTCATCCACTCCATCAGAAGTGTTGTTATCCACACATATAACATTTATTCCTGCTTTTTTATAAACATCTTGAATTTGCTTACCAAGATCTAAATCTACTTTTGTAATAACAATCTGAGGAATTATCCCTTTATAAACACAAACAGCAATAAATTTATCAAGTATATAAAAATTTGGTTGTGGACGACAAGATGAAACAACAAAAACAATTTGATCTAAATTAGCAAGAGGTGGTCTTATTAAATAATTTTTTCTCTCAAGAACTTTATCTATAACAAATTCTTCATTAGAAATTTTCTCTAAAACCACATTATCTCCACAACATGGAGCAATATTTTTTTTTCTAAAAATACCTCTAGCCTTACATTCAAATACGCCTTCGGGAGTATCTACAAAATAGATACCCCCGATAGATTTTATAATAATACCTTCGTTATAATAATTTTTCATAATAATTTCCTAAATTATTTTTTGTTAAACATCATCAGAATTTACTGAGGAATCTCCATCATTACCAACTGAATCATTATTCCCTGGCACTACTGGTTCTTCTGGTTCTTCTGGTTCTTCTGGTTCTTCTGCCGGTTTAACTTTTGATGTATCATCAAATGCATTTTGATTTATAAATGTGAAACCTCCAACAATTGCACCTTTTTCAAAATCATAAGTTACTTTTGCATATTTAGCAGAATTATTTGTTATAAGACTCTTAACAGAAAATACTATTTGTTTAGTTTCAGATCCTTTAACATTAATTCCAACTTTATTAGTAACAACAAATCCTATATTATCAATTTTAACTTTACCACATTCTTTTCCATCGTTAGTATATGCTGTTATTTCAAAAGCACCTTTTGCAGTTGTTTTTCTAATTGGTAATTCAATTGTTCTTTCTTTTTCTTCAGCTTCTCCTGTACTAATATAAACTGTTACAGTTTCACCTTTATTTAAACTTTCACCTGAAAGTGGATTTTGATTAAAGATAACTCCTTTTTTCTCATTTGAAGCTCTTCTTTCAATTTTTAGTTCTAAATCAGGTTTCAAAATAGACAATGCTTGACTTTCGTTTTTACCTATAAGATCAGGTACTACAACTGCAGTTGATCTTGAACCTTCACTTACATTAATAATAACATTTTTACCAACTTCTAATTTTGTACCAGCTTGTGGCTCAATTGATTTTACATAACCTTTTGCAACTTCATCATCATAAACTGTGCCTCTTCTTACTACAAATCCAGCTTCTTCTAACATACTTCTAGCTTCCAGCTCAGATTTTCCTACAACATTAGGAATAGCTTTTAATTCAGCACCTAAACTTACTGTAACATCAATTTCAGAACCTTTTGTCAAAAGAGTTCCTTCGCTACTACCTTGCTGAGTAATTTGGCCTTCTTCATATTCAGATGAATATTCTTCAATTTTTGAGAAAGTAAACAAACCTTTATATTCTTGTTCAATATCTTCAAAAACTTTTCCAACTAGTTGTGGAACTTCTATTCTATTACTTTTATCATTACCACTCATATTTTTAATTAATGTAATTGCAATAAATACAGAACATATTATAACTATACCAACTGTAACAGCAATTGCTATAGGCATAATTAAAGATTTCTTTTGAGGTTCTTCTTCATCCAAATCAAAATTTTCTTCAACTTCTTTAATTTCTTGTGAATCATCTTCAGTAGCAGCTAATGGATCAAAAAATATTGTAGCTTCTTGTGTCTTTTCAGTGTTATTTTTATAATCAAAAATAATATTAGGATTAGCTTTAAATGCTTCTAAATCTTTAACAACTTCCGCAGCAGAACTATAACGTTTAGCTGGAATTTTCTCCATAGCATGAAGAACTATTTCTTCTAATCCTTCATAAATCTCACTATTTAATTCACGAGGATTTATTGCATTTTCTTTAACATGTTTTAAAGCAACAGCAACAGGTGTATCAGCTTCAAAAGGTTTAGCACCAGTAAGCATTTCATAAAGCATTATACCAACAGAATAAATGTCACTTTTTTCATCCGTAACATCACCTCTAGCTTGCTCTGGACTTATATAATGAACAGAACCAATAGTTTTATCTGAAAGAGTCTTACCTTCTTCACGACTAAATCTAGCAATTCCAAAATCCATAACCTTAATAGTGCCATCTGAATATAGCATAATATTTTGAGGTTTAATATCTCTATGAACAATACCTCTATCATGAGCATGTTGCAAAGCTCTTAATATTTGTATAGAGAAATGAACTGCATCAGAAGTTTTTAGTATTTTTTGTTGCTCCATATACTCTTTAAGAGTAATTCCATCAATATATTCCATTACAATATATTGTAATGTGTCAGTAAATCCTACATCAAAAACTTTTACTATATTAGGATGAGATAAAACCGCTATAGCCTTAGACTCATTCCTAAATCTTCTTTGAAAATCCTCATTTGATGCATATTCTGTCTTCAAAATCTTAATAGCAACTATTTTATCTTCCATACGGTCACTAGCTTTATAAACATCAGCCATACCGCCAATTCCAATAAGTTCTGTAATTTCATATCTTCCATCAATAATTTTTCCGATATTACTGTCCATATAATTCACTCCTATAAACTCACATTGTTAATTAAAGCAACTGTAGCATTATCTTTTCCACCACAACAATTTGCATACTCTATAAGCTGACTTGAAGCCTGCTCAAGATCATTATTAAGAATAATTTCCTCAATCCTACTTTGGTCACAATAAGTACTTAATCCGTCAGTACAAAATAACAATACACCATTTTCTGGAAACTCAATCTCATAATAATCCGCATTCACTGAGTTATTAATTCCTACTGCTCTAGTAATTATATTTCTTTGAACATGATTTTTCATCTGTTGCTCAGTTATTTCTCCTCTATCATATAGCATTTGTACATAAGTATGATCTTTAGTAATCTGTTTCATACCATCATGTATTAAATACACTCTGCTGTCACCAACACTATAAATATAAGCTACATCTTGCTTAACAATTCCTACAATACAAGTTGTTCCCATACCTTCCATTTCAGAATTGTTTTGTGATTTTTCATAAACCAAACTATTTGCTGCGTTTATTGAACTTAACATCAAATTTCTCAAACTATTTCCATCAAAATGATGTCTGAATCCAGAAGTAATTCTTTTCACTATTTCAGAAACAGTAATTCTGCTAGCTTCACTGCCAGCATTTTCGCCACCCATTCCATCACAAATAACTACAAGAACTGTATCTTCTTCTAATAACAAACACTTTACTCTATCCTGATTTTCAGAACGAACAAGACCTGTATCGGTTTTGCTAGAAACCTGCATTTATTCACTCCTTTACCATCAAACCTGATACTCTCGGCGTAACTGTCCACACGCCGCGTTTATATCTGCACCCAAGGTTCTTCTGATAGTTGCATTAACACCACTTTGTACTAAATACTGTTGAAACTGTAACGCAGATTTCTTAGTAGATTTAAAATCTGTTTCTTCAATTTCATTAACAGGAATTAAATTCACATGACATATCATTCCTTTTAAAAGATTAGCTAATTCATAAGCAAACTCTTTAGTATCATTTACTCCTTGAATCACAGCATATTCAAAAGAAATACGTCTTCCTGTTAACTTAATATAGTTTTTACAAGAATTTATCAACTTGCTAATATTATATCTATTATTAATCGGCATTATTTCACTTCTGCTTGCATTATTTGTAGAATGAAGTGAAATTGACAAAGTAAGTCCTAATTTCATTTTGGCCAGCTCATCTATTTTATCAACCAGCCCACAAGTAGATAACGAAACATGTCTTAAACTCATATTTGTGCCTTTTTTATGAGATAAAATTTTTAAAAATTTAACTACATTATCAAAATTATCTAAAGGTTCACCTATACCCATAAGTACAATGCTTGAGATTTTAACTCCTGCATCTAATTGAGTTTGATAAAGCTGCAACAATATTTCTGAAGCAGATAAATTTCTCACAAATCCAGCTCTAGTTGATGCACAAAATTTACAACCCATTTTACATCCAACTTGAGTAGAAACACAAAGACTATAACCATGGTTATATTTCATTAAAACAGTTTCTATATAATTACCATCAAAAAGCTCATAGAGATATTTTACAGTATAATCTATTGAACTTTCAAGCTTTTTAACTATTTTTAGCTTTCTTGTACAAAAGTTTTCAAAACATTTATCTCTTAATTGTACAGAAATATTAGTAAAATCATTAAAATCCAAAACATTTTTTGAATGCAGCCATTCAAAAACCTGTGAAGCTCTAAATTTTTTCTCACCTAATTCAAGAAATTTTTCTTCAAGCTCAAATAACTCCAAAGACAAAATATCAATCTTGTCCAAAATTTCACCTCTTTTTTCTTATTTTAGCAATAAAAAATCCATCACTATTGCAAAAATCAGTAAATATGCTAACCTTGTAATTACCAAAAGGAGATGGATAATCTGGCAAAACTTTTACTTTTTCAAACTCAGAATGATTGTCTAAAAACTTATCTATAACATCATCATTTTCACTCTTATTTAAAGTACAAGTTGAATATATAAGCTCTCCACCATCTTTAAGATATCTAGCAGAAGTTTCAAGAATTTGATATTGAATTTCTGGTATTTTTTCAAAATCAGATGGATTTTTAAATTTAATTTCAGGTTTTCTTCTAATAACTCCAAGACCAGAACAAGGAACATCACATAAAATTTTATCAGCCTGTAAAATTTTATCATTAAACACTTTTGCATTATTAGTTCCAGCTTTAATTATATCAAGACCAAGCCTTTTAGAACCTTTCCATATAAGCTGAGCTCTTTTTTCATGTAGATCAAAAGCATATATTTGACCTTTATTATTCATTTTTTCAGCCATTGTAAAAGCTTTTCCACCAGGAGCAGAACATAAATCAAGTACAACTTCACCTTCTTTAGGATTAAGTGCCTCACAACAAAGTTGACTTGAAATATCTTGAACATGAAAATATCCATTTTTATATGCCAATGAATTTTCAATTCCAGAACAATTTATTAAAACAAGACAATTATCAATAACTTTAGATTTCTCAGCAACAATATCTTCTTTTTTAAGTTCTTTAATAAGCTCATCTATAGTTATTTTTGTATTATTAACTCTAGCAGTTATAGGAACTCTTCCTAAAGAAGATTTAAGCATAGTCTGCGCATTTTTTTTGCCATAATCTTTTATAAATTTCACAACAAGCCATTGTGGACATGAATATTTTAAAGATAAAGTTTCAATTTCTGTTTTGCCTTCAGGAATATTTTTTCCATCTCTTATAAAACTTCTTAAAAGCGCATTAACAAATCCTGAAATAGCAGGATTTTTATTCTTTTTAGCCAAAACAACACTTTCATTTACAGCTGCACTTTCTGGAACACTATCCATAAATAAAAGCTGATAAATTCCCATTCTTAATATTTCTCTAACTTCAATAGAAAGTTTATCTAATGTTCTTGAACTATATTTTTTAATAATAATATCTAAAGTCAGCTGTCTTTCTATTACTCCATAAAACAAAGCTGACGCAAATTTTTTATCTTGTTCTGACAAATTACTTTTTTTAAGCATATCATCAAGAACTATATTTGAATATCCGTTTTGTTTTGCCATTTTCACAAGGCAATTTAAAACCAAACTTCGAGAAGAATTCATCAATTAGTCGTCCCTTCCATTTGCCATGTTAAACCTTAAAATAAGTCTTAATAAAGTTGCTAAAGATGATGCTAATGCTGCAACATATGTCAAAGCTGCTGCTGTAAGCACTTTTTTAGCTCCTACTACTTCTTCATCATAAAGTATATTATATTGTTTCAAAGTCTTTACTGCACGAATACTGGCATTAAATTCTACTGGCAATGTAACAAATTGAAACAACGCTACTGTTGAAAATAGTATAATTCCAACTAACGCAAGTGTTTGAGAAAAAAGCAATCCAATTACTGCAATCCAAATACCAAGTGTTGAACCTATATTAGTAACTGGAACAAGTGCTGATCTAATTTTATTTGGAACATATCCTGTTGCATGTTGAATTGCATGTCCAACTTCATGAGCTGCAATTCCTACTGAAGCAACAGATGTACTAGAATATACACTTTCTGACAATCTTACAACATTTGTTCTTGGATCAAAATGGTCAGTAAGTTCACCAGCAATTCTTTCAATTCCAACATGTCTTAAGCCATTTTCATCAAGTATTTGTCTTGCAACTTCGTTAGCCGTTATTCCTCTTGAATTATAGACTTTTGAATATTTTTTAAAAGTTGATTTAACTTTAAATTGAGCCCATAATGCAAAAATAAGAGGTGGTATCATTATAATCATTGTTGGATCAAAATAAAAACCCATAGTTGGTAACATTATATGCTTTCTCCTTTATTTTAAAACAGTATTATCAGACAAAGAATGACCTCTTAAATAATCTTCAGCCTTCATTCTCTTAGATCCTTGTTCTTGTATCTCACAAATTTTTATTGAACCTTTTTTACAAGCAACTATAAATTTGTTTTTATCTAAAATTTCACCAAAATTAGCGTTTTCATCATTTTCTGATATTAATTCTGATTTATATATTTTTATACGTTTTTCTCCTAAATATGCAACAGCACAAGGCCAATCTGAAAGCCCACAAATTTTTTTATGAACTTCTCTTGCAGAAAGACTAAAATCAACCTGACACATATCTTTTGACAACATTGGAGCATAACAAGACTTACTATCATCTTGTTTCTTAGGAACAATTTCAGAATAATTCTGAATAGTTTTTATAAGAATTTCTGCACCAATTTCAGAAAGTCTATCATGTAATTCACTTGCTGTTTCATTTAAACCAATTTTTGTTGATTGTTTTAAAAGCATATCACCAGTGTCAAGTCCTTCTGCCATAAGCATAGTAGTTACACCAGTTTCTTTTTCATCATTAAGAACACTCCATTGTATAGGACCAGCTCCTCTATATTTAGGCAACAAAGACGCATGAACATTAATACATGCGAATTTAGGAATCTCAAGAACCTCTTTAGGCAACAATTTGCCATAAGCCACAACAACAATAAAATCAGGCTGTATTTGATTTAACACATCAACAGCATTTTTAGCATCTTCACCTTTTTTAAAACTTTGAGGTTGATAAACCGGTGTGTCATGTTTAGTTGCAACAACTTTAACAGGCGGAGGTGTTAATTTATATCCTCTACCTTTTGGTTTATCTGGCTGAGTAAATACAGCTTTAACATCAAAATTATCATATAAAGCTTTTAAAGTTGGAACTGCAAAATCAGGAGTTCCCATAAAAACTACTTTCACTTATTAATCCTCCAATTACTCTTGCACTTGAACCCATTCATCAACAAGTTCTAAAAATAATTTACCTTCTAAATGATCATACTCATGTTGTGCACATCTAGCAGATAAATTTGATAATGATACTTCAAACCATTTTCCATTTCTATCTTGTGCTTTTAAAGTACAATGTCTTGCTCTTGTAACATAACCAAATTCTCCAGGACAAGAAAGACATCCTTCTGGATCACGTTGTTTACCGAGTTTTTTTGAAATCTGAGGATTAACAGCTTCAATTATTTTTCCGTTATTATCTATAACAAATACTCTTTTTAAAAATCCAACTTGTGGAGCTGCCAAACCTACTCCTTGTGAAGCTATCAAAGTTTCTTTCATATCATCGATTAATGATGCTAGTTTCTCATCAAATTTTTCAACTACTCTACATTTTTTATGTAATACATCTTCTTTTTTGTTTACAATAGCTCTTAGTGCCATATTGTCCTCCTTAAAATCTCACTGTCTATATTGTTATAAACCTATATCTCCATTTATATCAGCATAAACATTTATATTTGAAAATTCCTTTATTTTATTAGCAGTTTTTAGTGAACTTCTAATTAATTCACGAAACTCTTTAGAGCTTTTACATTTTATTATTATTCTATATCTATATTTATTATTTATTCTACCTAAATTACATTTAGAAGGTCCTAATAACCTTAAAGGAATTTTTATATCATTTTTTTTAATATAATCACTTATAATTTTAACAAACATCTTAGATGCTTTTTCCACTTTATATTCTTCCAAACCACTAAATCCAACAACACACATATCACAAAAAGGTGGATAAATAAGAACTTTTCTAAGAGCAATTTCTTCTTCAAAAAAAGCCTTATAATCTTGTTTAGCAGCAAGATTAATAACATAATGTTCAGGAGCAAAAGTTTGAATATATGCAACACCTTTTTTGTCTCCACGTCCACTTCTGCCAGCAACTTGTGTTAAAAGAGAAAAAGTTCTCTCATAACTTCTAAAATCGCTTGCAAACAACGCTTTATCCAAAGATAAAACTCCAACAAGTGTGACATTAGAAAAATCAAGACCTTTAGCAATCATCTGTGTTCCTATCATTATATCGTATTTACCATCTCCAAAATCTTTAAAGTTTTTCTCATAAGAATATCTAGAATATGTTGTATCAGCATCCATCCTAAGAACTCTAGCCTCAGGAAAAAGTCTTTGTAACTCATCTTCAATTCTTTGAGTGCCAGAACCTGTAGGTTTCAAATGTACACTTTGACATTTTGGACATTTCTCATCAACCTCACGATGATATCCACAATAATGACACATTAACATATTATTCACTTTATGATAAGTCATTGGAACACTGCAATGTGGACATTCTATCGGTTCACGACAATCTAAACACGTTATATATGTATGAAAACCTCTTCTATTTAAAAGAATAATAGTTTGTTCTTTATTTTTTAAATTCTTGTTTATTCCATCAATAAGTTCGTTACTAAAAATACCGTTATTACCATATTGAAGCTGCATATCAACTATCATAACATCAGGTAAAACTGAATTAGAATACCTTTCATTAAGTTCAAAAAGCTTGAACCTTCCTGTTTTAGCATAATAATATGTTTCAATAGATGGAGTAGCAGACGCCATAAGCAAAACAGCATTATGATATCCACATCTTTGAATTGCAACATCTCTTGCATGGAATCTAGGAGACCGCTCAGATTTATAAGTCCATTCGCCTTCTTCATCCATTATAATAATACCAATATCTTTTAAAGGAGCAAAAACAGCACTTCTAGTACCAATAACTATTGAAGCTTCGCCACGTTTTATCCTTTTGTACTCATCTAATCTTTGTCCAACAGAAAGACTGCTATGTATTACAGCAACAGTTTGTCCAAACATATCAGAAAATTTATTAACCATTTGAGGTGTCAAACTTATTTCTGGTATAAGCATTAAAGCTGTTTTACCTATACTTAGCGTATAATTTATAAGTTTTATAAAAACAGAAGTCTTTCCACTTCCAGTTACACCATAAAGCAATGCTCCAGATGGAACATTTTCATCAATTAAATTTTTAATGCCATCATATACCTGTTTTTGAGTAGATGACAACATTAATTCATTTGGATTTTGTATAGAAGATTTATTAGCACAAACGCTCCTCATAACTTCAAAATTATAAGTTTCAAGAACTTCTTTTTTACAAAGAGTATTAACAACTGAAGTTGAAACTCCACACAAATACGAAATTTCTTTCACAGATGCTCTACCACATTCTTCAAGCATACTAATAATCTGATTTTGTTTATCTGACAATTTTATAGATATTTGATTATCTAAATACTTTTTAGTAAAACGCACCATTTTTATTGATTCATCACCAATATTGCGTTTAAATTCATTATTTTCTTTTAAAACATTTTTACTTACTAATGAAGAGACTAATTGATTATCACCTGAGCAAATAGCTTCTGCAATTATTTTATCAAATTGTTTTTGATTCTTGCAATTTTTGAGTTTTTCTACTAATTCAGCTTCACTAAATGTCAATATTTCGTCAATATTTTCATTACTAAAAGTATATTTAGCATTCAAATTAACTCCTAGTCCTTTAGGAATCACTGAATTAAAAGCTTCAAAAAAAGTGCAAAAAGTATTTTCCTTAAGCCAAAAAATCAGCTTAAGAAATTCATCATTTACACATGGTTCATTATCTATAACATTTATAATAGGTTTTAAAGCAGTATCATTATAATCTTTTTCATAAACACGAGTAACAAGACCAATTTTTTTCTTGTTTGATCTTCCAAAAGGCACAAGAACTCTAACACCTGCCACAACCTTGTTTATAAACTCATCACTAATACTATAAGTATATTCAATATCATAATCATATAACGTTCCGCTTATTACAACTTTTGCAGCTTTAAAGGTACTAGGCATTTTTATTACCTCTTCAAAATATTTTTAAAATAATGGTTATTCTTCAACAAAAGAATATTCGCCTCTTGCAAATTCAGCAACTGCTGTTTTTACAGGTTTTTCTTCAAGAGTTTGGCCATTTTCAATTAACTCGTCAGATATTTCTCTAGCTCTCTTTGCAACAGCAATTACTAAAGAATAATAGCTTTCGTTGTTTTTCAAAATTTCAGTTACAGCTGGTCTAAGCATTGTTCAACACCTCATCAATTTTTTTATAATTAAACTTTCTTAATAATTTTGCTGAGCGAATAATTCCTTCAAAATCATCAACAGCAGCCATCAGCTCACCATTAACCATAATAAAATCATATTCACTAGCACAATTTATCTCATGAATTGCTTCACTAAGTCTTTTTTCAATAATATCTATGCTTTCAGTTTTTCTTTTATTAAGCCTATTTCTAAGCTCAGAAACAGAAGGAGGCAATATAAAAATCAAAATAGCATCAGGATAATTTTTCTTTACTTGCATAGCTCCATTAGTTTCTATTTCTAAAATAACATCATAACCTTCATCAAGTTTCTCTTCAACTTTCTTTTTAGGAGTTCCATAATAATTTTCACAAAACATAGCATGTTCAAGCATATCGCCATTTTGAATCATTTTCTTAAACATATCTTTAGTGTAAAAATAATAATTTACTCCTTCAATCTCACCTTCACGTGGCTTACGAGTTGTCGCAGAAACAGAATAATAAAGATTTTCATTATTATTTAATACAGATTCAAGAATAGTACCTTTTCCACAACCAGAAGGAGCAGAAACAACATATAAAATTCCTTTTGACATCTATTTTTCCTCTCCATTCAATCTACCAGCTAAAGTTTCAGGAACTGCACCACACAAAACAATATGATCACTATCCATAATAATAACAGCTCTTGTTTTTCTACCGTATGTTGCATCAATAAGCATTTTCTTATCTTTAGCCTCTTGGATAAGCCTTTTTATAGGTGCAGAATCAGGGCTCACAATAGCAATTAACCTTGAAGATGAAATCATATTTCCATATCCAATATTTATAAGTTGCATTTAAAACTCCTATTCTATATTCTGAATTTGCTCACGTATTTTTTCAATTTCAGATTTTAGATCAACAACAATTTTAGTAATCTCCAAATTTTGAGCTTTTGATCCAATTGTATTAACTTCTCTATTAATTTCTTGAACCAAAAAATCAAGTTTTCTTCCAATTGGCTCAGATAAATTTAAAAGATCACGAAACTGCTGAATATGACTTCTAAGTCTAACTGTTTCTTCATCAACAGCAACTTTCTCAGAAAATATAGCAGCTTCAGTTATAATTCTCTGCTCATCAATATTATTGTCTTTAAGAACCTCATTTAATTTAGCAGTAAGTTTATTTCTATAATTCTCAGTAGTTTCAACAGATTTATCTTCTATTTCAGAAACAGCATTTTCAATAAATAAAAGCTTTTGCAAAATATCCTGAGAAAGCTTCTCACCTTCAGTTTCACGCATTTTAATAAATTTCTCAAGAGCCTCATTTACAACAACAGAAACATTATTCCAAATAACTTCTTCATCTTCCTGAGTTTTAGTAACAGTAAAAACATCAGGCAATCTTATAATATGAGACAAAGACAAATCATCATTTATATTTAAATATTCATTTGCTGATTTTAAAGCATTAATATAATTTTCAGCAACAGATTTATTAACAACAACTTGAGTTTCAACACCTTCAACATTGTTAATATAAACAGCTATTTCTACTTTACCTCTAGAAACATTTTTATTTGCAAGCATTTTAAGATTTTTTTCCAAATAATTATAAACTCTTGGAATTTTACAAAAAAAATCAAAATACCTGTTGTTAACAGAACGAATTTCAACAAGAATATCTTTATTGTCAATAACACGTTGAGACCTTCCAAAACCTGTCATACTCTTTATCATTTAACCACAACTTTCAACAGTCAATATATTTTTAAATCTCAATTAATTCAAATGATATTATAACATTTTAGAATAAATAAATCAAGCAACAAACCATTTCTGATTACTAAAATCATAATTTATATCTTTATATAGAAAAACAAATATTATTGACATCAGATTGTTAATAGTGTATAATAATTAATTAATTGGCTGTAAAGAGGTGAGTTTATGCAAAAGACAAGTACAAAAAGAATAACAGAAAACAGAAAAGCTCGACATGAGTATTTTATTGTAGAATCATTTGAAACAGGTATTGAACTTGTCGGAACTGAAGTTAAGTCAATTAGACAAGGTGGAGTTAACCTTAAAGACAGTTGGTGTTCTATTGATAATGGCGAAATGTTTGTAAAAGGTATGCATATTTCTCCATATAAACAAGGAAACATTTTTAATAAAGATCCTTATAGAGTTAGAAAGCTATTGCTTCATAAAAAAGAAATAGTAAGATTATTTTCTAAAGTAAAGCAAGAAGGATTAACACTAATTCCTATATCATTGTATTATAAAGGTTCAATGGTAAAAATGCAGCTTGGGTTGTGTAAAGGTAAAAAGCTTCACGACAAACGCCAAGATATAGCTAATAGAGATTCAAAACGTGAAATTGATAGAGCTATAAAAGAACGAAACAAATATTAAAACATGGGGATGCAAAGGTTTCGACGGGGATTTTGAAGTGTTATAAGCGAGTAGACATGTGCGATGTCTTTAAACAGTACAAATGTTATAAATTAAATAACAACGATAATTTTGAATTAGCAGCTGCTTAGTCAGCCGCTCGTCTAACTGAAACTCCCACGATTTCAGATTTAGACGTCGATTAGTGGGGAACGTCATCAAATTAAACTTGTACTTTGATGATGTATTACAAGTTACCAAACTTTTCAGCCTGTTTGTTGGCGGTAAAGCAAGGGAATTTTAAATAACAAACTACACTCGTAGAAAGTGATATGAATGAATTTTCGGACAGGGGTTCGATTCCCCTCATCTCCACCAATAAAAGATATAAAAAATGTTTATATCTTTTAAAAACAATAGTTATAAGTAAAGGAAGAAGTTTATGAACAAAATATATATAGCTATTACAGGGGGAAGTTTACTTATTAGTGGGACTATGATGCTTAATTTAGTAATGGCAGGAATGGATTGGAAAAGAATAAATATTTATGGTATCATGCATGAATTAAATCTTAAAGGCATTGCTCCAACAATGTTTTTTATAGCAACAACCCTTATGATTTTAGGCATAATACTTCTTGCTTATAATTTCTTTTCAAACTTTATTAAAAAAATAAAAACAAAAAAATAAGATTTATTTGATCTTTTGGTAGTAATAAATAATTATCTAAAATAGATATTATTAATATTAAGTTGATATTTTTCAAGTTTAAAAATATCTCCACCAATAATAAAAACAAAGTATAGTATAACTTATTAATATACTATACTTTTTTATTTATCTAAAATATGAACCTTACATTGACAAATCAAAACACAAAAAATCGGGAACATTACTTTCTTAGATGATATAATGATAATGCAGATAAGGAGTTAAAACTATGAACTGGATTGAAAGCATTACAAAAGCAATTGATTATATTGAAGAAAATCTTGATAAAGAAATATTAATAAAAGACATATCCGGATATGTTAATATTTCACCTTTTTATTTTCAAAAAGGTTTTTCAATGTTATGTGGATTATCAATTGGAGACTATATTAGGCAACGAAAATTAGCACAAGCTGCAAGCGAAATTGTTTCGACTAATGAAAAAATTATTGATATTGCTTTAAAATATGGATATGATTCACCTGATAGTTTCACTAAAGCTTTCACACGTTTTCATGGCGTCACACCAACATTTGCACGAAAAAATGGTGCACCAATAAAATCATTCGCACCTCTTAGAATATCGTTTACTTTGAAAGGTGGTTATACTATGGAATACAAAATTGCTAAAAAAGATGCTTTTACTATAATTGGTAATTCAAAAAAGTTTTTATATGAAAATATAACAACATCAATTCCTGATTTTTGGCAACAACATTGTAAAGAAGAAAAAATGAAAACTGTATGTGGAATGTATGGCATAAGCATTGACAAAAGTATGAACTCAAAAGAATTTGAATATATAATTGCAGATAATTATGATGGAAAATCAAAAGTCCCAGAAGGTTTTATTACAAAAACAATTCCTTCATTTACATGGGCAGTATTTATGTGCAAAGGTGATTTACCAGATTCTTTACAATCAACTAACAAAAAGATTTTCTCAGAATGGTTGCCAAACTGTAAAGACTATGAACTTGCAGCTGGATATAATGTAGAAATGTATGATGATCCAGGAAAATATCCAAAAGGCATACACGATGAAAATTATTATTGTGAAATATGGATTCCGATTAAAAAGAAATAATTTTTATATTTAGAAAAAGGCAGTATTTTTACTGTCTTTTTTATTTTATTCTATAAACAAATTGGTATCTATATTTGACTTTGCAATATTGTTAAGATATAATATAATAAGATATTTAAATTTACATATTTATACATATATATCAATAATTTCTTAAAAGAAAGGTAAAATTACTATGTTTAATACATATCAAAAAACTGCCACAGTATTTTGCAGACATTGTGGAAATAAGGTTGATGAAAACTGTGCAGTTTGTCCATCCTGTGGCAACAGACTAAAATATCCAGAACAGCCGCAACAAGAAGCATTTAAAAAATTCTGTAAATATTGTGGAAGTAGCGTTGATAAACAATGTGTTATTTGTCCACATTGTGGAGGACAAATAGAAAATATAAATATCAACAATCCTATTCCAAACATTTTCTCTTGCAATAACAACAATATAAATGATGAAAATGTAAAAAACAAATGGATATCAGTATTATTATGCTTATTTTTAGGCCCATTAGGTGCACATAAATTCTATGAAGATAAAATTGGAATTGGTATTCTTTATTTATTTACTGGTGGATTATTTCTTATAGGCGTATTAGTAGATTTAATAAAATTACTATCCAAACCAGGAAACACATATTATGTAAAATAAAAAGACGGTAAAAATACCGTCTTTTTTTATTATAAATTTAAACAGGATGCACTTTTGATTTTAAATCAGAATGAGCACTATCAATATTATATTTTTTATCTCTTCTTTTCTCAAAGAATTTTGTTGCCACTTGGCCAAATTGTGCGTAGCTAAGAACATCTTCTTCTTGCTCAGTCCATTCAGCACATTCAGCTTTAAGTTTTTCAAGTTCAGGCTTTAACAAATCAGCTGGACGACAAGTAATTGGCTCTACATCACCTAAAATTTTCTTTTTAAATTCTGGATCAATAGCAGCAGGAGTTTTTCCGTATTCACCACGAACAACACCTTTAAATTCTTTAGTAACAGTCTTGTATCTTTCACCTGTAATAACATTAAACACAGCTTGTGTTCCAACAATTTGAGAAGTTGGAGTAACAAGTGGAGGCATACCAGCATCAGCACGAACACGAGGAACTTCTTGTAAAACCTCAGTAAATTTATCTTCTCTGCCAGCTTGTTTAAGTTGAGAAAGAAGGTTAGAAAGCATACCACCAGGAACTTGATAAATAAGAGCTGAAGCATCAGTTGCAAGCATTTTAGGATCAAGTTGACCACTTTTAATGTATTTTTCACGAAGTGTCATAAAGTAATCTCTAACTTCAGTTAATTTTGAAAGCTCAATACCTGTATCATATTTAGTTCCAGCAAGAGCAGCAACCATAGATTCAGTTGGAGCATGAGATGTTCCAAGAGCAAGTGGTGACATAGCTGTATCAATAATATCAGCACCAGCTTCAACACCTTTTAACAAACACATTGATGCAAGACCAGATGTATAATGAGTATGAAGTTGAATTGGTAAATCAACAGCAGATTTAATCTTTTTAACAAGACGTTCTGTTTTGTAAGGAGTAAGTAACGCTGCCATATCTTTTATACAAATAGAATCCGCACCAGCATCTCTAATTTGTTTTGCATAATTCATATAATACTCATCAGTAAATGTTTCACCAAGAGTATAAGAAATAGCAACTTGAGTATCCGCACCTTCTTTTTTAGCAGCTTTAATAGCTGTTTCAAGGTTTCTTATATCATTAAGAGCATCAAAAATTCTTATTATATCAACACCGTTTGATACTGATTTTTGAACAAAATATTCTAAAACATCATCAGCATAATGACGGTATCCAAGCATATTTTGACCTCTAAATAGCATTTGGATTTTAGTATTAGGAAGGTTTTTCTTAAGTGTACGAAGTCTGTCCCAAGGATCTTCGTTTAAAAATCTCAAACATGAATCGAATGTTGCTCCGCCCCATGCTTCTACTGAGTGAAAACCGATTTTATCCATTACAGGAAGAATAGGAAGCATTTCATCCATAGTCATACGAGTTGCAATTAATGACTGATGTGCATCACGCAATACGGTCTCAGTAATTTTAACTTTTGCCATATTAAATTCCGCCTTTCATGTTACTGTATTACTGCGATTAGTGAACCAGATTCTAGTGAGTCACCTTTTTTAACATTAATGCTAGCAATTTTACCTGATTCAGATGCAACAACATCATTTTCCATTTTCATTGCTTCAAGAACAATAACAGGTGAACCTTTTTCAATAGTATCGCCAACGTTAACTTTAACATCAAGAACTGTTCCTGGCATTGGAGATTTAACTTCAGTACCAGATACATTAGCTGCTGGAGCAGGAGCAGCAGGTTTAGCAGCAGGAGCAGCTACAGGTGCCGCTGGAGCAGATGGTTGAGAACCATTAGCTTCTTCCACAGCTACATCATAAGTTTTACCGTTTACAGTTATATTATATTTCTTCATATGATTTTCCTCCGTTATATATTATAATGGCATATTGCTATGCTTTTTAGGCATTCTAGTAACACGTTTACCTGAAAGAATTTCAAGAGCATTAGCAATAACAGCTCTTGTATCAACAGGATCAATAATATCCTCAATACAATTTTCTTCAGCAGCTTTCATAGCAGATGCCTCGTTTAAAGAATATTCCAAAGCAAGTTGATTTCTTTTTGCATCAACATCATCAGCACCTTTAAGCTCATCATGTTTTAAGAATTCAACAGCTGTCAAAGGCTCAATAGGAGCAATTACAGCTTGTGGATAAGCAAAAATCAAATCTGCATTAGCTGATTTACCAGCAAGAGCAATATAAGCAGCACCAATTGCTTTTCCAGCAACAAGAGAAATTTTAGCTGTAGTAGCCTCAGCATATGAATGAGCAAGTTTAGCCATATCTCTTAAACTTCCAGCAACTTCAGCTTCATCAGAAAGTTCAAAACCTTCTGTATCAACTAATGTAACAACAGGAATACTAAAAGCATCACAAGTTCTTACAAATCTAGAAATTTTAGAACAATCGTTAGAAGTTAATTTATTATTATCTTTATTTGTAGCAACAAATCCAACTGTTGAGCCGTTAACAGCACCTAAACCAGTATAAGAACTTGCACCAAAATCAGCACAAATTTCAATAACACTATCACAATCAGCAATAGAATCTACCAATGTTTCAGCATTATCAAATCCTTTAAATTCAGGAGCATCAAATTCATACATAGGAGCAGCAGAAAGATTGTTCATAGGTAATTTACATATAAGTTTTCTAGCTGTTTCAACAGAAGAAATATCATCTTCACAAATAATGCTAGCAGTACCACTTTTAGCAGAATTTTCAGCATAATTTCCAACAGTATCCTTACTATTTGGAGTAATAAAAAGCTCTGCATCTTTAGCCATAACAACAAAATCAGCAGAAATAGCAAGCATAGCAGCACTAGATGCACAAGTTCCAGCAATTACTGAAATTTGTGGAACAACACCAGAAAGATTAGAAGCTGACATAATCAAATCGCCATAAACTGACAACGCTTTAACGCCATCACTAATAACAGCACCATATGAATCATATATACCAACAACAGGAACACCTGTTTTAGCTGCTAAATCATAAACCTTCTTTATTTTTTTTCCGTGAACTTCACCAACAGCACCATTATTTACAGTTAAATCTTGAGAAAATGCATATACCGGACTGCCTTCAACATAACCATACGCAGTAATTACTCCTGCAGTATCACCATTAGTTTTTGTGAAAACATCAAGCTCAGTAAAAATTCCATCATCAAATAGACTAGCAAGTCTTTTTCTTGCATCACTGTCTTTAGTAATTTGATTTTTTTGTTCAGCAAATTGTGCTAAATTGTTTTCCAAAGCCATAAGTATCCTCCTTAAAAATCGAAATCAAATCCATTATAACACTTTAATTTCATATTTACAAGGTATTTTTACTTGTTTTTACAACTTTTACACGTATCTAAAACATTTATAATATTATCTATTTTTCCATAATTATCAACATAATTAAGTTTATTTAGTATTAAATTCCTCTTTATATTAAACACAGCCTTGTTAATACCTTTATTAAAAGCAATAAATAAAATAGACCTTGCAATTCCATCTAATTTTTTTTCATCATCATAACATTCAATATAATCAACAAAAACTGTATCTTTGTTAAAATGATATATTCCAAAACCTGCTATTTTGCCAAATTCTATAAACTCAGAAACACTTACAATTTCGTCTCCTAATTCGAGCTCATCAAACATCTCAAAATATTTTGAATAATCTTTAGCCTGTATAATCTCAAACATATTAATCGTCCTTACCTATAGCATTTCTTATTGCTCTTAATTCTTCAGCAGACAAATTTCTATACGAACCTGGTTTTAACATTCCAAGTTTAATAGGCCCTACAGAAGTTCTTTTTAATCTAGCAACCTCAAGTCCAACTGCTTCACACATTTTTCTAACTTGACGGTTTCTACCTTCTTTGATAGTAATTTGCAAAACAACTCTACCTGGAGCTTTATCCAAAACAATAACATTTGCAGGTAAAGTTTTTTTACCATCAATCTCTACACCTTCAGCAAGATGAACTAACTGTTCATCGTTAATATCAGGTCTTACTGTTACTCTATAAGTTTTAGTTATATGCTTACTTGGATGCATAATATTATTTGCAAAAGTACCATCGTTTGTAAAAATCAACAATCCTTCTGTATTTTTATCAAGCCTTCCAACAGGATAAACTCTTTCATTAACTCCAGTCAAAAGCTCTGTAACACATTTCCTTCCTAATTCATCTTCCATAGTAGTCACATAGCCTCTTGGCTTATTAAGCATAATATAAATATTTTGTTTCTTTTTATTAATAAATACTTTTTCATTATCAACTGAAATAATATCTTTTCTAGGATTTGCTTTATCTCCAAGTTTAACTGGTCTACCGTTAACTTTAACTCTGCCTTTAGAAATAAATTCTTCTGCTTTTCTGCGAGAACAAAATCCATTTTCACTTAGTATTTTTTGTATTCTGATTTTTTCCACTAGTCTTCATCCTTACTGTTACTTAAAATGAAAAAAACTTAATATTCTATCTATTATAGTTTTTTTAGGTTTAATAATTTTTTGATTTATACTCTCACTCGCAATAATTGGAATAGATTGTACAAATTTCTCATCCATATAATAATCCACTCTGCCTACAACATCACCTTTTTTAACAGGTGCATACACAAATTGTGGAATGTAAATTCTTTTTTGCAATTCTTTTTTCTCATCATTATATTTTGTTATAACAACAGGTTTTTCTTGCACCACAGAAACAACATCAGCATCTCCACCAACAACATTAACGCTTAATTTTGTTTCTTCCATACGTACAGGAACTTTCTCAACAATTGAAAAACCATAATCATACATAATTCTGTGATCATTCCAATCACTAGGAGCATTTAATGTTACTGCAATTAAAGAAACTCCATCACGTTCACATGCAGAAACAAGACATCTTTTAGCTTTATCTGTAAAACCTGTTTTAACTCCAATAACGCCTTCATATGAGCCTAATAATCTATTAGTATTATAAAGCCATCTAGCAAATGGAGGATTTCCAAATTCAACTTTTGCATTTTTTGATGAACAAATTTTTCTAAAAGTCTTATTTTTAAGAGCTTCTTTTGTAAGCAAAGCCATATCATAAGCTGTTGAATAATGATCATCTGTATCATCATCCAAACCAGATGGAGTAACAAAATGAGTATTTTTCATACCTATTTTCTTAGCTTTTTCATTCATTTTTTTAGCAAACGCATCAAGACTTCCAGAAACACTTACAGCAGTAGCATTAGCAGCATCATTTCCTGATGGCAGCATCATTCCATAACACAAATCACGTCTTGATACAATATCACCTTCAGTAAGTCCCATTGATGAACCTTCCACTTTAATTGCATTAGGATCAACAACAAATTTTTCATCTAAATTTCCTTTTTCTAAACATAACAAAGTAGACATAATTTTTGTTGTACTAGCCATTTGCAAAACTTTAGAAGAATTCTTCTCATAAATAACTTCACCTGTTTTAGCGTCCATTAAAATAGCTGCTTTTGCAGATATTCCTACAGCACTAACAGGCAAAGGAGTAATAATTAAACAAGTTAAACACACTGCACCTAATAGCGCTATACATTTTGTCAAAAGCAATCTATTCATAATTACACCTCATCATATTAAAAATAATTATGTGTCATTATGTCAATATCTAAAAAATTCATATTAAATTCTTAAGATTCCATTTGATCGTTATCTTTATCTTTATCTTTATTTTTTTTGTCATCTTTACCTTTAATTAAAGAAGAAATTTTATCTACAACATCAGGTATCATATTAATAACTGCATTTGAAGAATTTGAATTCATAGAAAGTTGTAGCAATTTAACTTCACCTTTATTTACAACAATAAAAGCAATAGGAGTAATTGAAATACCAGCTCCACTTCCTCCTCCAAACATTTCTTTAGTTGAACTTAATTTTGATGGTAAATCAGATCCTCCAGAAGCAAATCCAAAAGATACTTTTGATACAGGAATAATTGTTGTTCCGTCATCAGTTGTAACAGGATCACCTATAATCGTATTAACATCAACCATCTCTCTAATTTTCTCAAGAGCAGTGCTAATTAGTCCTTGAATTGGATGTTCACTCATTTCTTTACATCTCCATTTCTTTATTTTTATTTTTTTTGTTTGATTTTCTCAATTTTTTATTAGTATATATAAAATTAACAAAAATAATCATACATATAGCAATTATTGTACTTGGTCTGATTTTAATCTCACAATAAAAATCATATTCTGTATTATTTGAGTTAAATTTACTTAATACATTAATTTTATCTACTTTTGTGTTAAAAACATTGCTTATTATACCTAAAGTATTATAAACCGCAATATTAATTTTACCATATTTCATTGCACATTCATATGCATCTTCATCCGCAACAGCCAAATTTAATTTTAATTTTCTAATTCTTATAGCTTTAACAAGCCTTTTAAAAGCTTTTTTTGCATGTGGAATATATGGTTTATATTTTTTATATTTATCAAAAATACTAACACTATCTTCAGCTGCTGTTTCTTCTTTTTGCTCTTTAATATTTTTAGAACCTTTATTTTTCTTACTACTTTTCTCTTTTTTCTGATTTTGAGTATTTTCTTTTTCTTTGGTATCTGTTTTTGGCGTTTTAGATTCAAGAACATCTTGCAAAACATCTTCAATAGAAGAATTTGTATCCTGAGATTTATTATAAGATTTTTTTATAGTTTCCTCCAAAATCTTATTATATTCTTTTTTCTCTTTTTCTAATTCTTTTTCAAGTTCTTCTTGTTTTTTCTTAATTTTAGCATTATCCTTAGACTTATTTTTAGGTTTCTTTTTTTGTTTTTCTCTTAAAGGATAAAATTTTAAAAACAAATAAGAAATTTTTAAATCTAATTTTTTATTTGAAAATTTTATTGATGCTACAATAAAAAAATGAAGAAGTATAAATATAATAGCAATTATAGCAAGAAAAATATATAAAACTATCATCTAATCCTCCATTATTTTATACTAAAACCTCATTAACCTCTTCATCTTCAATATCATTAAAACTAACTTGTTCATTCATTTTAGGTAAAGGTGGCAATTCTTCAATAGAACCAAGTCTAAAACATCTTAAAAAAGTATTTGTTGTTTTATAAGAAATTGGTTTTCCTGGAACATCAAGTCTACCAGCTTCTTCAAGCAAATCTTTTTCAGTAAGAGAATTCATAATATAAGAACTATCTACACCTCTAACATGCTCTACAAAAGATTTTGTAACAGGCTGATTATATGCAACAATTGTCAAAACTTCTAAAGCTGCAGCTGACAAAGCAGTATTTTTCTTAGTTTGCAAAGCAGTCTTAATATACTGAGAAAACTTTTCTTTTGTCGCAAGCTGATAACTATCGCCAAGTTTCAACACTTCAATTGCACTATTATAATCCTCATATCTATCTTGTAAAAGTCTTACTAATTTTTCAACTATAGAAATTTCAATATCTGCAGAAAACGCAAGTTTATCAACAGATATAGGTTCTCCAGAAGCAAATAAAATAGCTTCAATAGTAGAAACCTTTTCGTCAATTTTCATTATATACTCCTCTATTTTAAACTTTTTGTCTTATTTTATTAAAAGTAATTTGAGTATTATCTTCGTTTAAAACAACTCTACCTGATTTTGTAAGCTCTAAAACAGCAAGAAAAGTTGCAACTCTTTCACTTTTATCATTCATACCACAATATAAATTATTCAAATTAAAAGTTTCACCATTATAAAGTTTTTTCATAACAAATATTATTTTAGAAGTTACTGAGACTATTTTTTTAGAAATTATAGGATTAAAAATCTCTCTCATAACAGGCTGATTATTTTTTTCTCTGCTAATAACAAACTGATATGACTCAAGAAGCTCATAAGAACAATGAAATCTTTTATATGTGTTGTCAATATCCATTTTAACTGGTTGTCTTACAAAAACATTTCCACCTACATAATTTTCTGATAATTTTTCTGCAGCCTTTTTACATAAAGAATATTCTATAAGTCTGCCTTCAAGTTCTTTCTTAAGTTCAGTAGCTTCTTCATGTTGAGGCAAAAGTGAAACTGTTTTTATATAAATAAGTTTTGCTGCCATTTCTAAAAATTCACTAGCATATTCCATATCTTGCTCAGAAATACCATCAATATAAGATAAATACTGCTCAAGCAAAAGAGAAATCTCTATATTTTTTATATCAAGCTTATGTTTTGAAATCAAATGCAAAAGCAAATCAAGTGGACCTTCAAAACTTTCAAGCTTATATGAAACAATACTCAATTACATCACCAATCCCATTAAATATGGCACCCAAGCTGATAATAAATTTAAAAATTTATATACAAATTCCATTAAAAATTGTAATGGAACTTGAAGTATTGGAGTTGACAACAATAATATTAATCCAATAAATATATACTGCTCATATTGCATTATTTTAAAATATGTTTGTGGTGGCAAAAACAATGTTGCTATTCTTGATCCATCAAGTGGTGGTATTGGTAAAAGATTAAAAACAGCTAGTCCTATATTTAAATACGCCATCATTTGAAAAATTTCCAAAAGAGAAACTAAATTAACATGTTTTGCAACAATAATACAAGCAAATATTTTATATAATATCATAGCTATGTATGCTAACAACAAATTCGATACTGGTCCTGCAAGAGAAGACAAAGCCATTCCGGCTTTTGGATTTTTAAAATTTCTAGGATTAATTTGAACAGGTTTTGCCCAACCAAATCCAAATATAACCATTGAAATTGATCCTAAAATACTAAGATGTGACGCTGGATTAAGAGTTATTCTGCCTTGATTTCTAGCTGTATCATCGCCAAGTTTGCTTGCAGCCCAAGCATGAGCACATTCATGAACAGGCATAGCAGTTAACAAAACTAATCCTTTTATTAATAAATCTGTGACATTAAAATCTTGTAACATAAAATTCCTCTCAAACTATATATTTTCTAAATTCACCTATACTATGTAAGTATAACTCTTTTAGGATTTTATTTCAAGTCACATCAAATATATTATACATTATTTTACATGATAAGTATAAAAATAAAATTTAAAAAGCACTTGATTTTTATTTCATAATCTGATAAAATATTAATGTTGACTTTATTGTAATTATTAGAAGGAGGTGCAACCTAATGGCAAAGTGTGATTTTTGCGGAAAAGGTGTAACTTTCGGAATAAAGGTGTCTCACTCACACAGACGTACTAACAGAACTTGGAAACCAAATGTTAAGCGTGTTAAAGCTATCGTTAACGGTACTCCTTGTCACGTTCACGCGTGCACAAGATGTCTACGTTCAGGCAAAGTAACTAGAGCTGTATAGTATAATATATTTCGAAGATTAGGGATGCAATAGCATCCCTTTGTTTTTTTATACAAACAAATTTTAAAGACTTTTATATAAAAATAAGAGTGTAGTTTTATCTACACTCTTTTTTTATTCGTATTTTTTAGCTTTTTTAAAATCTAATTGACTTGAAAATGGATTATATTCAACTCCATCTATATCTTTAGAAGTAACTATATAATCTTCTCTGTAAAATAACGGAATATAATAACTATTATCTATTAAATATTTCTCAGCTTGAGAATACACATTAATATTATCCATCACATCATTTGTTTGACCAATATTTTTCAGTATATTATCATATTCTTTATTTTTTATTGAAATTCCTTTATCACCAGAAGTTGAAAACCTATTTAAAATAGAACTTGCACTATCTTTATCAGCTTTAATCTCAACAAAAGCCATAAAATAATTATTATTTTCAAGTCTATTTAAATATTCTTCATCTGGTAAAACCTCTGGAATACAATTAAATTCAATACTAGATTGCCATTGTTTTATCATAGAAATAACATTTTTACTATAAGCACAACTTTTTGGAATAATTATTGATTTTCCAGCTATAGAATTTTTTTCTTCTTCATTCAAAGAACTATTCCACAAAGACTTTGCTTGTTCAACATTAAACAAATCTTTAGCTGGTTCTTTAACAACTTGCCTGTAACCTTTATCTTTAATTTTAATAGATAAAGGAATAATACCAAATGAAGGAGAAACTCCAATTGCTAATTTATTAACATTAGCTTTTCTATTTATACTCATAGAAAGTGCTTTTCTAACATTTTTATTTTTAAGAACCGGATAATTATAATTAAACACAATTCCAGATGCTTTTGTTTGATAAGATGTTAATGAAAAATCATCATCAAATATTCCTCTTTCAGAACCATCTGAAATATACACATCATATTTTTCTTTTTTAAAATTACTTAACACTTCTCCATCAGTTCTCTTAATGAAAAAATTAATTTTATAAGGATAAACTTTATTATATTTATTATAATCAGCATTTCTTTTCAAAATAATATAATTATCTTTTCCATAAGGATCATATATCCATTTTGTTAAATAAAAAGCGCCATTACAAATTATATTTTCCTCTTCTAATCCGTATTTACCTTTTGAATTATAGAAAAAATCTTTTTTACATGGCATAGATGAAGATTGTGCAAGCAAATTCAAAAATTCAGAATTTCTACGTTGCAAATTAATTTCCAAAGTATAATTATCTAAAGCTTTAACACCAAGTTGGTCAGATTGAAGCTCACCTTTATAAATTTTTTCAGCATTCAAAATATCAAAATACTCTTCAGAATAAGGCGAATAAGTAGTCTTATCAACTAATCTTTTAAATGCAAACACAAAATCATGTGCAGTAACATTTTCTCTATATTTTTCAAATCCGAGCCAATAAGCATCTTTTCTTAAAGAAAAAGTATACTTAAGACCATCATCTGAAATTTTATAAGAAGTAGCCAAACCATTTACAAGATTATTATTTTTATATGCCATAAGACCTTCATACATATTATTAATCAATGTTAATGAAATCTCATCATCAGAAACTTGAGGATCTAAATTTTTAGGATCACTATCCAAACCATATTTTATAATTGAATCCATACCATTACCTTTGCCACAAGAAGATAACGTAAGCACTGTACAAATTAACACGATAAAACTCAAAATTTTTTTAAGCATACTATATTCTCCTCATATAAAAAATCCATAACAATTGTAACATCATTATAGATTTTTGACAATAGTTTATCTATTCGAATTCTTTTTCAACTATTTTTCCATATTTAAGACTTTCTTTTACATCAATTATTCTTTGATTAGAACTTCCTTTAAATTTCAAAAGATAACTCTTCTTTTTTATTTCAAATTTGCCATCAACAATATAATCACACTTTTTAATCAACTCTTTGTAACCATTTTCCTCATTAGCATTTTCTAGCAAATATTCAAAAGTAAATCCTGTATACGCTATTATATCAAAACCATCAATTTCTTTTATTTTATCTGCTATTAAAGAAAGTGGTTTTGCTTGGCAAAAAGGTTCTCCTCCACTAAAAGTAACTCCGCTAAGTAATGGATTAAATTTTATTTGTTCTATTAAATAATCAGTATCAACTATTTTTCCTACATTAAAATCATGTGTTTGAGGATTATGACAACCTTCACAATGATGTGGACATCCTTGAACAAAAATACTATATCTTATTCCTGGTCCATCAACAATCGAATCATTTTCAATACCTGATATTCTTATATCCATAATGTCACCTCTATATAAATATTACTTAATATAATATATATCAAATAATATTTTAAATCTTATTTTTTTATACCAAAAGGCGTACAATTTTGCACGCCTTTTGATTATTAATTAGATATTATGTTTTACTCTATCTTTAACTTCAGAAAGTTTTGCGTTATTAAACCTATCAAGTGTTCCAACAAGATAACCTGTTATCCTTCTGATTCTTTCAAATTTAATACCATCTTCTCCATCAGCTCTTCCACATTTAGGACAAGTATCACCAATTATACCAGTATATCCACAAACAGGATCACGATCAACTGGATGGTTAATAGAACCATAACCAATACCAGACTCTTTCATACAACGAACAACTTTTTCAAAAGCTGTAATATTGTTAACTGGATCACCATTAAGCTCAACATAACTGATATGACCAGCATTTGTTAGTGAATGATAAGGAGATTCAATTTTAATCTTTTCAAAAGCACTAATTGGATGATAAACAGGAACATGGAATGAATTTGTATAATAATCTCTTTCAGTAACACCTTTGATTATACCAAATTTCTTTTTATCCATATTTATAAATCTGCCAGAAAGTCCTTCTGCTGGAGTTCCAAGCAATGAGAAGTTCAAGCCAGTTTTTCTTGATTCTTCGTCCATTCTTTGACGCATTCTTGTAACGATTTCCATACCAAGCTCTTTAGCTTCTTCACTTTCTCCGTGATGCTCTCCAATAAGAGCTACTAAAGCTTCTGCAAGTCCAATAAATCCTACTGAAAGAGTACCATGTTTTAATATCTCTCCTACTTCATCGTCTGGACCAAGTTTATCAGAATCAATCCATATTCCTTGTCCCATTAAGAAAGGATAGTTCCTAACTTTTTTCATAGCTTGAATTTTAAATCTATGAAGCAATTGTTCAATAACAAGTTCCATTGTTTCTTCAAGACTATCAAAGAAAGCACCAATATTTTTATCTGCTTTTATAGCAAGTCTAGGCAAGTTAATTGATGTGAAACTTAAGTTACCTCTACCAGTTACAATCTCACGAGATTTATCATAAACATTTCCAATAACACGAGTTCTACAGCCCATATATGAAACTTCAGTGTTATAATCTCCTTCTTTGTAATATTGAAGGTTATATGGAGCATCAATAAATGAGAAGTTAGGGAATAATCTTTTAGCACTTACTCTACATGCAAGTTTGAACAAATCATAACTTGGATCTGTTGGATCATAATTCACACCTTCTTTTATTTTAAAGATATGAATTGGGAATATAGGTGTTTCACCATTACCAAGTCCAGCTTCATTTGCAAGAAGAACATTTTTTATTACCATTCTACCTTCTGTAGATGTATCAGTTCCGTAGTTAATTGAGCTAAACGGAGTTTGAGCACCAGCACGGCTATTCATTGTGTTAAGATTATGTATCAAAGCTTCCATAGCTTGATATGTAGCTCTATCAGTTTCTTTTATAGCTTTTTCATGTGAAAATTCTTGAATTCTCTTAGCTGTTTTTTCATCTGTATGAGCAAGTAATTTATCAAATTCTTTTTGTTGATAATCATTATCATTATCAATATTAACTATCAAACCAGTTTCATCAAAAATTTCTTTAGATATTTGTTTAGAAATTTCAGCTGAATTTTCTATATCAGCCATCATCGCAAGACATCTATCAATATTTTGAGTATATCTACTTCTAAAAGTCTTTCTTACACCATCAGACATAGCATAATCAAAGTTAGGAATACTTTGACCACCATGTTGATCATTTTGGTTTGATTGAATAGCAATACATGCAAGTGCAGAATAACTAGCAATATCATTTGGAGTTCTTAAATGTCCATGACCTGTTGAAAATCCTCTTTCAAAAAGTTTTATCAAATCAATTTGACAACAAGTTGTTGTTAATGTCAAAAAGTCTAGATCATGTATATGTATATCTCCATTTTGATGTGCTTTAGCATGTTTTGGATCAAGAACATACATCTCATAAAACTCTTTAGCTCCAACAGAACCATATTTAAGCATGGTTCCCATAGCAGTATCGCCATCTATATTTGCATTCTCTCTTTTAATATCACTATCTTTTGCAGATTTAAAAGTAAGATCCTCATATATCTTCATAAGTTTTGTATTCATTTCACGAGAACGTGTTCTATTTGAACGATATATAATATACGCTTTAGCTGTTTTAGCATGACCTTCTTCAACAAGAACTTTTTCTACTAGATCTTGTATTTCTTCAACTGTAGGTAATTCACCTTTTGTTTTTTCTTCAACAAGATCTCCTACTTTGCCTGCTATATTAAGAGCAGCGTCGTAATCATGGCCTCCAACAGCTTGAGCTGCTTTATAAATCGCATTAGCAATTTTCTCAATATTAAACGTAACTTTTCTGCCATCTCTTTTTTTAATTTGTGTAATCATTAAAAACCCTCCTTAAAATAAAACACTATATATTGTGTTGAGATATTTAATAAATACAAGTATATAGTATTTATTCGGAAAAGTCAATTGTAATTTCCAATTTTATTTGTAAAGAAAATATAAACTAAATTAACACAAAATTGCTATTAATTTTCTGTTCAACATAAAAATAACAGCTAGTATATTAGCTGTTATTTTTTATATACTATTTTGCATAATTTAATAGAAAAACCAAGAACAATGCAATAGTAAAAACTATACTCATTATTATATAATAAAATTTTGTTGCTCTTGTTTTAAATTTTAAAGACTGAATTCCAACCAAAACACTCGTTACAACAACACCCATAACATAAATAAAGAAAAATCCTAAAAAATTTCTATCGCCTGTTAATTCAAAAATTTTATTAACAATTAAATGTGCTATTATATTTGAAAGCGGAAGAATCATAAGTGGTGTTATCGCAACTGCATATTCTTTTCTAAATCTTAAAGAAATTACAAACGTAAACACCAAAAGTGCCAATATCACAAGACTTTCTACTATCAAACTGTTCTCCTTTACTTACAACACTAAAAAGATTTATCAAAAATTTCTTTAGCTTTACTATTATCTTTAACTATAGCAAACAAAACATAATTTCCATTAGTCTTAACAACTGCGCTTTCAGCTTTTGCAACTTCATCAGGTGCATAACCTTCAAAATTGCCTGCTACAGTCTTTTTTCTATTATTAAACATAGAAACTAATTTTTCAACATCATCTTTATTTCTAAGTTTAAACACTGCAATCTCATCTGCAATAGATCCAACTCCAGAATAATAAACAGAATATTTTTCTACTTTAGCCAAATCAAAATCATATATAGTATTAATATTATCTTCAGAAACTTCAACCATATCCGATATTTTCAAATCATTAACTATCTTTTTAGCAACATCCGCAACATTTATATTTTTATTAGATAATTTTTTAGCATTTTCACCGCCACATCCTACAAATACCAACATTATCATAATTACACTTAATCCAACACAAAACAAACTACTCTTTTTCAAAAAAATTACTCCTTACTTTTCTTATTATTAACAAAAACTATTATCTATTTTCATACAAAAACTGTAGCATTTTTGGATATGTATGAGCTTTAAAATGAACACCATCACCTTCAGCTAAATCTGATTTAAATTTACCATTAGCATCTTTTAACGATGAATTCAAATCAACATATTTAACTCCAAATTCACTTGCCATTTGTTTAAGTCCAGAATTATAATCATCAATATTTGAATTTTTAACTGGATATTTTGAAGCATTTTCTTTTTTAGCAGCTACTGGTGGAACAGAAACCACATAAATTTTTGAATTAGGCAAACTTTTTTGAAGCTTGTCCACAATTTTACCATATGATGAAACCAAATAACTAATACGAGGATTTTCTCCTACAAGACTATTAACACCAAGTATTATGTAAACTGCTTTAGGATTATTATTAATAGTAGTATTTACTAAATTAACCGAACCATAACCTTTTGCATCATATTTTTTTGTCAATATTGAATTTACATTAGCACCTCTTGATGCAACAACATTTTTTTTACTCAAATAATTATAATCAATTAATCCTTCAGTTATAGAGTCTCCTAAAATACACACATCATTATTAAAATACGTTTGGTAATCATCTCCAAACTCATTTCCAGCAATAGAATTACTATCTTCAATACTATTTTCAGTTATATCTGTCATAATCTCATGATTACTAGAATCATCTTTATTTTTAACAAAGCTACTTAAATCAGAACTATCATCTTCAATAACAGAACTAACATCCGATCCATTATTAATATTTTTCTTAGCATGTTTAATATTTGCATTTTTTATAGCCACGAATCTAACAATTAAAACCAAACAAATTATTATACTTAAAACTAATAAAACACCATATATAGGTTCTTTTTTACGTTTATATCGTCTAGAATTTTTCACATATTTATTCAAATAAACTCCCACCTTAAAATCTCACTTAATTGTTCTTAATGTCAAATCGCAAAAAGAAAATATATACACTAATATAATCTGTCAATTACTACAACAAAAGACACATTATTTCATTATATTTTTAAAAAATCATATTAAAATATATTATTTAACTATTTTTAAGTCATACTAATTAAGTCATACTAATTATTATAAAAAAATTTTTTTATAATTTATACGCCATCTTCAAAAGAACTATTTTCATCATAATTAACATAAGCATTTTTAACTTCAAAATTTTTCTTATTATTCTCTTCAATATAAGATTCAGGCAATTCACCAATTACCATATATACACAGAAAAAAATCAATAGTATAGATATGCACATAATTACTAACGTCTTTAAACTAATTCCATTATATTCTTTATTTTTAGTTTTATATTTCCTCAAAAAAGCACCACCTTAAACACCCTGTTTTTTTATTATATCATAAAAAAAATTACTTTACAACATAAACAACAACCAATTTTTAGCAATAAATTTAAAAAAATAAGCATATTTATTATATATCAATTATATCATTTTTAAAAATAAATAAACATTAATTAAACTTAATTATGTCTATTGTAAAAATGAAAGGGAGGCTATCAAAATGTGTGGATTTGTAGGTTTTACCGGAAATACTAACGATTCATCTATTGTTATTGAAAATATGATGAACAAAATAATTCATAGAGGACCTGATTCATGTGGAAAATACGTAGATGAACATATTGCTCTTGGATTTAGAAGACTTAGTATTATTGACATTGAACATGGAGATCAACCTATGTTTAATGATGACAAATCAAAAGTTCTTGTTTATAACGGAGAGATTTATAATTATAAAATTTTGAGAACACAGCTTATAAAACTAGGTCATAAATTCAAAACAGAATCTGATACAGAAGTTTTACTTAGAGGTTATGAAGAATGGGGTAAAAAAGTTTTAAAGAAAGTACGTGGAATGTTTTCATTTGTAATTTGGGACAAAGAAAATGAAGAAATTTTTGGAGCAAGAGATTTTTTCGGAATAAAACCAATGTATTATGCAATTATGGATACAACATTTATGTTTGGTTCAGAAATCAAAAGTTTTCTTGAACATCCTGATTTTAACAAGCAATTAAACGAAACTACTCTTGAAAATTATCTTTCATTTCAATATTCACCTACTCAAGACACATTTTTCAAACATGTTTATAAACTTCTTCCTGCTCATTATTTCATTTACAAAGACGGTAAAATGGAAATAAAAAAATACTGGAATATTAAATTTGACGAAGATGAAACTTTAGAACTTGATACTTGTGTTAATAAAATTTCTAAAACATTTGATGATTCTGTTAAAGCACATAAAATTGCTGATGTTGAAGTTGGCAGTTTCTTATCAAGTGGAGTTGATTCAAGCTATGTAGCTGCTGTTGCTAATGTTGACAAAACTTTTACTGTTGGTTTTGGAGATGAGGAAAAATATAACGAAACTCATTATGCCAAAGAATTTTCAGAATATATTAAAAAAGAAAATATAAGCAAAATTATCTCTGCTGATGAATATTGGAATAGTCTAAAGAAAATACAATATCATATGGATGAACCTTTAGGAGATCCTGCTGCTGTTGCACTTTATTTTGTTTGCAATTTGGCTTCTAAACATTTAAAAGTTGTATTAAGTGGCGAAGGTGCTGATGAGATTTTTGGTGGATACAATATTTACAAAGAACCTAGTGACATGAATTTTTATAATCATATTCCTAAATCAATTAGAAAAGGACTTGGAAAAATAGCATTAAAATTTCCTGCCAAAAAAGGATTTAATTTTATTATAAGAAGAAGTAGAGATCTTGAAGAAAGATTTATTGGAAATGCATATATTTTTAATGAAAAAGAAAGAAAAGAACTTTTATCATTTAAAACAACTGCACCTGATACTATTGATATCACTAGACCATTTTATAATAAAGTTGCTGAAAAAGACGATATTACCAAAATGCAATATGTGGATTTACATTTATGGTTAGCAGGTGATATTCTGCTTAAAGCAGATAAAATGAGTATGGCAAATTCGCTTGAACTTAGAGTTCCTTTTCTTGATAAAAAATTAATGAGATTAGCTCAAAAAATTCCGTCAAAATACCGCGTTACAAAAGAAAATACCAAATATGCAATGAGACTAGCTGCTAAAAAAGCTTGTCCTCCACAAACTGCTAATAAGAAAAAACTTGGTTTTCCTGTTCCAATAAGAATTTGGCTAAAAGAAGATAAATATTATAATATAGTTAAAGAAGCTTTTTCTTCAGAAAATGCAAAAAAACTATTTAACACTGAAAAACTTATTGAACTTCTTGATACTCATAAATCTGGAAAATATGATTTATCAAGAAAAATTTGGACTGTTTTTATGTTTTTAACATGGTATGAAATTTACTTTGAATAAACAAATGAGGTATTGGAATAATTTCAATACCTCATTTATATTTTTAATCTAAAATATGTTTTATATTAATAACTATGTCTTGTCCTAATTAAATAAGTAAGACTTGCTAATGCCATTAATATAATAGCAATGTAAATTATTAATTCTATATGATTATCATCAGCAGTATTACTATTTTCAGCTAAAATCTCATCTATTGTTTCTTCAGTAACACTTCCAACATCAGTATATGATGGAGTGTTATAATCACCTGGTAACTCATCATTAGTATCCTCTGATACATATGGATTACTTCCTGGATCACTAAGATCAGTTCCTGTATTGTCAGATATAGAAGATGAATCATCTGGTTTAGATGTCGGACCATCAGGCAAACTTGCTTTATCTACTGTAAATGATGTAGTGGCAATTTCATTTTCTGAAACTATATCAACAATATATTCTCCTCCACCTAATAAAGCAACATATGCTGGTGTAAAAGTAATAATAGTACTACCTTCTTTTACAGTATAATATTTTGAATCAACAATTTTACCATTTACCAAAACTTTTTGGAAAGATGACATATCAGCACTTGATCTAAAACTTGCTACTGTATCATTAGAGACAATTTTCAAATCCTTACCGTTAAGCATTTGAGCATCAGATCTATCACCTGTAAGATCTCTTATGTAAAACATTGTATCAACAGTACCAGTAACAAAATTTATTTCTATATTATGTTTACCAGCTTCAAATCCAGAAATAAATTCTTTTGTTAAAGTAATTTTTGTTCCACCAAGATCATCTACAGCAACATAATCTACATTTTCTTCTAAAGCTTGGTCATCAACTTTAATGCTATCTAAATAAGCAACTTCAGCAGATGCTCTAAATATTGCAGATTGATCACTATTTACAATACGTCCTATACCATCTGTCATTAAAACAGTTGGTTTAGTTGTAAACTCTTTGCTAGCCATAAGGCTATTTTCGCTGCCTTCTTTCACAGCAATAGCTCTAATTAACATAAATTTATCTATTACAATTGGTTCAACATAAAGATTACTTTTCTCAGTTGGCTCAGAACCATCAATTGTATAATAAACTTTTGCACCTTCAGTAAAACATGTTATTTTTGAAACAAAAACACCAGAAGAATTTTCTTCAGCTTCTCCAATAACAGGTGTTGAAACTTGTTTAGGAGGATCTGTTACAGGTGGATCATCAGGTGTAGGTGGATCTGTTACAACTGGATCTCTTCCATTAACAATACCATTAATAGTTAAATCACTATTTGGCATTACAAAAGCAATCGGATCTTCTGACATATCTGTTGTAGGTTGATTTGTTGTAGCATTAACAAAGCTAACATCTCCATTAATTACTTCCCAACCTCCAAAAGACTCACCTTTTGATGCATCAATTCCATTAGAGGCAATAACAATTTTTGTTCCTGGTTCATATTTTCCATCTTCTGATGGTGTTCCAGCCACAAGAGCATTTGTTAAAACTAAATTATATTTATCCTCAGTACCTGGTGTTGGAGTTGGTGTTGGAGTAGTACCTCCTTGATCAAATTGTATTGCATTAAATGTAAAACCTTTACTAGTTGCATATGTTTCTGCTGCTGAACCTGTAGCACCATTTATAGTCAATTTTTGCTTATTAACATCTTTAAATGAATCTTCTGCAATTGTTGTTACAGATGGTGGTATAGTTATATTAGATAAATTACTACAATAACTAAATGCTAACTGACCAATATTAGTGATTCCATTTAAAAGCTGAACATCTGTTAATTTATTACACTTAGAAAAAGCTCCTCCACTTAATGAAGTTACTGTTTTTGGAATTGTTAAAGATTTTACTCCTGATGCAATAAACGCAGCATCTCCAACTGTAGTAAGACCTTCTGGAAATATAAGAGGATTAAAAGGTTTAGCGCCTTCAACCATTTCACCTTCTACTTGGCTTGTTTGTGCAGAACCTGCTGCAGCAAAAGCCATTTTTCCTATTGTCTGAACTGAAGGCATTTTTATATCATGTAAAAATAACAAACCTTCGAAAGCATTGTCACCTATATTTCTTAAAGTAGATGGCAATTCTATTGATGTAACACATTGTAATTGAGCCGGATTTGTATCACTTGGCTCTTGTGTAGTATCAAGGCCTTTAAAAGCTCCATTGCCTATACCTGTTATTCCTTCACCAATTACAATTTTTATTGCATTAGTTTTTGCAGCTGTTAAATTTTGTTCAGGCAACTTTGTTCCAGAATTAATAAAATCAGCTGGAATAACAACATCTTGTCCAGGCTGAGGTGTTCCTATCAAATTTATTTTAAGAAAATATTTCTCAGGATTACTTGGTTTTTCACAATATATTGTTTGTAACTGCAATTGTGCTGGAGATGTATCTTCAGCGAAAGCAGTAAACGGTAAAATGAACAATGACAAAACTAAAATTATAAATAAAGCGAAAACTCTTGTTCTTCTTTTCCGTACATTCATAACTATCTCTCCTTACCTTCATATTTTTATTACAAATCCGCACTTTCTTTTAAAACAATATTAACACATTTTATCTACATTTACAATAATTTTTATTAAATTTATTGATTAATTTAGTAAATATTGTACTAAATACAATAAAGGTAACCTCATAAATTACTTAAATTATACATTTTTTACAATCATTTTAAGCACCAAAAAAACAACCTTACCACTCATATAAGTGATAAGGTTTATATAATAATTATTTTTATTTATATAGTTAGAATTATTTATTATTCAAAACTCTAACATCTATATTTTTATACTTAACATCATAACCTTGATGTTCTATAACAACATTCATAAGTTTATCTTTAAATACAAATTTATACTTATTAAATGTACCATTTTTATATTCAAAGTCTGTCTTATTGTCTTGATAATGAGTATAAGTAGCATTGTCACCATATACTTCTAAAATCAAACTATCCATATTATGTTCACCAACATATTGCATTGGCAAATATTTAGGAATTATACTATTTTCTTTAACAAAGATAGGACAAACATCGATCGGAGCATAATAAGTAATATGTTGATTACCTTCAAAAACTTCATGAGTATTGTAATCTACCCAACGTCCTTCTGGTAAATAAACAACTTTATATTCTGAACCTTGAGTTACAACTGGTGAAACTAATATACTGCTACCAACCATAAATTGATCATTACAATTTCTTGCATTCATATCATCTTGATATTCATAGACAAGTGGTCTCATTACTGGCGCACCTGTTTGTTCACTTTCCCACATCAAATCATATATATATGGCAACAATTCATAACGCAAGTTTACAAACTTTCTATAAATCTCTAAAGTTTCTTTTCCAAAACTCCATGGTTCTTGGTGTTTAGTTCCTATTGAAGCATGGTTTCTAAACAATGGACTAAAACATCCAACTTGAATCCATCTACTTAAAAGTTCTGGTGTTGTATCAGATCCAAATCCTCCAATATCAGTTCCTACAAAAGTCATTCCACTTAATCCTAAATTACAAAGCTGCGGAATTGCCATTTGTAAATGAGCCCAAATACTATGATTATCACCTGTCCAACCAGTACTATACTTTTGAGTTCCTGCATAACAAGCTCTTGTTATTACAAAAGGTCTTTTGCCTGTATAAGATTTCATAAATTCATATGTTGCTTTTGCCATATTATGACCATATACATTGTGCATTTCAGCATGAGTTGTTTTTCTGCCTTCATCCATCATTGGTAGATCATTTGGAAGTGGTCCATTAAAACTTGCTGGTTCATTCATATCATTCCAAATACCAGAAACTCCTGCATCCATCAATACTTTATGATTTCTGCCCCACCATTTTCTTACCTTTTTCTCTCCGAAACTTGGGAAAACTGAATCTCCAGGCCAAACAGCATTTACATACACTTCATCTTTTTCGTCTTTAACAAAGTAATCTTTTTCAATACCTTCTTTGTAAACACTATAATTTTCATCAACTTTTACACCTGGATCAATAATTGTTACAACTTTAAATCCATCTTGTTTAAGTGTTCTTAACTCATTTTCAAAGTCTTTATGTCTTTTATCATCCCATGTAAACACTCTATATTCATCCATATAATCTATATCTAAATGAATAACATCACATGGAATTTTATATTTTCTCATATTTTGAGCTAATTCTGCAACTTCTTCTTCATCAATATAGCTCCATCTACTTTGTTGATAACCTAAAGTCCACATTTGTGGCAATGGAGTTGTTCCTGTTAAATAAGTATAACCTTCAACTACTTCAGGCATTTTTTCACCATAGATAAAGTAATAATCTATTGCACCATTTGATGCTCCAAACATATAATAATCATTACTTGTTTTACCCATGTCAAAATATGTTTCAAAAGTATTGTCAAAGAAAATTCCGTATACAGATTTTTCATTTAGTGTTATAAAGAATGGAATTGATTTATATAGTGATTGGAAAGAATCAACGTGTGGAGCTGGATTATCAGTATTCCACATTTTATAATCATAATGTCTTTTATTCATGAAACCTGTTTTATCACCAAGTCCATAAAAACAATCATCCGGTTTCATCTCTTTTGCAACATATAATGACTGTTGACCATTATTAGCATTGCTATGACCTTCAGATTCCATAAGTTCAGCATGTTCTTTATCAAGCTCTTCTTTATTAGTAATGTTATCACGATAATCTCTTACAATCATATTACCTTTACTGTCATAAATATCTATATAGAAATCATCATTTATTATTACAATAAGCTTGTCCGTTCTTATCGCTACACTTCTACCTTGTTGTTTTGTAATAAATTCTACTGGCTTGTTTATAGTATACCTAGCAGCTTTTGACTTTGAAGCTTGACCTAATGGATCGTAAATAACACGAACTATTTCACTAGTTATAACTTCTACCTTAGCATGTCCATTCTCAAATTTAAAATCAACAACGTTTCCGTTTCTTTTATATTCTATTAAATTACCAAGTTGCTTCATATTGCTCCTCCTAAATAAACATTAGTAAAATGATAACATATTTATAACGTCAATGTAAACACATAAATTTATTATATTTTTATTAATTTTTAAAGCAATTCGCATTAATTGTGTATAATATGCTAATTTATTGAAAAAAATGGATTGATATGATATTAATTACCTTAAAATAACACATACTTTAAATTTGAAAATATATTAAAAACAATTTTACCAAAAATAGTTTTAACACTTAAAAAACTATTATTTCTATTATAAAAAGACAACTACAAAACCTTTTAAATTCTTTATAAATATAAAAATATTTATTTTTTTGCGAAACTCTTTTTTAAAATCCTATATAAAAATATACAAAATATTATAAATTAAAATTAAAAAATTTATTTTAACTAAAAATAATCTTATCAAACAATTAATTTTTAAAGTTAATCATTTCCAATTTAAGATCTAAGATAATTTGACAAATTAAAACCGTATTATTATAATATAAGGTATGTATTAAAAAATATACTATATATAAGGAGATAAAAATGCTTGATTCTATATATGCACCTTTTCCTTTTCCATTTCATTTAACATATTGTATTATAGCAACAGTTGTCCTTTTTTTACAAATGAAAAGAAAAGATATAACATATTATAAACCAATGATTATTGCTATTGATTTTACATTAATAGCTCAAATAACAGAAAATCAAACAGCTATATTAGTTCTTGGAATTTTTGAAGCTATTATGGTTGTTGTTATTATTGCAATGGTTATAATGCATTCTATTAATGAGAAAAAGAAAAGAACTAAAACACCAGATGTTTTACCTCAACATTATGCTAAAACATATTCTGATTTTAATTTTGAAGAAGATGAAGATGATAATATATAAATAAAAGAGGTTTTATGAATATTGTAATTCTTGATTCAGGTACTTTATCTAATGATGACATAGATTTTAAAGTTTTCAATAAATTTGGAAATGTAAAAATTTATGATTATACTGCTTATGAAGATGTATTGGAAAGAATAGAAAACGCTGAGATTATTCTTTGTACAAGAACTCCAATAACACGTGAAATAATAATTAACAGTCCAAAATTAAAATATATAGGGCTGTTTTCAACAGGATTTAATTCTGTTGATATTAATGCTGCTAAAGAACATGGAATTGTTGTTACAAATGCTCCTAGCTATTCTACTAATGCAGTTGCTCAACATGTTTTTGCTTTTATTCTTGATAATTATTCTAAAATAAATTTTTATAATCAAAGTGTTAAAAATGGTGATTGGATAACTTCCAAACACTTTTCATATTTTAATGAACCTATTGACGAAATTAGAGAAAAAACTCTTGGAATAATAGGTTTTGGTAGCATTGGAAAAAAAGTTTATCAAATTGCTAAAGCTTTTGATATGAACGTTATTGTGCATACAAGAAGTATTTGTGATGAATATGATAAAAATATATTTAAATCATTTGATGATGTAATTAAAAATTCTGATATTATTACACTACATTGTCCTTTAACAGAAAAAACAAAAAATATTATTAATACTGATTCTTTATCAAAAATGAAATCTTCAGCTATGCTTATTAACACAGCAAGAGGACCTTTGATAAATGAAGAAGATTTATATTTGGCACTTAAAAACAATCTTATTTCAAAAGCTTATCTTGATGTTATAAACACAGAACCAATGCAAAAAGAAAACAAACTTATAAAACAAAATAATTGTATAATTACTCCTCATATTGCGTGGGCACCTTTAAAAACAAGACAAAATTTAATTTTGCTTGTTGCTAATAATTTAGATCAATTTATTAATGGCACTCCACAAAATGTGATATTTTAAAGGACGTGAACTATGAACAAAATATCAGACAGTAAAACTGTTGTAATAAAAGTAGGAACTTCGACTTTAACTCATTCTACTGGAATGTTTAATTTAAGAAGAGTTGAAAATTTAGTCAAAGTTTTATCTGATCTTAAGAACTTAGGAAAAGATATAATTTTAGTTACATCAGGTGCTATAGGAATAGGTTGTGGAAAACTTGGACTTGCTAATAAACCAACTGATATTCCATCAAAACAAGCTATTGCTGCTATTGGCCAATGTGAACTAATGTATTTTTATGATAGACAATTTGCAAAATACAATCATACTGTGGCACAAGTTCTTATGACTAAAGATGGTCTTAATGACACTGATAGAATAACAAATTGTAAAAATACTCTTACAAAACTTCTTGATTTAGGAGTTATTCCTATTATTAATGAAAATGACACTATGTCTGTTGAAGAAATTAAATTTGGTGATAACGACACTTTATCAGCTGTTGTTGCATCAATCGTTGATGCTGATTTACATATAATATTATCTGATATTGATGGTCTTTATGATAAAAATCCATCAACAAATTCTGATGCAAAACTTATACCTGTTGTGAATGAAATAAATGATGATATTATTTCTTTAGCTGGTACAAGTGGATCTGAATATGGAACTGGTGGTATGATCACAAAAATTAATGCTGCTGAGATTTCAAATTCTCATGGAATTGATATGATTATTGCAAATGGACAAGATCCTAATATTTTATACGATTTATTTGAAAATAAGCCTATAGGTACAATATTTATTTCTTCAAAGGAGGAAAAAGAATGAGTTATATCGAAGATCTTGGAATAAAAGCCAAAGCTGCAAAAGAATCTATTGCTTTAGCTTCAACAGATTTGAAAAATCATGCTATTAATTGTATTGCTGATGAACTTATTGCACAAACAGATTATATTATTTCAGAAAATTCTGATGATTTAAGACGTGCTAAAGAAAATGGTATGTCAGAATCAATGCAAGACAGATTGATGTTAAATCAAACACGAATTAATAATATAGCTAATGCTTTAAGATCTCTTACTAAACTTGATGATCCTATTGGAGTCATTGATAGTGGACTTGTAAGACCAAATGGACTTAGAATTTCAAAAATACGTGTTCCTCTTGGTGTTGTTGGAATTATTTTTGAATCACGTCCTAATGTTACTGTTGATGCTGGTGCATTATGTTTGAAATCAGGTAATGCAGTAATTTTAAGAGGTGGTAAAGAAGCTATTTCTTCTAATATTTGTCTTACTCAAATTATGCAAACTGCTTTAGAAAAAGCTGGTTTGGATCCTAATTGTATTCAGCTTGTTGAAGATATTTCAAGAGAAACTGCTACTTTGATGATGAAGTGTAACGAATATATTGATGTTCTTATTCCTCGTGGTGGTGCTGGTCTTATTAATGCTATTGTTAAAAACGCAACTGTTCCTGTTATAGAAACTGGAACTGGCAATTGTCATGTTTATGTTGACTCTTCTGCTAATGTTAAAATGGCTGTGGATATTGTTAATAACGGAAAAACTTCTCGTCCATCTGTTTGTAATGCTATTGAAACTTGTCTTGTTCATAAATCTATTGCTGATGAATTTTTACCAAAGCTTAAAGAAGAACTTGATAAGAAAAATGTTGAAATAAGAGGTTGTAATCTTACTGAAGTTATTTTAGGTGGTTCTATTAGACCTGCTACTAACAAAGATTATGCTACTGAATTTTTAGATTATATTTTAGCTGTAAAAGTTGTTGATGATATTGCTGAAGCTATTGAACATATTAATCATTACTCTACTGGACATTCTGAATGTATTGTGACACAATCACTTCTTAGTGCTGAAGAATTCCAAAAAAGAGTTGATGCTGCTGCTGTTTATGTTAACGCTTCTACTAGATTTACTGATGGTGAAGAATTTGGATTTGGAGCTGAAATAGGAATCTCTACACAAAAATTACATGCAAGAGGTCCTATGGGACTTCGTGAACTTACGAGTGTTAAATATTTGATTAATGGAAATGGTCAAATTAGATAGGAGAATTTAATGTCAAAAAAATTTAAATATATTTCAGCATCGTCAAATGATGATAAAAACTCAAAAGATAACGAAGTTTTAAATGAAGAAATAAATTCACCAGAAAATGTTGATAACGAAAACAATAATAAAAAACAAGGTTTATCAGGAAAAAGAATCGTTTATTTTTGGCTAGGTATTTTTACGACTATAATGACTGTAATTGGTATTATCTTTACAGTTGGATTTGTTGGAGATGTTATAAAAAATTTAGCTGATAACACTTCTCAAAAAGAAGATTTTGCTAAAGTTATTTATCCTTTTGTAATTGTTGATTGTCCTGATTTTAATGATGGTACTACACTTTTACCTGAATTAACTTTAAGAATTGCTGCTTGGGATACTATTATTAATTATGATGAGAAAAAATATGCTGATGAATTTGGTAATTTTTCAGTTCCTGAATCTGATTTAGAAGTTGTCGCAACTAGGTTATTAGGTGAAGGTTTAACTTTTGAACATCAACATTTAGGAGATGCTTCATTATATTTTAATTATGATTCTAATACAAAATCATATTCTTTGCCTGTTATGCCAACTGAAATGTCTTATTATCCTAAAGTAGAGGAATTTAAAAAGAATGATGATAAAATATCTTATACTCTTAAAGTAGGTTATTATAGTCCACTTCCTGAATGGGTTTCAAAAGAGAAAAAAGATTTGCCTTTTAAATATCGTTCATATACTTTAGAAAAATCTGGAAAAGAATATATTGTAAAATCAATAAAAACAATTCAAGACTCTTCTATTACTAACGACGGTATATAAAAAAACATAAATAAATTGAGGTATCTTTTAATAAGATACCTCAATATTTTTTTAAATTATATTATAATAACTGGTGGAATCACTCCTGACTAATTTTCTATTAAATATTGCTCTGACAATACTATTAAATTAATTATCAAAAGTTACCTCCTGAAAATAAAATTTTTATTATGTATAGTTAATACATATTCATATAATTATTAGCTGATTCTTTTTAAAACATCATTAAAATTATTCTTAATTTTTTGCTAAAACTTAAGCTATCAATACTATTAAAATTTTAACTATGACTTTTACTATATATATCAGCTAAAAGCAAACTATCTCATTGGATTCACCCATTTCTTCTAAATTTTTTTCTTTAAATTTATTCTTTGAATCAATCAAATCACCTTTACTTAAATTATATGTAATTAATCATTACTAATACAATTGTTAATCATAGTACAAAAACTATATCATTGGATTCACCTTTTCGTATTTTTTTAAATCAATTATAATTATTAACTACTTCATTGGAAACACTCTTTCTTATTTTAATTTTTTAAGAGCATTCATCTAAGCTTTATTGCTTTATAAACCTAAATGGTTGAATTTTAACTTTTACTTATAAAAGTAATTAAGTCCTATTTTAATTAAATTGCAAGTCCAGCTTTAATGTTACTCTTTGGATCTGCGACTCTAAACTTTCCATTGGACTCTCCTCTTTCTAAAAAAATTTGTAATTATTAAATTTTAAGATATTATTATCACTCCTTCTCTATTATTAAGGATTATTTTTTCCTTGTCTATAATATACCATATCTTTTGTACAAAGTCAATAGTATTTTTCAAAAATACTTAAAAAAACTATATTTATGTCATAAAATAATATTGGATTGACTTATATATATTAAAAATGTTATAATGATAACTGCCCAATAATAGTATTCTTATTACATTAAATATAATAAAAATTTTTATAGCTTATTTTTTAAATAACTATTACATAATAAGTAAATATTAATTTGCTTATTTTGATTTTTAATAATATATTTAATTTGTTTGGGCTAAATTATAAACATATTTAGGAGGATTTTTTATGTCAGAAGAATTAGACTACACACCTGATTTATATACTTTAGTTGATGAAGAAGGTAAAGAGCAAACTTTTGAAATGCTTGATGCTTTAGAACATAACGATAACAGATATTTTGCTCTTGTTCCATATTGTGAAAATCCTGATGAGCTTCTTGAAAATGATGGCGATCTTGTTATTTTAAAAGCTCAAATGGATGATCAAGAAGAAATGCTTGCATCAATTGATGATGATGCAGAATTTGAAGAAATTGGCGCAATTTTCTTAAAAAGAATTGAAGCGATGTTTGAAGAAGAAGATGAAAATGGTTGTTGCTGCGCAGACAATTGTGATTGTGGATGCGAAGAATAATCTTTGATTTTTTCTAAAATTTTCATTTGATAATTTAAAAACATCGTGTTATAATATTTTTAGCAAATACTTTTCTGCCTTGTGCGAACAAGTATAGTTTATATAATCCAACATTATATAAAAAGGGATTTGGACTCTTAATACAGATTGCAGACCTCCTGATTTTCAGATGAAGGGAGCATGAAACATTAAGGACATTTTACCCGCCCTGCAATTATGCGGGTTTTATATCACTATACGTACGGCAAGGCGGTACATACGAAAATTTAATTAAGCACTCTGAATTTTCAGAGTGCTTTTTATTTTATATACTTTTATTACCATACATTTTGTATATTGGTAAATTTAAAGCAAATAATATATAAAATATATTAAGGAGCTTATTTTGAAAAAAGTATATATGTATTTAGCAGGATTACTAAGTGGATTTGCTAATGGATTATTTGGATCTGGAGGAGGAGTTATTATTGTTCCTATGCTAAAAAAAGCAGGTGTAGAACAAAAAAAGGCTCATTCAACTTCATTAGCTGTTATATTACCACTAAGCATTATTAGTGCTTTATTTTATTTAAAAGAAAATAGCTTTGATTTTCTTTATGCGTTAAAATATTTACCAGCCGGAGTTGTAGGTACAATTATAGGATGCTTAATACTTAAAAAAATATCAAACAAATTTTTAAAGAAATTGTTTGGTTCCCTACTTGTAATAGCTGGATTAAGGATGCTGTTGTTATGAGTTTATTTTGGATTTGTCTTGTTGGATTATTAACTGGTATATTTGCATCTATGGGACTTGGCGGAGGAATGATACTTATTGTATATCTTACTGTTTTTGCAGGTATAGACCAACTTGCTGCTCAAGGAATAAACCTTATCTTTTTTATTCCAATAGCTATAATATCAATAATTATTCACTCTAAAAACAAGATGATTGAATGGAAAAAAATCGTTCCAACAATAATATGTGGAACGATTGGAGCTTTTGTAGGTAGCCTTATTGCTACTAATTTAGAATCAAAAACATTATCTAAATTATTTGCTATAATATTAATAATTGTAGGATTAAAAGAATTCTTTTCTAAAGAAAATCAATCCTAAATTACTTTGATTTTTTATTTTTTCTATATCCTAAATAACTTTCTAGAATCAAAGTAGCTGCAACAGAATCTACAACTGCCTTTCTTTTTTTGCCTCTTACATTTGTTTCATTAAGTATATTATGTGCAGAAACAGTTGTACTTCTTTCATCCCATAACACAACAGGTACATCAACAATTTGCTCAAGCTCTTTCGCAAAAAGCTCACATTTTTGAGCTCTAGGTCCAATACTACCATTCATATTTTTAGGATATCCAACAACAATTTCTTTAGCATCATATTGAGTTGCCATATAAGCAACTTTTTTTATACATTCAGAAAAATTTCTTTCCTCAACCATTCCAATAGGAGAAGCCAAAAACTCAGTTTTATCACAAAGTGCAAGACCAGTTCTTGTATCTCCAAAATCTACTGCCATTATCTTCATAGAAAATCCTTTCGTAATTTAACTATTTTATTCACAAACAACATTTTCAGATAAATGTGATACATCACTTTGGAAAATTAAATTTGGTATCAAATTATCATCAAATTCAACTTTAGTGACACCAGTGTTTCCACACCATTCTATCTCACCAATTCTACTAAATTCTATACGATTTGCAAAACACAAGAAAGTACGAATAGCACAACCATGAGAAGCAATAGCAATTGTTTTTCCTTCATTCTCTTTAACAATATTTAATATTGTTTTTGTTATTCTATCATAAAGTTGTTTCATTGTTTCGCCTTTTTCGATTTCGAACAAATGATGTGAATTTTCCCAAATTTCCATTTCTTTAGCATGAGAAGAATAAAGATCATCCCAAGTTCTATTTTCAAAAATCCCACCATTAAGTTCAATTAATCCATCATCAATTATTATATCATGATTATGGTATTTATTAATAGCACCAGCAGTAGCTCTTGTTCTTTTTAAAGGACTTGAGTATACTTTATCAATTTTTATATCTTTAAATCTTTCTGCAAGAAATTCAAGTTGCTTTAATCCATTTTCAGATAGTTCACAATCTGTAATTCCTTGAAAAAGGCTCTTATTATTTCCGTCTGATTGAGCATGTCTAACAAGATAAATTGTTGTCATAATTAAAATCCTTTCTTACCAACTAATAACTTTACCAACTATATCGTTTATATTATCAATTTTATTTCTATCTAAATAATCATTCATTCCATCAATAATTTTTATTGGAGAATATGGATCAGTAAATAAAGCAGCACCAATTTGTATTGCACTTGCACCAGCAAGCATCATTTCTATTGCATCTTCCCAAGAAGAAACTCCTCCCATTCCTATAACAGGAATTTTAACTGAATTTGCAACTTGCCAAACCATTCTTACGGCAACAGGAAATATTGCAGGTCCAGACAAACCTCCTACATTATTTTTCAAAATAGGACGTCTAGAATTTATATCAATCTTCATTCCAAGAAGTGTGTTTATAAGTGAAACACTATCAGCACCTTCACTTTCAACTGCTTTAGCAATATCAGAAATACTTGTTACATTAGGAGAAAGCTTCATTACAACAGGTTTAGATGTAGCTTGTCTAACTATTTTAGTAATTGAAGCAGCTCCATCACAAGTAGTTCCAAAAGCAGCTCCACCTTGTTTAACATTAGGACAAGAAATATTAACTTCAATCATATCAACATCTGTATTATCAAGTTTTCTAGCTATTTCACCATATTCTTCAGCAGTAGAACCAGCTATATTTGCAATAACAACAGTATCTTTTTGTCTAAGATTTGGAAGTTCAGTATTAATAAAATGATCTATTCCAGGATTTTGAAGTCCAACAGAATTAAGCATACCAGAAGGTGTTTCAGCAATTCTTGGAACAGCATTACCAGGTCTTTTTGTTATTGTAGTACCTTTTACACTAATTCCTCCAAGTTTTGATAAAGGAAAGAATTGTTCATATTCTCTGCCATAACCAAATGAACCTGATGCAGGAATTATAGGATTTTTAAATTCAACTCCAGCAATATTTACAGACAAATTTGCCATTACCAAACAACCTCCTTACTATCAAATACAGGACCATCTTTACATACATGTGCCATGTTTTTATTTCCATCACTATCAACAGTTTCACAAGCACAAACTAAACAAGCTCCAACTCCACAACCCATTCTTTCTTCAAGAGAAACCTGAGTTTCTATTCCATATTCATGAGTTATATTTACAATCGCTTTAAGCATTGGTTTTGGTCCACAAGCATAAACTATATCAGGTTTTTCTTTATCAATACATTCTTTTATTACATCAGTTACAAAACCTTTTTTGCCCATAGATCCATCATCAGTACATAAAATTGTATTTGCACCTGTGTTTGCAAAATCACTTTGCAAAATTACTGCTGATGAATCTCTAAATCCACTAATCATTGTTGAGTTTTGTTTATAATATTCACATAAAGCAAGCATCGGTGGTGTTCCAATTCCTCCTCCAATACACATAGCTTTTTTATTATTATCAAGCAATTTAAATCCAGTTCCTCCAAGTGGAGCAATCATATCAATAAATTGATCAGAAACTTTATTACTAAGTACACTAGTACCTTTTCCTCTAACTTCAAAAACAATTCTTAATGTTCCTTGCTCTTTATCAATTGAAGCTATAGATATTGGTCTTCTAAGTGTATAGCCTTCTACAAGTGCATGAACAAATTGACCTGGTTTTGATATTTTTGCAACTTCAGGACAATAAATTGTAAAATCAAACATACCTCTTGCAATTGCTTTTCTATCAATTATAAGATATTTTCCTTGAGTATATTTCATTTTAAACCTCCTATTTTAATATTCTTATACCTCCCCACTTTTTGTGAGGAGGTATTTATTATAATCTATTTTGACATTTTAGGAATATATGTTAAAATATCATTTTTCATTCTTATAACTTCTCGATATGCAGCATTTGCAAAATCTTTCTCATCACATTCTTCTTTTTTATATGCACACATTACTGCTCTTGAAGAATTAACAATTATACCAAGACCATTTTTATCAACAGCTTTAGCAAATCCACTTGCTCCTCCACCTTGTGCACCATAACCTGGCACTAGAAAAAATGTATGTGGCATAGCTTTTCTTAGCTCTTCTAATTGTTCAGGATAAGTAGCACCAACAACAGCTCCTACAGCAGAATAGCCATATTCACCCATGCATTCACTTCCCCATTTTTCACACATTTCACCCATAACAGAATAAACTGTATATTCTCCAATATGTTTATCTTGCAATTCTCCAGAAGATTTATTAGATGTTTTTACAAGTACAAAAATACTTTTATCATGTTTATTACAAGCCTCAACCAAAGGTGCAATACCATCTGTACCAAGATAACCATTAACAGTCAAAGAATCAGAATTAAAAGCAGTAAGTTCTTTATCACCAACCATTGTTGTTCCAAGATAAGCATTTGTATACGCTTCCATTGTAGCACCAATATCATTTCTTTTTGCATCAGTTATAACATACATACCTTTTTCTTTAGCATATTTTATAGTCATATGAAGAGCTTTAACACCTTCATAACCATACATTTCATAATAAGCACTTTGAGGTTTTATAGCAGGAACTACATCAGCTATTTTATCAATAATCGCTACATTAAATTCATAAATTGCTTTTGCAGCAGCTTCTAAAGTATATCCATTTTCTTTAAAATGCTTTTCTTTAATAAATTCTGGAATATGATCAAGTTTTGGATCTAAACCTACTACTGTTGGATTTTGTTTTTCAACTATTTTATCAATTAATCGATCTAACGACATTCTAATTCTCCTTTTTTGTTTTAAAATTATAATTACAAAATGCACAAAAATCTAAATTATCTTCATTTTGTTTACCACATTTAGGACAAACTTGAACTTCAACAGGCTTACCATATCCGCAATTATCGCATTCGCCAACATTTTCACCTATAAAAGCACCACACTCAGGACAACAAACTTTGTCATAATCATCATAACTATATTCGCCATCTTTTAATAATACATCTTCCATTTCTTTATCATCAAGCACTTGTGTTTCTTCTTTTTCATCAATATCAATTTCGTCTTTATCTCTTCCCATTGCTATAACAAGACTAATTGCTAGAAAAAGAAGTGCAATCATATTTAGATAAATACTATTTATAGTAACTTTATTAATAATAAATGTAAGTACAGAAACTAAAATAAGACATGAAGTAAATACTATCCTTTTTTTACTTTTCAAATTTAATCCTCCTTGATGTAATTATAAATTATTTTTCCTTCAGAAATTGTATACATAACTTTGCCTTTTAATTTTTTACCTTTAAACACTGTGTTTTTAGATTTTGAATTTAGCTTCTCAGGAATAACTGTCCATTCATAATCAAGATCACTAATACATATATTAGCTTCTTCGCCTACTGCTATTTTATTAGTATTAATTCCTAAAATCTTTCTTGGTCTGTTAGCCATTAAATCAATTATCTTATCAAAAGTGCATTTTTTAGTATGATATAAATATGTTATCGCAGCTGCAAATGATGTTTCAAGTCCTACAACTCCATTAGGAGCTTTTAAAAAGTCTTTTTTCTCTTCACTCGCATGAGGAGCATGATCAGTAACAATACAATCAATTGTTCCATCAGCAACAGCTTCAAGAATATATTCTCTATCTTCTTTAGTTCTAAGTGGAGGATTCATTCTATAATCTGCATCTTTTAATAATAATTTTTCTTCAGTAAAAATAAAATAATGTGGACAAGTTTCACAAGTAACTTTATATCCATTTCTCTTTGCTGCACGAATAAATTGAACAGATCCTTTTGTGCTAACATGAGCAATATGAATTCTAGCATTACAAGAAGCAGCAAGTGCAATTTCTCTTGCAGTAATATAATCTTCACTAGCTCTGTCCATACCTTGAACTCCAAGTTTTTCTGATACAGCACCTTTGTTAATTATACCATTTTTAATTATATTCAAATCTTCACAATGAGAAATAACAAGCAATCCATTTTCATTAGATTTTTCCAAAGCTAATCTCATAAGCTCAGCATTTTCAACAGGTTTACCATCATCAGAAATAGCAACAGCTCCAGCTGATTTTAATTCATCATAATCAGAAAGTTCATTTCCAGTCATACCTTTTGTTATACAAGCAACAGGATAAACTTTCACACCAGTATCTTCAGCTTTATCAAGAATATATTTTATAGTATCTTTGTTATCAATAGTAGGTTTAGTATTTGGCATACAAGCAACGCCTGTGAATCCACCTGATGCAGCTGAATAAGAACCAGTTACTATATCTTCTTTATATTCAAATCCAGGATCACGAAAATGCACATGCATATCAAATAATGATGGACTAACAACATATTTTGATTTACAATCTATAATTTTATCTGCTTTAACTTCTATAGTTTCATCAATTTTAGTAATAATATTATTTTCAATAAAAATATCACATTTTTCAAATTTGTTACCTTTGCTAACAAGACAGCTTTTTATAAGCAAATTCATATAAATCTCCTTTAATCAATAAATACAGCACCTTTTGCACCTGATGTTACTAATTGTGAATATCTTTTTATATAACCACTTAACTCTTTTTTCATAGGAACAAAATTCTTCATTCTGCTTTCTATTTCATCGTCAGAAACTAAAAGTTCAAGTTTGTTTTCTGGAATATTTATTGAAATTATATCTCCTTCTTCAATAATACCAATAACTCCGCCAGCAGCAGCTTCAGGAGAAACATGTCCAATAGCAGCACCTCTTGTAGCACCAGAAAATCTTCCATCAGTTATTAAAGCAACACTTTTATCAAGTTCCATTCCAGCAAGTGATGCAGTTGGTGCAAGCATTTCTCTCATACCAGGACCACCTTTTGGACCTTCATATCTAATAACAACAACATCTCCTGGTTTTATTTTATTAGATAAAATTGCAGAAGAAGCATCTTCTTCACATTCAAAAACTCTTGCAGGGCCTTGATGAATCATCATTTCAGGATCAACAGCACCAGCTTTTACAACTCCACCATCTATAGCCAAATTACCTCTTAATACAGCAATTCCGCCTTCTTTTCTAATAGGATTTTGTAATGTATGTATTACAACACCATCAGCATTTGGAGCATTTTCAAATCTTTCAATTTGCTTACCAGTTACAGTTTGAGCATCTTTATTAATTAATCCGCCTTTTGAAAGTTCTTTTATAACAGCTTGTATTCCTCCAAAGAAATCAAGATCTTGAATAAACACATCACTAGCAGGATTAAGTTTACATAATTGAGGAGTTGATTTAGAAATCTCATCAATTATATCAAGATTAATATCACATTTTGCTTCATGAGCAATTGCTGTCAAATGCAAAACAGAATTAGTAGAACAACCTAAAGCCATTTCTACTCTTAAAGCATTTTCAATACCTTGTTTTGTAATAATATCACGTGGTTTAATATCATTTTTAACAACGTCCATTATTTTTTCACCTGTCATCTTTGCAATTCTAATTCTTTCACTAGAAGTAGCAGCAGCAGTACCTGCTTTTGGAAAGCTAAGACCAATTGCCTCACAAAGACAATTCATAGAATTAGCTGTATACATTCCAGAACAAGAACCACAAGTAGGACACGCTTTATTTTCATATTCATTTAATTCATCATCAGTTATCTTGCCAATAGCATGAGAACCAACAGCCTCAAAAACTTCAGTAAGTCCAACTCTTTTTCCAAATACTTGTCCAGAACTCATTGGTCCACCACTAACAAAAATTGATGGTATATTTAGTCTACAAGCAGCCATAACCATTCCTGGAACGATTTTATCACAGTTTGGAATAAAAACGATTCCATCAAGAGGATGTGCTGTAAGCATTACTTCAATACTATCAGCAATTAATTCTCTAGAACAAAGTGAATACTTCATACCAACATGGTTCATAGCAATTCCATCACAAACACCTATTGTACAAAATTCAAATGGAACTCCTCCAGCATTTCTTATACCATCTTTTACAGCTTGAGAAATTTTATCAAGATGTGTATGACCTGGTACGTAATCACTTTCTGCACTCACTACCGCAATAAAAGGTCTTTTCATTTCATTATCTGTCACACCTAAAGCCTTTAATAACGAACGATGTGGAGCTCTATTACTACCTTTTTTAATTAAATCACTTCTCATGATTACACCTACCTTATCTAACTAAATACTATTTTGCTTTTCCAAGAAAAGCAGCACCAATTATACCTGCATTATTTCCAAGTTTAGCTTTAACAAGCTTTGTATTGTTTTTAGAATTTCTTGTATAAACTTCTTTATCAACAAGCTCTTTTACTGGTAAAAGAAGTGCATCACCTTCGTTACAAACTCCTCCACCAATACATAAAACTTCAGGTTGGAAAATATTAATTATATTTGTTATTCCCATAGCAAGATATTTTATATATTTATCAACAACTTCTTTAGCTGCTTGATCTCCTGCTCTCATAGCATTAAACGAAAGCTTTCCACCAATTCGCTTATTATCAGCCATCTTATGCATTAAACTTGTTTTATCTTTATCCATAGCTTCTTTTGTCATTCTAATTAAACCTGTTGCAGAAGAAAATACCTCAAAACAACCTTTTCTACCACAATTACAATCAGGTCCATTTGGATCAATAACCATATGTCCAAGCTCAGCTCCTGCAAAATTAAATCCGGAATAGATTTTAGAATCAATTATAATTCCTCCACCTACACCAGTTCCAAGTGTTACACAAACTGCGTTCTTAGAACCTTTTGCAGCTCCAGCAAGAAACTCACCATAAGCAGCAGCATTTGCATCATTTTCAACAAATGCAGGTTTTTTTATTCTTTCTTCAATCAATTTAACCAAAGGAGTATTATTAAATCCGAGATTACATGAATATTCTATAATACCTTTTTCACTGTTAGCAATTCCAGGAGAGCCAACTCCAATCCATTCTATATCATCTATTTTAAGATTAGCCTTTGAAACAGCTTCCAAAGACACTTTAACCATATCATCAGCTATTAATTCTGCAGCTCTTGGCAGATTAGTTTTAGTTGAAGATTTAGCTAAAATCTCATATTTTTCATCTACAACACCTGCAGTTATGTTAGTTCCACCGAGGTCAATTCCAATAAAATATTTACTCATACATACCATCCTAGCCGTTTATTTTTAAAAAATTTACAAACATATATATTATAGCATTTCTAAATTTACAAGTCAATTTAAGCCTCTTTTTATAAGGTATCATATACTATAAATAATTTGCAATCCATACTGATAAAATACGTCATTTTAACCAATATTATTACTTTTTTCAAATATTCATATAATAGACATAGACTTAATAATTAAAATAATGTATAATAACTTGCAATGGCCAATTAAAAATAAATAAGACAGTTCGTAACCATCCTGTCTATAAACAAAACTAGGAATTCCAATAGGTAAAATCTATTGCTCTTTTTGTTGTAAAAAGTTACAACAAAGAGAGCATTTTTTTATAAGAAAGTTAGGAGTAGATAGATTAATGAGTAATGAAATTTTATTAATTATCAGTTTAGTATTTTTATATTCTTCTGTATTATTATGGTATAGATTTATAGGAGTAAAAGGATTATATTGTTTTTCAGTTTTAGCAACAATTACTGCAAATATTGAGGTTCTTATTTTAATTAAAGCATTTGGAATGGAACAAACTCTTGGAAATGTAATGTTTGCAACTACATTCTTGATAACAGATATCGTTAGTGAATTATATAGCAAAAAGGAAGCAAAAAAAGTTGTTAATATAAACATTCTTACATCAATAGCTTTTGTTGTTGTTTCACAAATATGGATTAGATTCACACCATCTTCAAATGATGTAAATTACGATTTAATTAAAGGATTGTTCTCAAGCACACCTAGATTAATACTTGCAAGTTTAGTAGTTTATGCTATTGTACAAAAAATAGACGTTAGCTTGTATCACAAAATATGGAGCATTACAGAAAAATTATTTAAAGACAAAAATAAATATTTGTTTATTAGAAATAATGGTTCAACACTAATTTCTCAACTTGTAAACACAATTTTATATAATGTTTTAGCGTTCGCAGGTGTATATGATACTAAAACTTTAATTAGTATTGTCATTACTTCATATGTTATATTTGTATTCACAAGTCTTTGTGACACACCATTTGTTTATTTTGCAAGAAAAATAAAAACAAAATACAAAATAGATGAACAAGCAGTTTAATTCATACATAATAAAAAAGTCAAGCTTTGATAGCTTGACTTTTTTTATTTTTATAACACACTTTTTAAGTACATACCAGTATATGATTTTTTACATTTAGCAACTTCTTCAGGAGTTCCTGTAGCAACAATTTTACCACCTTTATCTCCACCTTCAGGACCTAAATCTATTATATAATCAGCTGATTTTATAACATCCAAATTATGTTCTATAACAACAAGTGTATTTCCAGAATCAGCAAGCTTTTGCAAAACTTCTAACAGTTTATGAACATCAGCAGTGTGAAGACCTGTTGTTGGCTCATCAAGAATATATATAGTCTTACCTGTTGATCTTTTTGAAAGTTCTGTAGCAAGTTTAACTCTTTGAGCTTCTCCTCCAGAAAGAGTAGTAGCAGATTGACCAAGTTTAATATATCCAAGTCCAACTTCTTTAAGAGTATTAAGTTTCCTAGCAATTTTAGGAATGTTCTTAAAGAATTCACAGCCTTCTTCAATAGTCATTTCAAGAACTTCGCTAATATTTTTACCACGATATCTTATATCCAAAGTTTCTCTGTTGTATCTTTTTCCTTTACAAACTTCACAAGGCACATAAATATCTGGCAAAAAGTGCATTTCTATTTTTAATATTCCATCACCTTGACAAGATTCACAACGTCCACCTTTAACATTAAATGAAAAACGTCCAGCAGCATAACCTTTCATTTTAGCATCATTAGTTGAAGCAAAAAGTTCTCTTATATCAGTAAACACACCTGTATATGTTGCAGGATTTGAACGTGGAGTTCTTCCAATAGGAGATTGATCTATATTAATAACTTTATCAAGATTATCTATACCAACAATTTCTTTAAAATCTCCTGATTTTAATTTTGCTCTATTTAATTTTGAAGCAAGATGTTTATACAAAATCTGATTAACAAAAGAACTTTTTCCACTTCCAGAAACACCAGTAACACAGTTAAACATTCCTAAAGGAATCTTCAAATCTATATTTTTTAAGTTATTTTCATTTGCACCTAAAACAGTTAAATAATTACCATTACCATCACGTCTTTTTTCAGGAACTAAAACCTTCTTTTTGCCGCTCAAATATTGACCAGTAATAGAATTCTCACATTTCATAATTTCATCTATATCACCAGCACAAACAATTTCTCCACCATGTATTCCAGCACCAGGACCAATATCAACAATATAATCACAAGCACGCATAGTATCTTCATCATGTTCAACAACAATCAAAGTATTTCCAACATCACGAAGCTTTTTTAATGTACCAATAAGTTTATCATTATCACGTTGATGAAGTCCAATGCTAGGTTCATCAAGAATATATAAAACTCCAACAAGAGAAGAACCAATTTGAGTAGCAAGTCTAATTCTTTGACTTTCACCACCAGAAAGTGTTCCAGCAGAACGAGATAATGTCAAATAACCTAAACCAACATTTTGCAAAAATCCAAGACGTTCTTTTATTTCTTTAATAATTCTTTCGCCAATTAATAACTCACGATCTGAAAGCTGCAAACTATCAATAAATTTTAAAAAAGAAACAACAGATAGATCAGTAAGTTCACTAATATTTTTGCCACCAACAGTAACAGCCAAATATTCTTTTTTAAGTCTTTTACCATGACATTTTGGACACAATTCTTCAGACATTACATTAGAAATCTCTTCTCTTGAATATTTACTTTCTGTATTTTTAAATTTTCTTTCAAGGTTATTACAAACACCTTCAAATCTTATATTAAATACTCCACCACCAAGAGATTCTGGCCTTTTAGTTTCTATTTTTTCGTCTCCAGTTCCATAAAGAAATATATCAATAACTTCCTTAGGAAGATTTTTAATAGGTTCATCAAGTGAAACATTATATTTTTTTGCAATAGCAGAATAATACATCATAGCTATTGAATCTTCAGAAAGAGTATTCCATCCTAAAGCTTTTATAGCACCTTGTTTTATAGAAAGATCTTTATTTGGTATAACTAGATCTGGATCAACTCTTTGAAAAACTCCAAGTCCAGTACAATGATCACATGCACCAAAAGGATTGTTAAAAGAAAACATTCTAGGAACAAGTTCTTCTATACTTATATTATGTTCTGGACAAGCATAGTTTTGAGAAAAAAGCATTTCTTCTCCACCAATTACATCAACACCAACAAGTCCACCAGTTAAACCTGTAACAGTTTCAATACTATCAGTTAGCCTAGATTTTATACCATCTTTTATTACTAGCCTATCAACAACAATTTCAATATTATGTTTTTTATTTTTTTCTATTTTTATTTCTTCTGATAATTCATACATAACATTATCAATTCTAATTCTTACATAACCAGATTTTCTTGCACTTTCTATTTCTTTTTGATGTTCACCTTTTCTGCCTCTAACAATAGGCGCAAGAAGTTGAATCCTTGTTCCTTCAGGAAGTTCCATAACTTTATCAACAATTTGATCTACAGATTGTTGATTAATTTCACGTCCACAAACTGTACAATGAGGTATACCTATTCTTGCAAAAAGCAATCTTAAATAATCATATATCTCAGTAACAGTTCCAACAGTAGAACGTGGATTTTTTGAAGTTGTTTTTTGATCAATAGATATTGCAGGCGAAAGACCTTCTATACTATCAACATCTGGTTTCTCCATTTGTCCTAAAAACATTCTAGCATATGAAGAAAGACTTTCAACATATCTTCTTTGTCCATCAGCATAAATTGTATCAAAAGCAAGAGATGATTTTCCTGAACCTGAAAGTCCTGTCATAACAATAAACTTATCTCTAGGAATAGTCAAATCTATATCTTTAAGATTATTTTCTCTTGCACCTTTTATAATTATTTTATCATGAGCCATTTTTAAATCTCCTATTATCAATATAAAAGCTTAGTTCACTATAAAATCAATTCAAAATATGTCACTAAAAATCCACAAACTTTTATATAATCATCACCATACGAACATACAAAACGAACATACGAACACTTACCTACTTATTATGCACTAATTTTAAATTTTTTGCAAGTACATTAGAGCAAAAAAATAAGCACACTCGAAAGTGTGCTTTAAAAATGTCGACTTTTTATTTTATATCTATATCTTATTTACCAGCTTTAATTGCAGCTTGAGCAGCAGCAAGTCTAGCGATTGGAACTCTAAATGGTGAGCAAGAAACATATGTCAAACCTACATTGTGGCAGAATTCAACAGTTGATGGATCTCCACCGTGTTCACCACAGATACCAAGTTTGATATCAGGACGAGTTTGTTTACCAAGCTCAGCAGCCATTTTAACTAGTTTACCAACACCAACTTGGTCAAGTTTAGCAAACGGATCTGTTTCATAAATCTTATTTTCATAATATGAATCTAGGAATTTACCAGCATCATCTCTTGAGAAACCAAATGTCATTTGAGTTAAGTCATTTGTTCCGAATGAGAAGAATTCAGCTTCTTTAGCAATTTCATCAGCTGTTAAAGCAGCACGAGGAATTTCAATCATTGTACCAACTTTGTAAGTTAAGTTAGAACCAGCTTCAGCGATAACAGCATCAGCAGTTGTTGTAACAGTCTTCTTAACAAATGCAAGCTCTGCAGTTTCACCAACAAGTGGAATCATGATTTCAGGAACAACGTTCCAATCTGAATGAGCTTTTTGAACGTTAATAGCAGCTTTAATAACAGCTCTTGTTTGCATAGCAGCGATTTCTGGATAAGTTACTGCTAGACGACAACCACGGTGACCCATCATTGGATTGAATTCGTGTAGAGAATCAATGATTGCTTTAATATCAGCAACTGATTTACCTTGAGTTTTAGCAAGAAGTTCGATATCTTTTTCTTCTGTAGGAACGAACTCATGTAGAGGTGGATCTAAGAAACGAATTGTAACTGGATGACCATCAAGTGCTTCGTAAAGTGCTTCAAAGTCACCTTGTTGCATTGGCTCAATTTTAGCAAGAGCAGCTTCTCTTTGTTCAACAGTATCTGAACAAATCATTTCTCTAATAGCAGCAATTCTATCAGCTTCAAAGAACATGTGCTCTGTACGACAAAGACCAATACCTTCCGCGCCGAATGAAGCAGCCTTTTTAGCGTCTGCTGGAGTATCAGCATTAGTTCTAACTTTTAAAGTTCTGTATTTATCAGCCCATGCCATAATTCTACCGAACTCACCACCGATTGAAGCGTCAACAGTTGCAACAGCTTCACCATAGATATTACCTGTAGAACCATCAAGTGAAATAAAGTCGCCTTCTTTATAAGTTTTACCACCAAGTGTAAATTCTTTGTTAGCTTCATCCATTTTGATTTCGCCACAACCAGATACACAACAAGTACCCATACCACGAGCAACAACAGCAGCGTGAGATGTCATACCACCACGAACTGTCAAGATACCTTGTGCATAATGCATACCTTCGATATCTTCAGGAGAAGTTTCAAGTCTAACAAGAATAACTTTCTCACCTTTTTTAGTAGCCCATTCTGTTGCATCTTCAGCAGTAAATACAATTTTACCACAAGCAGCACCAGGAGAAGCAGCAAGAGCAGAAGCGATTGGTGTAGCGGCTTTTAGAGCTTTAGCATCAAATTGTGGGTGAAGTAAAGCATCAAGTTGTCTTGGATCAATCATAGTAACTGCATCTTTTTCTGAAATCATGCCTTCATCAACAAGATCACAAGCAATTTTCAAAGCAGCAGCAGCTGTTCTCTTACCGTTTCTTGTTTGTAGCATATAAAGTTTTTTATCTTCAATTGTGAATTCCATATCTTGCATATCACGGTAGTGTTTTTCAAGAGTTTCACAAATTCCAACAAATTGAGTGTAACACTCAGGCATAACTTCTTTAAGTTGATCAATTGTTTGTGGAGTTCTAACACCAGCAACAACGTCTTCACCTTGAGCATTCATTAAGAATTCACCATAAAGTTTTCTTTCACCAGTTGAAGGGTTACGTGTAAATGCAACACCAGTACCTGATGTTTCACCCATGTTACCAAATACCATTGCTTGAACGTTAACAGCAGTACCCCATGAAGAAGGGATATCGTTCATTCTTCTGTAGTAAATAGCACGAGGATTGTTCCATGAACGGAAAACAGCTTTAACAGCACCCATTAATTGATCTTTAGGATCTGATGGGAAATCTGTACCGATTTTTGCTTTATATTCAGCTTTGAATTGTTCAGCAAGAGTTTTAAGATCTTCAGCAGTAAGCTCTGTGTCAAGAGTAACGCCTTTTTCTTTTTTCATCTTGTCGATTAGTTCTTCAAAGTATTTTTTACCAACTTCCATAACAACGTCAGAATACATTTGAATAAATCTTCTGTAGCTGTCATAAGCAAAACGAGCGTTACCTGTCTTCTTAGCAAAAGCTTCAACAACAGTATCGTTCAAACCAAGGTTAAGAATTGTGTCCATCATTCCAGGCATTGAAGCACGAGAACCAGAACGAACTGATACTAAAAGTGGATTTTCTAGGTCACCAAATTTTTTGCCAGTGATACCTTCCATCTTAATAATGTATTCCATAATTTCAGCTTGAATATCATCATTGATAACTTCTTCATCATTGTAATATTGTGTACAAGCCTCTGTTGAAATTGTGAAACCTTGTGGAACAGGCATGCCAAGATTTGTCATCTCAGCTAGGTTAGCACCTTTACCACCTAGAAGTTCTCTCATTGAGCCATTGCCTTCAGAGAACAAATAAACAAATTTTTTGCTCATATTTTATTTACCTCCATAATTTTGTTTCCGCCAAATTTTTGAATACTTAAGAAATTAGTTTAAAAAATGGTTTTTCTAATTAATTTGCGGACATAAATGTATTATATCAGATTTTTAAATTTATTTCTATAGATTTTATAAAAAAATTACATTCAAATAGTAATATTAAAAAATGCATTTAATTATTATTGTTAATATAGTACTTTTTCTATTAAAATAAACAAATTTCATATATTATATAACTTAATAATACATTAATAATATTGGAAGAAAAGTTTTATATTTACTAATTTTTCAAAAATACTCTTGAAAAATTCTAAAATATGAGCTAATATATTAAGAAGTATTTATAAATTTTAGGAGGTATCTCATGTCACAAAACAATGCAATAATTCTTGCCGGAGGCCAAGGCAAGAGAATGAAAGCAATGCTTCCAAAACCTATGTTTACAGTACTAGGAAAACCTATGTTACAATGGGTTATTGACGCATGTAAAAAAGCTGATATAGATGATTTATGTATATTAAAAGGCTATATGAGTGAGGTTATAGACGAATATATTGATGGAAAATTTGATACTGCACTACAAGACAAACGTCTTGGAACTGGTCATGCTGTTATGCAATGTGCAGATTTTATTAAAAAAACTAATGATGGAAATGTTTTGGTTTTATGCGGTGATGCACCTTTTGTTGATGCCAAAACAATTAAAAATGCACTTGAATTACATATAAAAGAAGATAATGCTGTTACTGTTATTTCTGGAATAATGGATAATCCATATGGATATGGTAGAATAATAAGAAGTAGAAACAACATTGCTGGAATTGTTGAAGAAAAAGATTGTACAGATAACCAAAGAAAAGTTAATGAAGTTAACTCTGGTGTTTATTGGTTTAAAGCAAGTCTTTTAAATGAAGCATTATCAGAACTTGAGCCTTCAAATGCTCAAGGAGAATATTATCTTACAGATACAATCTCAATCCTACTTAGCAAAAATCATAAAGCTAATGCTTATGTTTCAGAAAACGAATATTTTTCTCTTGGAGCAAATGATAGAAAAGGTCTTTTGGAACTTAACAATATTGCAAGAATGTCTGTTATAGAAAAACATATGGAAAATGGAGTATCTTTTACTTGTACAGATGGTATTACTATTGAAGCAGATGTTCAAATTGGAGCTAATACAGAAATTCTTCAAGGAACAATTTTGAAAGGCAACACAGTTATTGGAGAAAACTCTACAATTGGACCTAATTGTCTTTTTGATAACACTACTGTAGGTGATAACACTATTTTAAATTATGTTCAATCATATGATGCTATTATTGAGGACAATGTTAAAATAGGACCTTTTGTTCATATAAGACCAAATAGCCATATTAAATCTGGTGTTAAAATTGGTGATTTTGTTGAAGTTAAAAATTCTGTAATTGGAGAAAATACTGCTGTTGCTCATTTAACTTATGTTGGAGATAGTGATGTTGGTTCAAAAGTAAACTTTGGTTGTGGCTGCGTTACTGTTAATTATGATGGTGCTAAAAAAGCACGTTGTACAATTGGTGATGGTGCATTTATTGGTTGTAACACTAATCTTATTGCTCCTGTATCTGTTGGAGAAGGTGCTTATACTGCTGCTGGTTCAACTATTACTAAAAAAGTTCCTGATCACGCACTTGCTATTGAAAGAAGCGAGTTCAAAATTAAAGAAGGTTACGCTTTAAGAAAGCTTAAAAGAAAAAAATAATTTTTATTATTAATTTTATAAAACTACACCCCATACACAAAGTATGGGGTTAAAGTGTTATACAAAAGGAGTTCCTATGAATATTTTTAAAAAACTAAAGAGCAATCATTCTACTATCAAAGTAAATCCAATAGAATATATTATTGTTGGTCTTGGAAACCCTGAACCAAAATACGACAAAACAAGACACAACGCTGGTTTTATAGCTATTGATGCACTTTGTGAGAAATATAATGAAAAACCTACTAGATCAAAATTCAAATCACTTTGTTGTGAAATAAATATTTCAGGCAAAAGATGTATGATTTTAAAACCTTTAACATATATGAATAACAGTGGTGAAGCAATTGCAGAAGCATTGAATTTTTATAAAATCAATCCTGAAAAAGTTTTAGTGATTTTTGATGATATTTCTCTTGAACCAGATCAGCTTAGAATTAGAAGAAAAGGAACTCATGGTGGACATAACGGAATAAAAAGTATTATTAATTTAACTGGAACAGAAAATTTTCCAAGAATTAAAATTGGTGTAGGTAAAAAACCTCATCCAGAATATAACCTTGCTAATTGGGTACTATCATCTTTTACAGAAGATGAATATAAACAAATTAAATTAACATCAGAAAAAGCTGTGAATTCAATTGAGCTAATTGTAAAAGGTGAAATTGACAAAGCTATGAATAATTATAATTCTTAGAGGTGAGAATATTGCATTTATTTCAAAAAGTTATACAAAAATATCAGCCATTTAAAGATATTACTAAAAGTATAAAAAACGCAGAGTTTCCTATTTGTGTTACAGGAGTTTCTACAATTCATAAATCACATATTATTAGTGGTTTATGTGAAAAACCATCTTTAGTAATAACTGAAGATGAAGCTGCTGCTACTAAGCTTTCAAATGATATAAATTTAATGTGTGGTAAAAACATTTCTATTGTCTATCCTGCAAAAGACTTTAATTTTTCACGTATTGACAGTGTTTCAAGAGAATATGAACACAAAAGAATTGAGGCTTTATCAAAATTTTTGAATAACGAATGTAATATTATTGTTGCAAGCGCAGAAGCTTCAGTGCAATTTACAATTCCACCTCAAGTTTTAATAGAAAAAAGCTTTACAATAAAATCAAATGATAATATTGAAATAAATGAATTAGCACAAAAACTCATAAACTGTGGATATAGTAGATGTCCACAAGTAGAAGGACAATCTCAATTTGCAATAAGAGGATCAATTATTGACATATTTCCTGTTCAAAATAACACTCCTATACGTATAGAATTATGGGGAGATGAAATTGATACAATTTCTTATTTTGATATAGAAACTCAAAGAAGAACTCAAAATATAGATCAAATAATTATTTCACCTGCTCTTGAAATTTTATTTGATAGTAAAGAATGTTTTATATCAGAAATTGATAATCTTTTAGAAAACATCAAAAGTAATAAATCTGAAGAGATTAAAAAATATTTAAATGAAGATAAAGAACTTTTAAAAGATAATGTAATGATATCTAATCTTGATAAATATATTTCTTTAGCTTATAAAACTCCTGCTACAATTATAGATTATTTTAAAAATGATTTAATATTCTTTTGTGAACACAGCAATATAAAAGATAAATTAAAAGGATTTTATGATCAATTAAATGAAGATATAAAAATACTTTTTGAAGAAGGAATTTTATTTAAAGAACTAAGTGAATTTTGTATTAATTTTTCAAGTTTATCATCAATAATACAAAAAAACAATACTATATTTCTTGATACATTTATGCGTGGAGCTAATGAATTTAGATTTAAAAAACTTATTAATGCTGCACCTCTTCAAACATCAAGTTGGAGTGGAGATATAAAAATTCTTATTGAAGATTTAAAAAATTTTTCTAAAAAGAATTATTCAACTATTGTTTTAGCTGGAAGTGAAAAAACTTTACCAATTATCGTAAATGATTTAAATGATAATGGAATAACTGCTAAAATTGCAAATGAGACTTCTGAGCTTGAAAAAGGTGTTGTTTTTGTTACAACAGGTAGTGTTTCTGGTGGATATGAATATCCTGAAATAAAATGTGCAATGATAACTCAATCAAAAGCTTTAAATTCTAAACAAAGAAGACCAAAAAAACGCAAAAAAGGTGAAGAAATAAAAAGTATTTCTGATATAAATAAAGGTGATCTTGTTGTACATAGCATGTATGGTATAGGAAGATTTTCAGGAATATCAAAAATAGAAACTCAAGGAGTTACTAAAGATTATATTACTATCAAGTTTGCTGGAACTGATGTTTTGTATGTACCTGTTACACAGCTTGATTTGGTTTCTAGATATATTGGTCCACGTGATGATAACGGAGTTAAATTAAATAAACTTAATTCTGTTGAATGGCAAAAAACAAGAAAAAAAGTTAAATCAGCTGTTAAAGATATCGCTGATGAACTTATTAAACTTTATGCTAAACGTCAAGAAAGCAAAGGTTTTGCTTTTGATAAAGATAACGACTGGCAAATGGATTTTGAGGAACGTTTTGATTACGAAGAAACAGATGACCAACTTAGAAGTATTGAAGAAATAAAAACTGATATGATGAAACCTATTCCTATGGATAGACTTTTATGTGGTGATGTTGGATTTGGAAAAACAGAAGTTGCATTAAGAGCTGCATTTAAATGTATTTTAAGCAGCAAACAATGTGCTATACTTGTTCCTACAACAGTTTTAGCATGGCAACATTATCAAACTGCTATAAAAAGATTTGAACATTTTCCTGTTAAAATTGAGCTTCTTTCAAGATTTAGAACTCCAAAACAACAAAAAGAGATTTTAAGAGAACTTGCAAGAGGTGAAATTGATTTAATAATAGGAACTCATAGAATTGTTCAAAAAGATGTAACATTTAAATCTTTAGGTCTTGCTATCATAGACGAAGAACAACGTTTTGGAGTTGCTCATAAAGAAAAATTTAAAGAGATGTTTAGTGGAGTTGATGTATTAACATTATCTGCTACTCCAATTCCTAGAACTTTAAATATGGCTATGAGTGGAATCAGAGATATGTCTGTTATTGAAGAACCTCCACAAGATCGTTCACCTGTTCAAACATATGTTATTGAGCACAATTCTGGAGTGTTAGTTCAAGCAATGATGAAAGAACTCAGACGTGGTGGTCAAGTATATTATATTCACAACAGAGTTGATACAATTGAAAGCTGCGTATTAAAACTAAGAAACGCTTTACCTGAAGCTAATATTGGTATAGCACATGGACAAATGTCAGAAAATGAACTTAGTAATGTATGGAAAAAACTTGTTGAACATGAAATAGATATTTTAGTGTGTACAACTTTAATAGAAACTGGAGTTGATGTTCCAAACTGTAATACTCTTATTATCGAAGATGCTGATAATCTTGGATTATCACAGTTATATCAACTTCGTGGTAGAGTTGGACGTTCTAGCCGTAGAGCTTTTGCGTATTTCACATTTAGAAGAGGCAAAGTTTTATCAGAAATTGCATCAAAAAGATTAACTGCAATAAGAGAATTTACTCAATTTGGATCTGGATTTAGAATCGCAATGAGAGATTTAGAAATTCGTGGTGCTGGATCAATTTTAAGTGGTAGACAACATGGTCATATGGAATCTGTTGGATATGATATGTATATTAGATTATTAAATGAAGCAATTGCTGAGAAAAAAGGTGAACCTGTACAAAAAACAAGTGAAGAATGTATTATTGATATTGCTATTAATGCTCATATTCCAGAAAATTATATTGATAATTTAACTCTTAGAATTGAAGCATATAGACATATTGCAAATATTCAAAACAAAGCAGATAGTCTTGATGTTATTGACGAACTTATTGATAGATACGGAGATCCACCAAAATCAGTTATTGGACTTATTGATGTTGCATTATTAAGAAACACTGCAGCAAGATTGACTATAACAGAAATATCTCAAAGAGGTGATAATATATTATTTTTTATTAAATCACCATCTATGGATCAAATTAATGCATTAAGCAAAGAATTTAAAGGCAGAGTATTGTTTAATGGCACAAAGAAATCATATATATCAGTTAAATTAGAACCAAAACAAAAAGCTGCAGAGCTTATGGAAATTGTAATTAAAACAATGTCGGAATTTACAAAAGAAAATTAATAAGGATGTTTTGCTAATACAAAGGAGTTGTAAATGGATAAATTTCAATTAGTAAGTGATTTTAAACCTACAGGTGACCAACCAAAAGCAATAGAAAAAATTGTTGACGGAATTAACAAAGGACAAAAAGAACAAGTTCTTCTTGGTGTAACAGGATCAGGAAAAACATTTACAATGGCTAATGTTATAGAAAAAGTTAATAAACCAACTTTAATTCTTGCACATAATAAAATTCTTGCAGCACAACTTTGTTCAGAATTTAAAGAGTTTTTTCCAAATAACGCTGTTGAATATTTTGTTTCATATTATGACTACTATCAACCAGAAGCTTATATTCCTAGTACAGATGTTTATATTGAAAAAGACAGTTCTATTAATGATGAAATAGATAAACTGCGTCATTCTGCAACATCGTCACTTACTGAAAGAAAAGATGTAATAATTGTAGCAAGTGTATCTTGTATTTATTCTCTTGGTGATCCTGATGATTATCGTTCTCTTACTCTTTCTTTAAGAAAAGGAATGGAGAAATCAAGAGATGAAGTTTTATCTCAACTTGTTGCTATTCAATATGAACGTAACGACATTAATTTTGTAAGAAATAAATTTAGAGTACGTGGAGATGTTGTTGAGATTTTTCCATCTGATTCAACAGACAAAGCTATACGTGTAGAATTTTTTGGAGATGAAATTGATAGGATTAGTGAAATACATGTTATAACAGGTGAAGTTATCTCAAATTTATCTCATGTATTAATTTTTCCGGCAACTCATTATGTAATTGATAGAGAAAAATTAGATAGAGCTTTATATGATATTGAAAAAGAACTTGAAGAAAGAGTAAACTATTTTAAAGAAAAAGATATGCTTATAGAAGCTCAAAGAATTGCTCAAAGAACAAATTATGATATGGAACTTTTACAAGAAATCGGTTTTTGTAAAGGTATTGAAAATTATTCAAGAATACTTTCAGGACGTCCTGCTGGAAGTGTTCCTTATACACTATTCGACCATTTTCCTGACGATTTCTTATTAATTGTGGATGAATCTCATGTTAGTCTTCCTCAAGTACGTGCTATGTATGCTGGAGATCGTGCAAGAAAATCAACTTTAATTGATTTTGGATTTAGATTACCTTCTGCTTATGACAACAGACCTATGACTTTTGATGAATTTTATTCAAAAGTAAATCAAACAGTTTTTGTTAGTGCAACACCTGGTAAAATTGAAAAAGAACTAAAAGCTCCAATAGTTGAACAAGTTATTAGACCAACTGGATTACTTGATCCGATGATTCAAGTTAGACCAACTCAAGGTCAAATTGAAGATTTGATTTCTGAAATAAATATTACAATTTCAAAAGGTGAAAGAATTCTTGTAACAACTTTAACAAAGAAAATGGCAGAAGATTTCTCAAATTATCTTACCAATCTTGGAATTAAAGTAAGGTATATGCATTATGATATTGATTCAATTGAAAGAATGGAAATTATAAGAGATTTACGTCTTGGAGAATTTGATGTTCTTGTTGGAATAAATCTTTTACGAGAAGGTTTGGATTTGCCTGAAGTAAGCCTTGTTGCTATAATGGATGCTGATAAAGAAGGTTTCTTAAGAAGTGAATCTTCATTAATTCAAACCATAGGTAGAGCTGCACGAAACAGCGAAGGTAGAGTTATTATGTATGCTGATAATGTGACTAACTCTATGGAAAAAGCAATTAAAGAAACTGAACGTAGAAGAAAAATTCAAAACGAATATAATAAAGAACATGGAATTACTCCAAAAACTATCAAAAAACAAATTCGTGATGTACTTGAAATCTCCACAAAAGAAGAAGTTGAAAGTAAAACTGATAAACAAAAGACTTTATCTAAACGTGAAAAACAAGATCTTATTGATAAACTTACTTTACAAATGAAAGACGCTGCAAAAATGCTTGAATTTGAACATGCAGCATTTTTAAGAGACAAAATTGAAGAACTTAAAAAATAAAATTAACACCTTACAAAATGTAAGGTGTTTTTTTATTTATTCAACTCTAAATTCTCTTTTTATTTTTAATATTGTTAATAAAGATGGTATTATTCCCGCTATAAAACCTAATCCAATTATAGTAAACATTAATATTCCAAGCATTTTTTCATTAACAATCCAATTAAATACTCCTGTATTTTGATAAGAATAAGTTCCAACACAAGCCACATATATAGCAAATCCTATTATTGCTCCTGTAAATGTAACTATTAACGTCTCTATACATGTCATTTTAAATAATTGAAATTTTTTTGCTCCAATAATTTTCAAACCATTAAATTCTTTTTTTCTAACAGACATAATTACTGCAAAAGTATTAATTACAGCTAAAAAAGATAATATAAATCCTATTATTTCTATCAATAAAGTAGCTGCTGTTTGAACATTATAAGAAGCTGAATTTGTATAGTAGGATTTTGTATTAAAAACTGAATTTTTAATTATATTATTAGAATAAATATTACTAAAACGAGAATCAAACAAACTATTTTTTATACTATTATAAAACATTATCATCATATGATTTTCATCTTCAATACCACTTGATTGATATTTACCAGACACAATATATTCTTGTTTTTGAGCATTTTCTTTATATATTTCTATTGTTTGTCCAATTTTAATTTTCTTTAAACTTTCAGAAACTAATATTTCATTTTTATTAATAGGTTTCTCACCATTTATAATATTAACTTTTGGAAAATTACCATACACAGCTAAAACATTTACAGACTCAAGATTATTTTTAAATCTATAAATCACTTCTGTATTTTTAATAGCCATAAAATCATTACTTTTTATTTCGTACGGATATAAATTTTTGTTTATATAACTATATTCTTTTGCAAAATTATAATTATTATTTGCAACTGTATCTATATAAGTAATATTATTAAATAACATTACATTTCCAAGAGTCATCATAATAGCAATAGAAACTGAAGCAACTGCAAATTTTAAAGATTTTATTTTCACATTTGCAGTTGCAACTTTACCTAAACTATTTTTAAATCTATTTACTACAAATGATAAAATAAAATTAAAAAACTTCATGATTATTGGTGTCAAGCACATTGCTCCAGCAAGAAAAACAGATGTTGCACAAAATCCCATTCCTATTCCAACTCCAGCTGTCATTGGAGCAAAAATTAAAATTGAAGAACCTCCAAGAATTAAGACAATTCCAACAATGATTCTTACAATAGAAGTTTTACCTGTAAGTTCAGATTGATTTTTAATTGCTGAAGCTGGTGCAATTGATAAAGGTTTATTTGAAGTAACTATAGTTAAAACTGCAGATAATAGAATTATTCCAAGTACGATTACAATATTCCAAAAATATGAATGAACTATAAAAAAATTATTAGAAACAATATTGAATTTTTCATATGCATATATTATTAATTTTGCAACTGGTTTTGCTAAAAATATTCCTATAACAGAAGAAACAAAACTTATTATTATTATTTGTAAAACCAATAATCTTTTAATTTGACTTTTTTTAAGACCAATAACACGAAGTAAAGCTAATGTTTTATATCTATTTTTAACAGAAAATTGAATAGTTCCTGTAATTACAAATAAACTTATAACCAAACATATTGAACCCATTGTAATAAAAATAATCATTAATGATTTATTATTATTTAACACTTGAGTAAGTTCTGCTTTATACTTTTTATCTCCTGTAAAAACATTACATCCCATCTTTTTCAAATCTTTAACTACACTTTTTATTTTATCCGTTTTAATTCCTACTACAAAACAACCTAAAGATTGTTCTTTTGCAACATCATCATTAAAAAAAGCAAAATTTTGTAACTTATATATTCCCTTTGAAGATGTAGAAACAATTCCACTTATTATATATTTTATTAAACCATTTTTAGTTTTAAAAGATATACTATCACCTATTTTTAAACTTTTTTGCAAAGCAATATTTTGATCTATTACAACTTCAGATATATTAGGCTTTTTGCCTGATAAAGTAAAATCACTTAAATTTATTGAAGAAATATTATGTCCTACTATATTTTTAATATCTTTATTTTGAATATCAAAAGAATAATCTTCAATCACATTATAGTTTTGTTTAATTTTATCAAGATTAGATTCTGAAAATGGAATAGTATTATTAATACTTTCATCTTCAGTATCAATATCTCCATCTTTTTCTTTATACGAGATAATAAATTTTTGCTTTGATGTTGCAACAATATCAACATTATTAAAACGTTCACTTTTATCAAAAGTTGCAACTGAAGAAAAAACTAAATTTAAACATGCAGATATTATTGTTGTTGTCAAAACCACAGCAAAAAAAGTTCCAATAAAAAGCTTAGAATTTCTTTTTATATCAGAAAAAATAAATTTATTCATTTTCATTTAACCTCATCATTGTCTTTGAAACTTCATCAACTGTTGGTTTCTCAATAGTCTTAACTATATTTCCATCAAACATAAAATGAACAATATCGCACTTTGATGCTACTTTAGCATCATGAGTTATTATTACAACAGAAGAGCCAAATTCTTTACAACCCATTAGTAATATCTCTAAAACTTCATTTCCTGTTTTTGAATCTAATGCTCCTGTTGGTTCATCAGCAAATATAAGTTTGTTTTTACCAAGTAAAGCTCTTGCAATAGCAACTCTTTGTTGTTGTCCACCAGATAATTTTGAAGGCATAACTTTTTCTTTGCCTATTAATCCTAGCTTTTCTATTAAAACTCTTAATCTTTTTTTATCAATTTTTTCTCCCGATGTTTTATATGGTAATTTTATATTATCAATTACATTTAATACATCAACAAGATTATATTGCTGAAATATATATGATGTATATTTTCTTCTAAATTCAGTAAGTTTAGGCTCTTTGATTTTTGATATATCTTTTCCAAAAACTAAAACAGATCCAGATGTTATATCCTCTAAACCTGATATACAATTTAAAAAAGTCGTTTTCCCACATCCAGAAGCACCCATTATAGCAGTTGAAATTCCATTATAAATATCAACATTTATATTATTTAAAATATTATTTTCATTTTTTTTATATCTTTTAGTTAAACCACTAACACTTATAGCTATTTTACTTTTATCTATATTTATAAACATTGAATTCTCCTGTTTTTTATCAAAAAAATAATTTATATCTACACCAAAATATTTTGCAAGATCAGGTAAAATTAATATGTCAGGCATAGACAAACCATTTTCCCATTTTGAAACAGCTTGTTTACTAACATTAAATTGAGAAGCAACATCAGATTGTGTTCTTCCTTTTAATTTTCTTAGTGCTAAAAGACGCTCTCCAACAAAAACATTATCCATTTTTCAACCCCATTTTATAATTTATACTTTTATAGTATCATTAGCTATTTTAAAAATCAACAATTTTGAGTCAACCATTGGTTGATTTATATTATTTGCTTTAAATTTAATAATTATACAATAATAATTGCTAAATTCATTGACAATTTTTTTTAGAAATGATATAATAATTGCTATTGTAATAACAATATTTATATATGCCCTGATAGTAAAATGGATATTACGAACCCCTCCTAAGGGTTAAGTGTAGGTTCGATTCCTACTCGGGGTGCCAACAAAATAGCACATAAGAAATTTAATCTTATGTGCTATTTTTTATTTTCTCAATATTTTTCACTACCCCATCATACACTACTTTTTTATTTTTTATATGTATAACACGATCTGCTATATTTAATATTGATTTTTTATTAGTTGCTATAATAGTAAAAACATTTTTATCTTTTATTGTGTTTAAAAGTCTCTTTTCATTTTCATAATCTAAAAGAGAAGTACATTCATCTAATACCAATATTTTTTTAGCATGAATAATAGCTCTTACTACAGCCAAACGTTGTCTTTGTCCTTCTGAAAGCATTTTACCATTTATCCCTATAAGACTTTCATTTTCAATCTTTTCTTTTAACTCATATAAAAGTCCAACCTTATCTAAATAAAATTCTATATCTTTATTATCTAAATCATCTAAAAAATTTATATTCTCCTTAACTGTTTCATTTAAGAAAACTGGATTTTGTAAAGCTACACCTATTTGATTTTTAAAATCAATTTTTATTTTCTCTATAAAATTATTTAAAAAATATGATTTACCACTTCCAACATCTCCATAAACTACTACAATTTCAGGTTTATTAAAATCAAACTTCAAATTAGCACCTTCATAATTATAAATACTTAATTTATCAATATCATCACTTTCATCATGTATTTTGATAAGATTAAAAACAACATCTTCTTTATTAAAAACTTCACTAAAATGAATTAATGAATTCTCACAATATTTAATACTACAAAAAAGTTCTGACAACAATCCATTATATTGACTTAAATATGCTGAAAAAGAAATTAAATATGTCAATTCACCTATAGTTATAGTGCCATTTTTCATACTAGGAATTGCAATAAGTAATATCAACACTATACTCAAAACATTATACAAATTAGCAAATTCATTTATCAAAATTTCAACTACTCTGTATTTAACTGTACTTTTTATTCTTTCTTTATTAATTTTATTTAGATTTGAAATAAAATTTTCTTTTTTTCCTACAAGCAATACACTTTCTCTATTTTTTATTAAAGAATTTATATATGTAGAATAGGATATATCTACATTTCTATAAAATTTATGAGATGATTTCATTTTTTCAGATAGAACATATATTAATCTATTTATCACAATAAGCAAAATTAAAAGTACAATTCCTATTTTAAAATCAATAAAAAATAATAATACACTTGAAACAATAAAAAATATAAATTTTCCTATTAAATCTAATTCAACTGTTAACAACTGCGAAAAATACGGTAAATCATTTACTAACAAATCTATCATTTTACCTGTATCAATTTTATTTTTACTAATAGAATTAATAATTACATTTTTCCTAAGAGATTGTTTTATTCTAAATTGCATCAACGTATCAATTTTTCCACCTAATAAAATAAAAAAACTTTGAGCAATTACAAGAAATAAAAGAATAAAACCTAATATGTATACTCTATTCTCATTTACTTCTTCTATTTCATTAAATACTATATTTATAATATATGCTATTACAATAGGAAGACAAATAATTATCAACCAAATAAAAAAATTAAAAATTATATTTTTTTTATCTGATTTAAACAAACTATAATTTATCTTTAAAACATCTTTATTTATTCTTTTCATTTAAAACTCCTATCTATATAATATAAAAAATAATTATAATTTAATAACACTATTACAGTGTTGTAAAATACTATAATCATGTGAAATAATTAATATTAAAGTTTCATTTTTTATACTATTTAGTATTTCAAGGAAAATATCAAACATTTCTAAATCTATTTTTGAAATAGATTCATCTAAAATAATAAAACTTTTTTCTAAAAGCAATACTCTAGATATATTTATTAATTGTTTTATTGCAACAGAAATGTTATCTTCTTCTATAATATAATCTAAAAAATCCTCTCCAAATTTTTTAAAATAATTTATAAGATTATTTTTTTCTAATATTTTAATAATAAACTCATCTCTTATAGATTTATCAAAAAGAGTCAAATTGTCTCTTATAGAACCATTAAAAATATAAATATTATTTGAAGTATACGCTATATTTTTATAATAACTATTTGTATTTATAAATTTTAAAGATGTTTTATTAATTAAAATAGTTCCTTCTGATGGTTCTATCATTTTGCAAAGAATTTTACATAATGTTGATTTTCCACATCCAGAATTTCCAGAGATACCTATAATTTCTCCTTGTTTTATTTCTATATTAGGATAACTTAAAACTAAATTTTTATTAGGATAATTATATTTTACATCTTTAATTTCAATCATATTAATTTTATTATCACATAAATCATTACCGTTATTTACTTCATTTTTATATTTTAACATCTCATCTATTCTTTTCCACATAGTTTTAGCACGAATTAGAGACTGTAATTGTGATTGGAAATTTTCAAACGGTGCTTTCAACATCGTACTATAAGTATACGCAATATAAACTGTACCGAGAGTAACACTTCCTATAAAAAATAATGTTCCTCCAACTAATAAAGAACCTACACAAAGTCCTCCAACTAAAAACATAGTAAGGCTCCAAATTATATATAAAAATTTTTGAGATCTAACTTCTGATTTTACTAATTTATCATCAATAACTTCCATCTTTTTTAATATATACTTTTCTTCTGATAAATTAAATATATCATTACGTGCTTCAATCCATTCTCCATATTTTCCAAATGCATACGATAAATTTTTTTGATAATCATTCACTGTATATTGTTTTTTTCTAATAGAATTATATATAATTAAAAATGATATAAATATATATACTGTAAATACTAAACCTATAAATATATTTTTTGAAAATAAAACTATTAACATTACAATAATAGTTAAAACACTAACAACCATTTCAAATGCTTGTGTAGTAAAAAAATTAGATATTATTTTTATTCCTCTATCAACATATTCTAATATCTCACCTACAGAATTATTATTAAAAAAATGTTGGTCAAAAGTCAATATTTTATCTACTAAATTACATCTAATTTTATTAAATATACTTAGTCCAACCTTTTCAAATAAAAACACAGTAAATATTCTTAACAAACTACATATCAATATTGTTAAGAAATACATTAAAACTAATATTATTAATTGCTTTTTAACTGATATATAAATGTTATCTATATATTCACCTATTAACAAAGGAGCATAGATTAATAAACCACTTTGTATAAATGTACAAATTAATACAATAAGTAGATGTTTTTTATAACCTTTTAAACTTTTAATAAATAACTGCTTCATAATATTTTCTCCTTATATACGAGGAAAAGTGAGAGATATTTTTCTCTCACTTTAAATATCTATTAACTGATATTTTACCATATAAATACAAATCTATCTACTATTATTTTAAAAACATCAAATGAAAGAAAACACTCAAAACACATAAAAAAATAACTATTTATAAATTAATTCTTAAATAATTGTTATATAATTGACTAATGAGAAGATAGCATGATATACTATTTATTATAAAATATTTATAATTTATTGAAAAATATTAAGGAGATTTTACAATGAGTAAAGGAATAATGGAGCAAAAAGCTTTAGATGCGGTAAAATGTTATGAAGACCTCAAGAAAAGAACTGGTATTGATACCACAACACATGTTGATTTTCATGTAAAAGATAATCAAAAGAAACAACTTATGGCGTCATGTTTTAAGAAAAATCCATTTCCTGGAGCTGTTAAATTAGTACTTTTATCTTTGAGATACAAAGCAGTAAAAAAACTATTCCAAGAAGAAAATGTTAAACAAACAGGTCCTGCAGCTGCTGTTTTATCTTTAAACTCAGCAATAGGTAGTGATATAGCTTGTTTAAGAGATGGTGAAGATAATCCAGAACCTATTCTTTGTGATATTGGTACTGCTGGTGTACAAATTATTAGATTATATATGATGAGTTATTTTGGAAACAAAACTTTTCGTATAAAACGTAAAGATTCTGCTGTTAATGTTACAAATGCTTTGAATGGTATTTTTTATAAATACCAAACTAAAGATGATAAGTTTTTCTCAACTCATGTTTATTATGAACATCAAAAAGCTACAATGATGAGACTTTTAGGTATTACTAAAGATCCTAAAAAGTTTACTTTCACTTCTCTTTCAAAAGACAAAAAAGAAGTTGCTGCAGCTATTAAAAAATATAATGGTATGGAGTTACAAGAAAAAGTTTTTGAGTCTGAAGTAAGTGGTTGTGTTATGCAAAACAGAAAACAATGGGAAGAATCTGAAATTGGAAAAGTTATTTGCGATATGCCTGTGTTTAGATTAAAAAAAGTTGCTGACACACCTGTTAAAAACTATGGTAAAACAAATGGTAAAGGTCCTTTAGCTGGTGTTAAAGTTTTAGACCTTACTCACATTATTGCTGGACCTGCATGTACTAGAATATTAGCTGAACAAGGCGCTGATGTATTACTTATCAGAAGAGGTATATTTGAAACTCAAGAACAAGCAATGACTGAACTTGATGGATGGGCTGGAAAAAACTCTATTCAACTTGATTTTAATATTCCTGAACAATTAGCAAAAGCAAAAGAGCTTGTTAAAGAAGCTGATGTTGTTGTTTCATCATATCAACAAGGTGCTTTAAATAAATTCGGTTTATCTCCTGAAGATATTCATAAATTAAATCCTAATGTTATTTACGGAACACTAATGTGCTTTTCTGACACTTTATGGAGCACTCGTCCAGGTTGGGCTCCTCTTGCTGAAGATATTTCAGGTTTGAGTATTAGAAATGGTGGTTCTGAAAAAACTCCTGTAAACTTAAACGGTGTTCCTCTTGATTACATTCCTGGTTTCTTGCTTGGTTTAGGTGTATTAAAAGCATTGAAACTTTCTATGACTGAAGGTGGATCTTATAATGTTACTAGTTCACTTTCAAGAGCTGGTCATTGGCTACATGAATGTACTGATTTATGTGAAGATGGCAAAGACAATGGTGAAAGCAAAAGAATTAAACATAATTTAGATATTCCTTTATGGAATAAAAATTATTGTACAGTTGAAGGTACTCCTGTTGGAACTGTTTTATTCCCTAATCCAGCAACATATCAAAAAGGTGCGATTTGATCCTGTATCAAATATGAAATTTACTGATGGAAACACTGATTTTAAAAACAAATAAGCTTTAAACATAAAAAAGCTGGTATATAAGACATAAAAATCTTATATACCAGTTTTATTTTCTTATTATTTTTCTGTTTTCACAGTGAATTCTTGTACAAAATCATCTACACCTTGCATTTTAATTCTTAATGTTCCTGTACCACTTTTACCAATAGATTTAATATAACAACCACACATTCCTCCTGAAAGTGGAACAAATTTAGGTCCTATTAACTCTATATCACCTTCTACTTCAAATTGTAAACTTCTATTACAATATGTCAAAACATTATCTCCACCATCAACAGCTTTTATACGAACAGTTGCCATATCCCAAGTATTTTTTTCTACTAATTCACATGAGTCAATATCTACTTTTAATTTTGGTACTTTATTAGCACATTTTATTTTAGTTGCAACAACTTTTCCATCTTTAACAGCTTCAAACTTCCATTTAAACGATACTCCACCCCAAGTAGCTAAGTATTTTCCATATAAAGCAAGTGCTTCGCTATAAGTTGCTTTTTTCATCAACACAAGACGTGCTCCCATTAATTTAACTTTTAACGGAATAGCATATAAACCATATTTTGAAACAGAAAGAAGAATCTTTTTTATTGTTTTACATGTTTTTTTATCATATTGTTCATTCTTCTCTAATAATTCACCAATTAGATCTGCACTTACTATTGGAGGATGTTTTAATGCTGAAAACTCATCTGATGGAGTATATTTTGCTACGAATTCATCATTTTTATATAAATTCACATAATCTGCATTTGTAAATGTTATAACATCTCCATATGATGATTCTGGATGTTCACCTATATCCATACTATTACAGACTTCTAAAACAACATTTTCATCTGATTGTGAAGCATACACACTTGCTGCAAGTTTTTTGTTTCTGAACATATCCATAACACCATGATAGCAAATTTCATCTCCACTACCAAAGTCTTTATGTGTATTGTAATCAAACATACACCAAGCTAGACTACCAGCTATATCTTTATTTGATGCTATTGCATTTAACACTCTAGCATGTCTCATTGCATGCTCTGTTCTATGTCTTTCACTATCATATGCTTTTGTTGGATACATATGTCCATTATATTCTGTTACTAAATATCCTTTTTTCATATCAGATGTGATGCTTTGTTTGTTTTCACACCCTTTGTTATATCCACTATAAACAAAATCGTTATATGAATATACATCATCAAAAAGTGGACTTTTTCCATGAGCTCTTACTCCACTTGTTGGACGTGTTTTATCTAATTCTTTAGCAGCTTTATTACATGCTTTATAAAATTTATCATCATCTTTACTTTCGTTGATTCTTACTCCCCATATAAAAATACTTGGATGATTTCTATACTGAGTTACCATATCTTTAACGTTTTGTATAGCTTGTTTTTTCCATTTGTCTCCACCAATATGTTGCCATCCTGGAATTTCTGTAAACACAAGTAATCCAATTTCATCACAACGATTTATAAAATTATGACTTTGTGGATAATGACTTGTTCTAACTGTATTACATCCTAATTCATATTTTAATATATCTGCATCTAATTTTTGAGCACGTTCAGGTGCTGCATATCCTATATAAGGATAGCTTTGATGTCTATTCAAACCACGAATTTGATATCTTTTACCATTAAGATAAAAACCATCTTGTGAAAATTCAACACTACGTACACCAAACTTAGTAGAAAACACATCTTTTAATTCATTATCTTGATATAATTCTATTTTAATCTCATATAAATATGGATTTTCTGGTGACCACAAATTTGGATTTTTAATTTGCAACACAGGATGTTTATTATCAGTGACTTCAACACATTTTTCACCAGTTTTATTATAAATACAAGCTTTTAATGTATATGCCTTCTTACTTTCAATTTCACATTCACATTCTATTTTACCAGACATATCAGCTTTTACAAAAACATCTTTAATATAAGAATCATTTTTAATTTCAAGCCAAACCTCTCGATAAATTCCTCCAAAAGTCATATAATCTACTAATTTTCCGAAAGGTGGAATATCTAAATTTTCATGACTGTCTACTACAATTGTAAGATTATTTTCATTTTCAAATGATAAATATGAAGTCAATTCCACCTTAAAACCTGTATATCCACAATGATGACTTCCTACTTTTTTGCCATTACAATATACCGTTGAACTGTGTGCTACTCCATCAAAAGTAACAAAAATACGTTTATCTTTATAACTTTTATCAAGTTTAAATATTTTTGTATATGAGCTTAACATTTGATATTCGTTTTCATCAAATTGATTAAATGGAACCTCTTTTACTGTATGAGGCAATCTCACCTTTTGTTGTATGTTTGTTGTAATATTTGAATCTGATTTAAATTTTTCTTGGTATTTATTTGCAAAATACCAACCCTCATTCCAGGCAAGTTTTATCATATTTTACCTCCTATTAATATCTCTGTATTATTATAGTTCATAATACTTATTTTGTCACCACATATCCAAATGCATATCACAAATTTCACTATTTATTTATTAAATATCATTATTTTTACATATTAATACATATAATGTTATTATAATTATTATATTTATCTATGCTTTATATGCTGTTATATAATTTACTAATTATAAGAATATTTTTGTAAATTAATATCATAATAAAATTACATATTATTTATTTAATAAAAATTCAAAATTATAATTATATAATATATATTGAATATATGTTTTATATCTTAAATATAAAAACGCTATTTTGTAAATAAAAATAACAAAATATAATTTTATATTAACTTTTTTTAAATTAATTCTTAAATATTATATACATTAATTCATTAGTAATCTCTTTAAAATGTTAATAAAATATCTGTAAAAAACAATTTGTTTGTTGTGCTTGTTTTTAAAAACATTTTGCTTATATTTTATTTACTTCTTACAGATTAATTTTTTTTGAATTGTATTTTACTAAATTTATAAATAAATTTATATAATTAGCTGAGAATTGGAAAATAGCATAAATAAAAATGAATATATATATCCACATATGTCTATACTTTAAATTGAGTATACATTAATCCTATTTTTAAGCAACAATTGATTTGTATAGTGATTTTTTAAACATAATTAACAACATTTTTATTAAAACAATTACTATTTTAGTAGGTTTTATATTTATTTTTTTATTTTAAATATAATAAATAATTATTTTACGAAACAAATTAATATGTATTACAAATCTTTTATTCGAAGATTTTACATTAGTATACACATTATATAATAAAGAATTATGAATTGTTTTTATTTTTGATTTATTTTCATTTGTTTTATTATATTTGTTATTTTTTTACATTATATAAAATTAATTTTGCACAAATAATGGAATAATTAAATTATTTTTTTGACATTATTGACAAAAAAATAATAAAACTTTGGCGAAAAATACAATTGAGATTATACCAATATTTTGATATCCTATATAAAGAAGGTTTTATAAAGAGGATTTAAGAAATATTTAACAAAGAAGTTTTAATTAAAAAAAGGAAAATGGAGGAATTGAAATGGCGAAAAAAAACCGAGGAATAATTGCGGCTCTATGTTTAATATTATCGATATTCATTAGCGTTACAGTAAATGCAGTTGATGCACCTGTAGTATCAACAACTGTTAACGAAATCCAAAGCTCAGATTATGGATTAGTTGATGATATTCAAGATGGACAAATTTTACAATTATGGAACTGGTCTTTCAAAAATGCTACTGCTAATATGGAAAAAATTGCAGAACAAGGTTTTAGTGCAATACAGACTTCACCAATTCAACAAGCAAAAGAAGGAACAACAAATAAATCATTTGGAACTCATTGGTGGGTATATTATCAACCATGTTGGTTTCATATTGACAATACAGGAAAAAGTGCATTAGGAAACAAAGAAGATTTTACTGAAATGTGTGACGAAGCTGAAAAATACGGAATAAAAGTTATCGTTGATGCTGTTTTAAATCATACTGGTGATAATGGCGGATGTAATATCTCACCTGCTGTTGATCCTGATATAAAAAATGATAGATCTGTTTGGCACGATATTTCTAAGAACACTTCAAATTGGTCTGATCGTTATGACATTACACAACATAACATGGGTGGACTTCCTGATTTAAACACATCTCATTCTAAAATCCAAAATAAAGCAATTGATTTTTTAAAGGAATGTATTGATGCTGGTGCTGACGGTTTCCGTTATGATGGTGCTAAACACATTGAAGTTCCTAATGAGCCAGGTGGAAGTGATTTTTGGCCAAATGTTATAGGTACTGTTGATGCTTATGCAGCAAATAAAGGTGTTGATCTTTATCATTATGGTGAAATCCTTGATAAAACAGGTGGTAATGGTCAAGCTACAATAAATAAATATACAAAATATATGAGTGTAACTGTTAACACTGTAAGTGATTGTATTAGAAACGCTGTTAATAACAGAGATGTAAATAGTGCTAAAAGAGTTGACTTAAGTTTTGCTGATGGTGCACAACCAACTGGAACTAAAGCTGTTTTATGGAATGAATCACATGACACATTTGCACATGGTGGTTCAAATTCACAATCAACAAATGTTGCTAACAAAACTTGGTCTATTGTTGGAGCTAGAGGAGAAGCTGCTGGTTTATATTTAGCTCGTCCTCAAAATCTTAGCCAATCTTTAGGTACTGCTTCAATTACTGGTTGGGCTAGTCCTGAAGTTGCAGCTATTAACAAATTAAATAATCATTTTGCTGGTCAACCTGATTATATTTCTTCAAAAGATTCATGTATAATGATTGAACGTGGTACTGCTGGTGCTATTATCACTAATATTTCAGGCAACAATGGTTATGTAAATATGAAAGCAAATAGAATTGCAAACGGAACATACACTGACCAAATTTCTGGAAACAAATTTAAAGTTTCAAACGGACAAATTAGTGGACAAATTGGTTCAAGTGGTATTGCTGCAATATACAATCCTGATGGAGGAGAAACTCCTACTCCACCAGTGAATCCAGGTACTATCAAACTTAAATTCACTAACAATTTGAATTGGAATAATGTACGTGCATATTTCTTCAATTCAAATGGTGATTGCACTTCTTGCTGGCCTGGTGATTCAATGGACTTTTTAGAAAATAATCAATATGGTGAAAACGTTTATATTATAAATGTTCCTGACAATGCTACTCATGTTGTATTTAATGGTAGCAATGATCAAACTGTTGATTTAGATTTAGGCGTTGAAGGATATTGGTTAGATGGTACTCAATCATATGGAAAATACAACGCTAAGGCTTGGTAAATAATAAATTAAAACTGAAAATTCCTTGCTACAAAAGCAAGGAATTTTTTTATTACATATACAAATAAAAAAACAGCTCCAAAATAATGGAGCTGTTTAATTTTTTATTCTTCAACTATTTCTTCTGATTCTGGTTTATTTGATACAACTTTAACGTTATTGTAACATTCCATACCAGTACCAGCTGGAACAAGTTTACCAATAATAACATTCTCTTTAAGTCCAAGCAATTTATCGCTTTTTCCACGAATAGCTGCATCTGTAAGTGCTTTTGTTGTTTCTTGGAATGAAGCAGCAGACAAGAATGAATCTGAGTTTGAAGAAGCTTTTGTAATACCTTGTAACACAGGATTATAAGTGATAAGAGAAGCTTCAGCGTCTCCAGCTTCCATTTGCTCTTTTATTTCTTCATTGATTTCTATAATTTCATTTTTATCTACTAATGTTCCAGGTAACATAAAGCTACTACCAGCATCATCAATTTTAACTTTTTTCATCATTTGACGAACAATAACTTCGATATGTTTATCATTAATATCAACACCTTGTAAACGATAAACTTTTTGAACTTCATCAATGATATAGTTTTGAACAGCTTTTTCTCCTCTTACTGCAAGAACATCACCTGGATAAATACTACCTTCAGTTAATGGCTCACCTTTTTCAACATAGTCACCTTCATTAACACGAAGCTTGTAACCATATGGAATTTGATAATATTCTTCTTCAAGAGTTTCAGGATTTGTAATAACTGCATTTTTAATCTTTTTGACTTCTTCAAATCTAAGACTACCAGCATATTTTGCTATAATTGCAGCATTTTTAGGACGTCTACTTTCGAAAAGTTCTTCGACACGAGGTAGACCTTGAGTAATATCTTCAGCAGATGCAATACCACCTGTATGGAAAGTTCTCATTGTTAGCTGTGTACCTGGCTCACCAATTGATTGAGCAGATATAACACCAACTGCTTCACCAACTCTAACAACTTTACCACTTGCAAGGTTAGCACCATAACATTTAGCACAAACTCCATGTCTAGCTTTACATTGAAGTACTGAACGAATAGAAATTGTTGTTTCACCTTTTTCTTCAAGAACAGCACATATTTTTTTAGAATCTTGGCTAGAAATAAGTTTATCTTTAGAAACAACCATTTCGCCTGTTTTAGAATCTTTAAGATCTTCAACAAGATAACGACCAACTAAACGTTCTTGTAATGGCTCGATAACTTCTCTACCGTTTTTAATTTCATAAATTTCAATACCTGTTTGAGTTCCACAATCTTCTTCACGAATAATAATATCTTGAGAAACATCAACAAGACGACGAGTCAAATAACCTGAGTCAGCAGTTCTAAGAGCTGTATCAGCAAGACCTTTACGTGCACCACGAGATGAAATAAAGTATTCAAGAATATTTAATCCTTCACGATAGTTAGCACGAATTGGCATTTCAATTGTTCTACCAGAAGTATTTGCAATAAGTCCACGCATACCAGCTAGCTGTCTGATCTGATTAATACTACCACGAGCACCTGAATCAGCCATCATAAAGATAGGATTGTAATTATCAAGATTATCTTTAAGAGCTACAGTAACTTTATCAGTAGCGTCGTTCCATATTTCAATAGCTTTTTGAGATTTCTCATCAGCAGAAATATAACCACGTCTATATTGTTTATCTACTTTATCAACCATTGCATCTGCATTTCCTAAAATGTCCTTCTTTTGAGGAGGAATAATAGCATCACAAACAGCAACAGTAATAGCAGCTTTTGTTGAATATTTAAATCCAAGAGCTTTTACTCTATCAAGAACTTCAGATGTAGTAGCTGTTCCATGTTTTATAATACATCTTTCAATTATTTGAGAAAGTTGTTTTTTACCAACAAGGAAAGCAACTTCAAGTTCAAATTGTTTTTCAGAATTTGTTCTATCAACAAATCCTAAATCTTGAGGTATATTCTCATTGAATATTAATCTACCAACAGTTGCATTTATAACTTTAGAAACTTGTTTGTCTCCTATTTCTTTAACAACTCTAACTTTAATGTTAGCATGCAAAGTAACTTCACCTTCGTGATAAGCCATAAGTGCTTCATTAATATCACGGAATATCTTACCTTCACCTTTTTCGCCTTGTTTTTCCATTGTTAAATAGTAAGATCCAAGCACCATATCTTGTGATGGAACAGCAACAGGACGTCCATCAGAAGGTTTTAATAGGTTATTTGCAGCAAGCATTAAGAATCTTGCTTCTGCTTGAGCTTCTGCTGATAAAGGAACGTGAACAGCCATCTGGTCACCATCAAAGTCAGCATTAAAAGCTGTACAAACAAGTGGATGAAGTTTTATAGCTCTACCTTCAACTAGAATAGGTTCAAATGCTTGAATTCCAAGTCTATGAAGTGTAGGAGCACGGTTTAACATTACTGGATGACCTTCAATTACGTTTTCAAGTGCATCCCAAACATCTGGTTTAGCACGTTCAACCATTTTTCTTGCAGATTTAATGTTATTTACAACTTCAGTATCCACAAGACGTTTCATAACAAAAGGTTTGAATAATTCAAGAGCCATTTCTTTAGGCAAACCACATTGGAACATTTTTAGTTCAGGACCAACTACGATAACTGAACGTCCAGAATAGTCAACACGTTTACCAAGAAGGTTTTGACGGAAACGACCTTGTTTACCTTTAAGCATATCAGAAAGTGATTTAAATGCACGATTATTAGGTCCAGTAACAGGTCTACCATGTCTACCATTATCAATAAGTGCATCAACAGATTCTTGAAGCATTCTTTTTTCATTTCTGATAATAATGTCAGGAGCTTCAAGCTCTAACATTCTTTTTAAACGGTTATTTCTGTTTATAACACGTCTATATAAATCATTAAGATCACTTGTTGCATATCTACCACCATCAAGCATAACCATAGGTCTTAAATCTGGTGGAATAACAGGAACTGCATTTAAAATCATCCATTCTGGACGGTTTTTAGAAAGTCTGAAAGCTTCAACGATTTCAAGTCTTTTTAAAAGTTTAATTCTTTTTTGTCCAACTGGCAAATCTTTAAGTTCAGTTTTCAATTGAGCAGCAAGTACTTCAAGGTCAATTTCTTTTAAAAGCTCTTGAACAGCTTCAGCACCCATTCCAGCTTTAAATTCATCTTCCCATTTTTCTCTTGCTTCCTGATAATCTTTTTCTGTTAAAAGTTGCTTTTTAACCAAAGAAGTGTTACCTGGATCAATAACGATATATTTTGTAAAATAAAGTACTTCTTCAAGACGTTTTTGAGAGACTTCAAGCACTTGTCCAATTCTTGAAGGTGTACCTTTAAAGTACCAGATGTGAGACACAGGAGCTGCAAGCTCTATATGTCCCATTCTTTCACGTCTTACTTTAGCACGAGTAACTTCAACGCCACAACGTTCACAAACTTTACCTTTAAAACGGATTTTCTTATATTTACCACAGTGGCACTCCCAATCCTTTGAAGGGCCAAAGATTTTTTCACAGAAAAGTCCATCTCTTTCTGGCTTTTGTGTTCTGTAATTTATAGTTTCAGGTCTTTCTACTGCACCATATGACCATTCCAGTATCTGTTCTGGAGATGCTAGACCAATTTTTATAGATTCAAAAGTATTGAATTCCAAAATACGACCCCTCTTCCTTTAGATATTATTGTCGTCATCCTCACTACTATCATTGCCGAAATAATCAAACATCTCTGAGTTTTCTTCTACTACTAGATTCTCTTCATCATCTTCAATTTCAGCACTATCATCAGCCGGCTTCTCGGCAACATATTCCATTTCCTCAGGCATAGGTTGTGGCATAATTTCATCATCATCAAATGTTTGTTTAAGGTCAATCTCTTCATTATTAATATTAAGAATCTTAACATCAAGACTAAGTGATTGTAATTCTTTAATAAGAACCTTAAACGCCTCAGGAATACCAGGTTTTGGTACGTTTTGACCTTTTACAATAGCCTCATAAGTTTTTACACGTCCTATTGTATCATCAGATTTAACTGTAGACATTTCAAGAAGTGTATAAGCAGCACCATATGCTTCAAGAGCCCATACTTCCATCTCACCAAATCTTTGTCCACCAAACTGAGCTTTACCACCAAGTGGTTGCTGAGTTACAAGTGAATAAGGACCAACTGAACGAGCATGGATTTTATCATCAACCAAGTGGTGAAGTTTCAAATAATACATGTATCCAACAGTTACACGGTTATCAAATTTCTCACCTGTTCTACCATCATATAATGTAGTTTTACCATCATCATTCATCTCAAGTTTTGTTGTATCAATAATCTCACGACCATTTTTATATAAAACTTGTGGTTCAGGTTTTTCTGTTTTAGCTTTTTCAATAAGCTCATCATTAATAGCTCTTGCTTGATTAAATGCATCTCTAATGTCTTTCTCGTGAGCACCATCAAATACAGGAGTCATGATTTTCCATCCTAAAGCTTTTGCAGCCATAGCAAGATGTACTTCAAGAACCTGACCGATGTTCATACGTGAAGGAACACCTAGAGGATTAAGAACTATATCAAGAGGTGTACCGTCTGGTAAGAATGGCATATCTTCTTGAGGTAAAATTCTGGAAACAACACCCTTGTTTCCGTGACGACCAGCCATTTTATCTCCGACAGATATTTTTCTCTTTTGTGCAATATAACATCTTACAAGCATATTTACACCAGGAGAAAGTTCATCACAATTTTCTCTTGTAAATACCTTAACATCAACAATAACACCAGCCTCACCATGAGGAACTCTTAGAGAATTATCACGAACTTCTCTTGCTTTTTCTCCAAAAATAGCACGAAGAAGTCTTTCTTCAGCAGTAAGTTCAGTTTCACCTTTTGGTGTAACTTTACCAACCAAAATATCACCAGAACGAACTTCAGCACCAATTCTGATAATACCATTTTGGTCAAGATCTTTAAGAGCATCTTCACCTACATTAGGAATATCTCTAGTAATCTCTTCTGGTCCAAGCTTTGTATCTCTAGATTCAATTTCATATTCTTCTATATGAACAGATGTATAAACATCTTCTCTAACAAGTTTTTCATTTAATAAAACAGCATCTTCATAGTTATAACCTTCCCAAGTCATAAATCCAATAAGAGCATTTTTACCTAATGAAATTTCTCCATCAGCAGTAGCTGGTCCATCAGCGATAACTTGTTTTGCTTCAATTTTATCACCTTTAGAAACAATTGGACGTTGGTTAACACAAGTTCCTTGGTTAGAACGTTTAAATTTAATTAATTTATAAGTTACTGTTTCATCATCATCTTGTTTGATAACAATTTCATCAGCAGAAACTTTTAATACATAACCTGGTTTTTCAGCAACAATTGCAACTCCAGAGTCAACACAAGCTTTATATTCCATACCAGTACCAATAATAGGTGATTCTGTTTTTAATAGTGGAACAGCTTGACGTTGCATGTTTGATCCCATCAAAGCACGGTTTGCGTCATCATTTTCAAGGAAAGGAATTGACGCTGTAGCAATTGAAACAACCATTTTTGGTGAAACATCCATGAAATCAATTTTTTCACGTTCTATTTCAAGAATTTGGTCACGATAACGAGCTTTAACTTTTTCATTAGCTAATTTGCTATCTTCTGTTAATGGTTCATTAGCTTGTGCTACAACAAAGTTATCTTCAACATCAGCTGTCATATAAACAACTTCGTCAGTTACAACACCTGTTTCTTTATCAAGCTTTCTATAAGGAGCTTCAATAAAACCATATTCATTAATTCTTGCAAAAGAAGCAAGATATGAGATAAGACCAATGTTTGGACCTTCAGGAGTTTCAATAGGACACATTCTACCGTAGTGAGAATAATGTACGTCACGAACCTCAAATCCAGCACGATCACGAGACAAACCACCAGGTCCTAAAGCTGAAAGTCTTCTTTTATGTGTAAGTTCAGCAAGAGGATTTGTTTGATCCATAAATTGTGAAAGTGGTGAAGAACCAAAGAATTCTTTAATTGCAGCTGTAATTGGTCTAATATTTATAAGAACTTGTGGAGTTACAACGTCCATATCTTGTGATTGAACGTTCATTCTCTCACGAATAACTCTTTCCATTCTAGCGAAACCAATTCTAAATTGATTTTGAAGAAGTTCACCTACACTACGTATACGTCTATTACCAAGGTGATCAATATCATCAACAATTCCTACACCTTCGCAAAGGTTCAAGAAATAGCTAATTGTAGCGTATATATCATCAAGTATGATATGTTTTGGAACAAGTTCATCAGCACGAGATTTTATATTCTCTCTTAATTCTTCTTCTCCATTACTATCTTCAAGAATTTCTTTAAGAACGCTAAAACGAACTTTTTCATTAATTCCATATTCAACACAGTCAAAATCAACATATATGCCAATATCAACCATACCATTACCAATAACTTTAACTTCTTTATCTTCTATTTTAGTAGTTGTCTCACCAGTAGCACTTGTTACTACTTCTTTTTTAGTAACAGTAACAAAAGCTTCAATAACACCAGCTGATTCTATTTCCATAGCTTTATCATAATTTAGTTTTTCGCCTGAATCAGCAATAATTTCACCAGTCATTGGATTAACAATAGGTCTTGACACAACATGTCCAGATATTCTAGAACCAATGCCTAATTTTTTATTATATTTATAACGACCAAACCTTGATAAATCGTATCTCTTAGCATCAAAAAGCAAAGAATTTATATGTGTTTCAGCACTATCAACTGTTGGAGGCTCGCCTGGTCTTAATCTTTTATAAACTTCAAGCAAAGCTTCTTCACGGTTTTTTGTTGCGTCTTTTTGAAGAATAGTTTGATTAATTCTTTCATCAATACCAAACATTTCTTCTATTTCTTCATCTAATCCTACGCCAAGAGCACGAATGAATGTTGTCAAAGGAATTTTACGGTTTTTATCTATTCTTACATAAGCTATATCATTTGAATCCATTTCATATTCAAGCCATGCACCTCTATTTGGTATAACAGTAGCTTTGAATAAATCTTTACCTGTTTTGTCTTTTTCTGAAGAATAATATACTCCAGGAGAACGAACAAGTTGAGAAACGATAACACGCTCTGCACCATTAATTACGAACGTACCACTTTCTGTCATTAGTGGGAATTCTCCCATATATACTTCACTGTCTTTAATTTCGCCAGTTTCTTTATTATTAAGTCTTGCAACTACTCTGATAGGCGCAGCATAAGTTACATCTCGTTCCTTACATTCTGCTACAGAATATTTAGGGGTCTTGTCTATTTTAAAATCAATAAAGTTTAGCTCGAGATTACCGTTATAATCTGTAATAGCGGAAACATCTCTAAAAACCTCCTTCAATCCCTCTCCTAAAAACCACTTGTAGGAATTCTTCTGAACCTCGATAAGGTTTGGCATTTCTAAGACTTCATTAATCTTAGCAAAACTCATTCGAGTATTCTTCCCCAGCTTTTGCGGCTTGACATTCACCATAGGCTCAATCACTCCTTAAATTATTTCGCACGGATTGCTATACTTTTTGTCAATAAAAGCAAAAATACGTATTGTATTTTATAAAATTATGTGATATACTTTTCTAAGTAATTGGACATAACAATCCATATTGATACAGTATATAATTATATTATTATATACTAGCATTGTCAAGCTTTTTATAAAACTTTAGCACAATGACTGTAATTTTCTAAAAAAAATTACAGTCATTGTTTATTTTTCACATTAATCACGCTTTTGTGACTTTTTATGTAAAATATCTCTTATCTATCCCCAATATTTTCTATCTAGACTTCTATATTGAACTGCTTGTGCAATATGACGCTTTAATATTATTTCACTATTATCCATATCTGCTATAGTTCTTGATACCTTTAATATTCTATCATATGCTCTTGCTGATAATCCCATTTTCTCAAATACATTTTTTATAAATATCAAAGCACTTTTTTCAAGTATACATACTTCATGTAAAATATCACTTGTTATTCTTGCATTACATGTTATCGCAGTTCCTTTAAATCTTTGATTTTGTATATCTCTTACTTTTTGCACTCTTTCTCGAATCACTTTTGAAGTTTCTGATTTTTGTGTTGAAGATATATCTCCAAACTCAACAGGTGCTAACTCAACATGTATATCAAATCTATCAATCATAGGACCACTAACCTTTGATAAATATTTTTCAACTTTATTTTTAGAACATATACATTTTCTAGTAGGATGTCCATAATATCCACATGGACATGGATTCATTGCTGCTATAATCATAAAAGAACATGGATATTCCACACTTCCTGCCACTCTTGAAATAGCTACTTTTTGTTCCTCTAAAGGTTGACGCAAAATTTCAACACTTTGTCTTGAAAACTCTGCAAACTCATCCAAAAACAAAAGTCCATTATGTGCAAGAGATATTTCGCCTGGTTTTGGTATTGATCCTCCACCTACTAATCCTGCTGGAGAAATAGTATGATGTGGAGATCTAAAAGGTCTTTTAGACACTAATGGATTATCTTTTTTTAGTTTACCTGCTATAGAATGAATATTAGTTGTTTCAATAGCTTCTTTAAATGTCATTTCAGGCAAAATTGATGGCATTCTTTTTGCTAACATACTTTTTCCTGATCCTGGTGTACCTATTAACAAAGCATTATGTCCACCACATGCAGCAATCTCTAAAGCTTTCTTTGCATTTTGTTGGCCTTTTACATCACAAAAATCAAGTTTATAATCAACATCTTTATGTTTAAATTCATATTTGTTTTCTGGAATAATAATTTCTTTTTTATTAAAATGATTGATAACAGATTGAATATTTTTTACAGCAAAAACATTTATTCCATCAACAACAGATGCTTCTAATCTATTATCATAAGGTACAAATATATTTTTTACTCCCATTTTTTGCGCTAGAATTACCATTGGTAAAACTCCATCTACAGCTCTTACTCTTCCGTTCAACGATACTTCTCCAATAAAAGCATGATTTGAAATATCATCAACTATATTTCCTGTTATTTTCATAAGTGCTACTGTTATTGCTAGATCATGCATTGAGCCTGTTTTCTTAGTATCAGCTGGAGCTAAATTAACCATAACTCTACACAATGGAAATGCAATATCACATTGCCTTAATGCAGATTTTATTCTTTCTCTAGACTCTTTTACAACTACATCTCCTAATCCTACTATTTCAAAAAGAGGTGTACCTTTACTAGCTTCAATTTCAACATCAACTGCAAAAGCGTTTAATCCAAATAATCCAAAACTTCTAACAAGTGAATACATATTAAGACTCCTTTTTAAAATTTATTAAAAAATATTAAAAAATTAAAAATTAAATTTATGTTTTAATTATACATTTATTTTCCAAAATAATCAAGTTTTTTATTGAATAATATTTTTATTACTACAAATAATATTATTATTAAATTTAAGGAGGATTTTTAAAATGCATAATGATAAAAATTGTTGCAACAAAAGTATTGCATGTACAGTAACTAGCTGTGCAAACCACAACCAAAAAGAAAATTACTGTACTCTTAATACTGTTAATGTTGGTACACATGAAACTGATCCATGCCAATGTCAATGTGTTGACTGTATGTCATTTAAGAAAAAATAATCAAAGGAGTGGATAATCCACTCCTTTTTTAATATTTAATATAAAAAATAAAGAGACTTATTTAATAGTATAAGTCTCTTAAAATAATGCATTAAATTATTTTGTTTTGTAAAAAAATTTATTTTCAGCTATATTTTGTACAAATGCTCTCATTTCTTGTTTTGAATTTATAGTATGTGTGTGGTCTATAATTTTTCTTTTTTCTTCTTCTGTCATATTAGTAAAATTATTCATTGCTGCTGAGTTTCTAGCAAATGCTCCAGATAAACCCATAGGTATTTCATTATAATTCATATGCTCTCCTTTTTACTTTTTTTAATAGTATTTCAACAATTTACTTATATTATGCACAAAATTTATAGTAAATAATTGACTAATCTCTTACTTGATTTTACAAAAAGTTCGTGTTAAAATAAGTAATAACTAGTAAAAATGACGATTATGTATGGAGGGATAAATTTATGACATATCAGGAACTTAAAATAGAAATTTGCGACGACTCTATTTTTGCAAGAAAAAAAATTAAAGATTACATATCATCTTTAGGTGTTACACAGATTTTTGAAGCTTCAGACGGACAAAGAGCTATTGATATCTATAAGAAAAACAAACCACATATTGTGTTTATGGATATAATTATGCCTATAAAAACTGGAATTGATGCTGTTACTGAAATAATTGAATTCGATCCAGACGCAAAGGTAGTCATGGCATCTTCTGTTGGTACACAAAACCATTTAAAAGAAGCAATTAATGCTGGTGCATTTGAATTTTTACAAAAACCAATTGAAAATAAACATGTTCTTAAAATCTTACAAGCTTTGACAAAGGGGGAATAGACTCATGTATTCACAATTTTTGGGCAATTTTATACTAAATAATCGTTTAGTTACGCCTGAACAACTCGCTTTTGCCCTTGAAGTAAAGTCTACAATTAGGATGAAACTAGGAGTCATGGCGATAAACGCTAGATATATGACAGCTAAACAAGTTGAAGAAGTTCATAAAAAACAATCAACTGTTGACAAAAGATTTGGAGATATTGCAATTGAACTTGGATATATGACAAATAAACAAGTTGATGATTTATTATCAATGCAAAAAACCGGATCATTACTTTTAGGTCAAGCATTAATTGATACAGGAGCTTTAACAACTCAACAATTTGAAGATGCTTTATATGAATATCAACAACTTTATCATATTCCAAATGATGATATGATGAGTGAAAAACATGATGTTATTAATTCTATAGTTTCTGAATTTTATCATTTTGGAGACCATAATACTGCTAAATTACTTACTAATTATATTAGTATTTTATATAAAAATATTATTCGTTTTATTGGTGATGATTTTATTCCTCTTGATGCTACTGTTATCAGTAATTTTCATTGTAGAATTTTGAACGGTCAAGATATCAAAGGAGAATATAATATCTTTACAGGCATTGAAGGATCTGTTTCAGCAACACATCAATTTGCTTCTAGATATGCAGAAGAAGAAATTGATGAAGAACTAGAATATTCAAATGCTGTTGTTGGTGAATTTTTAAACCTTACTAACGGATTGTTTTCTGTGAATATGTCAAACGATCAAAATATTGAACTGGATTTACAACCTCAATTTAACAGCGAGAATCAAATATTATGTATACAAGCTAGCACATTTTGTATTCCTGTTAAATTTACATTTGGCACTATTAACTTCATTTTAGCAACTTATGATGATCCAAAAATATAATTACCATAAATTACATATTTCAAACGTTAACTTCTTGGAAATACTATTAATATATAGAATTTTCAAGGAGTTTTTTATTATGTATAGACTATTAAAATTTGGAACGTTATGGTTTACTGGTGCATTTTGTTACGGAATTATTGAAATTGTTTTAAGAGGTTATACACATATATCTATGGGAATCATAGGAGGCATTTGCTTTATTTCTATGGGCGCTATAAACAGAAGATTTTATGGAATTTTACCTATTTTCGTCCAACTAATTTTTTCTGCAACTTTAATTACCTTTTTAGAATTTGTAACTGGATATATTGTTAATCTTAAAATGAACCTAAATATTTGGGATTATTCTCATATCCCTTTTAATTTTCTAGGACAAATTTGCATACCTTTCTTTGGAATATGGATTTTAATTTCATTTATAGGAATATTATTAGAACGAGCCGTTAGAGTTGTTTTATTTAAAGAAGATATTATTATTCTTTTTTTCTTAAAAAGCAATCAAAAATCTTTAAAAACAAGCTGAGAACATTTTATTTCTCAGCTTGTTTTTTTATTTTAAATTTTTTAGATATTAATTTATCAGTTATTCTATATAATACATTTAGACCATTATATGAAATAAAATATATCAAAGGAATATAATGAACTAAATATCTAGGCCTCGTCTCCCAAATAGACAAAAATACTGTTAAACCTACTATTGACATAAACATCATATATTTATAATCTGATTTGCCTTTTTTAAATATATACATTGATGAAACCAAAAGACCTAATACCATTATAAAATGTAATGCAGCGTAAACACTTCTTAAATAATTATGATTTTTTCCACCATAACACACACATGATGTTATAAAATTATCCTTATGTTGCGCAACATTAATATAAAAATTTATATCGTATAGTCCTGATTTCCATGTATATGTTATTTTATTAATTTGATGTTTAACTAATCCTATACATCCATAATCTTTTACTCTTCTTTTTATACCTTCTATATTGCCTTGTATTTTTTGGTCTTTAGTACAAAAACTTTGTGTATACAAATCATCTTGATAATTATAATTTCCTTTTTCATTTAATCCCATATAGATCCAATGTGTATATGGATAATTCTCTTCATCATACACTGTATGATCAAAAATATTTAATTTTTCTATATTATTATTGTATATAATAATTTGAGTTGAAAACAATGTGAAAATTATCAACAAAGACACAATCATTTTCTTTTTATTTATATTTTTTGATAATACAAAATACATTATTAATGCTATGAAAATTATTATTATTGTTGCTTTTATTTTATAACCTATAAAAAACAAAATTCCAAGCAATATACTATTTATAATCATTTTTTTATTATTATGCTTTAAGATACTATTTTTTAAATTATATATTAATGTCAAAATTCCAGCAACTATAAACAATGAAAACGTATCAGAATAAAAAAATGGCACATAAAAATATGTTACTGCTGACAATGCACACATTATAAAAAACATTAATGCATGTTTATTACCTTTTATTTTTCTAACAAGATTTACTGAAAGAAGTATACCTAAATCTATAAAAAATATATTTAAAAAGTTTATAGCTGTAATTATATCACCATTATATCCAAACGATTTAAGAAGCCACATATATGATACTTCAAATAAACAAAATGGTACGTTATTTGGATATTTTATAAAATAATAATTTAAATCTGGATGTGCTTTAAATTGACCTGTTTGAAGTATATATAATCCTTGGTCATAAATATGTTTTCTATCTGTTGTTGGATATATTCTTAATTTAAATGCCATTAATATTTGCAAAATTATTATTACTAAAAATGCAATCGCAATTATATATCTAAACCTTTTATTCGTTATTTTTATTTTTTTATTATGAATCTTTTTATATATAAGATATATTATCATTAAAAACAAAGCAACATAAACGTATTTTAATATTATGTTAAATGCTCCTGTTACTCCATATATTACTGAAGAAAACAACATAAGTATAAATAAAAAAATTCCTATTACAGATGTTATTTTAAATAAATTCGTCATTTTTTCCCCCACAATAAGATTATATTATTATACATCATTAACTTACATCTGTCTAGCAATTTACAATTTTTTACAAATAATTTTTAAAAAATTAAAAATCCCTCTATTAAAATAGAAGGATTTTTTTGATTTTATTTTTTAAGATGCCATATATCTCTTGCATAATCATCTACTGCTCTATCTGCTGAGAATACTCCTGCACCTGCTATATTTCTAAGAGACATCTTATTCCATTTCTTTTTATCCATATAACACTCTGATGCATATTTTTCTGCTTTTTGATAATCAGCAAAATCAGCAAGCACCATATATGGATCAGAATGTTTTAATGAATTTGCTATATCTTCAAAATTAGATCCAGCAAATCCTGTTAACAACTTGCTTATTGAGCCTTTTATTATTTCATTTTCATTATAATATCTTTCTGGATTATATCCATATTTCTTTTCCACTGCTTCTTGTGGTGACATTCCAAATGTAATTATATTGTCTTTTCCAATTGCATCATATATTTCTACATTTGCTCCATCCATTGTTCCGAGTGTTACTGCTCCATTTAACATTAGCTTCATATTTCCTGTTCCTGAGGCTTCTGTTCCTGCTAAAGAAATTTGCTCACTTATTTCACTAGCTGGCATCAAAAGTTCTGATAAAGTTACACAATAGTCTTCTAAAAACAGTACTGAAAGCTTTTCGTTGAGCTTTTTATTTTGTCTTAATTCTTTTGAAATAGACCATATAAGTTTTATTATTTGTTTTGCCATATAATATCCTGGAGCTGCTTTTGCTGCAAATATATATGTTTTTGGCACAAAATCAGCATTTGGATTTTCAAGCAAATAATTATACTCAGATATAATATTTAACGCATTTAAGTGTTGACGTTTATATTCATGCAAACGTTTTACTTGAACATCAAATATACTATCAGTATTTAACACTATTCCCATTTTGTTTTTTACGTATTTTGAAAATTGTATTTTATTCTTATGTTTAATTTCTGCTAACTTATTTAACACTGTTTCATCATTTTCAAAACTTGTTAGTTCTCTAAGATTTGATGCATCTTTCAAAAACTCTTTTCCAAGCAAAGATTTTAACAATTTTGTTAAATTTGGATTTGATTGATACAGCCATCTTCTATATGCTATTCCATTTGTTACATTCTTAAATTTATTTGGTGTGTATTGATATTGATCAAAGAAAACATCTTGTTTTATTATCTCAGAATGAAGTTTAGACACTCCATTTATTGAATGTGATGCACATACACACAAATTTGCCATTTTTATTTGGTTATTTGCCACTATCGACATTCTTGTTGTTTTATTTGTATCATTAGTTGCTGCAAATATCTCTTCACAATATCTTCTATTAATCTCAAGTATTATAGACACTATTCTTGGAATAACATCTCTCATTAAATTTATATCCCATTTTTCTAGTGCTTCACTCATTACTGTATGATTTGTATATGCAAATGTATGCGATACTATATGCCATGCTTTTTCCCATTCATATCCACAATCATCTATTAATATTCTCATAAGCTCTGGTATTGCTAATGTTGGATGTGTATCATTTATATGTATTGCAACTTTTTCATGCAAATTATCTAATGTTCCATACACTGACATATGATGATTTACTATATCTGTTACTGATGCACAACACATAAAATATTGTTGACGCAATCTTAATGACTTTCCTTGCATATGATTATCATTTGGATACAAAACTTTTGATATTGATTGTGCCATTGTATTTTGTGTTAAAGCTTGTGAATATTCTCCTTTATTAAATAGATCCATATTAAAACTTGGTGTTTCTGCTTTCCATAATCTTAATACTGATACTCCTTTTGTATCAAATCCTGATACATACATATCATATGGCATTGCTAATACTTTTGTTGTATTTACATGTTTTGTATAAAAATCTCCATCTTGCCAGTATTCATGCAATTCACCATCAAATTTGACTTCTACTGCTCTATCAGCTTTTTTTACTAGCCATGTTTCTCCTCCTGGCAACCAGTTATCTGGCAATTCTGTTTGCCAGCCTTCTTCTATTTTTTGTTTGAATATTCCGTATTCATAGCATATTGAATATCCCATTGCTGCATAGCCTTGTGTTGCTAATCCATCAAGATAACATGCTGCCAATCTTCCTAGGCCACCATTTCCAAGTCCTGCATCAGGTTCATATTCATAAATTTTTTCTAAATCAAAATCAAAATCCTTTAATGCCTCTTTTGCTATATCTGCCATTTGTAAATTATGTAAATTTGTTTTTAACGAACGTCCCATTAAAAATTCCATTGAAAGATAGTAAACTTGCTTTTTACCATGAGAATGTACGCCATTTACAAAATATCTACGTTTTCTTCTTAGATGTTCCACTATTGCAAGAGACAATGCTTTGTAAATTTGAACTTCAGTTGCTTCATCTGGTGTTACACTAAAGTTGTTTCTCAATGAATCAATAATAATTTGCTTAAAATCTTGCTTCGTTAAGTTTTTATAATTATTCAATTTGATTCCCTCTTTCTTTGTTTATCTTTTACATTATACATTATCGCATTGATTATTTCAACTAAATTGTTATATTTTTATTTATTTTTTTTGCATTATTTGCATATAATTGTGCAAAAAATGTCCTTTTTTGCCTATAAGTGAAAGGAAAAGAAAGGATGATATAATTGCAAACTTCAAACCAAAAAACAAAACTTAGAGATAGGTTTTGTCATCTGTTTGTTAAACTGCGTAATGCTGGCGAGGCTGCTTTGAAATGTGGATTTAATGAACAAGATGCTCTTTACGAAGGTATGAAACTTTTAAGTGAGAAAAACACAAAACGCCAGATTAATTCTATTTATGAAAAAAATCTACTAAATGGTTCTGTTCGTTCTGGTCTTGAGAGAATTGCTTTTGGAAGCATAAACGATGCTGTTAAACTTATGGTTTTAAATGATGATATTTCACCAGATGACATTTTAAAACTTGATTTGTTTAATGTTTCTGAAATCAAAAAAGTTAAAGGTGGTGGTTTGGAAATTAAAATTGCAGACCGTTTTAAAGCTCTTGAAAAACTTTGGGAGATCCAAAATACCACTAATGTTAATTCTTCTGCTGAATCTTTCTTAAACGCTTTAGGTAACTGCTCTGAAAATTCTGATAATATTAAAGGCGATGATATTAATGAAGTTTAAAACTTTTTCACAAAAACAAAGACTTGTTCTTTCTTGGTGGTGTAATAAGAAATTCTCTAAATATGATGCTATTATTTGCGATGGAGCTGTTAGAAGTGGTAAAACACTTTGTATGTCTCTTTCATTTATCGCTTGGGCTATGACTTATTTTGATTCATCATCATTTGCTATTTGTGGTAAAACAATTACTTCTCTTAAACGTAATGTTATTACTCCTTTATTATCTGAACTTTCTTCTTTAGGTTTCTCTTGCTACGAAAAACTTTCAAAAAATTATATTGACATTTCTTTTAATGGAAATACTAACAGGTTTTACATATTTGGTGGCAAAGATGAATCTAGTGCTTCTTTAATTCAAGGTATCACATTGTCTGGCATTATGCTTGATGAAGTTGCTTTAATGCCTCGTTCCTTCGTTGAACAAGCTATTGCTAGATGTTCTATTACTGGTTCTAAGCTTTGGTTTAACTGTAATCCTGAACATCCTTATCATTGGTTTTATAGAGAATGGATTTTAAAATCTAAACAAAAAAATACTTTGTATCTTCACTTTACTATGGCTGATAATCCTTCTTTATCTAAAGAAATTAGAAAAAGATATGCTTCTTTATATTCTGATGTCTTTTATGATAGGTTTATTTTAGGTAAATGGACTGCTGTTACTGGAGTTGTTTATCCTATGTTTGATAAAACTAAACATGTTTTTGATAATCCTCCTCCTTTATCAGAATACGTTGTTTCTTGTGATTACGGTACAGTTAATCCTTCTTCATTTGGACTTTGGGGAAAAAATCAAGATAAGTGGTACAGAATTAATGAATATTACTATTCCTCTAGAAAAATTGGCGTTTTAAGAACTGATGAAGAACATTATTTGGCTCTTGAAAAACTTTGTTCTGGTTTGAAAATTTCTTGCGTTATTGTTGATCCTTCTGCTGCTAGTTTTATTGAATGTATTAAAAGACATGGCAAATTTAAAGTTATTCCTGCTAAAAACGATGTTATTAGTGGAATTAGACGTGTTGGTGATATGCTCAAATCTGGTAGACTTTTCTTTTCAAATTCTTGTGAGGACTCTTTTAGAGAATTTTCACTTTACTGCTGGGACAACAAAGCTGGTGTTGATGCTCCAGTGAAAGAAAATGACCACGCTATGGATGATATCAGATATTTTGTTAGCACTTATATGTGTGACAATTATGATGATTTCTTTGTAGCATCTTTGAGGAGGTGAATTTGTGGCAATTTTTAAAAAAGCTAAGAAAACTCCTGATTTATACGCTGTTCAATCTGAAAGATCTTCTTATTCTGCTAAACAATTTGATGAGTCATTTTCAGATAGTGAAAATTTGTTATATGAACAGCTAAGAGTCAAAGTTCCTATTATTGATGCTTCTATTAATAAGATTGTTAGACTTTGTGGTAGTTTTAAAGTCAAATCTAGCAGTAAAAGATATCAAAATGAAATTGATGATTTTATTAACACTGTTAAAGTTGGTGTTTCAGGAAAAAGTTTATATTCTTTTATGGATTGCTACCTTGACTCATTACTTACTTATGGAAACGCTATAGGCGAAATAATTATTAATCCTAAAACTGGACAGATTGATGGATTATATAACGCTGACAGCACTATTATTAAACTTAAACAAGGAGCAAACCCGCTTGAAAGAAAATTTTTAATCAAAGATGATAATAAATTTTCAGAAATAACTTATCCTGATAGGTTATTATATTCAACTCTTAATCCAAATCCAAAATGTCCTCAAGGTGTTTCTATTCTGAGAGGCTTACCTTGTATTAGTTCAATTCTTTTAAGGATATATGAATGTATTGGTCAAAATTTTGAAAGAGTTGGTAATGTTCGTTATGCTGTGACTTATAAACCATCTTCTGATAGTGGAGAAAAAGCTTTTGCTAAAGAACGTGCTTTACAGATTGCAAAAGAATGGGCTGACGGTATGAATTCTTCTAAAGACGGTCAACTTAAAGACTTTGTTGCTGTTGGTGATGTTGATATTAAAGTCATAGGTTCTGACAGTCCTTTAATTGATTCTGAAGTACCTGTTAGACAACTTCTTGAACAAATCGTTGCTAAGCTTTCTATTCCTCCTTTCCTTTTAGGACTAAGTTGGAGTACTACTGAAAGAATGAGTAAACAACAAACAGATATGCTTACAAGTGAACTTGAATTCTACAGAAGATTACTTAATCCAGTTATTTTACAAATAGTAGACACTTTTACAAAACTTTCAGGAATTGACACTAGAGTTTCTGTTGAATGGGATAATATTAATCTTCAAGATGAATGTGATCTTGCTCAAGCTAGACTAGACAACGCTAAGGCATCACAAATTGAACAAACTATTAATCAGGAAGGAGAACAAAATGGCAATTGATGTAAACAACGAGGAACTATCTCTTATTAACAAATTTTCTTGCAAAGAACTTACTAAAGAAGATGTTTTTTGTTTCTCTATTATTTTATGTGATAACGAAATTGATAGAGATAATGAAAGATTTTCTATTAAAGCTTTAAATGAACTTGCTGAACTTTTTGTTGGTAAGACTGGCATTTCTGATCATAATCCTAAATCTTGTTCACAGGCTGCAAGAATTTATAAGACTCAAGTTGTTACTGATCCTTCTAGAAAAACAACTTGTGGAGAAGACTACACTTCTTTAAAAGCTTATGCTTATATGATTAGAACTGATTCTAATAAAGATTTGATTAGTGAAATTCAAGGTGGCATAAAAAAAGAAGTTAGTGTTGGTTGCAAATTAGATGAACATATTTGTAATATTTGTAAATCTAACATTAAAGTAAACGCTTGTAGACATGTTAAAGGCAAAACTTATAATAATAAAAAATGCCATGTTATTTTAAATTCTGCAACTGATGCTTATGAATGGTCTTTTGTTGCTATTCCAGCTCAAGTTAATGCTGGAGTTACAAAACATTTTATTGATGACGAAACAAAAAAGAATAGTTCTTTGTCAGAAAGACAAACTGCTGAATACAAATCTTATAAACAAGAAATAGAAACATATAAAGATTCTCTTAAAAAAGAAATTCAAAAACTTTGTTTTATTGTAAATCCTAATTTAGCAAAAGACATTGTTGTTAAATTAACTGAAATGATGTCTGTTGATGAACTTTGTCAACTTAAAAAAAGTTTGATTTCTTCTACTGAGAATTTTACAGAGGTTCAAACATTTAAGCAAACAAAAAATAAGAAAAAAGATAAAAATTATGAAAATTTTAAAATGTAAATTTGAAAGGATGTTATGTATATGTACAACACAATTAAATTAGATAAAGGTTTATATAATGTTACATCAAAAAGTTTTACAGAGGCTCTTACTGATCTAGATAACGATTCTTTATATGAAGAAACTGATTTAAAAGGTCTTGATGCTTTTGAAAGACAATTAAAACGTTTTGATATTAAAGTTTCTGGTGAAGATTCAGATTCAGTAGAAAAGTTTTTTGCTACTACAGAATCTGCTGTGCTTTTTCCTGAATTTGTTCGTCGTTGTATTAAACAAGGTATGGAAGAGTGTTCAATGCTTGATGATATTGTTGCTGCAACTTCCAAAACAAATGCTGTGGATTATAGAGGATTGACAATTACTAATCCAACAGTTGAATCAAACAGTGTCGCTGAAAGTGCAGAAATTCCTGTTACAACAATAAAAATGGCTTCAACTTCTACTGCTTTAACTAAATTTGCAAGAAAAGTTTCTTGTTCTTATGAAACTATTCGTCAACAAAAACTTGATGTTTTCTGTGTTGCTTTAAAAGCTATTGGTGGAGAAATTTCAAAATCTTTAAATGATCTTGCTATTAAAACATTAAAAAAAGATGTTACACCTTTAGCTTCTATTGAATTTGAGAAAATTAATTACACAACTGTTACTGGTTTATGGTCTTCTTTTGGTGATGATAAACTTACTACTATAGTTCTTTCTCCTTTTAATATGCAAAAACTTCTTGCTGATGAAAATATGAAATATGGTGATAAAGAAATTGCTCAATATGATAAAGTAACTACTCCTTTTGGTGCTAATATTGTTCAAACTTCTAGTGTAACAGACGATGTTATTCTTGCTATTAATAAAAATAAAGCTCTTGAAATGATTAATGGTTCTGACGTTATTATTGACTTTGACAAACTTATCAGCACACAAATGGAAGATATATCTTTCAGCATTACTGCTGGCTTCTGCAAAATACTTCCAGAAGCAGTTAAAACTCTTGGTATTACTTTTGAAAATCCACAAAGTTAATTTTAAAGGGCAGATTTTTCTGTCCTTTTTAAGGAGTGAACATATTGGATAATATTAGCGATTTCATACTTGTTAGTGGAATAATTGAAGAAGATAGCAACAACGGATTTTTAACTATTCCTATTGATTCAACTCATAATCTTGCTTGTTCTAATTTTTCAATATCAAGAAAAAACAACTTTTTTGATTGTGCCACTATAGATCATTCTAGCGTGAATTATATGGAAAAAACAGGTCAACTTAATATATCTGCTATAGGAACTATTGATTTAAAAACTAATCCAGAACTTATAACTACATTAAAACAATTTTCATGTAGCAAAGCTCCAATAACTTTAAGTATAAATAATGTTGAAATAAACAATATGTATGTTAGCTCATTTAAACTTTCTGTTGACAAAATAGGCGTAAAAAGTATATGTACAATTATATTTTCAGAAGGATTAGGTATAGTTTATGAGTAGTATTATTGCTAAATTAAAAATTCATGGACAAACAGAAAGATTAGTTTTAAAAAATTGTGTTTCATTTTCACTTGAAAAAGATCGCTACACACCATTTTCAAAATTCTCAGGAAAATTCTTTATAGAAAATGATATTGACGATATTATAGACATTAAAGTTATAATAAATACAAAACTTTTACATTTTGGACCTATAAAAACTTATCAAATAACTAGCACCTGTGAAGGAAAATATATCACTATTACATCACATGGATTTTCTGAATCACTACTAATTAATAAAGTTGAAATTGGAGAAAAATCTGAAATAAAATATAATGTTACTTTATCAAATCTTTTAGATGACTATTATTCTCTTCCAAATATAACTTATGAATACTCTCCAGAATCTGTTGATTATCTTTATATAATAGATCAAACAATTTTATGGAATCTAATTATTTATTTCTCATTAAAAATGGATTGGCGTTATCCTTTTATAACAGAATGTAATCGTATAACTTATAATCCAAGATATAATATTCATAATATAATATTAGATTCTAGCAATGCACTTTCTTATTCTTGGGATTATGATTATAAAAAGATTTATAGTAATCTACATATGAGAGATATTAATGGAAAATTTGATAATATCGATGACATTAACCAATTTGCTATAGACAGAAACTTCATAGAACATAAATTTGTTGGTCATGATAAACAATGGCTTGAATTTGAAAATTGTGGTCTTCCTTTAATTATTAATAATTCAATGATAAGATACAAATCATTTTCTGCAGTATATAAAGGTTATCGCAAAGAGGATTTAGGAAATAAATTTAAATTTATATTTGATAATTCTAGTACTTCTTTATTAGAAATAAACGCTATGAAAGTTTATGGAAGTAGCAAAGGAATTTTCACAAAACTAACTGCATTTTTTGATCCATATTGTAATTCATAACTTAAAAAAGAGGAAACTTATTCTATTACTAGAAGTTTCCTCTTTTTATTTTTTTATATAAATTTTATATAAATATTAATTAATATATAATGCTAGTTACCAAATGAATTGCCATAGGAAAAACATATATAACAACAACAGTTAATATTGATAAACACCAAAAACTAAACAAAATAAACTTTTCTAAATTAGGTCTTGATTTATAACCTTTTTTCTTAAATCTTAATGATAAAAATATTAATAATCCTATTCCTATAATACTAACTATAATAAACTGCCAACCATACGAGGAATATTCCAACACAATTTTATTTTGTCCTTGTTTTAATGGTATTGCCATAAATGTTCCAAGTGTTTTAATAGCCTTAACATCTTCTCCATTAACTGTCACATCAAAACCTTTGCTATATGGAATTGTAAGCAATAAATATTCATCAAGATTTTTAGAATCTGCATTAACAATAATATCATTACCAGATACTTTAACATCAGCTTGATTAAAAGTATTTATACCTTTTTCAAGCTCATTCATATCCATTCCAAATACACCAAAAGACTTAACTTTACCAGATTTAAGTGTAATTAATTCAACAGAAACTTTTTCATTTTCAAATTCACCAAGACAAATCATACCATTAGATGTTTTAGAAGGATAACTCTTCTTTAAAGTATATCCATTAACACAAATATTAAAACTTGAATTGTGAGGTTCAGTAAGATGAGTTGTTAAATCACAAAAGCAATCAAAATAAAGTTTTTGTTTTCCTTTTACATCAATATCGTATTTAATAGTACCTATATTATCAACAGTGTAAACAAAACTATCTTCAATCTTTTCAATATCAACTCCATTAGTTGACGTATAATCATATTTAGTAATAAAATCTTCTTCTCTATCTGTAAAAATCTCATACAACATTTGTTGACTTTCAATTCTATCCGAATTATTAATATCTTGAAGCTCTTTTACTTGATGAGCAGAAATAACATTTCCTAAAGAAAGGTTATTTTTATTTTTAACAATATTATAAACTTTATTTTTATATACAATATCTTCATTATCATTTATAAAAAAGAAATTATTAATTGTATATTTATTTCCTAACAAAGCATCAACAAAATCTGTTGATCCATTAGAATTAACTTCCATCCAATAAGAAGAGTAACCTAATTTTTTCATAGTGTAAATATAGTCACTATTTATTAATGATGTATAATGTGCTAAAGAATTATATCCCATTGCACCTACTAAATTAACATCAAAATATTTCTTTTTAACTTTAACTCTATAAGTTGAATCATCATCAATTTTTTCTGATAAACTTATAGAATCTTTATAATTTATTGTAGATCTAGCTCCATTTGCAACAAATACCATAGAATTAAACAAACATTCACCTACTACAAAAATGCATAAGAAAACAGAAAAGACTGTTTTAGAAATTTTCTTTGAAGAATAAAAAACAAAAATTGATATTATAACAATAAGTGCAGATAGCGCATAAAAAACATATAATCCTAAAAACGAATTTGATGACCATAAAGTTGTCGCATAAGATTTCAAAATATCATTTTCATTTTCAATTAATCTAATAATAATATAATAAAATTCTACTAATAAAATACAAGAAATCACAAAATATAAAGTACTATATTTTTTTGTTTTTATAGCTGAATATCTGTTAGCTTTACTAATAATAACTGCAGCTAATAACAATCCTAAAAATACTGTTATATAACCATATCTAACAGGAAAAGCTTGATAACTACCAGTGTGCCACATCTTATTTATCGGTTCAATCACAACAGGTATAAGAAGTAATATATATGTTATAAATAATACAAGAACTTTTTTATTTTTCAACACATTAAAGAAGAAAATTATTAAAGGAACAGCAAGTATTATTGATGTGCAAAATAAAAAACTTAATGTAGTAGGCAAAGCAGTAAGCGTTTCGCTTGATACTAAACTTTGCAAAATAGAAGTTTCTCTAGCTGAAGTCAAATACTGACTTAATGCCATAGCCAAAACAGGAGAACAAATCAAAACCGAAAGAAAAGATCCTATACCAAAAAACATAGTGGCTTTTTTTCTTTTTTCTTTTTCAACTGCAAGCAATATGTATAATGCAAAAATTATAATTAAGAATATAGCAATCATATATCCAAGATAAAATTGGAATAATATCATTAAACTCAAACACACTACATATGGAACTAATTTGTATTCTGTCACAAGCATATTAAATGCAATAATAAGCAGTGGAAACATATACATAACATCAAGCCATGTGTCTAATTGATAAAACAACATAGCATATCCACATAACGCATAGCTTACAGACAAAGCTACAATTTGAAGTGACGTCAATTTATTAAAAAATCTTTTAAAACATATGCTTGCTGTAACTCCAGACAACATAAATTTCAATACTATCATTATATTAATATAAAAAATCAGATTTTCTTTTGAAATAAATACTGAGAAAAGAGAAAATGGACTTGACGCTAAAAATAGAAACATTGCAGTGAAATCCATTCCACCAGCATTAACCATCGAAAACATAGTGCCTTGTTTTCCAAGCATAACATCTCTAAACTGCAATAATATAGGAAAATTTTGTTGAGCCATATCGCCCCAATTTAATGCTTTAGTTCCAAATGGAAATAAATCTGCTTTATAGTAAATAGCTAGAACAATAAATAGTACAGTAATAGCTGAAAAAAACATTTCTTGATATCTTTTTATTTTATTCATATTAACCTCAAAATATATATTTAGTTTGACCTATAATATGATATCATATTTTACCAATTAATTCAATGTTTATTTTATAATATTTTTTACATTTATTATATCTTGCTATTATTACAATATATGTAATTTCATTAATATTAACCATATATGTTTTAATATTTTTAAATATACAGAAAATATTTCATAAATAAAAATGTCACTATTCATATGTAAAATGCTGTATTTTTTTACCCAAATACAGCTACTTTCTGTGACATTTGACATTTTATTTAACACATGATATAATAATAAAATAATAAAAATAGGGTGGCGGTTATGAAAAATTTAGTTGACAAGTTGTACTCTACGCACTCATTAACAGACGACGAGTTTCTAGCACTTTTAAATTCTTCTGACCCTGGTTTACAAAGCTATATATTTAGTAAAGCAAGACAATCTTACTATTCAATTCACGAAAACGACATTTATTTATCTGGTATTATTGACATTGCAAATTTTTGCAAATATGACTGTCACTTTTGTAATTTAAGATTAAGCAATACTGAAACTAAAAAATTTCAGTTAGATAAAGATACTATATTATCTTATATCGAAAAAGCTTATAAAAATGGTATTAAGTCATTTATTTTTAGAAGTGGAGATATGGGAAACACTTTTGATCAAAAAATATATGATATTATAAAATATACCAAAGAAAAATATTCTGATATTGTTGTTACACTAAATATTGGCGAAAGAACCAAAGAAGAATATAAACGTTTTTATGAAGCTGGAGCTTCTGTTTGCATGTGTAATATAATGAGTACTGATGAAGAATTATTTAGAATTTTACATCCATCTACTATTTCTTATGAAAAGAAAATGGCTTCTTATAACGATTTATTAGATATAGGATTTAAAGTTGGTGTATCCTTATTTGTAGGTGCGCCTTATCAAAATATGGTTCATATATTAAAAGATTTTAAATTTCTTTTAGAAAAAAAACCATTTTGTGTAGTAATAATTCCTTTTGTTCCTAGAAGGATGTCTATGTTTAAAGATTTTCCGGCTGTTTCTCATGAATTTGCTGCAAAAATAACATCACTAATTAGAATTATGTTACCAAATACTATTATGCCAAATAATATGCATATTTTAAGCAACTCTAAAGATATTATTAAACTTGGTATTCTTACTGGATGTAATGTAATTACTCCATGTATTTCAGATTCTACATCTGATGATTTCTTGTATAATCATAATGACATTATGGAAGTTAAACATCAATCTCCAAATTCAGTAAATAACTTAAAGAGATTTTATACTAAGCTAGGTTATAACTTAGTTACAGATATTGATAAATTAAAATAATAAATATTTAAAGGAACTTTGTTAAATTAAAAGTTCCTTTTTTGTTGCCTAAAATAAAAAAACCTTGTTATTACAACAAGGTTTTTTATTATTACATATCTTTATATAATCCCATATAAAGTTCTGCTGATTGATTCCAGCTGAAATCTTGACGCATTGCATGACTTACAAGTTTTCCCCACATAACTCTTTTATCATAATATTCTCTAGCTCTACCTAAAGCAAATAGCATATCATGAGCATTATATGATTTAAATGTAAATCCTGTACCATTTTTGTCTCCACAATCTCTAATGCTATCTTTTAAGCCACCTGTCTCACGAACAATTGGAATTGTACCGTATCTAAGAGCAACCATTTGAGCAAGTCCACATGGCTCACTTTTTGATGGCATTAAGAACATGTCTACTCCAGCATAAATCTTTCTTGCTAGATCAGGTCTAAATCCAAGAGTAACACTAACTCTATCTGGATATCTATGATGCATTTCCATAAAGAAATCCTCATAAATTTTTTCACCACTACCAAGAATAACAAATTTATATCCTTGAGCCAAAATATCTTCAAAAACATATTTAATTAAATCAATACCTTTATGAGCCACAAACCTTGTAACTACACCAATAACCGGTTCTTTTCCTGGAGCTAAACCAAGTTCTTTAAGCAATTTTTCTTTTGAAACTGCCTTACCAGCTTTTTCTTTAACAGAATAATTTTTATAAATTGATTCATCAGTTTCAGGATCATAAGATTTAATATCAATACCATTTAAGAAACCACAAAGCTTGTATTGTTTAGATTCCAAAATTTTATCCAAACCATGAGCAAACCAAGGATCAAGAATTTCTTTTGAATAAGTTGGAGAAACAGTTGTAATTTTATCAGCTGTTTCAATAGCACCTTTCATAAAGTTAAGGCAACCATCATATTCAAGTATCTCAGAATGATACATTGGAATTCCAACAATTTCAGTTAATATTTCAAGACCATATTTGCCTTGATATTGAATATTATGAATCGTAAAGACTGTTTTAATATCTTCATAACCAGGTCTGTATTTATAAAAAATACTATAATAAACTGGTACAAGTGCAGTCTGCCAATCATTTGCATTAATCACATCTGGTTTAAAATCAATATGAGAGATTAACTCTAAAACGGCTCTTGAGAAAAATATAAATCTTTCTGCATCATCATAGAAACCATATATTCCATCTCTTAAAAAATAATACTCATTATCAAGAATGTAATATGTAACTCCATTATGTTTCGCCTCAAAAACACCACAATATTGTTTTCTCCAAGCTACATCAACTGAGAAATTTGTAACATAAGTCATAGTATCTTTAAGTTCTTGAGCAATTGCCGAATATAGAGGAATTACTACACGGCAATCGTTGCCTTGTTCATTCAATGCTGCTGGCAAAGAGCCTGCAACGTCTGCAAGACCACCTGAAGCAATAAACGGTCTAGCTTCGCTTGCACAATATAATATATTCATTTAATCATCCCTTTCTCACAAACTTTAAACACTCGCTCCTTTTTCTAAAAGCATCGGATATGTTGCTGCACCAGACAATGTACTATAATCATTAATTCTTACTTTCTTATCGCTAATCAAATAACTTACATCTGATTTTTTACCTACAACAGTGTCTTGCATTAAAATAGAATTAGAAATTTTTGTTCCTTTGTCTACTTTAACACCTCTAAATATAATAGAGTTTTCAACAGTACCTTCAATAGTACAACCATCTGCAACAAGTGAATTTTTCACTTTTGATTCTTCACCATATTTACATGGAGCATTATCACAAACTTTAGTATAAATAGGAGTTTTTCTAGGAAACAATTCTTCTCTAACTTCTTTTTCAAGCAAATCAAGATTCGCTTTATAATAACTAGCAAGAGAATCAATTTTTCTAAAATAATTTTGATAATCATAAACATGGATATGTAATTGATTAACTTTTGACTGTAAAATATCTTTAGAAAAGCTCAAAAGATTTCTAGCTTTTGAATGTCTAATTATTTCCGTTAAAAAATCCTTTTTCATAACAAACATATTTAATCCTAAATTAAGCTCACCACTTATTTGAGGATTAATAAGAACACCTGTTACCTTTCCATTTCTATTAGTTTCATAAACAGTAGCAACACTTGTATCATCTTTAGAATACTCAGCTTTGTTACTAACAACAGTTATATCTGCACCTGTTTCAATATGTTCTTCAATAATCGGTGTGAAATTCATATTAGTTACTACATCACAATCAGTCATAACAACATAATCAGCTACCGAATATTCAATAAACCTTGAAATGCCACATAATGCTTCAAGTCTACCTCTATAAATTCCTTGAGAGACATTAGAAAATGGAGGTAAAATATGCAATCCACCTTTTTTTCTAGATAAATCCCAAGCACTACCAGAGCCTAAATGATCAATCAAACTTTGAAAGTTTGATTTTGTAATAACTCCTACTTCAGAAATACCTGAATTAACCATATTAGATAATGGAAAATCAATTAATCTATACCTACCACCAAACATAACTGATCCCATAGTCCTTTTTTTAGTTAATTCCGTAATGGATGAATCATGCATATTTGAAAAAACAAGACCTAAAACGCTGCCAATGTAAGGCATATTAATCCTCCTCTTCTACATATCTTCTGAAATTATTTTAGCCGGTAAAACTTTCTTATTAGGCGAAATTTTTATGTTATTTCCAACTACCGCCACTTTTAATTCACTTTTATCATCTTTTGGAACTGCACCAATTTTTGATTCTTCACCAATAATACTATTCTCACCAACAATAGAATATTCCACAATTGCACCAGATTTTATTTGAGATCCAGGCATTATTATACTATTTTTTACTTTTGCACCTTTTTCAATTATAACACCATCAAAAACCAATGATTTTGATACAACACCTTCTATATCAGTTCCTTCAGTGATAATTGAATTATCCACCTTACCTTTTTTACCAACAAAATGAGGTGGCATTATTGGATTTCTTGAATATATTTTCCATGCAGTATCGTAAAGATCAATAGGAATATTAGGATTTAATAAATCCATATTTGCTTCCCACAAACTATTAATTGTTCCAACATCTTTCCAATATCCATCAAACTTATATGCAACCATTTTTTCGTTTGACTGGAGCATTTTAGGAATAATATTTTTACCAAAATCCTTTGTGGCTTCTTTATCTTCTTCGTTTTCAATTAAATATTTCCTTAGTTTATCATATTTAAATATATAAACACCCATAGATGCTAATGTGCTTTGAGGTTTTTCAGGTTTTTCCTGAAATTGTGTAATCACATTTTCATTATTAACAGACATTATTCCAAATCTAGAAGCTTCCTCAATAGGAACGTCAATTACCGCAATTGTACAATCAGCTTCTTTTTCTTTTGCAAAAGAAAGCATTTTACTATAATCCATTTTATAAATATGATCACCTGATAAAATTGCTACATATTCAGGTTCATATCTATCTATAAATGCAAGATTTTGATATATCGCATTTGCTGTTCCTGAATACCATCCTGAACCTTTAGATTTTTGATATGGTGGAAGTATAAAAACTCCTCCATGATTTCTGTCTAAATCCCAAGGTTGACCGTTACCAATATAATTATTTAATACAAGAGGCTGATATTGTGTTAATACACCCACTGTATCAATTCCAGAATTTATACAATTTGATAACGCAAAATCAATTATTCGATATTTCCCACCAAAAGATACTGCTGGTTTTGCTATTTTTTCTGTTAAAGCATATAGTCTGCTACCCTGTCCTCCTGCTAACAACATAGCAACACATTCTTTTTTATTATACATAAAGCACCTACCTAAGTATTGTTATATTTTATAGTAATTTGTTTTTATCTTGACTTCTTAGACTTAGATTTGGACTTGGACTTGGACTTTGATTTAGCATTAGTCTTTTTATTTGTACTTACTTTTTTATTAACTTTATTTGCACTAGTTGCAACATTATTATTTTTTGCATTATTCAAGTTTGCCTGAGTTATTAAATTAGTTACTGACTTAACATCTATATCAATTTTAGTATTTTTTTCTGTATTAATTTTTAAATCTGTTTTCTTGGCTACATCCTTTTTATTGTTAACCTTCGAACTTGTTGCTGATTTTGTTTTAGTAGTTATTGTTTTTGATTTAGTATTTTTTTCTTTATTAATTTCTGAATCTGTTTTCTTGGCTACATCCTTTTTGTTGTTAACCTTCGAACTTGTTACTGATTTTGTTTTAGTAGTTGTAGTTTTTGATTTAGTATTTTTAGCAGTAGTTTTTTTCTTAAGATACACAACTGATAATCCAGGTATCTTTATTGATATTGAATAATCACTTCCATGCATTGGTTCTTCTTCGGATTTATATATATCTTTACCCGATGAATTTCCACCAAATTCCGTACTATCAGAATTGAAAACTTCATAATATGTTCCTTCTTTTGGTACACCAATTCTATAATTCTCTCTATTTACCGGAACAAAATTGCAAACTGCAATTATTTCATTATCTTTATCATCAATTCTTCTAAATGCTATTACACTTTGTTTATAATCATTACTTGATATCCATTGGAAACCTTCCCATGAATCATCTCTCTCCCATAATGGAGAATTTGAAAGATAAAATTTATTTAGTTTTTGCATAAACTTATGATAATTTTTGTTATTTTCATTTTCTTTTATCAAAGACCATTCTAATGAATTTTCATAATCCCATTCTCTATATTGTGCAAATTCTTGACCCATAAATAATAATTTTTTACCTGGATGAGCCATCATATAACACATAAAAGCTCTTAATGATGAAAATTTCTGATCAACAGTTCCAAACATTTTTTCTATTAAAGAACATTTTCCATGCACTACTTCATCATGAGATAATGGCAAAATATAATTTTCACTAAAACTATAAAAAAATGAAAATGTTACTTTATCATGGTTAAAAGCTCTATGAATAGGATCAAGTTTCATATATGAAAGCATGTCATTCATCCAGCCCATGTTCCATTTATAGTTAAAACCTAAACCACCTACATCAGTTGGTTTAGTAACTAATGGCCAAGCTGTAGATTCTTCTGCTATCATTAAAGTATTAGGATTTCTTGAGAAAACTGCTTTATTAAGATTTTTTAAGAATTCGATAGCTTCTAAATTATGATTTCCACCATTTATATTAGCACACCATTCTCCATCTCTTCTGTCATAATCCAAATACAGCATTGATGCTACTGCATCTACTCTTATTCCGTCCATATGGAATTTTTCAATCCAATGAAGAGCATTTGAAATCAAAAATGAGCATACTTCTGGTCTTCCATAATCAAATATTCTAGTTCCCCATGCTAAATGATCACGTTTTTTAGGATCCGTATATTCATATAAACATGTACCATCCCATTCAAAAAGACCCGCTTCATCTTTTGGAAAATGTGCTGGCACCCAATCAAGAATAACTCCTATTCCTTCTATATGACACTTATTTATAAATTCCATTAAATCTTTTGGTGTTCCGTATCTTGATGTTACAGCATAATATCCTATACCTTGATAACCCCAAGAACCATCAAAAGGAAATTCCGCAAGTGGCATAAATTCTATATGAGTATATCCCATTTTTTTAACATAAGGAATAAGTTCGTTTGACATTTTCTCATAACTATAAGAAGAATTATCATTATTCTTTTTCCAAGAATCAAAATGCACTTCATATATATTTACTGGACTTTTATATATGTTCTCACTTTTTTTCTTGTCTTGCCATTTAGAATCCGTCCAATTAAAACCGTCTAAATCATAAATCTTACTTCCAGTACTTGGTTTTAATTCCATATGAGTTCCATATGGATCAGCTTTCATTCTTTCAGAATCATCTTTCCCATGTACAAAATATTTGTATGTATCATATGTTTTAAGATCTGTTATAAATACGCTCCAAATTTCATCACTAATTTTTTTCATAGGATTAGCTTGTTTATCCCAATTGTTGAAATCTCCAACAACTGAAACATACTTCGCATTTGGTGCCCAAACTTTAAATTCATATCCTACTTTATTAGATTTTTTAGTTTTGTGGCATCCAAAAAAGTCTCCAGCTTCAAAATTTTCTCCTTTATGAAACAAATATATTGGCAATTGATTCTCTTTGCTTGTTTCGTAACCCAAACCATATCCCCCCTTTTCAGAACAATATTAATTCTAGCATAATAGGTTACAAAATGCAATACTTTTCGACATATTAGGTAAAATATATTATTTTTAACTAAAAAAATTGTCTTATTTATCCTATAAAAATCAAATTTTTACCTTTGCAACAATAACAGTGATATCATCTACATGTTCATCACTACTAGTGTTGTGAGCTTTCCTTGCCATCATTTTTGCTATTTCCTGTGTAGTTTTAGACTTATTTTCTCTTGATATTGTGACAAAATCTTTTAAACATTCGTCATGCACTCCATCAGACACACAAACTACTATATCATTATCATTTAAATTGTATTCTTTTAATACCGGATTAACACTATCAATTATTCCTATTGGAAAACTGCACATTTCTATTTTGATAGCTTTTCCATTTCTAATAATATATGTTGCCCATGCTCCTGCTTTTATCACTTCTAATTTTCCTGTATACAAATTTATCATTGAAATATCAACTGTTGCAAAACTCTCTTCCCATGATTTTGCTTTCAAATAATTATTTACAAATTTAATAGCAGCTTTATATCCTACTCCTGCTTGTATTAATCTTGAAATAAAACTTGAAGTTAACAATGCATCCAGCTTTGCTCTTTTTCCACTTCCCATTCCATCTGATAAAACTATATACATTTCAGAATTTTGATTATAAAAATATTCATAACAATCTCCTGAAGTCTCTGTTTCCTTTCCTGAAATTTGATATGCTCCAATATCTACAGAATATGTAGGTTTTTCCCACATTTCAATTCTTGTTATATTGTCTATTTTAAAAAACTTCGGAGTATCTAATTCTCTTTCCACAATATCTGATATATCAATTAATAAATCATCTGAATCCATTTCTATACTATTCTCTATAAATATTTCAATATTTATATAACCATACTTATTAAGATATACGCAAGAATGTGTTTTATAAATTCCAAATTTAGAAAAATATGTATCTATTTTTTTAGAATAGTAATCATCTATCAATGAACATCTACACATATTCGTTGTCAAAGAATTCAGCATGTCTTCAACAGCAATAAAATGTTCTGATAACATATCTCTCATTTCTTTTTTATGCAATTTCTTTTCTGACATTATTTCGACTAAATTCGAATTTTGTTCAATAACATCAGATACTTGTTCAAAAGAATTGTTCATATCTTTAATAGTCATAGCAGCAAATTGCAATTTACCTACTGCATTTTGCGAAATAATATTTAATGAACTTGAATAAGTACCAAAAATTCTTATTACTTTTAGCCATAGTGATACAGGTATAATCACATAAATTGAAGTTGATACTGCTAGATTTATAACAATAAAAAATGTTTCTGTTGTTATTCCTGTTGTAGCTAAACCAATAATATTTATTATCATAAATACAAAAGTGCTTCCTACAACACCAGAATTCAAACAAATTCCTGCAATTATTCCAGACAAAGCAAAAAAGATAGTTCCTAATCCAATTGTAGGAGAACACATCATAATTCCACATGAAGTTAATACTCCGCATATTGCTCCACCTAAATATTTATATTTTTTTATTGCCAAAAGTATCACTAAAATTCCTAAAATTAATCCAATATTCAAGGAGAAAATGTCGATAGAAGCGAGCGTCGCTATTGCAAACGTATAAATTACTCCTAACGATGCTCCACCTACTCCAGAAACAGGAATAACTTTATCTTTTTCAATTGCATTTTTTATTGAAAACAAGAAAAAAGTTGAGCTTCCACAAATCAATGAATTTGCAAAATTAAGTACATATTCTTGATTTGTAGCATTTTTTAAAAAAGATATTCCTACACTAACAAAAAGCATTAATACTCCTGAAATAATAGAAAACATAGTTTTAGATTGCTTTTTATTTGCAATCTCAACAACTACAAATTTCACTATTATAACAACTAGCATAGAAATAATTTGAGGTAATGCGTCTATTGCTTTTCCGTTAAAAATATAAGAAATAAGGCTTGATATAAACACTGCCAAGGAACTTAAAAAACTTGTACAAGAGATTAGCGAGACATTTAACGGAGAAATTCCTCCTAAAAACATCGTGTTCGCTATTATAAATCCTGTTGTTCCAAAAAGTATAAGACTTGTCACACTACCTGCTGATTTAACATTTTGATTTTCGACATACAAATTACTTTTTAGCATAGTTCTCACCACATCTTCATTTTTTTACTTATACACAATTATTGTATTTATTATACATTTTCATTTATAAAAACATTGTCGCATTGATATAGCAAATAAAAAAAGTTTATACTACAAACAGTTTATTTATACAATAACAAGACTATCTATTGAAAAACTATGAACATATAAGAATGTTTTGTCGCAATAAAAATAAAAGTTCACTCATAAAGAGTGAACTTTTTTTATCTTTTATATGATTTTCTATTTCTGTTATATGATCTCGAATCAGATTTATTAAATCGTTTCGACCTATCACGTCTTTTATTGTTATATCCTGACTTTGAAGACTGCTCAACAATTTCAGCACTAACTTTAACTCCATTAATTTTTGAACCATTCATTGCCTCAAGCACTTTTTGTTTTTCACTTGCAGGAATTTCAACAGTAGAATGTCTATCAAAAATATCAATCTTACCAAAACTTTTTCCTGAAAGACCTGTTGCTTCAACAAGAGCTCCAAGAATAAAATTAGGTGCAATCCTATTATTTCTACCTGATGATAAAACTACCTTGCATTTGTTTCCACCAGATCTAACATGTTTTTCACCAAATCTATCATTTTGTTTCTTTGGCGCATTAAAATCAACAACAGGAATATGTTTAATTTCTTTTGCAAACTGCATTGACAATAAAATCGCAGCCAAATCTTTTTCACTAATATTATCAGCTGTAATTTTTTCAACCATAGACAAATATTTTGAATGTTTATCTTCGCTTATAGCTTTTTGAATTTTCTCAATAAACATATCATACTTTGCATTTTTTATTTCTTCAGCAGTAGGCAATTGTTTTTGCTCAATATTAGCTTTAGTAAAACGCTGTATATCTCTTATTTCAAAAAATTGTTTTCTTCCAGAAGCAAATGTAAATGCTGTACCTTTTCTACCAGCTCTACCAGTTCTGCCTATTCTATGAATATAATACTCATTGTCTTGAGGAATATCATAATTAAACACTGCGTCAATATCATCAACATCAATACCTCTAGCAGCAACATCAGTAGCAATCAAAATTGGAGTTCTACCTGATTTAAAACGTTCCATAACATTAGTTCTTGCTGACTGTTTCATATCTCCATGAATCCCAGAAGCTTTAAATCCTTTAGCATTAAGATTTTCAGCAAGTTCATCAACCATTTTCTTAGTATTACAAAAAATCATAGCAAGTTTTGGTTGATATTTCATTAAAAGCAACACCAATGCATCAACTTTTTTTCTTGACGGAACATCATAAAAATATTGAGTAATAGCTTCAACAGTTCTTTGTTTAGCTTGTACTTTTACTTCAACTGGATCAGTTAAATATTTTTTTGATATTTCCATTATAGCCTTAGGCATTGTTGCAGAAAATAAAACTGTTTGTCTTTCTTCAGGAACTTTTTGAAGAATTTCTTCAATATCTTCTCTAAATCCCATGTTAAGCATTTCATCAGCTTCATCTAAAATAATTGTTTTTAAATTTTCTAATTTCAAAGTTCTTCTTTGCATATGATCCATTATTCTACCTGGAGTACCAACAACAATGTTTGCTCCACGTTTTAATGCACTAATTTGTCTTTCCATAGGAGCCCCACCATAAACAGGAACTGGTTTAACCCATGGCATATATTTTGAAAACTTTTGAATCTCTATACAAGCTTGCATAGCAAGTTCTCTTGTTGGACACATAATAAGGATTTCAACAACACGGCTTCCGTCCTTTGAAATACTTTCTATAGCCGGTATTCCAAACGCCGCAGTTTTTCCTGTTCCTGTATGAGAACGACCAATAACATCTTTACCTTCTAATAAAAAAGGAATGCTTTTTGATTGAATTTCAGTAGCTTCTGTAAATCCTATTTCTTCGATAGCTTTCATGACTTCATTTGATAAATTTATTTGTGAAAATTGCATACATAACCCTTTCAAAATTTTATACTCAAATAAAAACGAGGATATTATATCCTCGTTTTTTCCGAACACATATTTATTTATACTTTTTAATAATTATATCATTTAAATATATCATTGTCAAGCAACAAAAATATATACATCACAATATGATTATTTACTATTCTTTAATAAAAATCTAATAACTAAAACTATTATCGCTATTAAAGCTATTAAAAATATTCCATTCACAATAGCCACAATTACTGTAGTAATATTAACATCTGTCATAATATTATTCTCCAAATTTTAAAAATTATTATATCACAAATATTATACTATCATCATAGAATTTTGTCAATATTTACCGTTTAATTTATTCAAGCAATGCACATCTCATTTGAAGCAACAACTTTTTTTCTCTTCTAGAAACTTGAACTTGAGTCATATCTAATTTTTTAGCAGTTTCTGTCTGAGTAAGATTAGAAAAATATCTAAGATAAATAAGTTGCCTATCTTTTGATTCAAGCTCATGCATAACCTGTTTTAATGATAACATATCAGCAATTTCTTCATCAGGAGAATCAACAGGAATATCAATTTCACTTTTTGTGTCATCAAGAGTTTCCGTCAAACTTATTGGTGGCAAACTGACATTTAATGCCTCAACAACTGCTTCAGTATCACTATCAACAATTTCAGCAATCTCCTCAACAGTAGGTTCTTTAGCATGAAGCATAATATACTGTTCTCTGCATCTAGCAACTTTCATAGAAAGCTCTTTTACACTTCTACTAACTTTAATAGTTCCACCATCTCTAAAAAGCCTCTTTATTTCACCTAAAATAACCGGAACAGCATACGTAGAAAACTTAACACCTCTTTCTTCATCAAATCCTTTCGCTGCTTTTAAAAGTCCTATACAACCTGCACCATAAAGGTCCTCATATTCAATACCTCTTTTTCTAAAACGATTTGCACACAAATGCACTAGACCAAGATTATTTTCTATAAAGCTATCCTTTACTTTTTCCATCTGCTACCTTTCTTGACTTGATTTTTTTAGTAAGAATAACAGTTGTACCTTTGTCAACAGTACTTCTTACTGCCAGCTTATCCATAAAGCTTTCCATTACGGCAAAACCAAGACCTGCTCTTTCATCTTCAGGTGCAGTAGTAAATAGTGGCTCTTTAGCACGTTTAACATCAGTAATTCCACATCCGTAATCTCTTATCTTTATGTAAACTGTATTATCATCAAGAATTCTAAGCAGCATACTTATTTTACCAACTTTAGTATTATAAGCATGAACAATACAATTAGTGACTGCCTCAGAAACAGCAGTCTTTATATCCGAAAGCACATCAACTTGAGGATCAAGTTGCGAAACAAATCCAGCAACAATCATTCTAGCAAAACTTTCATTCACAGAATGGCTCAAAAAACTCACTTTAGCTTCATTTAATATCTTCATTATCAGCACCTGCCTTAGTTGTAATTTTCGCAATCTTATTTAATCCCGCAAGTAACATAACCTTTTTTATATGCGGTGGTGGATTTTGAATAACCACTATTCCTCCACGTTCTTGCATAATTTTAAACCTCCCCATAACTAGTCCAATTCCTGAACTGTCCATAAATGTTACTCTTGAAAAATCAAGAGCTACTGTTTTAGGAGATTTGTTACCAATTTCTATATCAATTTGCGTTCGTATGTTTTTTGCAGTATGATGATCCAGATCACCTGAAATATATGCCACAAGAGACTTCTCATTATTTTCAATTTCAACAGACATTTTAAACCTCCATATTTTTTAATGTACTTATAATATACTATCTAAAGAATAAAACATGTCGAAAAAGACAAGCTATGAAAATAAAAATATTTATATATAAATTTTTATATTTATGCACAAAAAAAGAGAACCTTTTACAATTCAAAAAGTTCTCTTTAATATTTTTTATTTTCTATTTTTTATTAATAACCTTCAGTTCCATTAATAGATTCATCGTTTTCAATCCAATCATCTACATTTAAAACTTTATATTCATCTTTAGTAACTCTAACATAAACATTTTTAATACCAGCATTAATAATAACACGCTTACACATAGAACAAGGTTCAACTTGTCCATAAAGTTCATTAGTTTTTGCATCATGACATGCTAAAAATATATCAGCGCCTATCATATCACGTCTAGAAGCTGAAATAATAGCATTTTGCTCTGCATGAACAGAACGACATAACTCATATCTTTGACCTTTTGGAACATTAAGCTTTTCTCTTGTACAATAACCTAAATCAGAACAATTTGCACGTCCTCTTGGAGCTCCAGCATATCCAGATGAAATAATCTCATCGTTTTTCACTATAATAGCACCAAATTTCCTTCTAATACAAGTACTACGTTCAAGAACTGTTTCTGTAATATCAAGATAATAGTTTATTTTATCACGTCTTAGCAAAATATGTACCTCCTAAAAATATATAATAAAAAAATTATAATATACTTTTGAAGACTTTACAAGTTATTTCTAAAATGTTAAACTTAAACGAATTATAAAATAAATCATAAAGAGGTTATATGGAAAATTTATCAAATATAAATGTAATAAAAGATATTTTAAAAAAACATGGCTTTTCTTTTTCAAAATCATTAGGACAAAACTTTTTAATTAATCCTTCTGTATGTCCAAAAATCGCAGAAATGGGAAATGCAAAAAAAGGTTTTGGAGTTATTGAGATAGGAACAGGAATTGGAGTTTTAACTAATGAACTTTGCAAAAACGCAGAAAAAGTTGTTGCTGTTGAAATTGATAACAGACTTATTCCAGTTCTTGATGAAACAATGTCAGAACATAAAAATTTCAAAGTTATAAACAAAGATATTATGAAAGTAGATATAAAAAAACTTATTGAAGATGAATTTGAAGGACTTGATATAGCAGTTTGTGCTAATCTTCCTTATTATATTACTTCTCCAATAATAATGATGCTGCTTGAAAAAAGATTACCAATAAAATCAATAACAGTAATGGTCCAAAAAGAAGCTGCTGAAAGATTATGTGCACAAATGTCAACAAGACAAATGGGAGCTGTTACTGTAGCAGTAAGATATTTTTCAACACCTAAAATTTTATTTAATGTTTCAAAAGGCAGTTTTATGCCAGCACCAAATGTTGACTCATGTGTAATAAGACTTGATATAAATGAAACAACACCAAAAGGTGTAACAAATGAAGATTTCTTCTTCAAAATTGTAAGAGGAGCATTTTCACAAAGAAGAAAAACATTTGCAAATTCAGTATCTTCATCATGCAATATAGAAAAACAAAAAATCTTTGATGCACTTAAAGAACACGATTTATCACAGTCAATTAGACCTGAACAATTAACAATGTCAGACTTTATTAACTTAAGCGAAAGTCTTATTGAAAAATAAAAAGCAAAAGAAACAAGGGAACTTTATTAAAAAAGTTCCCTTGTTTTATTATCTTTTTGTTCTACAAGAGTTGTTTCTTGTAACATTTTTTCAAATTGATCAGCTGGAACAGGTCTGCCAAAATAATAACCTTGAATTAAATCAGCCTCAAGTTCACAAAGTCTATCAAATTGACTTCTATTTTCAACACCTTCAGCACATATTTTTATATCCAAAGCATGCGCCAAAGAAACTATAGAATTAATAAATATTTGAGTTGTAGAGTTATTTTCCATATCATCAATAAACGATTTATCAATTTTAATAGTATTAAGTGGAATCTCTTTAATATTATTTAATGATGAATAACCAGTTCCAAAATCATCAAGTGAAACTGAAACGCCCATAGCAGTAAGTTCATCTAAAATTCCTCTAACTTTATTAAAATCACTTATTGCTAAGCTTTCTGTAACCTCAAAAGTAATATTTCTATATGGAGCACCACTACTATGAATAATTCCTTGAGCAACAGTTACAAAATCAACTTCAAAAAGTTGAGCAACTGAAATATTAATGCTCATACTAAAATCTTCATGGCCTAAATCAATCATTCTTTTACATTGCTTACAAGCTTTTTGCATTACAAGTTCACCAAGCTCAAGCATCAATCCTAAACGTTCTGCCAGCTCTATAAACTCAACAGGAGAAACCATTCCTAGATTTTCATTATCCCATCTTAACAAAGCTTCTGCACCCACTATTTTTTGAGTTTGTGCATTAACAATAGGCTGAAAATACAATATAAAATCTTGACATCCATTTGCAATACTTTCTCTTAAATATCTTTCAAGCTCCATACTGCGTATAGAATTCATACCAATTTGGTATTCATAATGAGTACATCTGTTTTTACCTGAATTTTTGGCATTATACATAGCCATATCAACTTTTTTAAGTATCTCATTAAAATTAGTTCCATCAACAGGAAATTGAGCAATACCCATACTCATCGTGCAAAAATATGATGAATCCGAAATACTCCATCGTTCTCTAAATTTAGAGAACAAAATATTTGTTATAAATTCAAGTTTGTCACAATATTCATATGGAAGAAGAAGAACAAATTCATCTCCACCAAATCTATATGTATATTCACCTGAATACGGCAAACTTTTTAAGAATTTAGAAATAACCTGTAAAAGTATATCTCCATAATGATGACCTAATTCATCATTTACATTTTTAAAATTATCAAGATCCAAAAATAGCATATATCCATGTCCTGAATTTTGAAGTGCTGCATCAACTAATTGAGTAAAATCTTTTTCAAGCATTCTTCTATTTGGAAGATTAGTTAAATAATCCATCAAAACTTGATTTTCAATTAATTTTTCATACTCAACTTTTTCAGTTATATTGCTAATTGTAAACAATTTAACAAGTGTTCCGTCTACCCATATTATACCTGTTTGAGTAACACTAAGCCATTGTTTTGTAAAATCACAAAAAATCTCTACATACGTATGCTGATTATCTTCTGGATTAAGAAATTCCGTATAAATTTGATTATAATAATTAAATTTATCATATTCTAAAACTTGCCATAAATATTTATTTAAAGTATTTGTATTAAAATTTTCTTCAAATTTTCTATTAGAAAATATTATCGTGTCGTCTTCAACTGTACATACACATACAAGCGAATCCATATTATCTATAACAGTTTTAAATGTATTAAGAGTTGTGGATAATTCTTGTTGAGCTGTCAATTTCTGAAATGTGTTTCCCATTATTTGTGATAAATCAGATATTAATGATATAATCTTCTTATCCCATTTTCTATTATTATCTTCATCACATATTGCTACATATCCAATGTTCCCAGGAGTACAAACTATACTATATATAATAAAACTATAATCTCCAATTTTCAAAAATTCATCTTCACAATCAGATGAACCTCCGAAACCATCTCTATAAGCAGTACCATATTTTTTTAACCTTTTTAACATTTTAGGATACTTACGCTTCATTTCATTCATAGCTAAAATATAGTCACTTTTAGTTTTAGTTTTTCTATCATATAAAAGAACTCTATTACTTTCTTTTAATTTATGTGGCAAAACAACTATAACCTTTGAGCCATGTACATAATCTGCAACCTTTTGCAAAGTATCTTGTATAGCTTGAATATAATCACTAGTATTATGTAAATCTTTTAATATACTAGAAATAATTTGAGAATGTTTAAAATTAATCTCTATATTTTTTCTATTGGAATTAATTATATCAAGAAATTTGTGCTGATTACTAAAATTATAAATCATTAAATCAATATAATATAAGTTATCTGAGACTATATTAATAGAAACATCAAAAAGAGCATAACAATTTACATCATCATCTTGATCTAATTTAAAAATATTACAAAAATCAAGTTTATTCTTATTAATTTTAGATATAGACTGTTTTTTAATAATATTTTTATCAAAATCAGATAACAAAGAAAAAATAAACTGCTTACTTTCTTTAATTTTCTTAATATCTAAATTAAATTCATCTGGAACTGAAAAAAGTTCAAACAAATTAAAACCTGTCTCCTTAGTATAAGACAAATTAGAATAAAACATCTCTTGTGTATTAATGTAAGATGTTATTTTCTTAGCATTAGCACACTCAGATTTTAAACTATAAACATCAAGAAAATAAAGTTCCGCACAAACTCCTCTTTCAGTTTGATGCAAAACAGTATGAGTCATCGTTTGAAAGACATCTTTATTTTTATCAGCAATTTTAAGATGACAATCAAAAAACTTAGTCTCTTTTTTTAATTTTTTTTCAAAAGTGTTTTTGTAAAATTCATATTCTGATGGCAGCAAAATTTCAGATAAATGCATTTGATTTTCTGTTACTTCTTCATAATTATACCCAATACAATTTATTTTGTGAGAACAAAATGTAATAAGGAAATCTTTTTTATAATCAAATTTCACAACAAAGAACGGATAGAAAGTAACATCAGCAAAATCAAGATTACTAAAAATTTGACAGAAATCATTATTTCGTAATAATTTTGTTATTTCTAAAGAATTATTATCCACAACAAGTTCCTCCCCGTCCAATATATTACTGTTATTATAACACTTACTGATGAAATTTGCAATAAAAACAAATATATTATAAATTATACATTTACTATACACATAATCTACGAAAACAGTCGATATTTAGAGGCTTTGTAAAAAAGTATTCAAAAAAAATATTGGATTTTATCTAAAAAATCCAATAAAAAAAATTGTTAATTTTTTTGTTCTAAATACAATTTCTATACTTTCTTATCACAATATTCACAAATATACTCATTTGACTTTTCTCTAAATAATTTAGGTAAATATTTTTCAGAATGAGTAATGCATCTAGGATTAGAGCAAACTTTATCTTTCATAATATTATTTGTTACAAATTGATCTGTTGTTTTTTCACTTTCAAGCATAGTTAATATTAATGCCATTCTTGCAAACACACCATACTCCGCTTGTTTAAAATACAACGCTCTTGGATCATCATCAACTTCAACAGTTATCTCATCAACTCTTGGCAATGGATGTAAAACAATCATATCTGATTTTGCTTTACTCATTTTTTTAGTATCAAGTACATAAACATCTTTTTGCTCTTCATATTCTTTCAAAGAAGTAAATCTTTCTTTTTGAATTCTTGTCATATACAAAACATCCAGATCACTTATTGCACTTTCTAAACAAGTAACTTCAGTATATTTACAACCATTTTTAGTAATATACTCTTTTATATAATCAGGAATTTTCAATTCTTCTGTTGAAATTAACACAAACTCATTATTTTCAAAACAAGATAATGCTTTACAAAGAGAATGAGTTGTCCTACCATTTAAAAGATCTCCACACAAACCAATTTTAAGATTATTTAGTCTTCCTTTTTCTTGTTGCAAAGTAACCAAATCAGTTAAAGTTTGAGTTGGATGAAGATGTCCACCATCTCCAGCATTAATCATTGGACAATCTGCAGTCATTGCAACAGATTTGACACTTCCTTCTAAAGGATGTCTCATAACAACAATATCAGCATAATTACTAACAACTTTTGTTGTATCTTTTAAATTTTCACCTTTAGCAACTGAAGTTGTTGATGGATTATCAAATCCTATTATTGATCCACCAAGTTTTAACATAGCTGTTTGAAAAGACATTTGAGTTCTTGTTGATGGCTCATAAAAAAGAGTTCCCATAACTTTTCCAGAGCATCTATGCATATAATATTTTGGATGTTCTATTATATCACTTGCTAGTTTTAATAATTTTTCCCACCATTCAATAGGATAATCATTCAAATCAATAAAATGTAAAAAACGTTCTTTCATATATCCTCCAATTTAATTTTAAATCTTCTTATTTTACCACTCAAATAATATTTTGTCAATATAATAATAAATAAAAAAGGAAACTTTTAATTACAAAAAAGTTTCCTAAATATATTTTTATTTATACGTTTGCAATTTTTTTATATTTGTTTGTTGTGAAAAATTCTTAGCATTGTATAAAAACAAAATCTGATCTACATTTTCCATATTAACATATTGATTTATATTACCACGTATATATCTCAAATCTATCATTTGAATTTGAGAATAATGTGTAGTTAAAAAAGGAATAAAACAATGTGCATAGCTATCTTTTATAACTAATAGATTCTTTCCTTTTTTAATATCTGTAGTTACTTTAACACTAGGTTGATTAGGTCCTAAAAAAGATGAATACTTATCTTTTTTATTTAAATAATCCATAAAATACATGCTTGGATAGTGTTTCACATTTATTCCATCATTAACTTCCACATCTAGAATTTTAGGCCCATTATTATAATGATAGAAATCTATTGTATCAGGTTTAACATTTTTTAATACCTTTGAATAAATAGTTCCATAAAAGCTACTACTAGCATGCTCTATATCATAAAAATTTAAAGGTATAGGCTCAAATCCCATTTTTTCTATTGAAGATGCATATGCATAATATGCTCCTAAAGATGTCCAATGATGATCAGTATTATAATAAATATATTCATTTTTAGTAACATTAAGAGCATCATATGAATTCAAATCAACAATAGAACGATTCAGCTTCTTATTAACATAATCTATAAACAATTTTTGATTATTAACAGGAGCATTTGAAGGAATCATATCTCTGTAAATTCCTACTGAAGTAGGAACAATCATAGCATAAACCTCTTTATTTACAACTTTGGCAAAATGATTTATAGCATCAATACTTTTACTAACTTCTATATAATTTGGATCACCAAATCTATCCATCAATCTATTCTTAGTAATAAAAACATTATTTATTTCTCTTTTTCCAGTACTAAGCTCTAAAGTTGTTTTAAGACCAATCCAATTAGGCCTTGCAATAAAATGATCAGAAATATAATTATCTAATCCTTTCATATAAGACCTGTCCATTACAGAATCAAAACTAAACTCAGGCAACTTTGCTAAATTTCTATTTTCAGCTTCAGAAAATTCTTTTTTCTTACTTATAATTAATTGAATTGGCATTGAAGTGATAAAAACAAAAAATATAATGATAGTAATAATTTTAGTATATGTTTTCATAACCTCTCCTTTTAAAATCTAAAATACAAAAATGGATTATATGTTGCGTCAACAAGATAAGTTGTGCATATTATTAAAATAACAAATTGAAATATTGGTACTGCATATTGAATTACATTACCTTTTAAAGAAATCAATTTATTATATACTTTTTTAACTATCTCAGTTGAGCCTATAATACAAATAATAAACAACAAAGCATTGCTCATAAATATATATGTTGTTGTTTTATCAACAAATATTCCTGTTGAACCAAACATAGCGCCTAAATAATTTTTAGCATTAGCTAAACCTTCTATATCAAAGAACACCCATCCTATTAAAACTAAAACAAAGGTATAAATTTGTAATAGTATTTTTGGAATTTTCTCCATAACTTTTTTTAATACAAAACGTTCTAATACTATTAAAACTCCAAAATACAAACCCCAAATAACAAAATTCCAACTTGCACCATGCCAGAAACCTGTTAATGTCCATACAATTAATAGATTCCTTAATGTTTTAAGATTACTTACTCTATTTCCACCTAACGGAATATACACATATGAACGAAACCATGATCCCAAAGTCATATGCCATCTTCTCCAAAACTCAGAGATGCTTTTTGAAACATAAGGATAATTAAAGTTTTCAGGAAAATTAAATCCTAACATTTTACCAAGCCCGACTGCCATATCAGAATATCCTGAAAAATCATAATAAATTTGAAATGCAAATGCAATAATTCCAATCCATGCAGTAAGCACAGGAATTTCTGCATAATCCATAGCTTTAATTTGAGTCCAAACAATCCCAATATTATTTGCTAAAATTACTTTTTTACCAAGACCTTTTACAAACATTCCAATGCCTTCAGCAACTTTAGTTGTGTTTATAATTCTACTATCAATTTCATTTGCAACATCTTTATATCTAACAATTGGTCCAGCAACAATTTGTGGAAACAATGTTACATATGATGCAAATGATATAATATTTTTCTGAACTTTTATATTTCTCATATACAAATCTATTGTATATGACATACTTTGGAACGTATAAAAAGAAATTCCTATTGGCAATGCAAGTTCTGGATCAAAAATATTTGCTCCAAAAATGCTATTTATATTTGTAATGAAAAATGAACCATATTTAAACACTGACAATAATCCTAAATTCATTACCACTGATAAGATCAAAAACAACGTTCTTTGTTTTGGCTTATCATCAAATTTATCCATTAATCTACCTATTGTGTAATCCAACACAGTAGAAAATAACATTATTAATATATAAAAAGGTTCTCCCCATGCGTAAAAAAACAAACTTGAAATTAGTATAATTATATTTTTTGCTTTCATTGGTACTGCAAAATATGTAAGCAGAACTATTGGCAAAAAAAAGAATAAAAATGTTAAACTAGAAAAAACCAAATTAAACTACTCTCCTTTTTGTTGTGAATTCAACTTTTCAACAACATTCTCAAATTCTGATTTTGTCATCATTGAATTTATTATTTCCAAAATGCCTGTAGTTGTCAATAATTCAGGAAGTCCTAAATAAGACAACAACTCTTTTCTTTTTTTACTACTATCAGCTCTTCCAGAAAATCCATAATCATAAAAATCTAAACGTGAAATCATATTTTCTTCTTTTTTAGGAGCATCTTCACATAAAACTCCAGCTTTTTCAAATGCATCTAAAAGAATTTTTTTGCTTATTCCTTCAACTCCAATTTTACCTTCTTTCGACGCTATTTGTTTTCTCTTTTCTTTTCCAAATACATCAGGAATATAAACATTAGTTACTTTGCCTTTATTAACAACACTTTTTATATGATTTCTTATTTTAAATCCAGCAGTATCTGAATCAGTCAAAATAATAATTCCAGTATTTTTTGCATAATAACGTATAATTTCGCATTTTTCTTTATCTTTAAACAAAGAAAAACCATTAGTAGTTATTATTACACTATTTATAAAAGATGATAATTTTATTTTATCATATTTACCTTCAACAATAATTGCTTGCTTTAAATTTATCAATTTTTGCTCCTTTAATTAACCAACATAGAATGTATAGCTTTTTCAATAAGAAGTCTTCCATCTATATTTGATGATTTCAAATCCACATCAGTATCAGATAAAATTTCTATACACTGTCTTAATCTTTGAACACTAATATTTCTGCAATCTCTAAAAGCATTTGAAACTACAAATGAACGAGATTTATTATAAAAATCATCAACAACTTGAGATTGTGAAACACCTTCATTTATAGCAATTCTGGCTTTATACAAATCCAAAAAAGACATAGAAATTGCTGATAAAATAGCAATACTTTCAGTTTGCTGAGCATATAATTCGTCCAAAAGTCTCATAGAATTTTTAGCATCAAATTTTGCAACAGCTTTTGCTAAAGCAAACGAATTTGTATCCAGCTGTTTTGAAACAAGAAGATCTATTATCTGTTTTGTTATTTCTGATGTTTTAGCATAATCACAAAGCTTGTCCACTTCATTATTAATCATCATCAAATTGCTTAAACATAATGAAGCAATATATTCAGCATTTTGTTTAGAAATAGAAGAACCTTTTGAACTAACTTTTGACATAATATATTTTGAAAGTTCAGCTGGTTTTTTCTCATCAAATTCACATACAACACCATACTTTGAACAAAATGTTATAAACTTTTTATTTTTAGTTTTCAACACGTTTCTTTTATTATAAATATTTATACCTGTTATGTAAACAATTACAGTTGTGCTTTCTTGCAACCTAGAAAAAACTTCACAAATGTATTTATAATCTTTATCATTTAAATTATCAAAATCCAAATCATTAATCATAATACACATTCTATCTGAAAACATAGGTAATGATTCACACAAATCATCCAGCTCAGAAATATCTAAATTTTTTCCATTAAATTTATGCAAATTATATGTTTCATCATCTTTTCTAACAAGTTTTGAACTTAATTTTTTTGCATATGCTCCAATAGTAGCAATATCTTTACCATAAAAGAAATATAAAGACGAAATTTCTCCTGATCTAATTAATTTTGCAAGATTTGTATCATTTACTACAGGCATTAAAATCGTCTCCTTACCACAAAATCTCCATTACGTTTTGCTTTTATTTCTATTACAGCATTCTCATCTTCATCAAATTTATAAACATTACCAAAGCTATCAGTCAATTCTATTTTATCATCAATAATTTTCATTATTAACTCAAAATTATCATTATTATCTTCTTTAACAATACCAAAATCAAATTCATCAAATTTCAAATCAATTATATTTTCATTACAATTAACACAACAATTATTTAATAATATTTTAGGATTTTGCTTTAAAAAATAATAATTAATATCTTTGTTAGTAATCGTCTTACAACTATCATCTAAAAATATATTGTTTATATTTGGATTAATTTCATTTATATATTGTGCTAAAGCTTTTTGAGGTTTATTAAGTAGCACCAAACCATCTATTTTTTTAGCATCTTGTTCAGAAATAATATCATCAACAACACTGGCACATTTTCCAGCACCATTAACATCTATTATACAAGTTTGAGAGTATTTATTCAATACCAATGCACAATTATTCTTATTATAAACTATATTAATTTTTAATATATCTTTATTTTGCATAAAATTAATAAAAAATATAATTATTATTACCAAAATACAGGATAATCCAGAACAAAACATAGCTTTTTTAGATTTAAATTTCACAAACATAAAAACTAAAAAAGCAAATGACAACACAAACACAATTTCAATATATTTCACATTTGTTATTACATATGCAAACGGTATTTTGATAAGCCATTTTGATGCAACTAGCACAATTTTTAAAGCTATACCAGAAATAAGCAACAAAGGTTTCGCAATAACAAATATACCTCCAGTAAATGCAATTATTACACCACAAACTAATGCCAATATACAAAATGGAGCTAAAAGCAAATTTGATATTGGACAAATTATAGATGCATAATCAAAATACATTGTGCAGAATGGAAAAATAAAAATTGTTACACAAATTGAGGTTAATAATGTTACTTTTGTTTTTTTGAATCTTCCATCCAGTTTTAAATAACTGATAAAATATGGTGCTACAACTGCAACTGCAAAAACTGCTGAAAAAGACAAACAAAATGAAGGATTAGATATTGAGTAAGGATTACCTAAAGTTAATATTATTCCAGAAAAAGCTATAGCACTCATTGGATCTGATGTTCTATATATTATTTTTCCAAACATAAGTATTGTAATCATTATTGCTGCTCTAACAACAGAAACTGGCATGCCAGTAAATAATACAAATGCTATTATAAAAATTTCTGTAATAATAAAATTAAAACGTTTACTTGTTTTGAATAATCTTAAAATCAATAAAAGAATTCCAACTACAATCATTAAATGAGTTCCAGAAACTGCAATCATATGTCCAAGTCCAGCTTTATACAAATTCGTTTCAGATTCTGAACTTAATTCTGATTTGTCTCCACAAAGCATTGCTCCTAAAAATCCACCTTCATCGCCTGGCAATGTTTTTGTAATAACTCCATATATGTAATTACTATAGTTTTCTATAGCTGTAATTATAGGTCTTTTATGTGTTTTAATAACTTGTCCTTTTCCACATTCCAAAGAACTAAGATAAATTCCTTTTGATTTATTATACTTAAATGTATCAAACTTAATAGTATCTTTTGGAATAGAAAATTTAACTTTAGTTTTTATTTCATCATTCTTTTTATATACACCATTTCTTGAATACATTTTTACTTTAGGATTAAATAATTTTTTATTTTTCCATTCAAGATCATAATAAACACCTTTTTTAGATGTTTGATTTGCATCCAAAACAACTGCTGAAATTTCTGTTGTAACTTCATCATATTTCAAAAGCTTATTATAATAAAACATTGTATAAAAGCAATTATAAAATAATGCAATTATAGCTGAAATTATTATAACATAAACTTGGATTTTAGATTTTCTTACAATAGAAATTATTAAGATTATACCTAAAATTCCGGCTAAAACAAAATTTATTTTTACAGATAAAAATGACGCAAAAAACAATGCAATCATATAGGGAAATCCTACATAAGCTATCTTTCGCGTCATAATAATTCATCCTTTTTGTCGTTTATTTGTTGAAAAATAGTGGAAGTTTTTCTAAAAATATTATATCTTTTCTGTCAGCAGCATCACCTTCAGCCAAAACTGCAGATGTCGCAACAATATTAGCTTCAGCTTCTTTCAAAAGCTTTTCAACTGCTGAAATTGATTCACCAGTACTAATAACATCGTCAACAATAACCACTCTTTTTCCTTTAAGATAATTTGCTTCATTTTTATCAAGATATAAAGTTTGAGAACCTGCTGTAGTAATCGAATGAACACTAACAGAAATTGGCGATGTCATATAAGCTTTTATAGATTTTCTAGCAACAAAATATTTCTTATTCATTTGACGTGCCATTTCAAAAGCTAAAGGAATACCTTTTGATTCTGCTGTTATAATAGCATCACATTCTGGCAATTTTTTAACAAGTTCAGTAGCACAAGCTACAGTAAGTTCAACATCAGAAAACATAACAAAAGCTGCAATATATAAATCTTCATTAATAGGACATAATGGAAGCTTTCTTTTTAAACCTGCTACTTCTAGTTCATAAAATTTTTGCATAAATATAACCTCTCTTTAACTAAATCCACTGTATTAACCTGCTGGCCATTGCAATTCTCTTCCTGCAAGAAGATGAAAATGAATATGAAAAACTGTTTGTCCAGCACTTTCTCCACAGTTATTTACAACTCTAAAACTGTCTAAATTTTTATCTTTTGCAACCTTAGCAATAACTTCATAAATATGTGCTATATATTTAGAATTTTCAGCATCAACTTCTAAAGCAGAAGAAATATGCTTTTTTGGTATAAACAAATAGTGAATTGGAGCTGTAGGATTTATATCCTCAAAAGCATAAACCATATCATCTTCATAAACTTTTTTACTAGGAATTTCTCCATTTATAATTTTACAAAAAACACAATCCATATTATTACTCCTTAATCATATTAGAAACAATATCTTTCACAGCTGATAAAGCCTCGTCTATCTTAGTCTTATCAATTATACCAGCCATAGCGTTATCAGGACGTCCACCACCTTTTCCACCAGTTAAAGCAGAAACTTGTTTAGCAATATTTCCAGCATGGCATCCTATTTTAATAGCCTCTTTACCACATGATACAACAAAACTACCAGAAGCACCATTAACACCAGCAAAAACAGCAATAGTATTAGGAGATTTTTCTTTAATTTTTTCTCCCATACTTCTTAAAACTTCAGTTTTAATAGGATTAAAATATGCAGATACAATTCTAACACCTTTTATTTCAATAGCACTTTCAAAAATTCCATCAACTCTTAATGAAGCAATTTCTGAATTAAGTTCTTCTATATCTTTTTCAAGCTTTTTAACATTATCAGATATAGAAGTACATTTAGCAACAATCTCATTAGGATTAGCAAGTTTCAAAACATTAGCAGCTTTGTTAATCATATCTGTTTTATTATTTATTAATTCAAGAACACCTGCACCTGTAACAGCTTCAATTCTTCTAACTCCAGCAGCAACTGAACTTTCAGAAATAATTTTAAACAATCCAATTTTAGAAGTGTTATCAACATGTGTTCCGCCACAAAATTCAACAGAAGCTGATTTTATATCAACAACACGAACAACATCACCATATTTTTCACCAAACAAAGCCAAAGCACCTAATTTTTTAGCTTCTTCAATAGGCATTTCTTCATTTGAAACTTCTAAAGCATTTAAAATATATTGATTAACAATACTTTCAACTTTAGCAATTTCTTTTGTTTTCATAGCGCTAAAATGATTAAAATCAAATCTGCATCTGTTTGAATCAACAAGTTGACCAGCTTGATGAACGTGATCTCCTAAAACTTGACGAAGTGCTGATTGTAACAAATGTGCACAAGTATGATTTCTCATTGTAGCAGTTCTAACATCTTTATCAACTTTAGCACAAACTTCTGTATTTACAGCAAATTCTCCAACAGAAACATTACCTATATGAATAAACTGTCCACTTTGAAGCTTTTTCGTATCCTTTACAAAAAATACACTTTCTCCACAAGTTATTGTACCAACATCTCCAATTTGTCCACCACTTTCAGCGTAAAAAGGAGTTTTATCAAGTATAATTACTGCATCTTCTCCTTCAGAAATTTGCTCAACTTTTTCTGAATTAACGAACATACCAGTTATATTTACATTATCTTCAAATTTATTATAACCTATAAACTTAGTTGATTGCAAATTAGCAACATCCAAATCACTTTCACTCCATGATGAACCTGATTTTGAATTTCTATCTTTTCTAGCAGTTTCTTTTTGTTTTAAAAGCAATTCATTAAAACGTTTTTCATCAACTTCAATTCCATTTTCTTTAGCAATCTCAATTGTCAAATCAATTGGAAATCCAAAAGTATCATTAAGTTTAAAAGCATCTTCACCAGATAAAACTTTTTTGTTGTCATCTTTATTAATTGTATCAATCATTGAAGTTAACAAATCAATACCTTTATCAATTGTTTTTGCGAAATTCTCTTCTTCAATTCTAATAACTTTTTTAATATATTCAGCTTTTTCTTCAAGTTCAGGATAAGCAGATTTATTTTCATTAATAACAGTATCACAAACTTTAAATAAGAATGGCTCAGTAATTCCAAGAAGTCTACCATATCTAGCAGCACGTCTTAACAATCTTCTTAAAACATAACCTCTTCCAACATTTGATGGCAAAACTCCATCACCAACCATAAAAGTAGTACTTCTAATATGATCAGTAATAACTCTTAATGCAACATCAGTTTTTTGATCTTTTTTATATTCTACTTTAGCAAATTCAGTAACATGTTTCATTATTTTTTGAACAGTATCAACTTCAAATAAATTACCTACATTTTGCATAACACAAGCCAAACGTTCAAGTCCCATTCCTGTATCAATGTTTTTGTGTATAGCATCAGTATAATTACCATTTCCATCACTAATAAATTGTGAAAATACTAAATTCCATATTTCAATAATTCTGTCACAATCACTTGCTTGTTCAAAATTTTCAAATGGTCCGTATTCTTGACCTCTATCAAAATGTATCTCACTACATGGTCCACAAGGTCCAGAACCATGTTCCCAAAAATTTTCAGATTTGCCAAGTCTTATAACTCTTTCTTTTGGAACACCTATTCTATTCACCCAAATTTCTTCAGCTTCATCATCTTCTTCATAAATTGTAACCCATAATCTATCAGCTGGAATCTCAAGAGTTTTAGTCAAAAACTCCCATCCCCATTCAATTACCTCTGTTTTAAAATAATCTCCAAAAGAAAAATTACCAAGCATCTCAAAATAAGTCCCGTGTCTTGCTGTTTTACCTACCATCTCAATATCAGGAGTTCTTATACATTTTTGACATGATGTTAATCTAACATTTGGAGGAACTTGTGTTCCCATAAAATATGGCTTCAAAGGCGCCATTCCTGAATTTATTAAAAGTAAACTCTTATCTCCTTGTGGAACAAGTGAATAACTGTTAACTCTCGTATGTGATTTGCTTTCAAAAAATGATAAAAATGCTTCTCTTAGTTCGTTTAAACCCATCCATTTCATACTTAAACTTCTCCTTTAAAATTAAAAAATGCAATAAAAAAAGCCACGCCCAATATTGGGACGAAGCATTCGTGGTACCACCCAAATTGCAAGTAAAAAAATACTTGCCACTCGAAATCTTTTAACGCAAGAAATACGTTTGACTTTCATCAAAAGCTCAGGAGTAGCTACTGAAACAAAACAGAAAAACTTTCACCAACCGTTTTCTCTCTAAACTGTTTTAAAATCAGCTTGTTCCTTCAACGCTAATTATATCATTATTATATCAAAATTATAAAATAAGTCAAGCAATTTAATAATAGTTATACACTAATTTTAACACTATTATTCTTCATCTTTATTATGCGGATCAATAACATGTTTTTGAATTTTTGGATATATAATATAGCATGAAATAAAACTAACACAAGTAAAAGGTAAAAACAAAATAAAAAAAGCTGTATATGGAAAAAACATTACAATTAAAGCTATAAATAAAGCAAAAACAGACAATACAATAAGATTCGCTTTGAGTTCAACAATAGTTAGTATAAATGAATTTTTAATTATTTCTTTAAATTTCAAATTCACAGAAACAAGCATTGGATATATATAAAAGTGCATCATAAACACTAAAACACCTACACACAAAACTAAAATAAAAACTCCTAAATAAATTTTATTTTCTTTCATATTAGCATAATAAAATCTAGCAGAAAGATAAAATAAAACTCCTGCTAAAATATCTATTATTGTAAGCAAGACACCTTTTTTGAAATTTTCTTTAAAAGCTTCAAAAAAATCAGTAAACATAAACACCGGATATGACATACCATAATTTTTAACAATCTGAGTCATAGCTGCAGTCGCGGGACCAATAGTAATAACAGGAATACAACAAATTACATACAATATATTTAATAAAACCAAATTCCAAAATGAATTCAAAAAACGTCTTATAAAAAGTTTAGGTTTAGTTGTAACTTCGTTTTTACTAACACCTTTTCCTTCTTTGTTATAATCTATTAATTTAAACTTCAGCATATGTTCTCCTTATTTTTTACAAAACACCTGAGAACAACAACGCACAAATTCCATCAACAATTGAAGCGATCACCATTATTATAAACAGCACCAAAAATTTCTGACAATATAGTTTTGTTGTTTGTCTCATTATAATGTTTTTATTAGTAGTAATTAAATTCTTAAAAAGAATATTTGATAACCTAATTGATTCTCTTATAGCTATAACCAAAGCAAATGTACTAATTAGCACATAAGGCAAAATTAATAAAGATATTACACCAAATGCTTTTACTCCTTCAAGAGCAAAAATTTGTGCAAAAGTTGAGCCAAGCCCAAGTCCATTAAAGAGTGGAATAAAAAATTCAATTGGCTGTGCAACTGCCCAAAAGCCAAGTAAAAACACAAAAAATAGTTGTCCAACAGATTTCATTAGTGTTTGTAAAAAAACTTCAGTTGCAGATTGATCAGCTCTTAAGCTCATAAAACTTTTTGTAACAAAAGAAATATTAGATGTCAATATCTTGTCCATTCCACAAAAAGCTAATGTGCCAATAATTACTCCACCTATCATCAAACCAATTACCAAAATAAAAAAACTATTTTTCTCAATAAAATTACTCTTAGTATTTTTTCTTTCCATAATATTTTCGTCCTTTACATATCAATTTATTTTAATTAATATGCAAAGACGAAAATTAATATTACTATATTTATAATCTAAAATTCTATAACACAATATTATTTTGAAAGCTCATAAGCTCTTTTTGTACAAGAAGAACAAGCTTTATTCACAATTCCTGTAAGATCCGCTTTATAAAATTCTTCAAGACCTTCTAAAGTTGTACCTCCTGGTGAAGAAACCATTTTAATAAGTTCATCGATTGAAAATCCAGAGTCAGTTATCATTTTTGCTGAACCAATTAAAGTTTGTGCAAACAATTCTTTTGCAACATCTTCATCAATATTCTCACTTTTAGCATACTCAACAAAGCCTTTTGCAAATAAATATACAAAAGCTGGACTGCTGCCATTAATTGCAATAATCTCTTTCATTTGTGATTTATCTATAACAGCTGTTTTACCACATGAATCAAAAATATTACAAACAAGCTCAAATTCTTCATTTGTAACTGTATCATTTTTAGAAAGTGCAGTAGCACCTTCTCCAAGAAGCAATGGAGTATTTGGCATAACAAGAATAACTTTTGCATTATTTATACTTTTACTTCTAATATATTCATCAGTAATACCAGCAGCAATAGAAATAAGCACAGTATCTTCAGTAACAAAATCAGCAATATCATCAAGCAATTCATCAAACATCTGAGGTTTTATCGCTAAAAATATGTACTTACAATTTTCACAAATTTCTTTAACATTATCAAAAGCAGTAACACCTAATTTTGAAATTTGCTCAAGTTTATTTTTATCAACATCAGTAGCAAAAACTGAAACCTTATCATTAAAATCAGAATTCAAAATTCCTTTTATAATAGCAGTTCCCATATTTCCTGTACCTATAAAACCTATTTTGTTCAACACAAATGCCTTCTTTCTAAAAATATTTATATTATTAATTATACTTTTTTCTTTCTATATGTCACAGCTATTTTGTTGTATATTTGATACACAACAGGCAATGTAATAGATAACAAGAATATTGAAATAGGAAGCATTATTATATTTTTAATAATTCTTGGTGACACCCAAACCATAAAATGATGAATATTACTAGAATTAAAAACGAAATCTGTATTTACAAATGCTGTATAAATCAAAATAGAGTTTAAAATCATGCTACAAACTACTGTAACTAATGTCTTTGAAATAACTGATCTAATTATTATTGACTTTTGAGTAATATCTTTTCTGTATAAAAATATACCATAAATCACACCTGACAATATTGCCACTAAAGCTAATGGTGGATAATAAGCATTACCTGTTTTATCAAATAAAAATCCAATTAAATCTGTTCCAAAACCTGCCATACCAGCAACAACAGGTCCAAATAACATTGCTATTATAGCTATTGCAACAAAAGAAAAAGTGATTCTAACATCAGGAGTTATTTGTATTGCAAATCCTCTTAACGCTATAGAAAATGCCATTAATAATCCTGTTGTTGTAATTGTTCTAATGTTTTTTAATTCCTTTGCGGAATCTACGAATAAAGATAAAAAGCCTTTCATTATAAACCTCCATAGTGTACTAGCTTTACACAAAATCTATGTAAAACTGCTTTTAGTCGCGCTGTTTTGCATAGATTGGAGTATTATAAAAAGGCTCCTACATGCATCAGCGGGATGCGAAAACTGTATCGCAATCATAAGATTTTCGTTCAGATAGCAACTCCCCGTCCATCTGACACTTTACGCACAGTCTTCTACTCTGTATGCTAAATATAAAATTTAACCGAATTTAGATTGAAATTGCATCAGCAATATCATATAATTCCTTATCAAAAGGTTTTTTCATAGATAAAGCTTCTTGGATATCAAAATCAAGAATTCTTCCGTTTTGCATTCCAACAACTCTATTACCAATACCTTTTTCAAGAAGTTCTACAGCATAATAACCCATTTCTGTAGCCACTACTCTGTCTCTTACTGTTGGAGAACCACCACGTTGAACATGTCCTAAAATAGTAGCTCTTGATTCAATTCCTGTTTTTTCTTCAATTTCTTTTGCAATTTGTTCAGAATTTCCAACACCTTCAGAAACTACAATTATAAAATGTTGTTTACCTGTTTTTCTTGTATCAAGAATTTTCTTAACAATATCATCTATATTATAAACAACTTCTGTTGTTATTATTGCAGTAGCACCACAAGCAACTCCTGTATTAACAGCAATATATCCAGCGTTTCTACCCATAACTTCTACAACACTACATCTATCATGAGATTGAGCAGTATCACGAATTTTATCCACCATTTCCATTGCTGTATTCATAGCAGTATCATAACCAATTGTATACTCAGTACAATTTATATCATTATCAATTGTTCCTGGCAAACCAACACAAGGAATTCCAACTGCAGATAAATCAGCTGCACCTCTAAATGAACCGTCACCACCAATAACAACAATTCCATCAAGTCCAGCATCTATACAACGTTGTTTACCTTTTAAAATACCTTCTTCGTATCTAAATTCAGTACAACGAGCAGTGTATAAAACTGTTCCACCACGTTGAATAATATCTGAAACGCTTCTTTCGTTCATTTCATACATATCACCATTAATAAGACCATTGTAACCACGACGAATTCCATAAACTTTCATGCCTTTTCTGATAGCTGCTCTAGCAACTGCTCTTACTGCAGCATTCATACCAGGAGCGTCTCCTCCACTTGTTAAAATACCAATTGATTTTGCCATAGTTCTTCCTCCATTATATAAACATAATTATTATTATCACAATCATATATTATAAGTCTATCATATACAAGAAACCGTGTCAATAACAGTCTACTTTTAACAATTTACAAATATTTAAAGCAAAATCATATTATTATAAATTATTTTTTACAAACTATTAATATTTTTTTGATTATTAAAGCACTTTCTCTAATATAAAAAGAGAAAGTGCATAAATTAACAATATTTTTAATTAAAATGGCCATTTTATTCTTGAAGATTTTTGTACATATACTGTTACAGTATCTTTTGATACATCTACTTTTTGCTGAACTGCAGGTAATGTATCACAAACCATTCCATCTTCAAACTGATCAGAATCTTTATCAATTTCTTCAATTATATATTTAATTGAACCTAATTGATCAATATAATCTTCTTTTGTATAACCATAAAAATCAGGTATTTCTACATATCTTGGTCCTTTACTTACAACAATTGTAATTTCATGACCATCTTCTACTCTTGTTCCTTCATCAATATCTTGAGAAAGAATAATGCCTTCTTTTGTTTCGTTTTGGCTATATTCATTTTTAACTATAATTTTAAAATTCTTATGAATCGAAGGTTCTAAAGTATCAAAAGAGATTCCTACTAAATTTGGAACTACATGTGGCTTAAACTCATCTATTAATGAAGAATCCTTAGCTACACTACTTTCAATAATAGAAGTTTCTTCTTTTGATTCAGAATTTATTGAAGATTGTTCATGCTTAGTAGCATCTACATTTCTATCCTCATTATTCCCAAAACTATCAAGCATAAACACAACCAAAATTACAAGTGTTGCAAGAATCAATATTCCAAAAAGTACATATGTAAATATTTTAGTACTTCCAAGTTTAGTTTTCTTTTCAGATTCATTACTTTCAGATAATTCATCTTCAGTTGGAACAACTTGTTTCACATTTTGTTTTGGAATAATAATTGTAGTTGTATTTTCTCTAGAACTACTAATAGAATTTGTTTCTTCAAATAGTTTTGTAACAAACTGAGTCATAGTGCTTATTCTTTTATCTTCATCAAGCACAAGACCTTCCATTATAACATCAGACACCTTTTTAGGCACATTAATATTAAGTTTATATGGAGGAAGTAAATTATCATTACCAATTCTACTTAACGATTGAGTTGGCATACTTCCTGTTAATGCTCTATAAAGAACTGCTGCCATAGCAAAAATATCAGTTCCTTTTCCAAGCCATCTATTTGATGAATATTGTTCTGGAGCAGCAAATCCTGCATGAATTTCTGGCGCAATTTCTGACTTAGAGCTTCGTGCAGCCTGTGTACAAAAATCAGTAAGAATAATTTCATCTTTTTGATTAACTATAATTGTATCAAGACTTATTCCTCTATGAATTACTCCAGAATTATGAATAATACTTAAAGTTGTAAAAAGAGGCGCAAATAAAACTTTTGTATCAGCCCAAGAAAGTTCTCCACCTTTTTCTTTTATGTATTCTCCAAGTGTTCTAGCTTCTTCATAAACAAAAACACCGTATGATGTATTATTTTCTGAAAAATACTCAACAATAGCATTAACATGAGCTAATGTTCTCATTTTGGACAATGACTTGTTAAGTTCATTAAATTCAGAAAGAAGATTTTTGTATAAAACAAGTTTGTTTGGTGATATATTTACATCTGGATTGTCTTTAACTCTACTACACAAAGTATCTGGAAAAAATTCTGTTATCTTTACTTTTGTGTCAGTTACTTTATCATAACCTAAATAAATTGCTCTTTCACCATTGTGACTTAATATTTTCCCAACGATATATCTATCATTTAAAATTGTCTTTGGAGCAAGATATGACGGCAAATATGGTGTCTCAAATTTATAACCACATATAGGGCAAACATTACTGTTTGAATCAACAAGATTCATACAACCCATACAAAGATCATTTGTATTTACCATACATTACCTCCTGTTAAATTTTTTATCTAAATTTATAGCCTATACTTCAACTTAATAATATCAATTTCTTCAACTATTGTCAATTGAATCAATGATTTTGTCAAGCAAATGCAACTATTTGTAAAGAATTTGTAATAACTACAATTAATTTAAACAACTCATGTAATTAATACTATTTTACACTTATACATTTATAAATTCAACATAAAAAACACCCTTGTTTAGAGTGTTTTTATTACTATATATTATTTATTCAGTTTGTTAATCAAATCAGCAAAATGAGAAAATACTATACCTGGCTCAAGTAAATTTGGTTTCCATCTTTTAACCCATTCTAATGTCACAAATCCTTCAAAGTTATTTTTATTTAGAATCTCTAAAACTTGCATCACAGGAACATCTCCTTCTCCTGTAATTTTATATTTCACTTCATCATCTTCAATAACGCTATCTTTTATATGGACATATTTTACATATTTATGAATATTATTATATGTATACTCAGCTGTTTCTTTAAAGAATCTATAAGGATGATGTATGTCCCATAAAACACCACTATTTTCTCTATTAACTTCTTCTATAAAAATTTTCATTTTATCAGAATTAGCAAGTATACCATTAGTCTCTATAAGTACTGTAACTCCTTTAGTTTTTGCATAATCACAAATTCTTTGCATAGCATAAATAGCAGACTCAAATTCTGCTGGTTCTGGAAATGGCTTATTTGTAATCATTATCCTTATGTATTTCACAGAAAGTTTTTCTGCTAAATCAATATAAACCATAGCTTCTCCATATGCAGATTCAATATGTGATGAATCTCCTATACAGACACCAGTAGCTAATTGTGATATTTGAACTTTTGTATTTTTCAATTTTTCTATTGTTTTCTTTATATAATTTGGTCTAAATGGTTTTGCAAAAGGAACAAAAACTTCTTTTTCTATTCCTCTAATCTCTATTCCATCAAAATTTAAATCTTTTGCAGTAGTGATAATTTCATTAAAGTTCCAGTCAGGACATCCAAGTGTTGAAAATGCAAATTTCATAATATCTTCCTTTCTTAATAAATTATGCCGTAACAATATTTTCTGCGTCTTGTAAATCTAAATGTTCAATAGCCCATTCTCTCATTTTGTACTTCATAATTTTTCCTGCTGCATTCATAGGAAAATCATCTACAAATACAACATAGCTAGGAACTTTATGTCTTGCCATATTCGCTTTAACCTTGGCTTTTATTTCATCTTCATTAATTTTAACACCATCTTTTAATACAATACAAGCCATAACTTCTTCTCCTAGTATTTTGCTAGGAACACCAATAACTTGCACATCTTTAACTTCTTCAACAGTGTATAAAAATTCTTCAATTTCTTTAGGATAAATATTTTCACCACCACGAATAATCATATCTTTAATTCGTCCAGTAATTTTGTAATATCCATCTTCATCACAAACAGCTAAATCACCAGTATGCAACCAGCCATCTTCATCAATAGCCTGTTTAGTAGCCTCTTCCATTTTATAATATCCACGCATAATGTTGTAACCTTTAACACAAAACTCACCTTGAACATTGCTAGGACAAATTTCACCAGTTTCAGGATTAATAATTTTAATTTCAACTCCATTTAATCCTCTACCAACAGTAGAAACTCTATGTTTCAAACTATCTTCAACATTAGTTTGAGTACAACCAGGAGAAGCTTCAGTTTGACCATAAACTATTGTAATTTCTTTCATATTCATTTGCTCAACAACTTGTTCCATAACTTTAACAGGACAAGGAGATCCAGCCATAATACCTGTTCTCAAATATTTAAAGTCATAGTTTTTAAAAGTTGGCTGTTCAAGCATAGCAATATACATTGTAGGAACACCATGGAATGCAGTACATTTTTCTTTAGTAATAGCATCCAAAACTTTAACAGGACTAAATGCATCAACAGGAACCATAGATGTTGAATGAGTCAAACATGCCATTATAGCAAGAACCAATCCAAAACAATGAAAAAACGGAACAACTATACAAAGCTTATCTTCATTAGTAAACTTCATATTATCTCCAAGACTTTTTGCATTGTTTACTATATTATAATGTGTAAGCATAACACCTTTTGGAAAACCTGTAGTACCTGAAGTATATTGCATATTAATAACTTCTTGAGGATCAAGAGAATTAGAAATCTTTTGATACAATTCTTCAATTTCCTTAGAAGGTTTAATATATAAATCATTAAAACTAAACATTCCGTCTGGAGTATTATCTCCTGTTGAAATAACAGATTTCAAATGAGGCAATTTTTCATCACTATATTCATTAGGCTTGCTATTTTTCAAATTAGGACAAAGTGTATTTACAATCTCAACGTAATTAACGTCTTTAAAACCTTCTTGCATCATAATAAGAGCCTTAGTATCAGATTGTTTTAACAAATATTCAAGCTCAAATGCTTTATAATTAGTATTAACAGTAACCAAAACTGCTCCAATTTTTGCTGTTGCAAACAAAGTAATAATCCATTCTGGTGTATTTGTTGCCCATATTGCAACATGGTCACCTTTAGTAATTCCAATAGAAAGGAGTCCTTTTGCAACTTTTTCAGCTTCTTCATTTAATTCTTTCCATGTTCTAGTGTAATCTCTATCTGTATACTTCACAGCTACAGCGTTTGGATATTTTACTGCTATTTCACTTAACAAGTCACCTATTGTAATTGACCATAATTTTTCCATAATTTCACCTTCCTATTAATTTGTCCTATGCTAATTAAAAAAGCTCCATCTCTATAAAAAAACAGAGACGAAGCTATAAACAGTCCGTGGTACCACTCAAATTGTTGTAAAAATACAACCACTTTTTCACATCTTAAAATACTGCAGTATTTATAAATGTTATTCCCTATATCGGTGGAAATCCGTTTATACTTAATAGTTAAAAATAACGTTCAGTATAACTGCTCAAGGGTGAGTTCACAACTGTTTTTGTGCCGTTTCGCAGAAAACAACGACTCTCTGAAACAAAACGCAGATATTAATATTCCCTATCATTGCATTAAAATATAAAATATTACGTTAATTATATATCAAAACAAAATATATTGTCAAGACTATTTTTAATATTTAACAATTTGTTCAAACAATGACATTGAAAATTTTAATACCAGTATATTCATTTGTAAAATAATACATTTTATTCTATATTTATTGAAAAAAATAAATAATTGGTGTAAACTAATATAAGTATGTATAATAAATAAAGGAGGTCTATATTTTGCGTATAGCTATTTTCTCAGAAACTTATTTACCACAAGTAAATGGTGTTGCTACACACGTTAAGATATTAACAGAAGGTCTAACTGCGATGGGGCATCATGTTTTAGTTGTAACTGCGGATGCTTCTTCAAGAAAAAATTATATAGAAAAAGGAGTGCTTAGATGTCCGGCAATTACTGCTAAAAAAATATATGATTATGGTCTTTCATCTCCTGTAAGCCTTAGTAGACTTAAAATATTAAAAAAATTCAAACCTGATATCATTCATATTCATACTGAATTTGGAATTGGACTTTCAGGTGCATATATTGCTAGAATGTTAAAAGTACCATATATTTATACTTTGCATACAATGTATGATGATTACATTCATTATGTTGCTAAAAAACCATTTGTTCCTATTGTAAAAGATGCTTCACATAAATATTTCAAACTTCTTGCTAAAAAAGCATCTGCTGTAACTGGTCCATCAAAAAAAGTTGATGAATTTTTTAAACAACGTGGACTTAACAAAGATGTTTACGTTATTTCTAATACTGCTGAACTTGATATATTTAAACCACATATGGTTGATAAGGAACAATCTAAAAATTTCCGCATTAAATATAATATAAATGAAAATGATTTTGTTGGATGTTTTTGTGGCAGACTTGGAAAAGAAAAAAATATTGATACGTTATTATCAAATTGGAAAGAAACTGTTTCTGAATATGATGATATAAAACTTATCATTTTTGGTGGAGGTCCTGAAGAAGAAAATCTTAAGGAACTTTCAAAAGAACTTGGAATAGAAGACAAAATTATTTTCACAGGTAAAATTCCGCATAGTGAATTGCCACATTATTATTCAGCATGCGACTTTTATATTACTGCTTCACTTTCAGAAATGCATTCTATTTCTATGTTAGAAGCAATGGCATCTGGTTTACCTGTTCTTTATATTAATGATGAATTTAATCGCAGCCAAATTGACGATGGAGTAAATGGATTTATTTATTCTGATGCCAAAGAAATGGCTGAAAAGATTCTTTATCTTAAAAATTTATCTAAAACAGATTTTACTGAATTTACTGATAGAGTACGTGAAAGTGTTGATAATTCAAACTCAAACAATTTGTGTGAGACAATTTTATCAATATACACAAGCTCAATAAATGATTATAAAGGAAAAAAATCATGAAAAAACTGTTCAAGTTTCTTTCAAGCAGATTAACTATAATATGTTTTTTTATTTTGTTTCAACTAGTATTGCTTTTTCTTGCAATACTTGTTTTTACAAACAACTTTTTATATTTCTATTTGCTCATGCTGTTATTTTCGTTAGGACTTATTATAGCCATTGTAAATGATGACTCTAATCCTACGTTTAAAATAGCATGGATTATTCCTATGCTTATTTTGCCTATTTTTGGTGCACCTTTATATTTAATTTTCGGAAGAAAAAAAGTTTCTAAAAGAATTATAAAAATGCTTAGTAATACTTTTCAGATACAAAATTCCGATAACAGATGTGATGATTATCTTCTTGAAGAAATTGATGCATTAGACACTAATATTTCTAAGCAAGCAAAATATATTTGTAACACTACTGCAGGTAATATATATGTTAACACTAAAACTAAATTTTTAGCTACGGGAGAAATTTTTTATAAACATTTTCTTGAAGAATTAAAAAAAGCTAAAAAATTTATTTTTCTTGAATATTTTATTATTGCAAAAGGTGAAATGTGGAACACTATTCTTGGAATATTAAAGAAAAAAGCTAGCGAAGGCGTTGATGTAAGAATTATATATGATGACCTTGGAACAATTTCTTTACTTGAGAAAGATTATCCTAAATATCTTACTAAATTCGGTATAAAAACTCAAGTTTTTAATCCGTTCCATGCCTCACTAGATTCATTTTTAAATTATCGTGACCATCGAAAACTTACTATAATAGATGGAAACGTTGGATTTACAGGTGGCATAAATCTAGCTGATGAATACATTAACATAATTGAAAGATTTGGACATTGGAAAGATTCCTCTGTAATGCTAAAAGGTGATGGTGTAAGTAAATTAACCACAATGTTTCTGCAAATCTGGTATTTTTTGAATCTTGATGAACAACCAGATTTCACATCTTATTTTAGTACTGAACATTATAATACAGACGGATATGTTATTCCATTTAGTGATAGTCCTTTGACTGGACATTTAACAGGTGAGCTTGCATATATGAATATGATTAATCATGCTAAAAGATATGTAAATATTACTACACCTTATTTAATACTTGATAATGAAATGATTACTGCTTTAAAACTTGCTTCTGAAAGTGGAATTGATATAAGAATAATAACTCCTCATATTCCAGATAAAGCATTTGTTCATGCTGTTACTCAAGCTAATTATCTTCCACTTTTAAAATCAGGTATCAAAATCTATGAGTATATACCTGGATTTATTCATGCAAAAACCATTGTTGCTGATGATGAAGTTGCTATTGTTGGAACAACAAATTTTGATTTCAGAAGTTTTTATTTGCATTTTGAAAATAGTGTTTTTATGTATAAATCAAAATGTGTTAACGAAGTTAAATCTGAATTTGAAAAACTTCTTGATGAATCAAAAGAAATTACTATTGAATCATATAATAACATGCCTTGGATAAAAAGATTTAAAGGTAAAGTTTTGAAACTATTCTCACCAATGATGTAATTATATTAATAAATATTAAAAGACTACTCACTTTATTGTAAGTAGTCTTTTTTATGTATATTTATATTTCTTTTGTTAAAAGCAATTCTAGTTGATTTATATCTTCAACAATGTAATCAGCTTTTGCTTTTTGGAGCTCTTCTAAATCTCCATATCCATGTAAAATTCCAACAGATTTAATTCCGGCTTCTTTAGCTCCAATTATATCATGTTTTCTATCACCTATCATAATCACATCAGACAAATCTGTTATGTTATTTTCTTTAAGAGCATGTAAAATAACTTCTGATTTATTGCATCTAGTTCCATCAAGTTCACTTCCTGCAACAAATTCAAAATAATCTAAAATATTAAAATATTCAAGTATTTTTATTGCAAATACAGTTGGTTTTGAAGTAGCTATAATTAAAACTTTATCTTGTTCAAGCAATTTTTTAAGCATTCTATCTATTCCATCGTGTTTAGAATTTTGATAAATACCTTTTTCAGAAAAATATTCTCTATATTTTTTTATTGCAATTTCTGCATCAGTATCTGAAAAATTATAAAACTCACAAAAAGATTTTTTCAAAGGTGGACCTATAAATTTACATAAATCATCCAAATTCTTTGTTTGTATTCCAAAACTTTTTAAAGCATAATCAACTGATTTTGTTATTCCTTCTTTAGGATCAGTCAATGTTCCATCAAGATCAAATAGAAAATATTTCACAAAATTATCTCCTTAATATATTACAGTACAAGTATACCATATAAAGAAAAAACCTACAACTTAAAAGTTGTAAGCTTTTTATATTAACCATTAATATTATAATGTTGATTTAATTTATTCATAGTCTCAATCATCTTATACATATATACAAAAGGTCCAACAATAATCATACTACCTAAAACAAACCACAACCAAAATGTTTTTGCTGAAAATTCACAATCTATTCCTCTCACCTTTATTTGACGTCCAATTTTATCAGAAATTTTATGAAACCAAATAAGTCTAATAAAAGTAATAATAATTGATATAAAAAACGGAAAAATAACACATGAAATTAATGTACTTAATAATGTTGCAATATTTTCTTCATATCCATACTCAACAGTAAATTTTAAAATACCAATCATCATATTTACTATTACAAGTATTGCAGTAATTAACATAATCAAAAATATTAAAACATATCTTACGGTTTTTTTAGAACCATTTCTTTCTGAAATCACATTTATATCTTTTGAAACGCTATCATATAAATACACTGAATAAAAACCAAATGTAACTATTGTAAATAATAAACTAGTCCAAAAATCTCTATCTATTTTTAATTGAACTAAAGGCCTTTTTGAACCACTTTCTATCGTTGATGTCATTTGTTCATACATAAACATTCTACTCCTATCCAAAAAAAGTATTAATTATTTACTTAATTATACAATGTTTTACATAAAATTTCAATTGTCAAAACATCCTAGTTTCTTAATACTAAAATAGTAATATTGCATATGCTTAGCCATTAATATTGTAATTCTCGTTTAATTTGTTCATATTATTAACCATCTTATTCATATATACAAAAGGTCCAACAATAATCATACTACCTAAAACAAACCACAGCCAAAATGTTTTTGCTGAAAATTCACAATCTATTCCTCTTCGTCTAATTTCATTTCCAATTCTATTTGAAATTTTATGAAACCAAATAAATAAAATAACATTACAAACAAGTGATAAAATTATTGAAAAAATAATATATAACATTGCAAAACCTAATACCATTTCATAATTACCAATATATTGGTAATAAACACATTCTTTTGCTATAGCAAATCCTATAATTAATATAAAAAACATTATAGGTAAAAAAATAGCTACGCATATTAAAGCATATCTCACAGTTTTTTTAAAACCATTTTTCTCTGAGATAATGTTTATATCCTTAGAAATACTATCATATAAATAAATTTGATATATACCTAATGTAATTATTGATAACACTAAACATTTCCAAAATTCCCTATCTGCTTTTAATTGAATCAAAGGTCTTTTTGAACATTTCTCAATTGTTGTTGTCATTTGTTGATACATAAATGTCTTACTCCTCATTCCCAAATATTTAATTATTTTACTTAATTATACATTATTTACCATTAAAATTCAATTAGCAAAATATTAAATTTTTTTACAATTAAAGAGTGATATTTTAGTAATCCTTTAATATTATAATGCTTTCTTAATTTATTTATAGCAATAAAAAATTTATAAACACACAAAAAACATAATAATTGAAACAAAAAATATGACTAACAAAATCGAGAATACTTTTTTAAAATTATTTTATATTAAAAATCCTTTATTTATTTTTTACTACCTTTTGACATCAATTTGACATCAATTATAAGCAAGTAGCAATAAGTATAAACAAATTTCAGGTATAAGAAAAACCGCTTAAACACAATGTTTAAGCGGTTAAATGGCGGAGAAGGAGGGATTCGAACCCTCGAAGAGCTATTAACCCTTACACGAGTTCCAGTCGTGCGCCATAAACCGGACTAGGCGACTTCTCCAAACTATCACCATGATATTATATCAAATAAAAAAATAGTTAGCAATAGTTTACTATAAAATTTCATAAAAAGTTAAAGATTTTATTTTTTGAGATCTTTAACTTTTATTTTTTTACCATCAGGTTCAACTATAGTCATATTTTCTAATTGACCTGTAAGATTTCTTTTAAAACCAGCTCTATATTCATCTCTTAACATTTTTTGTTCATCAAGTTCTTGTTGTGACAAACTTGAAACTCTAGATTTTCTAGCAAGTTCATTAATTCTATCAATTTTCTTTTGTTCCAAAAAAACTCCTCCAATCACACAAATTTATTTTATCATACTATTAACTTTAAAGCAATATTTATTAAGAGTTTATTAATGAACATTAAATAAACGGTAAAGATGTATGTTTAATATTGACAATATATGCTTTTTGATTTATCATTCAATTATAAAAAACAAACATATGTTTGATATGGAGGTATACTATGACAGAATTGCTAAGACAGTATTTAGAAGCTAATACCAAAGTACAACATCGAATCGAAGAAATAAGCAAAATAATGAAAGGAAATATTAATTCAGAGGAACTTAAGAATCTAAGAAGAAGAAAAGAAATTTTACAACAAGAAAAATATGAACTTAGTTCGACTATATCTGAAATCATTCACTCGCTCGAAAGTAAAGAGAAAGTAGTGTGATTTTATGGGTAGAAGACTTAATCTTGATTTCAACCAAAGCAACAAATATATGCTAGATATGTACAACAAGCTTATTAAATCTGAAACCAATGACGAAAAACTTAAATGTGCTAAAAAAGCTTTGAAAAAAGTAATTGAAGAACAACTCTCTGCAAGACAAAAAGAAATGATTGTGTTATACTATTACAAACAAATGGACATGACAGAAATATCAAAATTACTAAATGTTAATGTCTCTACCGTTTCTAGAACTATAAATAGAGCTAAGAATAATATTTTTAAATACATGCAATATTATTTTTAAAGATATTATATAAAATTATTTTTACTGGAGGATTATATGAAAACACCATTAGCAAATTTCGTTAAAAACTATCAAGAACAAAATTATATCAGATTACATATGCCAGGTCACAAAGGAAAAGGAATGCTTTATGAAAAATTTGATATTACAGAAATTAAAGGTGCTGATAGTCTTTTTGAAGCTAATGGTGTAATTGCAGAAAGTGAAGCTAATCTTACAAAATTATTTGGATCAAAAATGAGTGTTTATTCTACTCAAGGATCAACATCATGTATTTACACAATGCTTTCTTTAGCAGCAAAAACTGAAAATAACAAACGACCACTTTTTATAGCGCCAAGAAATGCTCATAAAGCTTTTATAAATGGTTGTATACTCATTGATGCTGATGTAAAATGGATTTATCCAAAAGATGCTAAGAATATGACATCTGGTAAATGCTTACCAAAAGACATTGAAAATGCAATATTAAATAGTGATAGAAAACCTTCTGCTGTGTATATCACCTCTCCTAATTATTTAGGAGAAATGGCTGATATAAAATCTATTGCAGAAATTTGTCATAAAAATAATACTTTACTTATTGTTGACAATGCTCATGGTGCATATCTTAATTTTTTAGAACAAAATAAACATCCTATTTATCTTGGAGCTGATATGTGTTGTGATTCAGCTCACAAAACTTTACCAGTGCTTACTGGAGGAGCATATTTACATATTAATAATAATGTTGATGATAGCATTTCTAACAATGTTAAAACAACTATGTCTTTATTCTCTTCAACAAGTCCATCTTATCTTACATTAGCATCTTTAGATGAGTGTAACAATTATTTAGACACAAATATTAAAACAGATCTTAAAAAATTAACTACATTATTAAAAAAGTTTAGAAAAAACATATTATCATTCGGATACAAATGTATTTCTGATGAGCCATTAAAAATTACAATAATTCCTTTAAATATTGGACTTACTGGAAATCAATTAGCTGATGAATTAAGAAAATATAAAATAGAATGTGAATATTCTGATGAAATTAGCATTGTTTTAATGTTTTCTACTAAAAACACAGAAGATGAAATTAAAACAGTTGAAAATGTTCTTTATAAAATAAAACAACCTAAAACACAAATTAAACAACAAGAATTTAAATTTCCTGAACCTAAAGTATCACTAGCTTTAAGAAAAGCTGCTTTTATGCCAAGTGAACAAATTGCTACTGATGCAGCAGAAAATAGAATATGCTCAAAAATAGTCGTTGCTTGTCCACCAGGTGTTCCTATTGTCGTAAGTGGCGAGGTAATTGATAAAAATGTTATTAATGTTCTAAAAAAGTATGGTATTTTATACGTGAATGTGTTAAAATTATAACTGTGTATTTAGTTAATAATTGAATACATGTACACTAAAAAGAAAAAAGGACTTAATATGAATAACGATTGCTTTAAAATTTATGGCAATAAAAATATAAAAAATACGCTTACATCTATGATTGATTGTGAACGTTTATGGCAAGTTTTTTTAATATATGGACTAAAAGGACTTGGAAAAAAAGAAATAGCAAAATATATGGCAGCCAAAATTCTTTGTTCTAATCAAGACAAATCTCCTTGTGGAGAATGTAAAAACTGCAAAATGATTTATAATAATGCTCATCCTGATGTTGAATGGATTATCAAAACTTCAACAAACAAAGCTTTTTCTGTTGAAAACTTAAGAAGTCTTAATATAGATTCCAGAATTTCTGCTAATGAAGGAGATAAAAAAGTTTATATAATACCTGATTGTGATAGCATGTCTCCTCTTGCTCAAAACGTATTTTTGAAATTAATTGAAGATACTCCTAAGAATGTTTATTTTATTTTTACTGCTACTTCAAAAGCTGTTTTTATTCCTACTATTTTATCAAGAGTTATTTCTCTTGCTGCTTCTGAAGTTACAAAAGAAGATTGTGAAGAAGCATTATCAAAAATAGATAATGTTGATAGCAACCAAATCCAAAATGCTATAAATGCTTTTGGTGGAAATATTGGAATGTGCAAAGATTTTCTTTTTGATGATAAACTCAAAACTGCTGTGCAAATTGCTAAAGATATTACTGATTCATTATGTGAAGTAAGCGAGTACAAGCTTTTTAAAGCTATTAATCAAACAAATAATGATAAAGAAATGCTTAAAAATGTAATTACTTTATTTTTATCTATAATACGTGATAGTTGTACAATAAGAATTGGAAATTCTAATCTTATTGGTTGCTATAAAGAAGGCTCAGAAAAACTTTCAAAAATTTTGTCCTTAAGACAATCTGATGAAATATATAAAATTTTCACAACAACAAATGCTAAATTAAATAGTAACGCAAATTTCTCATTGACGTTAGCTTATATGTCTGCTATGATTAAAAAAGTGATCTAAGGAGGATCGTATGGTAGAAATTATTGGAGTAAGATTTAAAGAAGTTGGTAAAATATATTATTTTTCTCCTGCTAATTTAAAGATTGAAGAAAATGAATTTGTAATTGTTGAAACAGTTAGAGGAATTGAATGTGGTAAAGTTGTTATCTCAAATAGAGAAATTGATGATTCCGAAATCACTTCAACTTTAAAACCTGTTATTAGAATTGCTACAAAAAGTGATCTTGAAGTTGTAAAACAAAATAAGAAAAAAGAACAAGATGCTTTTGTTATTTGTGAGCAAAAAATTAAAAAACATAAACTCAACATGAATTTGATTGATGTTGAATGTACTTTTGATAATAATAAACTTTTATTTTATTTCTCAAGTGAAAATAGAGTTGATTTTAGAGAACTTGTAAAAGATCTTGCATCAGTTTTTAGAACTAGAATTGAACTTAGACAAATTGGTGTTAGAGATGAAGCTAAAATGGTTGGTGGACTTGGAATTTGTGGCAGACCTTTATGCTGCTCAACTTTTTTAGGTGAGTTTCAACCTGTATCTATAAAAATGGCAAAAGAACAAGGTCTTTCTTTAAATCCAACTAAAATCTCTGGAACTTGTGGAAGACTTATGTGTTGTCTTAAATATGAACAAAATAGTTATGATTCACTACTTAAGATAACTCCAAAAGTAGGAGCTTTTGTTGAGACTGCTAATGGTAAAGGACATGTTGAAGAAGCTAATGTTATAACAGGTATGCTAAAAATTAAATTAGAAGGCAAAGATGATGTTGTTAATACATACCACCGTGATGACATTAAAATTATTAAGGACTCTGTTATTAAATTAAATAAAGAAGAAATCAAGGCTCTTAAAGAAATAGAGGATAATTAAGGAGGATTTTTATGTCAGATGTTATTAAAATGAAAATGAATGAAAAAGGTAATATAGGTAAGACTATTGCTATTGTTGTTATTATACTTGCTGTTCTTGTTGTATTATTTAGCTCATTTACAACAGTTAGAGCTGGTCACACAGGTGTTGTAACTACTTTTGGTAAAGTTAGTGACACTGTTTTGACAGAAGGTTTGCATTTCAAAGTTCCATTTATTCAAAACATAGTTATTATGGACAACAGAGTTTTAAAAACTCAAACTGATGGAATTAGTGCTTCAAAAGATCTACAAAATGTTACTAGTTCTATTGTTTTAAACTATAGAGTTGATAAAACAGACTCTGCTAACCTTTATAAAAATGTAGGTATTAATTTTGAATCAACAATTGTAACACCTGCAATTCATGAATGTATTAAAGGTGTTACTGCTAAATTCACTGCTGAAGAATTAATAACTGAACGTTCTTCTGTTAGTGTTCAAATGAAAGATAGTTTACAAGATAAACTTGAACCATATGGATTAAATATTGAAATTCTTAATATAGTTGATTTTAGCTTTAGTGAAGAATTTAATAATGCTATTGAAGCAAAACAAACTGCTCAACAAAATGCTCTTAAAGCACAACAAGATCTTGCTCGTGTAAAAGTTGAAGCTGAACAAGAAGTTGTTAAAGCTAGAGCTGACGCTGAAGCTTATAAACTTAAAAACCAAGAACTTTCTGATAAAACACTACTTATGGAATACATAAACAAATGGGATGGTAAACTTCCTATTGTATCTTCAGATGGACAAATTCTTATGGATGTAAACAAAATGATTGAAAACGCAAAAACTCCTAATAACTAATTTTTAGTACATTAACCTATCCCATGCAAATTAGCATGGGATTTAAATTTACATAATGGAAATTTATATGAGGAAAAAAGTATGAAAAATATTATTTTGAAACTTATTATTTGCATTTTGGTTATCACTCAAAGTTGTATGCCTGTTTTTTCACAAAACGCTAACAATACAACAAATTCAAACAAGCCAGCAAAAGAACTTACAAGTTCTAGCAAAATTAAAATTTCCACAGATTCTGATTCTAATAAAATAAAAGACAATAACATTAATACAAAAGCTAATTTAGATAAAGGATCTACAATAAAAATTTCTAGTAAACAAAAAATTAAACAGCTGTATATTATATGGGATAAACCTATTAGCAAATGGATTTTAAACACTAAGTACAATAGATTAATTTGTGGTACAAACAATTTTATGCATGAATATATTAATCTTGAAATTCCATCAACTAGTATAACTATAAACATTCCAAAAAACAATACAATTATATGTGATATATTTATTTTCAGCGAAGGAGAAACTCCTAGCTGGATTCAAAAATGGTCAAAACCTTATAAAAAAGCAGACATGCTTTTTTATCCAACTCATGCAGATGATGAATTTATATTTTTTGGAGGAGCTATTCCATATTACGCTGGAGAATTAGGATTAAAAGTTCAATTAGTATATATGACAAACCATTGGAAACAACCGTATAGATATCATGAAATGCTTAATGGTTTATGGAATACAGGAATTACTGCATATCCAGTAATAGGTGATTTTGATGATATATACTCAACATCTCTTGAAGATGCAAAAAAAGATTATAATTATGATGAACTTGTAAAATATGCTGTAACTCAAATTAGAAGGTTCAAACCTATGGTTATTTTAGGTCATGATATTAATGGTGAATATGGTCATGGAGCTCATATGATATGTGCTCGTAGTCTTATAGATGCTTTAGCTATTTCAGCAGACAAAACAAAATATCCTGAAATAGCTAATAAACATGGCATTTGGGAAGTGCCAAAAACTTATTTACATTTATATAATAAAAATCAAATAATAATGAATTGGAATACTCCTTTGAAAAAATTTGATAATAAGACTGGACTCGAAATGGCAAAGCACGGTTTTTCTTTTCATCAATCACAACATAGATGGATTAATATTGATGCAATAGGTGGAACTGTATATGATTGTGTGAACTTTGGATTGTATAAATCAAATGTTGGAAAAGATGTTTTGAAAAATGATTTTCTTGAAAATATTACTTTACCAAAAGAACCTATACCTGTTGCTAAACCAGTACAAAACACAGAAAAATTAATTATAAAAAATAATGAGAAGCATTTGAAAAAGCACCACCAAAATAAAGATCCTTTTTTTATTAAAAAATATATTCCATATACTATTGTTTTTTCTATAATTTTATTAACATTATTATTTGTATACTCAAAAATAATGTTACCATATAAAAGACATAAGAAAAAATAATTTGAGTTTTTTTGTAATATTTAGTATAATACAATTACAATATATTTTATATTTAATAGGTGATAAATATGATAGTATGCTCAAAATGTCATGCACTAAATGATGATAAACTAACTGAATGTTGGAACTGCAATTGCGCTCTTGAACAAACCAAATCATACAGGAAAATTTGCACTAGATGCAGAGCTTTTTATAATTTAGATAAGGAAATTTGTGAACGTTGCGGAATTCCATTAGAAATTTATAAACCTACGGATGCTATAAAACGTGATGAAAACTCTGATAAACAATGGTTATATATATTATCATTTTTGATTCCGTTCTTTGGTATTATAGCTGGCTATATCATTAAATCCAAAGGAAATAACAAACTTGCTAAACAATTGACTTTTTATTCTCAAATTTCAATTGTACTTATATTAATATTAATAGGAGTAATATTACTCTTAAAACTTAATCCATAATTTTATATCCAACAGCTATTTAATGCTGTTGGATATTTTTTATGCAAATTCACACTTATTAACAAACTTCCTATAATGTTAATATAATAATACATTTTACATAAATTTTAAAATATCTAATTTGATAAATTTGTGTAAAATTATAGAAAATTATGTTTAATTATGCTATAATAATTTTGTTGTGAAATAATTATTTAAATGGAGGTTTTTTATACTTATGAAAAAATACAAATCAAAATTATTTGCTTTTATTCTCTTGTTGTGCCTAACATTTGTAACTACTATTTCTACTTCCGCTTCACCTGCTTTAGAAAATGGTCATGAATACTATTATTTAACCATTTTACACACAAATGATTTTCATGGAAGACTAAATGATTTACCAGAGTATTCAACTATTGTTAAAGAAGTTCGCTCTAATACTGACAACGTTATTCTTGTTGATGCTGGCGATCTTTTTATAAGAGGACCTTTACAAAAATATCAAGGTATTGTTGAAACAGAAATACTTAACGCTATGGATTATGATGCTTTAGTTCTTGGGAATCATGAATTTAATGTTCCATATAATAAATCTGCAGATGCTTGTAACAAACAAATTAAAAGAATTGCTGATAAAGGAACTTTTGCAACTCTTTGTGCTAATGTAACTATGAAATCTACTGGAAAATATATTGATGGCGTTGAACCTTATACTGTGATTGATGTAAACGGAATAGATATAGGAATAATAGGTGTTACATCTGAAAAACCTGATAAAAGAAACAAAATTGAAGTAAGTGACAAAAACTTTACTTATGGACCTACTGTTGTAGAAAATATTCTTCCAGAAGTGCAAGGCAAATCTGACGTAGCTATTGTACTTTCACATTGCGGATATACATATGATTTTGATAATGCAATGATTCCTGGAATTTCTGCTGTAATTGGTGGCGACACACATAAATTATTAAAAAAACCAGTTTATACTTCTAGAAACAAACAACGTTCTGCTCCTATTGTTCAAACTGGTGGTGAATATAATCATCATTTAGGTAGACTAGATTTGACATTCCAAAAAAATGATGGAGAATGGGAACTATATAATTCTGATGGATTTTTATACAATGTTTCTGGTGTAAAATCAGATCCAAAGATAGAAAATATACTTAATAAATATGGCTATTATAACAATTAGCTTATAACACAAAAAACTTCTATGGAATTTTACCATAGAAGTTTTTTATATTAAAAATCTCTAAGAATATTTTTTACATCAAAATTACCTTGATAACGATTAAAATAATTAGTTATCTTATCATTAGGAACGTTTTCATTCTTTTCTATAATCAAAGCAACTGTTCCTGTTACAATTGGACTTGCCATAGATGATCCGGAATAGATTGAATATATATTTGTATACTCTTTATTTGAATATGCAGTTATTATGTTTTCGCCAGGAACAGTAATATAATTATTACATCCTTTTAACGAATGCAAATTCTTGCCATCATTTGATTCAGCAGCAACACAAATAGTTTCATCAAATCTTGCTGGATATAAAACATTACCATTAAGTTCGTTACCAGCAGCAGCTACAATTGTAATTCCTTTATCATAAGCTTTTCTTATAGCAATATGCAATTTTTCAGAATGCTCTTCAACTCCGAAACTAATATTAATTATATCCACATTATCTCTAATTGCATAATTAATTGCACGAATTAAATCATTTGTTTGAACATTGCCATTATCATCTAAAACATCTATCATAGTAATTTCAGCATCAGGAGCCATTCCTAATACTCCATTTCTACAGTTTGGATAACTACATATAATAGAAGTTACTCTTGTTCCATGAGTATAATTTTTTAAATCTTTTCCATGAATAACTCTATGTACATTTATTTTAGTATCTTTAAAATCAGAATGATTGCTATCAACTCCAGTATCAATTACTGCAATTTTGACACCTTTACCTGAATAATCATATCTTTTATTATTCCAATTTATATCTTTAAGCCATCTTTGCATTCTATGAGTTGGAGTTGTAACAACTTTTTCTCTATTATGAGTAATAATAATATAGTTAAATAATATAAATATTGAACTGAAAATTATAATAATAATATAACCAATTTTTTTGATAAGTCTTTACTCCCCTCTTATGCTTTTATCAAGATTTTCCCACAACTAGGTGGTTTATTATTAATTATTCGACTTTATAATATTACCAATATCCCGCAAATATGTCAATATATTTTTTTAATTTTATTAATTAAATCCTTTTGTGCATGCATTATCTTGTCAAAAAAGGTATTTTATTGTCACATAAGCACAAAAAATAAAGCAAACATCCTCTTACTTAAAAGAAAATGTTTGCTCTTTATGTATAATAAAATATTTATTTAATGTCAACTCCACCAAACATACAAAATGCATTTACATATACTGTTGGAGCGTTTACATCAGGACATGATGTAAATGTATTATCAATTCCACCAAAAATAGGAACACTAGATGTTTCTAATTTAACATTTTTAGGAAGCAAAATATCAATTCCTCCGAAAATAGCCTGACACTGTATAATACAATCTTCAGTAATAATAGCATTAGTCAAATCAAGATCAACTCCACCAAATACTGCTGAACAGTTGCCACCATGGTATTCAAGATTATTATAATTAGCTGCTGAACCACCAAAAACAGCAAATTCATTTTTTGAGTCTTTTGATGTTTTATATTTTGTATTATTGCTTGAATGTGAACTAACAAATTTATTAAAATGGATTTGATTTGTAATAGCATTTATAATAATTAATATTCCACACACTATAAAGAAAATAGGAAAAAGCAATTTACCAAAACTTACATTTTCTATAACATCTTGCTGTTGGAGAAGAAACATAACACCGAAAAGTAAACCTATTGAATTAAATAATTTAAAGCCATGTTGCACTATACTAGAAATTGAAGGAATTATTATAAATAGTGTCCACCATCCATCAAAAAATAAATCAAAATTCCATAATTCTGCTATATCTCCACAAACACCTACTCCAATAGCGATCATCGTTAAACCTATTAAAATAGGCGTAATTTTCTTTTTCATATCAAAACCTCACTTACACTTGACTTTTAATACGTACACACTTTCAAAATTATATAACAAAATCCTCGATTACATACATATGAAGTCGAGGATTATTTGGAGGCGCCACCCAGATTTGAACTGGGGATCAGGGTGTTGCAGACCCATGCCTTACCACTTGGCTATAGCGCCTTAATATGGAGCGGATTACGAGGCTCGAACTCGCTACCTCCACCTTGGCAAGGTGGCGCTCTACCAGATGAGCTAAATCCGCATATTAAGTACATTAAATTATATTAGATAGTGTTAAATTTTATTCCAGAAATCTATCTACCCATGTATTGGTGCCTCCGGTCGGAATCGAACCAACGACACGAGGATTTTCAGTCCTCTGCTCTACCGACTGAGCTACAGAGGCATATTGGCGACCTGAATGGGGCTCGAACCCACGACCTCTAGCGTGACAGGCTAGCGTTCTAACCAACTGAACTACCAGGCCAATGTGGTGGGAACAACAGGGCTCGAACCTGTGACCCTCTGCTTGTAAGGCAGATGCTCTCCCAGCTGAGCTATGCTCCCACATGTCACTCCACAAGTGACGATATTTATTATACATCATTATAATACATTTGTCAAGACTTTTTATTATTATTTTTATAAAAAATCTTCTAACAACCACATATTAATTTAATTATTTATTATCCATTAAATTTTTTATATCATCTTTTGTAAATTCGTATTTTTTACTACAAAAATGACAATCAACAGTTGTTGTTTCATCTTGCATAAGCTCTTCTAAACCTTCTTTGCCTATACTAATCAACGCTTTTTGAACTCTTTCTAATGAACAATCACATTTATAATCTACTTTAAAATCATCCAAAACATTTGGTTCTAAACCATCTAAAACTTTCATTGCAATATTTTCAGCACTCAAACCATCTTCCATCATTTGAGTAATTGATTTTAATGATTTTATATTTTTTTCAATTGTATCAATTGTTTCATCACTAGCAAAAGGAAGGACTTCTATCAAAAATCCACCTGCAACTTTTACAGTTAAATCAGGATTAACAAGCACTCCAAGTGCACATACTGAAGGAACTTGTTCGCTTGTTGCAAGATAATTTGTTATATCTTCAGCTATTTCTCCACTTATAATAGGAACTTGTCCAGAATAAGGCTCTTTTAATCCTAAATCCTTAACAACTGATAATGTTCCATTTCTTCCTACTGCTCCAGCAACATCAAGCTTGTTCATTTTATTCAAAGGTATTTCCACAACTGGATTATTTACATAAGCTTTAACATTTCCATAGCTATCTGAAACAGCTAATAATGTACCTGTAGGTCCATCTCCATCCATTCTAACAGTTATTGTATCATCTTTACCTTTAAGTCCAAAACCAAGCAAAGAAGCTGCCATAGTAAGTCTTCCAAGAGCTGCTGTAACCACAGCAGAAGTTGTATGAATTTTTTCTATTTCACCAATAATATCAGTAGCTTCTATTGCACTTGCAACCACAGATGCATCCGCACTTATTGTTCTAACTATCTTACCCATTTATTTTACCTTTCTAGTAACAAACGTTAATTTCTCACTTTTATCAAAAGGAGAATTTTTTGTCATATAATCAAACACTGAAATTACTTCTAAACCAGATTTTTCGCACATTTCTTTTATTTCACTTTGAGAAAAAGCAATCTCACAAAAACTCTCATCATATCTATAATATTTATCATCTTCTTGTTCAAAAAAAGTTAAATCAATTTGAACTTTGTTATCATCATTTTCATAAGAATTTTGCCATACACAATAAACTTGATCTGTATCATACACAAAAGTATTATCACCAAGTATTTGTTTATGTTTATAAGGAGTATTAACATCAAAAATAAACAATCCATCATTTGGATCAAGAAACAGAGAAACGTGCTCCAAAGCACGTTTTATACAAGATTTATCCGCAAGATGATTAAGGCTATCTAAAGCACAAATTATAACATCAATTGTTCCAAACATATCAAGTTTACACATATCTTGTCTCAAATATTGAATAGGCAAACCACTATCAAATTTCTTTTCAATAGCAACATTAAGCATTTCTTCAGAAATATCAACGCCAATAACATCATAATCTTTTTTAGCCATAGCTTCACAAAGACTACCAGTGCCACAAGCAAGATCCAGCAAAATACCTTTTTTATCTGTAAATTCTTTAACTATTTTATCATAATAATCAGCATGAAAATTATAATCAATATTAGTAGTAAGATTATCATAATACCTAGAAAATTGATTATAATTACTCATCTTTATCCTTCATTCTATCAAATACAATTGCATAACCATCAGAACCGTAATTAAGCGAACGATTAACACGGCTAATTGTAGCAGTACTAGCACCAGTTTGTGAAACAATATCACTATATACTTTATGTTCTTTCAACATTTTTGCAACCTGAAAACGCTGTGATAAAGCTTTAAGTTCAAGAACTGTGCATAAATCTTGAAAAAAATCATAGCATTCATCAACATCTTTAAGGCACAAAACTGCATCAAACAAATCATCAAGATTTTGATCTTTCAACTTGTTACTCATATTGTGTCTCCTTCTTTTGATTTATCACTTAAATTTTACCACATTAAATTGTGAAAGTAAATACTAAATATCATATTTTATTAAGTCATCCATAGTTTCTCTTCGTACAATAAGTCTAACTTTACCGTTTTTAACTGAAATAACAGCTGGTTTTGTTAATCTATTATAATTTGAAGCCATTGAATAATTATAAGCACCAGTTGATAAAACTGCAAGAATATCACCTTTTTCAGGTTCTTGTATTTTCACATTTTCACCTATTAAATCTCCACTTTCACAACACTTACCAGCAACTGTAGCAACAAAATCCTTAGGTTTATTAGCTTTATTTGCAATAAGCATATCATATTTAGAACTATAAAGTGCATAACGTGGATTATCAGCCATAGAACCATTAACAGTAACATAATCTCTTATATTAGGAATATTTTTTATATTTCCAACTTTGTATAAAGTAACTCCAGCTGGCCCAACAATAGAACGTCCTGGTTCAATAATAATAAAAGGTCTGTCCATATTATTTTTATTACAAAAATCATTAATAGTCTCAGCAACATTTTTCATATATTCTCTATATCCTAAAGGTGAATCTTCATCAGTATATTTAATACCAAATCCACCACCAAGGTTCAAATCAGTAATAACATGTCCAAGTTCATTTTTAACTTTCAATATAAAACCAAGCATAACTTCAGCAGCAAGTTTAAAAGGTTCTACATCAAAAATTTGAGATCCAATATGACAATGCACACCAGTTAAATTTATATTTTCCATCTCAAGAGCAGTTTTAACAGCTTTAAATGCTTCACCTGTTTCAAGAGCAAATCCAAATTTACTATCAATTTGACCTGTTCTAATAAAATCATGAGTATGAGCATCAATTCCTGGTTTTATTCTAATATAAACTCCAGCTTTAACATGTTGATTTCCAGCTATTTCATTTATTGATTCAAGCTCATCAATATTATCAACAACAATTCTTTTAACACCATATCTTAATGCATATGTAATTTCATCTTTTGTTTTATTATTTCCATGAAAACATATTCTATCTGTTGGAAAAGATGTGCTAATAGCTGTATAAAGTTCGCCTTCAGAAACAACATCTATTCCCATTCCTTCATCAGCCATAACTCTATAAATTTCTTTACAAGAAAAAGCTTTACTAGCATAACAAACCATACCATTCCCATTGTAAAATTCATCAATACTATTTTTAAATTCTTTACAATTTTCTTTAATTAAATCTTCATCCATAACGTAAAGAGGAGTTTTGAACTCTTTTGCTATATTTACCGCATCTACGCCACCAATAGTTAGATGTCCCATTTCATTTACATTTAGATTATTTGCATTAAACACTTATTTATTCCCCCACTTAATCCTTAATATTTTCTGAGTCAGATTGTACTGTATCTAACAATTCTTCTGAAAGCTCCTCTATTATAGCTTTTATTTCGTCAACGCCTTCTCCTGTTTGAGAAGAAAACTGCACAACTTTTATGTCCTTAAAACACGGTATTTCATTTTCAAAAGCTTGCATTCTTGCTTTGCGTTGATTATTTGTAAGCTTATCTGCTTTTGTAAGTACAATAATAAACGGTATTTCACTTTCTATCAAAAAATTAATCATGTGCAAATCATCTTTTGATGGTGCATGACGCATATCGACAAGTTGAACTACAAGCTCAAGCTGTCGATCGTCATGTAAATATCCTTCAATAAGTGCTGCCCAACGTGTTTTTTCTGTCTTAGAAACCTTTGCATAACCATATCCAGGAAGATCTACAAAATATATATTGTCTACTGTAAAAAAATTTATTGTTATTGTCTTTCCTGGCATAGAACTTACTTTTGCAAGTGTTTTTCTATTAAGTATTTTATTTATTAAAGATGATTTTCCAACATTTGAACGTCCAGAAAACGCTATCTCTATTTTTTCAGAAGAAGGTATCTGCGAAAACCTTCCATATGAAGTATAAAAATCTGCTTTATTAAAATTCATTAAAACCTTGCCTTTCAGTTCTTAGCATCTAATAAGTCTTTCTGCTTCCAAAGCATCTAGTGCTGTAACTACTTCTACAGTTTCTTTCAAAGGTTTGCCTTCTAAAGCAACCTCAAGAACATCTTCAAGTGTTCTTGCAAAAACAAAATCAACTGCACATTTTATTACATCATCAACTTCCTCTAAATCACCTTTGTTTCCATAAGGAATAATGACTGTTTTAATTCCTGCTTTATATGCCGCCATAGTTTTTTCTCTTAAACCACCTATAGGCAGTACTTTTCCATGTAATGTAATCTCACCTGTCATAGCAACATCACTTCTTACACGAATTCCTGATAATGCAGATATTAAACTTGTTACAAGTGTTACTCCAGCAGAAGGTCCGTCTTTTGGAACAGCTCCTTCTGGCGCATGTATATGAAGATCTTTATTAACATAAAATTTTTCGTTAATATGATATTTATTAGCTATGCTTCTGCAATAACTAACTGCAATCTTAGCACTTTCCTTCATTACATCTCCAAGACTTCCTGTTACGTCAATTTTACCTTTACCGTTCAAAACCAACACTTCAAGAGGCATAATTACACCACCAACAGAAGTCCAAGCAAGACCATTTGTAACACCAACACTATTTTCTTTACTATAAAAATCATCATGATATTTTTTAACACCAAGATATTTTTCTATATTAGTATTTGTAAACACAACTTTTTTAACTGAATTCTCAACAATTTCTTTTGCAGCTTTTCTACACAAAGAACCAATTGCTCTTTCAAGTTTTCTAACTCCAGCTTCTTTTGTATAATTATCAATAAGTGAGTATATCACATCATCATTAATTTTACAAGTAGAAGCTTTTAGGCCATTTTTTTTCAATTGTTTAGAAATAAGGTGTTTTTTACAAATATTAAACTTTTCTTCTCTTGTATAACTTGAAAGCTCAATAATTTCCATTCTATCAAGAAGTGGTGGAGCAATTGTATCAAGAGTATTCGCTGTTGTAACAAACAACACATTACTTAAATCAAAAGGAATCTCTAAATAATGATCTCTAAAAGCGATATTTTGCTCACTATCTAAAACTTCAAGCATAGCAGCAGATGGATCACCTCTAAAATCATTGCTCATTTTATCTATTTCATCTAACAAAACAAGTGGATTATTACTACCAGCTTGTTTTATCGCATCAATAATTCTTCCTGGCATAGAACCAATATAAGTTTTTCTATGACCTCTTATATCAGATTCATCTTTAACTCCACCAAGAGAAACTCTAACATATTTTCTTCCTAAAGCTTTTGCAATGCTTTTACCAACTGAAGTTTTACCAACACCAGGAGGTCCAACAAGACAAATAATTTGACCTTTAATTTTTGGAGATAAAGATCTAACAGAAAGAGTTTCTAATACTCTTTCTTTAACTCTTTTCATTCCATAATGATCTTTATCAAGCACATTTTTAGCTTTTTTAATATCAGTTTTATCTTTAGTAGATTTATTCCATGGCAATTCAATACAAGCATCTAAATAAGTTTTTATCACTCCAGCTTCTTGAGAATATGGAGAAATTTTAGTAAGTTTAGCTGCTTCACTATATAATTTTTCAGAAATTTCATCAGATAATTTTAAATCTGAAATCTTTTCCATATAAGTAAAAACTTCATCATTAGCGTCATTACTTTCACCAAGCTGAGATTGAATAATTTTTAATTGTTCACGTAAATAATATTCACGTTGATTTTTATCCATAGCTTCGCTAACTTGCTGTTGAATCTCATGTTCTATTTGTAAAACTTCAGTTTCATTAATTAATATAGCCAGCAATAAATCAAGTTTTTTATGTATATTTGATATTTCAAGCAATGATTGTTTTTCTTCGTTAGACAAACTAATATTAAAAACTATTGATCTAAAAACTTTTTCTGCATTATTTTCACCAAGCACAGATGCTAAAAGCTCTTGAGGCATTTTTGGCATAGAAGCTGCATATTTTTCAAAAGCTTGTTTAACTGAACGAACTAAAGCAATTAATTCTTTATTTCTTTGACTATACCTTGTTGTATCAACAACAGGCTTCACTTCTGCTGTCAAAAGCACATTTTCTGTGTTTTCGCTTAATTTTATAACTTTTGCCTTTTCGATACCTTCAACAAGAACTCTTATAATGTTATCAGGAGTTTTAATAATTTGTTTTATTTTCGCAATAACTCCAACTTTATAAACATCTTTTTGTTTAGGATCTTCAGCAAACATATCTTTTTGAGAAACAAGGAATATCTTTCTATCCATACTAAGAGCTAAATTTATAGAATTAATTGACTTTTCTCTAGCAACATCAAAATGCATTATCATGGTAGGGAAAATAACTAAATCACGCATAGCAAGTGCAGGCAAAATAATACTATTATTTCTATTATTTTCTATATCTTTTTTCACCATTATATCACCTATTTATTTTAAATTTAGTATACTATTTCTATTTTATTAAACACTTATAAAGGATAACATATTTTATTAAAATATGCAACATAAAAACCTTCTAAGAACTTGCCTTAGAAGGTTTAATAAGATTACATAAAACTTTGTATTTCTTCGTCATTGCTTTTCATGTCGCATCTTATAACGTAACCTTTTCTGGCAATGGCTCTCTTGCAATTTTTCATTATACGCTCAGTAACAGCACAAGCGTTATCCATAGTTGTATCAGATAACATAACAATACATTGCGAAACACTGTATCTAGCAAATACATCACTTGATCTTAAAGATTTCTTTAGAATATCCTCTACATTAAGCATAACAGGTTCTAATGATTCAGCTTGATCAAACTCAGCTTTTTTGCCATCTAAAGATATTAAAATAACATACAAAGGATTCTTTTTTCTTTTACTTAATCTTGATTCAACTTGATATCTTTGTTTAAAGAATTCAAATTCACAATAAAATGCACCATTTGATTCTTCTGATTCTTCCAAACTATTACTCACTTTTTTAATATCAACTTGTTTTTTGTTGTTAGCATTAAATATTTTTGAATATAGTTCAGAAAATCTCTCAGAAAGACTTTGACCAAAATTCAAATAGAAAAATTTTTCTACTTTTTTATATTGCTCAATAGCTCCAGATACATTTCCTTCATTATAAAGAGCATTAATCATTTGATAATAAAAACTCTCTTCATATGGATTTATAATTATTGAATTCTTACAGATATGACTAATCATCGCATAATCTTCATTTTTATCTAATAATGCTACCGTCCTATTAACAATTTCAGAATGCAACTGATTATAGTATGTATATAACGGTATAACCCAATATTCTGAAGAATATTTTGTTATAAAAGTACCTTTATAAAGTTCTACCGCAAGCATACCAGCACAAACTTTTTCTTCATGAGTAGACCTGCTATTAACAAGTTTCTTATACTCACTTTCAAACATCTCACAATCAACTTCGATTTCAAATTCAGTATTCCATCCATAAGAACCTCTTGAACATTTAATTAATTTTTCATAATTCTCAATTTCAAGCTTTCCTAAAATATTTCTCGTTCTGTGTAAAAGTGTTTTTAGTGCATTAACTGGATTTTCAGATTTTTCTTCTTGCCATAGTACATCAAATAGTTCAGTTTGTGGTATTTCTCTATTTCTATTAACTATTAAATACGAAAGTAAGATCCATGATTTTTTTGACAAAACTGTATTTTCCGTAATAACATTATCCTTATACCGTATAGACAGTTCGCCAAACAAACTAACATAAATTGTATCCATAATTCATCTCCTCACATTATTTATTTGAAATCTGTTGGTTGTTTTGCATTAAAAAATTGAGATATGTAATAATCTTTTATCTATTTATTATAATAATACTTTTTTCTAACTTTTTCAATACATTTTTGATTTTTTTTACAATCCGTGAAAAAATGATTAAATTATTGTGTAATTTGTATACTGCGTAAACGTTTTCAATTATTTCTGTAATTTTTTTGATATTCTACACAAATATAATTACCAAATTAAGAACACTAAATAAAAACACTGCTATTGCAAACGTCATTCTTAGTATAAAACCTGATTTAGAGAAATTGTTTTTATTTTTTATTATATTTAAAATAATGCTTATTAATATTAAACAAAATCCTACAAAAACAAAAAAATCTATTGTCTTTTTAGGAACTGGTGTTCCAAATAAATTTATTACTCTAGGACCAATTAATGATGTAACTCCCATAACTGCTAAAATTATTTTGATTTTTTCTCTCATTTTCATTCTCCTTATGTATGATAAATTTATATCAAATTATTATTTAATTTTTTAACCTAAAAAATCCGTTTATTGTTTTGCTTAACCACAAATTAATAAACGGACTTTCAATAAAAGAACTTTTAAAAAACTATTTTAAAGGAAAATCAACAAATCCAACTTTCCTATATGCTTTTGTCAAAGTTTTTTGTGAAATCTTCAATGCTTGCATTGCTCCTTTAGAATAACACTCTTTTAAATACTGCTTATCAGCAGAAATCTTTGCAAAATTCTCACGAACTGGTCTTAAATGTTCTGCAACAACTTCTCCAACTGCTATTTTAAAATCACCATAACCTTTTCCTGAAAAATCATTTGTTATTTCTTCAAAATCTTTACCTGTTACCAAAGAATAAATTGTCATCAAATTATTAATTCCATCTTTTCCTTCTTTATAACAAACCTGTGCGTCACTATCCGTAACAGCCTTTTTAAATTTTCTAATAATTGTATCTTTATCATCAAGTATATAAATACAACCATTTTGATTTTCATCACTTTTAGACATTTTCTTTGTTGGATCAGCAAGCGACATTATTTTTGCTCCAACCTTTGGAATATAAGGTTCTGGAACTGTAAATAGTTCACCATAACGCTGATTAAATCTTCCTGCAACATCTCTTGAAAGTTCAAGATGTTGTTTTTGATCAACTCCAACAGGAACTAAATCTGTTTTATAAAGCAATATATCTCCAGCCATTAAAACAGGATATGTGAAAAGTCCAGCATTTACATTATCAGCATGTTTTGCACTTTTGTCTTTAAATTGTGTCATTCTTGATAACTCACCAAATTGTGTTGAACAAGATAAAAGCCAATTTGCTTCTGCATGTGTTTTAACATGACTTTGGATAAATGCAACACTTTTTTCTGGATCCACTCCACATGCTAAAATTAATGCATATGAATCAAGTGTTTGCTTTCTTAATTTAACTGGATCTTGCTTAACAGTAATAGCATGCATATTAACTATAGAGTAAATACAATTATATTCTTCTTGCAACAAAGCCCAGTTTCTTACTGCTCCAAGATAATTTCCTAAAGTGAATATACCTGTTGGTTGTATACCACTAAATATTGTTTTTTTGTTTGGATCAAACATCAACATTCCTCCTGAACTAATATTATTTTCTTTTTATATCAAATCACATATCGTGATTGCTAATTATAATTATTATTCTCGCATATTTTATCATCAATTTTATTTATTTTATCATCGTTTTTATTTATCTTATCATATAATCTTTTAGCTGTATAGAAATTCACCAAGAATCCTATATGCACCAATAAAGCAATTACTAGCAATACAATTGATATATCTTCAACTACTATATTTTCTATCCAAAAAGTACATAAAGATGATATAATAATCGAAACAGATTGAATGCCCCACAAAATCATAAGTTTTTTAGAATTAAGTTCTGCATTTTCTGCTTTTTCAAGATCTTTTACTCCTGCCACTATAAAATAATCAATATATATAGATACAAAAACAACCAATATATCTAACACAATAATAAATTCACTATCATAATATCCTATTGATAATTCAATTATATTTTTTATTAATATATACACTAACAAACCAGCTGTCCACCATTTTGCATTATGAAAATTTTTGCTTTTACAAGTAAGCTGATGGCATCCTAAAAATATAAAAATATATCCAACAAAATCTGATAAAATATCAAATCCATTAAATTCAAAATCAAAAAACAACAAAATAAAACCAATTAAAATTTTTGTCAAAACCTTTTCCTCCACTTAAACCTTTAACTTCCCTTAAAATCAACTTAATTTAAATAAGTTAGCTCCACAATTAGGACAACTCTGTACATCTTCATATAACAATGTCTCACAATATGGACAATATCTTTCATTTTCAGTTGTATCAACATCCTCATATGTATATTCATATATCTCTTCTTGTTCAACATATATTTCTTGATGTTCAGCAAGTTTCTTTTTTTTAGATTTTTCTAAAAAGAAAAACAAAAAGAATAAGAACACATATGTTAATGATGCTAAAAAAAGCTCTGAATCCTTTGATGTTAATGCACCAATAAAACATACTACAGAACCAAAAATTGAAAATATCTTAATAGCTTTTAAAAATTTTAATACACCTTTTTTAGAATTTTTATTTTCCATATATACTACCTCTTTTATTTTTCGTCAAGCTCTTTTATTATAATAAATTTGCTCCACAGCTAGGACAATGTTGAACATCTGCATCCAACACAGTCTCACAATATGGACAATTTTTTTCTTTTTTTAATTTAAAAGTATTATTATCTGATAATTCTATACGAAAATTAATCTGTGATTTTTTTGGTTTTATATTTTTTAAAGCTTTTTCTAGAAAAAATAACAAGACAACTAAAAGTCCAGTAATTAAACCTGACGAAATATAAATTGAATCATGTAATGCAAAAGCAGCAACAAAAAACATTAACGCAAGCATAGCAAAAACTACTTCAATAATTCTTAAAACAATTAGTTGATTTTTTCTATTTTTATTATATGTATCTTTTTGTTTATCAAAATTATTATTTTTCATCAAATTTTCCAATGCCAAACGTGTAACAAAAGGAATAGAAAATAATACTACTACCAACATACCTTCTAAAGACTTTGATGAAATGGATATAATTAACGATAATATAGCAAAAATTGATGACATAACTTCTATAATTTTTAGAAAAGTATGCATACCTTTTTTAACATTGTTATTTTTCATATATAATACCTCTTAAATATTATTCTCCAAACATGTCTTTAGAAAGTTTACCTAAAATCTCACAACCTTTAATAATATGCTCATCTGATGGAGTTGAAAAATTCATTCTAAATGAATATGTTACATCGCTTTCATTAACCATAAATGCACTTCCTGGAACAAGTGCAACTTTAAATTCCTCAACAGCTTTTTTACAAAATCCCATCATATCAGAACCTTCAGGCAATGTGCACCAAAGAAATAATCCACCTTGAGGTCTTGTGTATTGAATAGCAGAAGAGAAGTTTTTCTCTATACATTCAAGCATCAATTTGCATTTTTTCTTATAAATTTCTTGCAATGATTTAATATGATTATCAAAATTATATTTTGTGATAAATTCATTACAAATAAGCTGTGATAAAATTGTTGTATGAACATCAGAAACTTGTTTACAAACAACCATTTTCTGAATAATTTCTTTTGATGCAGAAGCATATCCTACTCTTAATCCAGGAGCAAGAACTTTAGAAAAACTTCCAGTATAAATAACATGATTTCTTGTATCAAGAGATTTAATTGTTGGAACATTTTCGCCATCAAATCTAAGGTCTCCATAAGGATTGTCCTCTAAAATAACAAAATCATATTTATATGCAAGCTCAAGTACAGCTTTTCTTTTTTCAAGACTCATAGTCAAACCTGTTGGATTTTGAAAATTAGGTATTAAATAAAGCATTTTAACATTTTTATTACTCTTAATTTTTTCTTCAAGCATTTTTATATTAATACCATCATTTTGAAGCTCAACTCCAACTAAATTTATATTGTATGATTTAAATGCATTTAAAGATCCAATAAAGCTTGGCGCTTCACAAATTAAAGTATCACCTTCATTTAATAAAACTTTGCAAGAAAGCTCATTTGCTTGCTGAGCACCAGAAGTAATAATAAGCTCGTCCTTTGAAGCATCAAAATTACCACTTTTACTCATAGATTTTTTTAATGTATCTCTTAAAGGTGTATAACCTTCTGTTATGCTATATTGAAGTGCCAAAACAGGATTTTCTGACATAATTTTATTTGTTATTTCAGCTATTTCGTTAACAGGAAAAGCCTCTGGAGCAGGATTTCCTGCAGCAAATGATATAACACTTGGATCTGATGTAAACTTTAAAATTTCTCTTATTGCAGAAGCTTGTAAACCTGAGACCTTATCAGAAAAAATATAATTCATAAATTAATCCTCCAAAAAAATTGTACTAATGATTGTACTAATGTATGTAAATTCCTATATAAAACTATAATCAATAATTTACAATTTAAAATAATTACACAAAAATATTATACTATATTTAAAGGAAAATTTAAAGTCTTTATTGAATAAATTACAGTTTTATTGTAGAATGGGTTGTACTATAAAGGACAACAACAGCATAAATATAGTAAAAACAAATTTTAGGGAGGTCAACTTGAAAAAACAAGGTTTTATTTTAGGTTCCTTTATTTTGGTTTCCTCTGTAATTATATCAAAAATCATAGGAATACTTTTTAAAATACCTTTAGCTAATATACTTGGCGGAACAGGTATGGGATATTTCAGCTGTGCATACGCAATATTTATGCCAGTATACGCAATTTCTGTTACTGGACTACCTGCAGCAGTCTCAAAAATGGTTTCTCAAAATGTTGGATTTGGCAAATATGCAAATGTAAAGAAAATAAGACGTGCTGCACTTATTGGATTTTCAGCATTAGGATTAATTTCTAGTATTCTTATTGCACTTTTAGCAAAACCACTTACAACACATGTTATAGAAAATAAAAACGCCTTAATAGCTGTATATGCTATTGCTCCTTGTATTCTTTTTGGAGCAATGATTTCAGTATATCGTGGATATTTTGAAGGTTTACGAAATATGTTTCCAACTGCAATTTCACAAATTATTGAAGCAGTTGTTAAACTTTGTGCTGGATTAGGTTTTTCATATCTAACACTTGCATATACAAAAAGAACATTTTTAGCAACAGGAAGTGTATTCGGAACTAAATGTACTAACCTTGATATGGCTTACCAAATTTCATTACCATATGTTGCTGCTGCTGCAATTTTAGGAGTAACATTATCATCAGCTATTGCTTTAATATATTTAATAATAAGATATAGATTGCTTAAAGACTCTATAACCAAAGAAATGATTGCTTTAGATACATCTACAGAACGCATGAGCACGCTTTTAAAGAAATTGATGTGTCTTGTCATTCCAATTGCTCTAGGCTCTGTAATAACTAATTTGACGTCTTTAATTGACCTCGGAACAATTATACGTTCACTAAATACTATAATACAAGACAACCAAACCTTTTTTAAAAGAGAATATTATTATGTTTTAGATCAAAATACCACTCTTGAAATGCTACCAAACTTTATTTATGGATCTTTCACAGGTCTAGCAATAACTATTTTCAACTTAATTCCATCTGTCACAAATATGTTTGGAAAAGGAATATTACCTAGCCTTTCTGAAGCTTGGGCAAAAAAAGACCAAGAAAATGTAACTAAAAATATTAAATCAGTTATCTATGCAACCAGCCTTGTTGCAATTCCAGCAGGAATTGGAATAAGTGTTCTTGCAAAACCTATTTTAAATTTTTTATACTCATCAAGACCTGTAGAAATACTTACAATTGAAGATTCAGTAAGAATTTTAGGTATAGGTGTTATATTCTTATCTCTTTCCGTTCCAGCTTTTGCAATTTTACAAGCTATAGGAAGAGCTGATTTACCAGTAAAAATCATATGCTTTGGAGTTATAATAAAATTAGTAGGCAACATTTCTTTGATATATATACCACAAATAAATATTGATGGTGCAGCAATTTCGACAACAATATGCTATCTTTTTGTTTGTGTAACTTCACTAATTTTTATTAAAACAGTTTCAAAAGCGAAACTTCAAGTATTTTCTCAACTTTTTAAAATAATCTTCTCTGCCATACTTTGTGGAATAACTGCAAAACTTTCTTATGATTTCTTTTATTCGATAAAAAACAGCAATTTAATGGTTTTATTCGCCATTGCATGTGGAGGAATTGTTTACATAATTTGTTTATATCTAACTAATATTAATGCTAAAAAGAGTTTAAAAGAAATATATTTTAAATAATTTTTTGTATTTTGTATTGAAAATAAATGTATAGTATTGTATTATATAGAGGTAACATATTCTTAAAATATGCTAAAATATTTAAGTTGAGGAGAAAAATCTTTGAAAACACTTGACTTTTGTGATAATAAATATTACACTATTAGAGACTTATTATGTATTATGACTAAATTACGAAGTGAGGATGGTTGTCCTTGGGATAAAGAACAAGATCATCATTCTATTCGTAACAATTTTATTGAAGAAGTTTATGAAGCTATTGAAGCTATAGATACAAATGATACTGAGCTTTTAAGAGAAGAACTTGGAGATGTTTTGCTTCAAGTAGTATTCCATTGCGAAATGGAAAAAGAACAATCTAATTTTACTTTTGATGATGTAGTTGATGAACTTTGCAAAAAACTTATTGTAAGACATCCACATGTTTTTGGTGAAGTTGATGCTAATGACACTAATACAGTTTTATCAAACTGGGAAAAAATAAAGAATGATACAAAAGGAATTTTAACATATACAGAGACTCTAAAAAAAGTACCTAAAGTTTTACCCTCATTAATGAGAGCCGAGAAAATCGGAAAAAGGGCTGGCAAATCGGGAATGGATTTCCCTGACATTTCATCTGCGTTGAATTGCGTTAAATCTGAGATTTCTGAATTAGAACTTGCACTTAGCAATAATGACAAGGAAAATATCGAAGAAGAGTTTGGTGATTTGTTATTATCTTGTGTTAATCTATCCAGAAAACTTAACGTTAATGCTGAACACTCTTTAGCTAAATCTTGTGATAAGTTTATCAACAGATTTGAAATTGTCGAAAATGACTTGTTGCTAAATGGGATTGATATTAAATCCCTAAGCATAGATGAGCTTGATGTTTTTTGGCAGAGAGCGAAGCAAACAAAACGGAAATATTAAAAATTACTGGAGGATGAAAAAATGACAAAAGCAGAACTAGTTAACCTTATTGCAGAGAAAGCAGACTACACAAAAAAAGATGCTGAAAGAGCTCTTTCAACTGTATTAGAGTCTATCAGCGATACTCTTTCAAAAGGTGAAAAAATCCAACTTGTTGGTTTTGGCACATTTGAAGTTCGTGACCGTAAAGCAAAAGAAGGTATTAATCCAAAAACAAATGAAAAAATCAATATTCCAGCTAAAAAAGTACCTGCATTCAAAGCTGGTAAAGCTCTAAAAGAGGCTGTTGCTAAATAATTAATATTTAATTTAAATTGCGGAAATCGGCTTTATGCCGATTTCTTTTTTTCTAATTTGGTAAATACCATAAAGGAGGTATTTTATGAGACTTGATAAATATTTAAAAGTTAGTAGACTTATTAAAAGAAGAACAATTGCAAATGAAGCTTGTGATGCTGGAAAAATTTCAGTAAATGATAAAGTTGCTAGAGCATCTTATGATGTTAAACTTGATGATATTATTGAAATAAACATGGGACAAAAACCTTTAAAGGTTAAAGTTATAGCTATTTCTGAATATGCTAAAAAAGACGACGCCTCAGAATTATATGAAATAATATAAAAATAATAAGTTTAATTAGATGGTAAACACCAAAAAGTGTTTGCCATCTTTTTTTATTAGCATTTTAAACTCCACACAATCATCTTAACCACAACATAATATAATACACTGGATAAGTTATAATTACCATCATCTTTTCAACAGGAGGATTTAATGCAAAATGTTGATTACGGCACTATGCCTATTAAAAAATTGATGATCAGACTTGCTATACCTAGTATTATTAAAATGATTGTTAGCTCAATAAACATGATAGTAGACGGTATGTTCATGGGTAAATTTATCGGAAGTGATTCTCTTGCTGCTGTTAATTTAGTTATACCAATTATCATTGTTATTTTTGGACTCGTAGATATGATTGCATCTGGATCTGGAATACGTATAGGAGTTTTGCTTGGTGAAGGCAACAAAAAAGAAGCTTCGAGAACATTTTCAGCTAGCACTGTATTAATTTTCAGTGTAAGCTTAGTTCTAACAATTTGCTCTTTTATTTTTGCTGATGATATTATTTATTATTTTATTAAAGATACATCTCTTAGAAAATTAGCATATGATTATGCAAAAATTTTTATTCCTGCTATAATTTTTATAGCTCCACATTATACATTTGATAATTTTCTTAGAATATGTGGTAAAACACATAAAAGTATGTGGATTAATGTTTTTGTTTCTGTATTAAATATTATACTCAACTCAATTTTAGTTGGATATTTAGGTCTTGGTATTTCTTATGCTGCTTTATCAACTGTAATTAGTATGATAGTTGGAAGTATTCTTTCAATTATTCCTTTTATCAAAAATAAAATGATACTAAAGTTCACAAAACCTTTAATACCTTTTAAAGATTTAAAAATGATTATATATAATGGTAGCTCAGAATTTTTTGAAAATATATCAGGTGCTTTTATGATAGTTTTAGCAAACTCAATTATGATGTCTGTTGCTGGAGCTGCTGGAGTTGCTGCAATGTCTGTGATATCATATATTGAAATGTTATTAATGCCTATTATACAAGGAATTATTAGTTCTGTTAAACCACTTGTAAGCTTTAATCATGGAGCAAAAAATCATGAACGATTAACCAAAACATTTAAGCTTGTTTGTATAACAACAGCAATAATTTCTACTATATCATTAATTTTAATGATGATGTTTCCAAACTTTTTAGTATCATTATTCTCATCTAAAAATGATTTGAAAATGCGTGAAATTGCCACCACTGGTTTAATGTTATATGCACCATCATATTTATTTACTTGGCTAAACATGACTGTAGGTACTTTTTTAACTTCATTTGAAAAACCAACAGAATCTGTTATTTTAATGTCACTAGAATCAGTAGTCTTTCCTATTATATTTTTTATTATATTATCAAGAGCACTAGGAACTAACGGAATGTTTTTAGCACAAACACTAGCTGCTTTATCCACATCTTTGGTTGCCATTTTTATGTGGAAAAAAACAAACTCTAAATTAATAAAACATAAATAAAACAATAAATCCTCTTGATTTCACAAGAGGATTTTTTGTTGTTTTTTTGGAGCTACTGAGGAGAATCGAACTCCTGACCTTCACATTACGAATGTGCCGCTCTACCATCTGAGCTACAATAGCATATACAATTATATTAATAAAAAAATCATAAATTTACATAAAGAATTTTTTTACATTTTATTACTTCAAGTTTTTCTCAGCATTAATTATATAATTTAAATACTTTATTGTCAATGTTTGTATATTATGAATTTTTCAGTATTTTATTGTATATTTTGTCATATTGTATTTGTAATCAAAACCTTTTTATGTTATAATTTCATTAACATTACATGACTTTAGGAGTTAATTATGAAAATAACAGCGAAATTACACAAGATTTTTAATGTAACTTGCATTGTTTTAATAATACTAATTTGTACCTTTTTCTCTATATCTTTAGTTTATGTTGCTCAAAATAAAGCTCCAAGTTTGTTTGGCTATAGTTTTTATCTTATGCAAGGTAATGGAATGATTAATAGTTCTAAATCATCTAGCATTCCAGATAAATGTGGTGTAATAACCAAAAAAACTAAAAAAATCGATGTAGGAGATGCTATTTTATGCACTCTTTTTGATCAAGATATAACAACTGTATTACGTGTTATTGGAATAGAAAATCAAAACAATCAAAATACTTATATAGTTAAAACTGATACGAATTCTATTGATAAATCTATTAAAATTAAATCTAACGAAGTGGTAGGTAAACTTATTTATAAATTGCCTACGCTTGGATTAATTTTAAGCTTCTCTAAATCTACTCTTGGCATTATTTTATTGGTGATTTTACCTTCTGCTGTATTATTTATAGCTTTGTTAATAGGTATTTTAAGAAAAATTAATGATGATAGCCATATATATGCAGTTAGAACTGATATGAATAGCAATCTATACAAACCACATTCGGATTTTAATTTTGATAAACCGTATAACAATCCTGATGATATTGAAATTAATAAGATTAATGAAAAAACTTCAAAAGAACTAAAATATAGCTCTGCTGCTAAAAAAAATTCTTCATCAGAAGTATTACTGAATAAAAATGGTGAAGCAGAATATAAAAAAATACATCCTACTGCCAAGAAAGAAGATCTTGAAAAGATTTTACCACCAAAAAGAATTCCACCAAAATCAACTAATCAAAATACTATTTCTAATAAACCACTTCCTAACACATCTAAATATAAAAATACTATTCCTAACAAAACAATGCCTACATATAATAATAAAAATAATGTTTCAAAAACTTATGATAGTAAATCTAATTTTGACAAACCATTAAAAAACTCATCACATGACTATTTAAACAACGAAAAACAAAAATCAATGCCAAGTGCAGATGCATTACTAGCTTCTTTAAGTAATAAGAAAACAGAACAAACACAACCACAAAACCATAATAAAATTAATAATAAATCAAACATTAAATCTCAACAATCTAATAATACACATTCAAAAGATACATCTTCTTTAAATGATTCTGAAAAAACAATAACTCAAACTTTAGAAGACATGATGAATTTAATTAATGAAAATTTTAAATAACAAAGATTAATAAATATTAAACTCTCTTATGCAAATAAAAAGCATAAGAGAGTTTTTATTTTATAATAAAAAATTATCCTGCGTATAAAAACACAGGATAATTAAATATACTATTAAATAATATTAACCTTTTACTGCACCAGACATAACACCTTTAATAATGTGTTTTTGACAAGCAATATAGAAGATTATTATAGGAATAATAGAAACTACTAACATAGCCATAAGAGCTCCCATATCTTTACTACCATAACTTCCTGTTAATACACCTTGTACAGCAGTTGGAATAGTATTATAATCTGATGATAACACTATTTTAGGTAGCAAATAGTCATTCCAAATCCACATAGCATTTAAAATAGCAACAGTAATAGCTGTTGGTTTTAATATTGGAAATATAACTTTAAAATACATTTGAATAGGACTACAACCATCAATTATAGCTGCTTCCTCAACATCCAAAGGTATACTCTTAATAAATCCAGAGAACATAAATACCGATAAACCTGCTCCAAATCCTAAATAAACTAATACTATTCCAAGCGGATTATCAAGATTTAATGTGCTTGTAACTTTACTGATTGGAAACATTACCATTTGGAATGGAACTATCATACTAAAAACAAACAAATAATATAATGTACTTGTGACTTTACTTTTCACACGTGTTATAAACCAAGCACACATTGAAGTACACAATATAATCACAGCAACACTTGCAACAGTTATAAATAAACTAGTTAAAAATGGAGTTAAGAAATCTGTTTCAATTATACCTACTTTGTAGTTTTCTAAACCAACAAAAGTTTTGTCAACACCTTCAGCAAAATTAGGAAGACTAAATGGAGCATCATAAATATAAATTCTACTTTTAAAAGAATTTATTAACACAATAAATATAGGATATAAAAATACTACTACTAAAGCTATAAGGATTAAAGCTATAATAAATCTTACTACTTTATTTTCTTTCTTTCTCATTATTGTTCTACCTCCTTGCGTCTTGTAAAGTATAATTGTGCAAACGCTATTATAGCAACAATAATAAAGAATACTACAGCTTTTGCTTGTCCTACGCCTTCAAATCCTGTTCTACCATAGAAAGTATTATATATATCTAAAGCAAGCATCCTGGTTTCTCCATTTGGAGTACCATTAGTTATCGCTAAGTTTTGATCAAACAATTTAAACGAATTAGTTAATGTTAAAAATGTACATATAGTTATTGATGGCATTACCATAGGAATTGTAACTTTAAACAATGTTTGTCTTTTGCTTGCTCCATCAATTTGAGCAGCTTCAAGCAACACACTCGGAACATTTTGAAGTCCTGCAATATAAATTACCATCATATATCCTATAGACTGCCAACTTACAGCAAATATTAATCCCCAAAATCCATATTTACTATCTGCATCAATTGTTGTTTCCAAATGTTGCAAAACACCACTAATTATCAATTGCCAAATATAGCCTAATACTATACCACCAATCAAATTTGGTACAAAAAATACTGTTCTAAAAAAATTAGTTCCTCTTATACCTTTTGTCAATAAAGATGCTAATATAAACGCTATTATATTTACAGAAAAAATACTTACTATACTAAATTTGACTGTGAACCATAAAGCATTTAAAAAAGTTCCTTGATCAACAGTAAATGCTTTTATATAATTATCAAATCCTACCCACTTTGCATCAATAATAGTAGTAAATTTACAAAATGACAAAACTACTCCTACTACAAAAGGCACTAAAAAAGCAATAACAAATGCTATTAAAGTTGGTAAAACAAATATAGGAAAATATCTTTTAATATTTTTATGCATAAATCCTCCTAAGTCTAGATAAATATCTCCCACCTATATTAAGTGGGAGATATTGAAATATTACAATAAATTACTCTTAAGGTGCTACAATTTCTTTTTCTGTTTTCCAATTATTTATGATTGATTTTTTAACATCATCCCATGTTTTTTTACCACTAACATATTGACGAAGTAAATCTTCAAAATCATCTTTGAATTTTTGGCTTGGATATACTGTAAAGTTCCAAGGAACATTATCAAGCTCTTTATTAGCATTGAAATTTGAAACTTGTAAAGCAAGTGGATCTTTTGGTTTCATATCTTCACCAAATGTATCAAATGGTGCAATAAATCCAAGTTCTTCAACAACTAATTTTGTTCCTTCTTCTGATGTATATAACCAATCAAGGAACTCTTTTGATGCTTTTTGATCAGCTTCAGAAACTTTAGAGTTTACACATATAAAGTTTTCTGTACCTATACATAAACCTTGTTTTTCTTCGCCTTCAACACCTGTGTATATTGGCAAGAATCCAATATCTTCTTCTTTTACAGTATTACCAGTAACTTTAGCGATTTGTCCCCAACCCCAGTTACCGTTTTGAACCATAGCAGCTTTACCTAAAGCAAATTCTGCCATTGAATCATCAACACTTTTATTACTTAAAAGTTTCTTTTTGATTGTACTGTTATTTGTGTACAAATCAAAAATATTTTTATAATTCTCTGCATATTTAAACTTGATTTCTTCAACTTGTTTTGCATTCATCAAATCAACATTTCCATCTTTCCATTCATAGTAAAGAGGAATATTGGATAGATGAGTTTGCCAACGCCAACCTTCACCTGTTTTCAATGAAGTTGATGCAAATACACCTTTAATTTTCAATTGATCTTTTTTAGCTTGCATATCTTCTACAACTTTTTTCAAAGTAGCAAAATTCTTAATCTCATCAATTGACTGAATTTTTGCATTATCAGTCGCAATATATTTATCTATAATAGCTTTATTGTATATTATACCATATCCTTCAATAACATATGGTATTCCATATACAGCATCACCTTTTGAAATTGAAGATGTTTGATCAACAAGATGCTTGTACAATTCAGTATCTGAAATATCAGCACAATAATCTTTCCAACTTTGGTATCCTACAGGACCATTGATTTGAAAAATTGTTGGTGCTTTCTTACCTTTTCCAAGCTCCACTTTCAAAGTTGTCTCATATGTACCAGCAGCTGCTGTAATAACTTTAACATCTACACCAGTCTTCTCAGTATATTTTTTTGCAATCTTTTTAAAGGCTGCATCTTGTTCTGGTTTAAAAGCTTGGTAATATACTTTACCTTTTGTTTCATCAACTTCGCTTGAATTCGAATTTGAACATCCTGCGAACATAACAGCAGACATACATAAACATACAACTACAGATAAGACCTTTTTCATTTTAACCCCTCCATCTTATTTTTTTAATACGTAAATTAATTTTTAAAAGTAATTGTTACTTATCATATTAAATTTATACAAAAACTTAACTAATACAATTACTTTATTATGAAATTATTAACAATATATATCGTATGGTAATTGTAACATGTCACAGTTATAATTGCAATAGTATTTGAAAAAAACATACAATTGTACAAAAAAATTTTTATAATTTGTATATTTTGACCGTATATGAAAATTTATACAGTATAAAGCATCTGTTTACATTATAAATTTAAACAAATATGCACCTAATGATTTACCTATAAAAATACAAAAGACACTGCATTATATTAACACAGTGCCTTTATCGTTAAAATTATTTTTGTTCCATCAATTTAACCAAAACAGCTTTTTGAGCATGCAGTCTATTTTCTGCTTCTTCAAAAATCTCATCAGCATGTTCTTCAAAAACTTTTGTAGTAATTTCTTCCTCTCTATGTGCAGGTAAACAATGCTGAACCATTGCATCAGATTTCGCAACTGCCATTAACTCATCGTTAATTTGATAACCTTCAAATGCAACTTTTCTTTCTGCTGTTTCACCTTCTTGTCCCATTGAAGCCCATACATCTGTAATTACAATATCAGCATCTTTTGCTGATTTCATAGGATCATTTGTACGTTCAAAATTAGGATAATCTTTAGTAAATTCCATAACACTTTGATCTGGTAAATATCCGTCTGGACAAGCAACAGACACATCCATTCCAACTTTTAATCCACCAACAATTAATGAATTAGCCATGTTATTTCCATCACCAATATAACACATTTTAAGTCCTTCAAGTTTACCTTTAAACTCTCTAATAGTCATTAAATCAGCAAGAATTTGGCATGGATGACAAAAATCTGTCAAACCATTAATCACAGGTATATTACCAAACTTAGCTAGATCTTCAACTTCTTTTTGCTCAAAAGTTCTTATCATTATTCCGTCTATGTAACGTGATAAAACTCTTGCTGTGTCTTGAACAGGTTCTCCACGTCCAATTTGAAGATCATTTGATGATAAAAACAATGGATAACCTCCAAGTTGATGCATACCAGTTTCAAAAGAAACTCTAGTTCTAGTAGATGCTTTTTGAAATATCATTCCGAGCGTTTTACCTTTTAAATGTGGATGTGGAATACCATGCTTAAGCTCGTATTTAAGCTGATCAGCAAGATTTAAAATATCAATTATTTCTTCTTTTGATAAATCCATGATTTTTAATAAATGTTTCATAATAATCCTCCTACAATTAAGTTCATTCTCATTCTCAAAATTACTTTATAAAATCTGTTTTAATATTTCAATTCCTTTATCTATCTCAGAATAGGAAATTGTCAATGGTGGTAATAATCTAATCTTTTCTTTTGCTGTAAGAATAAGCAAACCTTTTTCAAATGCTAATTTCAAAACATCAGCAGCTTTTAAATTATCTTTTTCAAATACAATTCCAATCATCAATCCTAAACCATCAATTTGTTTAACAGCTTTAATTTCTGAAAGTTTTTTTCTTAAATAATCAGCTTTTCTATTAACTTCCGAATAAAATTCATCTTGCGCAACTTTTTCAAGAACAGCCATACATCCAGCACAACAAACTGGATTTCCTCCAAAAGTTGATCCATGTGTTCCTGGAGTAAGAACATTTTCACACTTTTTGTTTGCAAGACAAACTCCAACAGGAAGTCCTCCGCCTAAACCTTTTGCCAAAGTTGTAATATCAGGTTTAACTTTATATTGCTCAAATGCAAGAAAAGTTCCTGTTCTTGAAACTCCAGTTTGGACTTCATCACCAATCGTCAAAACATCTTTTTTTGAGCATTCTTCAAAAATAGCATCAACAAAATCTTGTTTTAAAGGTACAACTCCACCTTCGCCTTGAATAAACTCAAACATAACAGCACAAACAGTATCATCAAGTTTTGATTTTAAATCATCAATATCATTAGCTTTAACATAAACAAAACCATCCACAAAAGGAAAAAAATAATTATGCATAGCTTCTTGTCCAGTAGCAGAAAGAGTAGTCAAAGTTCTTCCATGAAAAGAATTCTCTAATGTTATTATTTTATGTCTTCCTTTTCCATACTTATCAAAACTATATTTTCTTGCAAGTTTTATTGCACATTCATTAGCTTCTGCTCCACTATTACCAAAAAACATTTTTGAATATCCAGTAACTTCACAAAGTTTTTCAGCTAAATCACTTTGAATTTTTGTATAATAATAATTTGAAGTATGTTGTAAACTATTAACTTGTGAGCAAACAGCTTTAGTCCAGTTTTCATCACAAAATCCTAATGAGTTTACACCTATTCCGCTTCCAAAATCAATATATCCTATATTATCTTCACTTATAACAGAAGAATTTTCTGCTTTTTCCATAACCAAAGGCAATCTTCCATATGTACCAATTATATGTGAATCAAAATTTTCTATAGTCTTTGACATCAAAATCTCCTTTATATAAACTGTGTACCTATTCCATCACTTGATAAAAGTTCAATAAGAATTGAATGTAGTTTTCTGCCATCAATAATAGATGTTTTTTTCACTCCAGATCTAACTGCTTCAACACAACAATCAATTTTAGGTATCATTCCTCCAGAAATAGTGCCTTGTTTTTTCAAATAAGGAACTTCACTAACTTGAACTGAAGGAATCAATGTGTCTTCATCATCTTTATCTTCAAGTAAACCAACTATATCAGTCATCAAAACAAGATTTTCTGCTTTTAATTCTGCTGCAATCTTAGCAGCAGCTGTATCAGCATTAATATTATATGTATGACCATCTTCGCCAGTTGCAACTGTAGCAATTACAGGAATATATCCATCATTTATAGCATTTAAAATAGGTTTTGTTGATATTTTATCAATTTCACCAACATATCCTAAATCAACTTCACTTTGAATCTTTTTAGCTTTAATCATTCCACCATCAATTCCACATAAACCAATAGCTTTACCTTTATGTGTTTCAAGCAAATTAACAAGATTCTTATTAACTTTTCCAGCCAAAACCATTTTTACAATTTCAGCTGTTTCTTCATCAGTATATCTAAGTCCGCCAACAAACTTACTTTCTTTGCCTATCTTATTAAGCATATCATTTATTTCTGGTCCACCACCATGAACAAGAACAACTTTAACACCAACTAAAGATAATAATACTATATCACTCATAACAGCATCTTTTAAATCATCATTAGTCATAGCATTTCCGCCATATTTAACAACAACTATTTTATTATTATATTGTTGAATATATGGTAAAGCATCAATTAAAACATTTGCACGCATATTATCTGGCATCATTTTTTATCTCCATTTTTGTTTTTTTTATTATATAAATAAATCGCAACTGAGAAAATAATTAGAATAGGTATCAAAGGTGCTATTGTCACAAACATTTCTGCCTCTTCATAGCCAATGTCACTTTCCAAAAACGATGCTATTCCTGTACAAATAAATAAAAATGCCATTGCTGCAACACCTATTATTAGTATTAATTTAACTTTCTTTGAATCACTCATCTGGTTTTGATGTTGATTTCGACCCATATTATTGTTTGCATATGGATGAATATTTCTATTTTGAGTGTTTTTATAATTAATAAAATTCTCATTATTTGATTTGTATTTATTTGGATTATAGTTATTTGTACTATGACTGTTTGAATTATAATTATTTTCTTTATAACCATAGCTTGATCTATTATTTTCACCAAACATATCATTTTTAGCTTCTTCTTTATATTGCTCATCTAGAAAATCATTTTTTTCTTTAAACACAATATACCTCCAGTAATTTTAATTTGTCAATCTATAATTTAATATTAATTAAGACATTTTTACATATATTACCTAAGATCATACTATTTTATTTTTTCTTCTTATAAAAGCCAACTAAAGATAAAATAATAATTACAAAAATTACTATTGTTAATATAACTCCAAAAACAGTGTCTATATCTCCATAATAAAAGAAGCCTCTAAGAAATGGAATAATAAACTCGGTAATAATACCTATAGCTAAAATTATTCCAACAAATATTCTTACTGGTGATTTAGAATTTTCTGAATTATTTTGCTGTTTTTGTTGTTGATTTCTATTCCTATTATTTGCATATGGATGAAAAGTTTGATTTGAATTATTAGAAAAATTCTTTTCATAACCATTATTATTCATGTTATTGTCATAATTACTAGAGCTATTATAATCATTATAATTATTTGGTTTGTAATTTCTAGAATCGTAATTTGGATTATAATTATTTTCTTGATAATCATAATTTGATATATTATCTTCACCAAACATATCATTTTTTGCTTCTTCTTTGTATTGTCTATCTAAAAAATCATTTTTTTCTTTAAACATACTGCACCTCCGGTAATTTAAATCCTAAGATCTATAATCACCATTAATTTTAACATAATTATATGTCAAATCACAACCCCAAGCAGTAGCAGAATATTTTCCATATTTTAAATCTATTATAATTTTAATTTCTTCTTCAACAAGAATTTTCTTTGCTTTTTCTTCTGAGAAATCAAGTCCAAAACCATTTTTACAAACTTCTATTTCACCATTATCAGATTTAAATTTAACATCAACTTTATTAATATCAAAATCAGTATTTGCATAACCTATCGCACACAACACTCTTCCCCAATTTGCATCAGATCCAAACATTGCCGATTTAAACAAACTAGAAGTAATAACTGATTTTGCAACTTCTATAGCACTTTCAACACTTTGAGCATTGTTAACAGTGCATTCCAAAAGTTTAGTAGCACCTTCACCATCTTTTGCAAGCATTTTAGTAATATTCATCATAACGATATATAATGCTTTTTCAAAAACAGAAAAGCTTTCATTTTCTGAAGTTATTTTATTATTTTCAGCTAATCCAGATGCCATAACACTAACCATGTCATTTGTAGAAGTATCTCCATCAACACTCAAACAATTATATGTAATTTTAACAACTTTATCTAAAGCTTTTTGAAGCATATCTGAAGAAATTGAAACATCCGTTGTGATAAAATTAAGAGTTGTCGCCATATTAGGATGAATCATTCCACTACCTTTTCCCATTCCTCCAACATGACAAACCTTTCCGTCAATAACAAATTCAACAGCAACTTCTTTTTTAAATGTATCTGTTGTCATAATAGCAGTAGCACATTCTTCATTAGCATTTTCACTTAAATTATCAACAAGTTTATCTATATTATTTTGAATTGGTTCTATATAAAGAGTTTGACCAATAACACCTGTTGAAGCTACAATCACATCAGATGAATTTATACCAAGCTTTTCACTAATCATATCACACATAGCCTGTGCTTTTTCTTCACCATCAGCATTACATGTATTTGCATTTTTTGAATTAACAATAACAGCTTGAGCATAACCATCTTTTATATTTTCTTTTGTTATTATTATAGGTGCACCTTTTACTTTATTTTGTGTATAAACTGCAGCAGTATTACATTTTTTCTCGCAAAATATAGCTCCTACATCATTTTTCTTGTTTGCTACATTTTCAAGTTTAACATCATTTACTAATGGTTTGTTTGAAAGACCAACATAAATCCCGCTTGCTTTAAATCCTTTAGATGCACAAACTCCACCTTCAATATATTTATAATTATTAAATTGTTCAAATTTCATTGTTATCTCCTTGGTATCTCTACTAATTAAATTAATCCTGTTGTTTCATCTATTCCCATCATTATATTCATACATTGAACTGCTGCTCCTGAAGCACCTTTTCCTAAATTATCAAGTCTTGCTACAAGCAAACATTGATCTTTATTTCCACATACAAATATTTGCATTTTATTTGTACCTTCAAGTGTATTTGCATAAAGATGATTAGGTTCTATTACTCCTTCTCCAAGAAAAGGAACAACTTCCACAAAATTTTGTCCTTTATAATAATTGCTCATATACTCCCAAATTTTAAAAGTATTTACTCTTTTCTTCAAATCTCTTATTTGCAAAGGAATTGTTACTAACATTCCACTATGATAATTATCCACCATTGGAACAAACACTGGATTAAAAGACAAACCTGATATTGCTTTCATTTCTTTTAAATGTTTGTGTTGCAATTCTAATGCATACAATCTTGGTGATAACATTTCATTTGTTTTATCATCACTTTCATAAAGACTAATAGCTTTATTTCCAGCTCCACTATATCCACTAACAGCAGTACAACAAACAGAATGATAAGGCGGAATAATTCCAGCTTTAACTAAAGGATAACACAAAGCATTAAATCCGCTTGCATAACAACCTGGAACTGCAACTCTTTTAGAATTTTGAATATTCTTTCTAAATTTAGGAGACAATTCAGGAAAACCATAATTCCAAAATATATTAGTCCTATGAGCAGTAGAAGCATCAATAATTTTTGTTTTTGAATTTTCACATAATGACACAGCTTCTATTGCAGCCTTATCAGGTAAACATAAAAATGTAAAATCAGATTCATTAATAAATTTTTTTCTTTCATCAGGATCTTTTCTTAAATCTGGATCTATTTCAAGAATTTGAATATCATCTCTATTATTAAATCTTTCATAAATTTTTAGTCCTGTAGTTCCAGCACGACCATCAATAAAAACTTTACAACTCATAGTATCCTCCAAAATTATATAAAAAGTTTATTTTTAATTTTATCAAAAAATATGTTTAAAATAATAAAAGTTTATCTAAAATATAAGCTACTTGGTTTTTTACACATTCTGGAGCTGGTCCACCAACAACTTTTCTTTGAGTAACACAAGTATCAAGACTTATTGCTTTGTAAATATCCTCTGAAAACAATTCACTTTGATTTGTATAAGCTTCAATTGGCAATGTTTCTAATGTCAAATGACTATCAATACAAAGTGCTACAAGTTCACCTGTGATTTTATATGCATCTCTAAAAGGCATACCTTTTTTAACTAAATAATCAGCACAATCTGTTGCGTTAATAAAACCTTTAGCAGCTGCATTTCTCATATTTTTTTCATTAACTTTCATTGTTTCTAACATTGGTATAAATGTTACTAAACATAATTTCACTGTATCAACTGCGTCAAAAACAGCTTCTTTGTCTTCTTGCATGTCTTTATTATATGCAAGTGACAATCCTTTCATCATAGTAAGTAATGTTACTGTGTCTCCAATAACTCTTCCTGTTTTTCCTCTTATAAGTTCAGTTATATCAGGATTTTTCTTTTGAGGCATTATTGATGAACCTGTTGCATACGCATCATCAAGTTCGATAAATTTAAATTCCCATGAACACCACAAAATTATTTCTTCTGAAAATCTTGATAAATGCATCATTAAAATTGAAATTGCACTAGAAAGTTCAATACAAAAATCTCTATCTGAAACTCCATCAAGTGAATTTTGAGTTATTTCTCCAAAATTTAAAATATCACAAACTTGTTGTCTATCAATTGGATAAGTTGTTGATGCTAATGCGCCACTTCCAAGAGGCATAAAATTCATTCTTTTATACGCATCATCAAGTCTGCCAAGATCTCTTAACAACATATTTGCATATGCCATTAAATGATGTCCAAATGTTATAGGTTGAGCTCTTTGAAGATGTGTATAACCAGCCATAACTGTATCTGAATAATTGGCTGCTAAATTACATAATGTTTTACACAAATCTTTTACAAGTTTTTTTATTTCTATAACTTCTGATTTAAGATGCATTCTTAAATCAAGTGCAACTTGATCATTTCTACTTCTTGCTGTATGAAGTCTTTTACCTGATTTACCAATTCTAGATGTTAACTCAGCTTCAATAAACATATGAATATCTTCTGCTGTCATATCAAACTCAAGTTTTCCATTATCTATATCTTTTAGTATATCCTCAAGCCCATTAATAATTTCTTGACTTTCAGACAAATTAATTATTCCTGTTTCTCCTAGCATTGTTGCATGTGCAATACTTCCTAAAATATCTTCTTTATACATTCTTGCATCAAATTTTATAGAAGAATTAAAATCATTTACTTTTTCATCTACTTGTTTTGAAAAACGTCCTGCCCACATTACATTATTCTTATTATCTGACATATCATTACTCCATTTCATTTTACATCAACTAAAAATCTATTTCAAGCTAAAATAACAACTTTAGGAAACTCTTTATATTATAAAAAGTTTCCTTCAGAAAATAAATATAAGCTATATATTTATAATTACTTATTGTTACGTTTTGCATCAAGTTTTGCTTTAACTTTGATAGGCAACCCAAACAAATTGATAAATCCAGCAGAATCAGCTTGATTATAAACTTCATCTTCATCAAATGTAGCAACTTCTTCATCATATAATGTGTATGGTGAAGTTAATGATGATGTAATAATATTACCTTTATATAATTTAAGTTTAACATCACCTGTTACTGTTTCTTGAGTTTTATCAACAAATGCAGACAAAGCTTCACGAACTGGTGTATACCATTGACCATCATAAACAATGTCAGCAAAATCAATACCAAGCTTTTGTTTCATTCTTTGAGTTGCTTTATCAAGTGTTATTGTTTCTAAAGCATCATGTGCATAATACAAAATTGTTCCACCTGGAGTTTCATATACACCACGTGATTTCATTCCTACTAGACGATTTTCAACTATATCATCAAGCCCAATTCCGTTTGCTCCACCAATCTCATTTAATTTTGTAACAATTCCTACTCCATCCATTTTAACTCCATCAATTGCAACAGGAATTCCTTGTTCAAAAGAAATTGTTACATATGTAGCTTTATCAGGTGCCATTTCAGGAGATACTCCCATTTCTAAGAATCCTTCTTTATTATACAATGGCTCATTTGCTGGATCTTCAAGATCAAGACCTTCATGTGACAAATGCCATAGATTTTTATCTTTAGAATAATTAGTTTCTCTATTAATTTTCAAAGGAATATTATGTGCTTCTGCATATTCAATCTCATCTTCACGAGATTTTAATTCCCATTCACGCCAAGGTGCAATAATTTTCATATCTGGTGCAAATGCTTTTATTGTTAATTCAAAACGAACTTGGTCATTACCTTTACCTGTACAACCATGACAAATAGCGTCAGCACCTTCAGCAATTGCAATTTCTACAATTCTTTTTGCAATTGCAGGTCTTGCAAAACTTGTTCCAAGTAAATATTTATTTTCATAAACAGCTCCAGCTTTTAATGTTGGAAAAACAAAATCTTCAATAAATTCTTTATTTAAATCTTCAATATAAAGTTTTGAAGCTCCTGTTGCTTTAGCTTTTTCTTCAAGTCCTTCAAGTTCTGTTCCTTGACCAACATCACCAGAAACTGCTATTACTTCACAATTATCATAATTTTCTTTTAACCATGGAATAATAATAGATGTATCTAAACCTCCAGAATATGCTAACACAACTTTTTTAATTTTATTTGACATTAGTACAACCTCCATATTCAATTTGTTTTTATCTGTTACATATAATTATACATATAAAATGCATAATGTCAAGCTAAATATATACTTTTATTCGCTTTTTATGCATTATTACAAAAACAAATGAATAAAAATACAAAGGTATTAGCAATTTACATATTTAAATGTATAATAAACATCCTATCATCCTATATAAATAATAAAATGGCTATTAATCAATAAAATACATATTTTTTATTATATTCCATATTTATTTCCTTAATATGTTTATAGTATAAGATTATATACTATATTACTTAAAAAGACAATATATTTTGTTGCATAAATATATTATTTTGTATATAATATCTTATATGCAATTAACATTTTAAGATTTGGAGGTCTTTTTATGAACTTAAAAGAATTTAACATTGAAGAAGAACAAATAAATCCATTTGTAGAAATAGGAAAACGTTGGTTTTTGATTACTGCAGGAAATAAAGAAGGATTTAATACTATGACAGCATCATGGGGCGCTATGGGTGTAATGTGGCACAAAAACTGCTTTACTATTGTTGTTAGACCTCAAAGAAAAACTCTTGAATTTTTAGATAGCAACGAGAATTTTTCAATTTGCTTCTTTGATGAAAAAGATAAAGATATATTAAAATATTGTGGTGCTAATTCTGGATACAATGTTGATAAAATTAAAGAAACTGGATTAACTCCTGTTTTTAAAGATAATACTGTTGTTTTTGAGCAAGCTGCAAAAGTATTAATTTGTAAAAAACTTTTTGTTCAAAAACTTGAAGAAGAAAGTTTTGTTGATAAATCATTACTTTCTAATTATGAAAACAATGATTATCATTATGCTATAGTTGGAGAAATAATAGAAGCTGAAAAATAAATAAAAAAAGTGTAGCAATAATAGCTACACTTTTTATTTTACTCTAATACAATTGTAAAAGGTCCATCATTAACTAAACTAACTTTCATATCAGCTCCAAAAATTCCTGTTTGAACTTTCTGACCTTTATCAATTAATCTTTGCACAAAATAATTATATAAATTTTCTGCAAGCTGTGGACTACCAGCTTGAATAAAATTAGGTCTATTACCTTTTTTACAATCAGCATATAACGTAAATTGTGATACAACCAAAAATTCTCCATTAATATCTTTTATAGATAAATTAATTTTATCATTTTCATCTGAAAAAATCCTAAGATTTGTTATTTTATCAACAAGTCTATCACAATCTTTTTCAGTATCATCTTTTCCTACACCAAATAAAACAACATATCCTTGATTAATTTCACCTACTGTTTTTTTATCTACAACAACATTTGCTGATGAAACTCTTTGCAAAATTATTTTCATACTCTTCTCCTATAAATACAGCATTTTTATAAATAAATTTATATACATGATAACATTTACAATATTTAAAATCAATCAAATATTTGCAAATGAGATTTTATTATAGTAAAATAAAAGAAAAAATTGTAGGTGAAATATGAATATACAAATCTTTGGTAAATCAAAATGCTTTGATACAAAAAAAGCTGAAAGATATTTTAAAGAAAGAAAAATTAAATACCAACTTGTTGATATGAAAAAATACGGAATGAGTAAAGGTGAATTTAATAGTGTTAAAAATTCTATTGGTGGATTTAATAAAATGATTGATAATAAATCAAAATCAGAAACATTAACTTTAATTAAATATTTAAGTGATGATTTAGAAAAAGAACAAAAAGTTTTTGAAAATCAAAATCTAATTAAAACTCCTGTTGTTAGAAATGGTAAAAAAGCCACAATAGGATATTGTCCAGAAGTTTGGAAAGATTGGGAATAAAAATCATTGCATTAATTGATAATAACAGTTATAATATTAAACGTAACAAATGGTATTAAGTATACATTAAAGGAGATTATTATATTATGGTAACAATCACAATGGAAAACAATAAACAAATTAAAATAGAGCTTTATCCTGACAAAGCTCCTATCTCATGTGAAAATTTCATCAATCTTGTTAAAGATGGTTTTTATGATGGACTTATTTTTCATAGAGTAATCCAAGGCTTTATGATTCAAGGTGGATGTCCAGACGGAACAGGAATGGGCGGACCTGGACATTGTATTAAAGGCGAATTCGCTGCAAATGGTGTTCAAAATGATATTAAACATACTCGTGGAGTTCTTTCAATGGCTCGTTCACAAGATATGAATTCTGCTGGTTCTCAATTCTTTATTATGCACCAAGATTCACCTCATCTTGATGGCCAATATGCAGCTTTCGGAAAAGTTGTTGAAGGAATGGATGTTGTTGATGAAATTGCAACAACTGCTGTTGATTTCAGAGATAAACCTAAAGCAGATCAAAAAATGATCAAAGTAGAATACAGCGAATAATATTAAAATTTCAAAAAATATTAGAGAACTTTTTATTATAAAAGGTTCTCTTTTTTTATTATAAAAATTTCATATTGCATTTTTAAAATTATATAAAAATATTTTGTATAATTTTACTTTATCCGTAAAAAATAATAAAAAAATTAACAAGGCGGAGATTTTATGTCAACGATTTTAAATAGGTGCACTGTAAAAATGTCTACATGTCCATCAATAAAATCCTTTGCTTGTATTGCAGGAAAAAAAGAAAGCGAAGGACCTATGAAAGAGTGTTTTGACAGAACTAATGTTGATCCATATTTTGGACAAAAAACTTTTGAACAAGGTGAAAGCGAATTACAAAAACAAACAATAGAGCTTGCAATTAAAAAAGCCAACCTTTCTCCAGAAGATATAAATTTTATGTTTGATGGAGATTTGCTAAACCAATGTATAGGCTCAACATTTGGAATAAGAGATTTAAAAATACCTTTTCTAGGAATCTATGGAGCATGTTCAACAATGTCAGAAGGACTTTGTTTGTCATCAATGTTAATGGATAATAAAATTGGCAAAAACATTGTTGCTGTAACATCATCGCATTTTTGCACAGCTGAAAGACAATTTAGACTTCCACTTGAATATGGTGGACAACGAACACCAACAGCTCAATGGACTGCAACAGCAAGTGGAGCAATAGTTTTATCAGAATCAAAAAAGCCACCTTTTGTAAGAGCAGTTTCAGTTGGCACAATACAGGATTTAGGAATAAAAGATGCAAACAACATGGGAGCAGCAATGGCACCTGCAGCAGCGACTACTATAAAACAATTTTTAACTGATCTAAATTTAAAACCAAAAGATTTTGATTATATAATAACAGGTGATCTAGGAACAATAGGAAGTAATCTTTTGTATGAATTACTTTTAGAAGATAATATTGATATAAAAAAACAGCATGTTGATTGTGGAGTAATGATGTATGATATAGAAAACCAAGATGTTCATGCTGGAGGATCAGGATGTGGTTGTTCTGCAAGCATATTATGTGGACATTTCTTACCAAAAATTCAAAAATCCGAAATAAAGAATATTATGTTTTGTGCAACAGGAGCATTAATGTCATCAATATCAGCACAACAAGGAGAATCAATTCCAAGTATAAGCCATGGAGTATGGATATCTAATAATATAGGATAAAAAGGAGCATATATGGAACTTTTTATAGATTTAATAAAAGCATTTTTAGTTGGTGGAACATTATGTGCAATTGGACAAATCCTTATAGATTACACAAAACTTACTCCAGCAAGAATACTTGTTATATATGTTGTATCAGGAGTGCTTTTTGGAGCAGTAGGAATATACAAACCTCTCATTGATTGGGCTGGAGCTGGAGCAACAGTACCACTTTCAGGATTTGGATATTTATTATTCAAAGGAGTAAAAGAAGCAGTTACAGAACAAGGAATCTTAGGTATATTTACAGGAGGTTTCACAGCAGCAGCTGGAGGAATTTCAGCAGCAATAATATCAGGACTAGTAATGGCATTAATATTTAAACCAGGAGACAAATCATAACAAAAAACCCATACTATTTAAAGTATGGGTTTTATTAATTCATATTTAACGTTTACATTTTGCAATCTTAAAGAGTTTCTAAATATAACATTTACATTTTAACAATTTTAGAAATTTCCTCAACATCTTTATCTCCACGTCCAGATAAATTGATAACCAAAATTTTATCTTTATCAAGTGTAGGAGCAATTTTCATAGCACCAGCAACAGCATGAGAACTTTCAATTGCTGGAATTATTCCTTCTAATTTTGATAATGCTAAGAAAGCATCAACAGCTTCTTTGTCAGTTGCTGTAATATATTCAGCACGACCTGTTGCTTGATAATGACAATGTTCAGGACCAACACCAGGATAATCAAGTCCAGCTGAAATTGAGTAAACCGGAGCAGGCTCACCATTTTCATCTTGAATCACTTTACATTTAAATCCATGTAAAACTCCAACTTTACCAAGTGTCAATGTTGCAGCATGATCTAATGTATCAAGACCTCTACCAGATGGTTCAACACCAATAAATTTTACATCTTTATCTTCATAAAAAGGCGCAAACATTCCAATAGCATTGCTTCCTCCTCCAACACAAGCAACAAGATAATCAGGCAATCTTCCTTCTGCTTCTAAACATTGCTTTTTAGTCTCTTTACCAATAACAGATTGGAAATACTTAACCATTTGAGGATATGGATCAGGTCCAACAGCAGAACCAAGCATATAATAAGTATTGTCTGCGTTTCTTATTAAATCTCCTAAAGCCTCATCCACAGCGTCTTTAAGTGTTCTTGTTCCAGTTGTTACAGGAATAACTTTTGCACCTAACAGCTGCATTCTAAAAACATTAAGTGATTGTCTTCTGCAATCTTCTTCTCCCATATAAATAATACAATCCATGTCAAACAATGCACATGCTGTAGCAGTTGCAACTCCATGTTGTCCAGCTCCTGTTTCAGCAATAACTCTTTTTTTACCAAGACGTTTTGCAAGTAACGCTTGACCTAAAACATTATTAATTTTATGAGATCCTGTATGATTTAAATCTTCACGTTTTAAATAAATTTTAGCTCCACCAAGTTTTTTAGTCAATTTCTCAGCATAATAAAATTCTGATGGTCTTCCTGTATAATTTTTTTGATAATATTCAAGCTCTTTTGCAAATTCAGGATTTTCTTTTTCTTTCAAAAATTCCTCTTTAACTTCTGATAATACAGCTTGCAATTCTTCTGGAATAAAACTTCCTCCGAATTCTCCAAAAAATCCTTTTTCATTAGGTAAATTGTTTGTCATAAAAAACATCCTTTCATCAATCATATAATTTGCCGTTTGTGAATGAATGTTGTATTTTGCTGGCTTAAAATAAAAAAACTGCCCTTATCGAAATAAGGACAGATATATAATCTGAAGCCACCCTATGTCTTATTGTATAATTATTTATACAATCGACGTCTTTAGCAAAATGCCAACACATTTTCGCCTTGTAACGTAGGCATACGTCAAAGAATACTAGGCTTCTAAAGCTTTTCACTTTGCCCTCAATGGTCCATTTATCCGTATCGTTTGCTGCCGGTTCTCAGCTATTCCGACTCTCTGAAAGCTCGTATAAGGTTTTATCTCCATATCAACGGTTTAGTTTATAATATCATTTTTTTCGTGAATTGTCAACACTTATTTTCTTTTTATTTTCCCACGAATCTAACATTTTTATATTTTGAGTCGTAATAACAGTATTCTTCCCCATTTCTTTTCCTTTATACAAACATTGATCCGCATGTTCTATAAGCTCTGCTGTACAATGGCCATTTCTGCTAGAACTTACTCCACAAGTTACACTAACTCTTATTGTTTGATAATTACTTCCAAAATTATGTTCTGCAATAGCTCTACGAACTTTATGTGCTACAACTTCTGCACTTGAGATATTAGTTCTTGGCAATATAATCAAAATTTCTTCTCCGCCCCATCTACAAACCATATCTTCTTTTCTTAATGAAGTCATAATAATTTTGGAAACACCTTTTAATACTACATCTCCTGTTTGGTGGCCATATGTATCATTTAATTTTTTAAAATCATCTATATCAATCATAACAAGTGAAAACTCTTGTTTTTGCAATGCAGCATTTGCTACATAATTTTCTAATCTTTTCTCAAACGATCTTCTATTATAAAGTCCTGTCAAAGGATCTGTATTAGCAAGATGCTCTAAAGTTTCATTTTTATTACTAAGCTGATATGTTTGAGTATATGTTATTTTAGCATATCTATGTGACATAAATGCAACCATACTTATACTATAAACAACATTTCCTAAATACAATATAGAAATATAATTTTCTTGCATAGTAAATTTAGGAGTAACTTCTTTTGAAACATAAAACGCTACAACAAAAAATACAGCTTCTAAAATTGTAACAAATAATTTCATAACGCTTTTTTTAAAACTTATATAATATATTATAGGAATAGATGCCAAAATATAAAAATAAAATCCTGCTTCCCATTTTATAAAAAATAGCGAAAAAACCAAATTTGCTGTTAATTCAAAAATAGTTAAAATTCCTGTTATTTGTTTTGCAGAATTTCTATTATATATAAAACTAAGCACATAAAAAGCTGAACTAAAGCTATTATAATATAGCAATGGAGGTATTTTAGTAACATAAAAAAGAATACTCAATAAAAAATGCATGATGAAACATATAATACATAGAAAACTAATTATTTTTTTAGAATTATCCCTAGTTACTATTGCACAATTCATTATTTTTGCCTCCTTGATATTTGTAAATCCTTACCTTAACAATATTTTTATTATTTAGTTGTATTAATTATACAACTTTCGAATTCAAATTTCAATATTTTTCATAAAATAATGAGATTGTTTAATAGTTTGTTAATAAATTTAGTGTTTTTTACCATCATGCATAATATTCTCTATTTTCGAATAATAATAGCTTAAAGACAACCATAGACAAACATTCGAAAGGATCTTACATATGCTTGATATTATTGAAAAAAACTATGACGACAGAATTACTAAATTAGGATTATCTTCAAAACAAGCAAAAGATAGACTAGACGAATTTGGATATAACAAACTTGCAGAAAAGAAAAAATCACAAGCTTCTACATTATTTTTGAACCAATTCAAAAACACGCTTACTATTATATTGTTAATTTCTACAGTTATTTCTGTTTTTCTAGGAGAAATATATGATGCTATAACAATAATTATTATAGTATTAATAAACTCTATTTTAGGTTTTATACAAGAGTTTAAAACAGAAAAAACATTAGAAACACTTGAAAAAATGACATCTCCTATGGCAAAAGTTTATCGTGATGATGAACTGATTGAAATAGAAAGTGAAAAAATTGTACCTGGAGATATTTTTGAAATAGAAGCTGGAGACAAAGTTCCATGTGACGCTTTAATATTATCATCACAATCACTTTTTGCTGATGAATCTATATTAACAGGAGAAGCTATACCTGTTGAAAAAATTCATGCTGCTACTTGTGATGAAAATATAACTTTAAATCTTGAACATATAGCATATATGGGAACAATTATTACTAAAGGTACTGCTCAATGTAGAGCAATTTCCACTGGTATGAAAACTCAAATGGGCAAAGTAAGCAATATGCTTGAATCTATTAAGCAAGAACAAACTCCTTTGCAAAAAAGACTTGGAGAATTAGGAAGAATAATAGCAATTATATGTATGGTTATTTGCTTTATTGTTTTTATTGCAGGTGTTTTAAGAGGAGAACCAATTTTTGATATGCTTATGACTGGAATAACAATAGCAATTGCTGCAATTCCAGAAGGTTTACCTGCAGCTGTTACAATTGCTCTAGCTTTAGCTGTTAACAAAATGCTTAAGAAAAATGCATTAGTACATAAACTTCATTCTGTAGAAACATTAGGTTGTGCTTCTGTTATTTGTTCTGATAAAACTGGAACTATTACTGAAAACAAAATGTCTGTTACAAAAATTAGCACATTAAATCATGATTATGAAGTAACAGGAACAGGACACAAAATCTCAGGTGATATTTTATTTAATAATAATAGAGTAGATACTGAACTTGATATAAATTTAAAACAAATTCTTACATGTTCTGTGCTTTGCAACAACGCAAGCATTTCTAAATATCAAACTATGGGAAAACGTGATATTTCAACATCATTTAAACGTAGAAATTGGGTTGCAATTGGAGATCCAACAGAAACAGCTTTACTTATAGCTGCTGCAAAATCAAATATAACAAAAGATAATCTTAGTACCATATTAAAAAGAACACATGAAATTCCTTTTGATAGTGAAACTAAATGTATGAAAGTTATTGTTAAAGATAATGATAATAGGAAAATGTGTTTTGCAAAAGGTGCTGTTGATATTATAATTAAGCAATGTGAGTATATCCAAACTTCTAAAGGTATAGTAAAATTAACGGATAACATTGCTGAAAAAATCATTGAGAAAAATGAAGATTTAGCTTCAAATGCATTAAGAGTAATTGGATTTGCTGGAAAAGAACTAGTAGATGAAAATGATGATATTAATAATTCTTTAATCTTTTTTGGCATGATGGGAATGATTGATCCACCTAGAATAGAAGCTAAAAAAGCTATAAAAGCATGTGATAAAGCTAATATAAAAACTGTGATGATAACTGGAGACCACAAAATTACTGCATGCGCAATAGCAAAACAAGCAGGAATTTTGAAAAAAGATTGTATTGCTTTGACTGGTGAAGAAATTTCTAAAATGGATGATGAAGAACTCAAAGAATGTATTGACAATGTTTCTGTATTTGCAAGAGTAAATCCATCAGACAAACTCAAAATTGTTAAAGCTTTTAAAGCAAAAGGACATATTGTTGCTATGACTGGTGATGGAGTTAACGACGCTCCAGCAATAAAAGAAGCTAATATTGGCGTTTCTATGGGAATAACAGGAACTGATGTTACAAAACAAGCTGCTGATGTTATTCTTTTGGATGATAATTTTGCAACTTTAGTATCTGCTGTTGTTCAAGGCAGAACTATATACCAAAACATCAGAAAATTTGTGAGATATCTTTTGTCATGCAACATTGGTGAAGTTCTAACAATGTTCCTTGGAATAATTATGGGAATGCCTATGGTGCTTTTGCCAACACAAATTTTACTTGTAAACCTTGCAACAGACGGTTTACCAGCGATAGCTTTAGGATTAGAACCTCCTGAAGATGACATATTAAACACATCTCCACGAAAAGCAACAGATAGCTTTTTTAATGGTGGATTAATGAATAAAATTGTTTTTAGAGGAATTTTAATTGGTTTGGCAACTCTTGCAACATTTACAACTTTAATGCGAACAGGTGCAAATATCGAAGTTTGTAGAACAGGTGCATTATTCACCTTAATTGTTTCACAGCTAGTACATTGTTTTGAGTGCAAAAGTGAAACAAAAGGACTTTTTAGTATAAACATATTTAATAATACATTTATGTTTATTTCAGTTGTTATTTCAGCATTAATATTGCTTGCGACAATATATTTGCCATGCTTACAAATCGTATTCTCAACAGTAGCTTTAAATAGACAACAAGTTTTAATATCAACAGGTTATGCTTTAATTATAGCTATTATTTCATCCATTTTAAAATTTAGAAAATAAATCTATTTGTTTTTATGAGTCTATGTATGAAACTGTTGACCCAATCCGAAACTTATTTGTAAGGCACTATTAACTTGTGACATTGAATTAATATTTAATTCTCCCATTTTTTCTTTTAATCTTTTCTTATCAATTGTTCTTATTTGCTCAAGTAAAACTACCGAATCTTTCGCAAGTCCACAGTTATTTCCTTGGAGTTCGATATGTGTAGGTAGTTTTGCTTTTTCTTTTTGACTAGTAATCGCAGCTGCAATAACAGTTGGACTATGTTTATTTCCAACATTATTCTGAACTATTAACACAGGTCTAACACCACCTTGTTCAGAACCAATTACAGGACTTAAATCTGCGTAATAAATTTCTCCTCTTTTAATAGACACTTAAATGCAACTCCTATAAATTTATTTCGTTGTAAATAGTATTTACAGTTACTCATATTTTTAATCATTACCCATAAAAAAATTGAGGAGTAAATTTTTTGGGACTACTGTATACTATGTAAATTTATAGAATATTGACACAAAAAAGCACCTAACATAAACCGCTTTACAGCTTATGTTAAGTGCTTTTATTTTATTATTAATTAACCAATATAATCTCTAGTTTCTTCTTTATCAGAAAATGTGACAGTTAATGCGATTCCTGAATAACAATTTGATTTTTTAAATTGATCAATGTCATAACAAGGATCACTAGCATTTTTCAAATCTACTTTAAACCACAAAGGTATTTCTTTTCCTATTTCTATTTTAACAGGCTCAGAAGCAACAGCGCTATAATTCACTTGTGCTTTTTCATTTTGAACATACTTAGTATCAACTTTACTAGTAACACCTTTACATGAGAACATGTATTTATTATCACAAAGCATAAATCTTATTTGTTTCTCATCAATAAAAGCAGCTGAATCAAATTCCTCTATCCATTTACCATCTTTATAAATCCAGACTTTAACTTTTGCAGATTTAATTGTATCATCTAGATTAAAATCAAATACTTTAAGATTCTTATTGATTTCAAAAGCTGATAAAATCTGTTCTGTGTTTTTCGAAAATTTGTGTAATTTAATTGTATTAACTTCTTCCAATTTAATTGTTGATGATGAATCTTCTTTTTTTACATTATCAACTTTTTTTGATGTACCATTACAACCAGTTAACATTAACGCAAATAATAATATTATCGATATTAATCTTTTCATATTGCACACTCCTTATATAGTATATCATTTTATTGTAATATTATAACATATTATGTAATTTTATTCAATATAGCTTACACATAAAAACAAAGCCTGAAAATAATCAAGCTTTGTTATTTTTATAAATTTTTAAAATGCCTTAATTAAACTTTTATATTTCAATCTGATTTTATCAGTAACCAATGCAACGAACTCACTATTTGTAGGCTTTCCTTTTCCAGTATTTATTGTATAACCAAAGAATGAATTCAAAGTTTCTAAATTTCCTCTATCCCAAGCAATTTCAATAGCATGACGAATTGCTCTTTCTACTCTCGACGAAGTAGTTTTAAATTTCTTAGCAACAGATGGATATAAAACTTTTGTAACACTTTCTAATTTACTCGCATCATTAACTGATTGAATTATAGCTTCTCTCAAATAATGATATCCTTTTATATGTGCAGGAACACCAATTTGATGAATAATATCAGTAACAACTACTTCTAAATTTGAAGCTTGTGTTTTCTTTTCTAAATCTATTTCAGACTCACGAACAGAATTATTACCAATCAACGCATTAATCCTATCGCCAAGTGTTGTAACCTCAAAAGGTCTCAGCATAAAATAAGCCGCGCCACTTTCCATTACTTGTTTTTCAATAAATGGATTGTCGTAAGTACTTGTGACAATAAATATTGGTTTTTTGTACACACTTACTTGGATCTTTTTCATTAGTTCAATTGCATCAAGGTTTGGCATTACTGCGTCAATAACGACTACCTCAGGCATTTCATTTTTTATTGCGTCAAATAAAGTTAGTCCGTCTTTTGCCCTTGCCACAACAAAAAAGCCCATTGTTCTTAAAGTATTTGCACAGGAAACTCCGTAATCAGCGCTATCATCGCCAATTAAAACTTTAATTTTATTAGTCATTTCTACCCCTCCGATGTTTTTTATTTCTTACATATATTACCATATTTTTTTGCATTAAACAATACAAAATCCAAAAAATTACAATTTTTTATGCGACACAATTCGACAATATGTTCTTTTTTATAGTACATTCCCATATTTTAAAGCATAATTCCTGTTACGTCAATAATTGAGTAAAAAAAATAACAAAACTTTTCTTAAAAATATATATATTACTAAACGAGAAAATTTAATTTATCTATTATGCACAAAAAAGATGAGCACATAAAAATACTCATCATTTTCTATTAATATATATTTAATAAAATATCAATTAACTTTTTTCAACATAGTTAATAATATAATCTATTGCGTTTATATAACCTTTTAATCCTTGATTTATCACTGATTTTACACAAAAACTTTTAATAAACGAATGTTTGCGAAAATCCTCACGTGAAGAAATATCAGAAATATGTACTTCTACAGTAGGAATATTAACTGATTTTAAAGCATCAAAAATAGCAACACTAGTATGTGTATATGCAGCAGGATTAATGACAATTGCATCTACTTTTTGATAAGCACTTTGAATTTTATCAACAATATCACCTTCATGATTTGATTGATAACAATCAACAAACACACCTTTTTCTTTACAATGTTCATTTATCATATCAACAAGGCCTTTATAAGATACATCTCCATAAATATCTTTTTCACGAACACCAAGCATATTTATATTTGGACCATTAATAACCAAGAGCTTCATAATAAACCTCCTCCAAAGATTTCACTGTTTCTTCTAATGAGCCGTTATTTTGAAGTTTAACATCACATGCAAGATTATAAAATTCTTTTCTATCTCTAGCTAATTTTTCAAGTTCTAAATTATTTTTAGAAAGTGGTCTATTTTCTGTTGCAAGAAGATTTATATCACGTTCAACACAAACTACAATTGAATTTTGCTTCAAATTGTGTCTATTTTCTTCTCTTATAACAGCTCCACCACCTGCTGAAATAACAAAATTTTTCTCTAAAGAATATTCAGCAATAATTTTCGTTTCTAAATCTCTAAAAACTTGCTCTCCATCAGTTTCAAATATCTCAGCTATTGATTTTTTTGCTTTTTTAGCAATTTCATAATCAATATCAACAAATTTCATTCCTATTTTATCAGCAAAAATCTTACCTATAGTACTTTTTCCACATCCAGGCATACCAACAAGAACAAGATTTGAAATATTTTTTCGTATATCAGCCTCAATTTTATCTATTTGAGAATCAGCAATAGTTTTGTTACTAAAATACTCAGCAGCATATTTCGCTTGAGCAACAAGCATAGTTAAACCAGAATTACAAAGCAAATTTTGCTCTTGAGCTCTAATAATAAGCTCTGTTTTTAAAGGATTGTAAACAACATCAAGCACACCAAAAAGCTTTGGAAATCTTTTTAAATCAACAATACACTCACCATTATTAGGATACATTCCAACAGGAGTTGTATTAATAATTATATGCGTATCCACAAGATTATATATATTATTATAATCAAATTCACCAGTACGAGAAATCCTAGTAATAGATTTAGCATTTAAATCTTTAGAAACAGCTTTAACAGTAAGACTTGTTGCACCTTTTCCTAAAATTATAACATTTTTATTATTAAAATCAATTCCAGTTTTTTTAACAAGATACAAAAATCCATTATAATCAGTATTATGTCCAAACAAACTACCATCAAAACGTTTAACAATTGTATTAACACATCCAATAGATTTAGCTGCATCAGAAAACTCATCACAATAAGGAATAACAGATTGTTTATAAGGAATTGTAACATTAATACCTAAAAAATCTTTTTTTTTCATAAAATCATCAAACTCTTCTTTTGCAACAGGATGTAAATCATATTCATAATCACAAAGTGACTCATGAATAGGTTTTGAAAAACTATGACCTAATTTTTCTCCAATAAGTCCATACTTCATAATTTAAACCTCACTATAATTTCCGAGGAAAGTAAACACATCGCTTGTATTAGCAAGATTACAAAGCAAATCCATTACACCATTAGAAAGAACTGATGCTTCCAAATCAAAATAAAATAAAAATTCAAAATCTTTTCCACTAATAGGCCTGCTTTCAAGCTTTGTAAGGTTTAATCCAAGAGATGCAAATCTTGATAACATATCACGTAACGAGCCTGGTTTGTGTTTTAAAGACATAACAATAGATATCTTTGAAGCACCAGAATAAATCTCCATATCTCTTGAAATACAAATAAATCTAGTATAATTATTTCCATCATTCTGAACTTCATTTTCAATTACAGAAAGATCATACAATTTTGCACAATTAGATGAAGAAATTGCAGCAACATCATTACTATCACTTTCTGAGGCCATTTTTGCTGCAACAGCAGTGTTTTCACAAACATGTATTTTAATATCAAAATTTTCTTTCAAAAATTCGCTACATTGACCAAGTGCCTGTTCATGAGAATAAATGTGTTTAATATCAGAAAGTTTAGCTCCTTTTTTAGCAAGCAATGAATGTGAAACATGAAATTTGATACTTTTTGCAATATAAAAATGATGCTTTTGGATTAAATCATAAACTTCATTAACAGATCCATATGAACTATTTTCAATAGGCAAAATTCCATATTTACAAAGACCTTTTTCCACAGCTTGAAAAACTGCTTCAAAATTACGAAAATATAAAATATTTCCTTTAGGAAACAATTTATCACAAGCTTGTTGAGAATATGAACCTTCAATTCCTTGACATGCTACAATTGCTTTTTGTGGAAAAACTTTTTCTGTGTTTTTTATAGAATCTTCAACCATATTTCTTAATGGATGATCTGTAACAATTGAGTTTGATTGATATGCTCTGCTTAAATTAAACAACTCAGAAAACAATATTCTCGAGTAATTCTCCATTTCTTCACCAGATTTTTGACCTATATCATAAAGAATATCTCTTTCTCTTTCTGGATCAAAAATAGGCTTATTATTTTGTTTTTTGTATTTCGCAACTTCTGACGAAATTTGCATTCTTTCTAAAAAAAGTTCAAGCATTTGATCATTTATACTATCAATTTTCTCTCTTAAATCTTTGATATCCATTTTTGCCTACCTCTTTCTTCTAATAATAAATCACAAATTGCTATATTAGCAACAGATTCTACACAAGGAACTGCTCTTTGAACAATACAAGGATCATGACGACCTGTTATCTTAAGTTTTGTATTTTTTTTATCACATAAATCAACAGAATTTTGTTCTTTTAAAATTGATGGAGTTGGTTTAAAAGCAACTTTAAATATTAATGGCATACCTGTTGTAATTCCTCCGAGAATTCCTCCATGACGATTAGTTGAAGTTTTTATTTTCTCACCATCATATTCAAACTCATCATTATGAATACTGCCTCTTAATTTTGATGAATTAAAACCTTCTCCAAATTCAATACCTTTAACTGCTGGAACAGAAAACATTAATGCAGATATTTTACTTTCAACACTATCATAAATAGGTTCACCTAGTCCAACCGGAAGTCCTGTTACAACACACTGAATAACTCCACCTATAGAATCTCCATCATTTCTAGCATTATCAATTTCATTCATCATTTTTTCTGCTGATATATTATCAATAACTGGAAAATCTTTTTCAGCTACATTTTTAAGTGCATTAATATCTGGATTGACATTATCAATATCTATATCTTTTTCAAATCCTATAGAATAAATACGTGCAAAAACTTGTATATCTTGATTTTGTAAAATCTGTTTTGTTAAAGCACCTGCAAAACATAATGGAGCAGTAAGTCTTCCTGAAAATTGACCACCACCACGTATATCATTAAAACCATTGTATTTAACTGATGCTGGATAATCAGAATGCATTGGTCTTGGAATATTTTTAAGTTTGTCATAATCTTTTGAACGTGTATTATTATTTTCAATAACTGCACAAACTGGTGCTCCACAAGTTGTATTATCTACTAAACCAGAAAGGATTTTAGGTTTGTCAGCCTCTTGACGTGTAGTTGAAAAACGATTTTTTCCAGGAGCTCTTCTTTGCATAAAACTTTCAACTTTATTTATATCAAATTCAATTCCAGATGGCAATCCATCAACAACAACTCCTATAGAATCACTATGCGATTGTCCAAAAGTAGTAATTTTTATCATATTTCCAAAACTAGACGACATTATATTTTCCTCCTAGCATTTTAAAATCTTCAAAAAAATCAGGATAAGATTTATTAACAGCTTCTGCATTTTCAATAATTATCTCTTTTTCACAAATAATAGCCATTATTGTTGCCATCATAACAATTCTATGATCATTAAAAGAAGAAATTGTTACACCACCATTTGTTTTTTTCTTTCCAATTATAAAAAATCCATCATCTTTTGGAGTTATATCAGCTCCTATTTTTAAAAGAACATCAGAAACTGATTTAATACGATCACTCTCTTTTATTTTAAGCCTCTTAGCATTATAAATAATAGTCTCACCATCAGCAATAGCTCCAACTACTGATAAAATAGGAACTATATCAGGAATTAACGATCCATCAATATGTATTCCATTAAGCTTATTATAAGAAACTCCAATTTCTTTTTTATTAACAAAAACATTTGCACCAAATTCTTTTAATATATCAACTATTTGCTTATCACCTTGCAAAGAATTTATATCCAAACCTTTTACAACAATGTTTGAAGAAATTGCTCCTGCACAAAGCCAAAATGCACTATTAGACCAATCTCCTTCTACTACTAATTTTTGATTTCTAGAAAAAGTTTGATTTCCTTTTATAAAATATCCATTTTGTATTTCTTCAATTTTAACACCAAATAATGATAATGTTTTTATTGTCATATCAACATAACCTTTAGATTGTAAAGGCGAAGTTATTATTATTTTACTATCTCCATCCAGCTTTGGTAATGCCATTAAAAGACCTGAAACAAACTGTGAACTCACATCTCCAGATAAATAAAATTCACCAGACTTAAGCTTACCTTTAACTGTTATAGGCAATTTATCTCCAACAAAATCACAACCATTTTGCTCCATTTGTTCACGCAAAGGTGATAAAGGTCTGTTAGGAAGCTTTCCTGTTCCAGTTACAAAATATTCACCACAAACAGCACTAACCACAGGTAACAAAAATCTTAATGTAGAGCCACATTCATAACAATCTAGCTTAGGATTTATAAAATATTTTTTTGGAGGAATAACAGTAAACACTTCTTTATTTTGAATAATTTCCACACCAATTTTTCTAAGACAATCAATAGTAACTTCAATATCTTTGCTTAATCTTGAAATTACAATTTTAACAGCAGAATTTGACAATGCAGCACAAATCAAACATCTATGAGCATCTGATTTTGAAGGAATTGCGTTAATTATTCCACCTATTTTTGATGGCATTACTTTAATATTAATAATAACTTCCTCCTTTTTTATTAGCTTAATCTATATTATTAATTTATTCCATCAGCAATCCAATCTTTAAGTTCTGTCACTAAAATATTTTTTATATCACATGAACCAACTGATGTAGCAATTATAATTGACATAGTATCTCCAGATCTTTTTTTATCAGCTAATGCTGATTCTAGTAAATTTTCAACACTATATTTACATTGTGTTGAAAGTCCAACATTATTTGTAAGATCAACAAGTTTCTTAAAATCTTCTTCTGACAAAATGCCTCTTTTCACACAAGCTCTAGACATTATTACAGTACCTATAGCAACAGCTTGACCATGAGAAACCTTAAAATCAGAACATTTTTCAATAGCATGACCAATTGTATGACCAAGATTAAGTTTTTTTCTTTCTCCTAAATCATGTTCATCTTCTTCAACAATTCTAGCTTTTATTTCAACACATCTTGTTATAATTTTTTCAATATTATCTTTTATCTTTTTATTATCATATATTAATTCAAATAATCCTTTATCAAAAGCCATAGCATATTTTATTGCTTCACCTATTCCATCAAGAAAATAACATTCATCAAGCGTATCCAAAGTTTTGTAATCACAAATCACTAAAACAGGTTGCCAAAAAGCTCCTACAAGATTTTTACCTGATTTTAAATTAACTGCAGTTTTACCTCCAACTGAGGAATCAATTGCAGAAAGAAATGTTGTTGGAATTTGAACAAAATCTATTCCACGTAAATAAGTTGCTGCAACAAATCCAGCTAAATCTCCAACAACTCCTCCACCTAAAGCAACAATCAAATCAGTTCTTGTAAGATAATTTTCTGCCATAAATTCCAAAGCATCTGACATCACATTTATATTTTTTGATGCTTCACCATGTTTAAACTCAAAAACAACAACATCAAATCCACTTTTCTTAAGCGAATCTAAAACAATTTTTCCATAAAGAGAATTAACAGTATCATCAGTAATAACACAGACTTTACATACTTTATGAACTTTTAAAATTTCTTCTCCACAAATAGAAAGAATATCACAACCTATTTTAACATTATACGGCTTATCAACATTAACTAAAACTCGATTCATTCATCATCAGCCTCAGATCTTTCTTTATATTCTCTACCTTCTTTAAGAAGTCTACAAATATTTTTTTCATCACCATGAGAAATAGCTTCTCTATATTCACAAAGTCTTTCAATAATACCATCAAGTTCAACAACAATATAATCTTTATTATCCATAAAAAGTTCTGTCCACATATGCTCATCAAGTTTTGCAACTCTAGTCATATCACGAAAACTTCCAGCAGAAAAACCTTTATGTTTTAATGCACATTCGGATTTAACATATGCGCTAGAAACAATATGAGCAAGTTGAGACGTATATGCAATCATTTTATCATGTTCTTGTGGAGTTGAAACTTGAATATGATTAAAACCAATTTCTCTTGATAACTTGCAAATTTTATCTACAATTTTTATATCCATTCCTTTATGAGGTGTTATAATCATTGATGCACCTTCAAAAAGATTATATTTTGAACTTGCAAATCCACTTTTTTCAATACCAGCCATTGGATGTGCTCCAATAAAGTGAAGATTATTTTCTTTAGCTATTTTTTCACACATATAACAAACATTTGATTTAATTCCACATGTGTCAACTACAATCGTTCCTTCTTTAATAAGCGATGCATGCGATTTAAACCATTTAATTGCCACACGAGGGTAAAGTGCCAAAATAATAATATCACAAGAAACTATCTCTTCATCAGTTGCTCTATCTTCAATTGCTTCAATAAGCTTAGCTCTTTTTACTGTTATATCCGAAATATCAATACCATATACTTTATGATTAGTTTTTACAGAAATCGCTTTTGCGATTGAACCTCCAATTAAACCAAGTCCAACAATTGCAATCTTCATTATTTAATAATCTCCTTTATGTCAAATGAATGAGGTAAAATTTTGTCTACAGAATTCACAACGTCTTCGAATTGTTCTGGTGTTAATGATTGTGGACCATCACACAAAGCATGTGCTGGATCATTATGAACTTCAATCATCAATCCATCAGCTCCACAAGCTGCAGCAGCCATTGACATTGGCTTTACAAGTTTTGAAATACCACTAGCATGGCTTGGATCAACAATAATAGGAAGATGTGTCAAAGTCTTCATCAAAGGAATTGCAGATAAATCAAGAGTATTTCTTGTTGCAGTTTCAAAAGTTCTTATTCCTCTTTCACAAAAAATAACTTTTTCATTTCCTCCAGCCATAATATATTCAGCGCTCATAAGCCATTCTTGCATTGTGCTTGCAAGTCCTCTTTTTAACAAAATTGTTTTATCAGTTTTTCCAACAGCTTTTAACAATTCAAAGTTTTGCATATTTCTTGCACCAATTTGAATAACATCAACATCTTCAAAATATTTTAAATGAGACAAATCCATAAGTTCTGTTACAATAGGAAGTCCTGTTTTCTTTTTAGCTTTTAAAAGAAGTTGTATTCCTTTTTCGTGTAAACCTTGGAATGCATATGGAGAAGTTCTTGGTTTAAATGCACCTCCACGAAGAAGTTTTGCGCCTTTAGCCTTAACTTCTTTTGCAACACAAGTTAACTGTTCTTCTGATTCAACAGAACAAGGACCAGCAATAATTGGACAACTTCCATCTCCAAAAACAGCATCTCCAACAGTAATAATTGTATTTTCAGGATTAAATTTTCTATTCACATTTTTATAAGGTTCTTGAATTCTCTTAACACTTTCAACTATATCAAGTGCATTAATCAAATCAATATCAACTACTGAAGTATCTCCAATAAGTCCAACAATAGTTTGAGATGAACCTTCTGACATATGAATTTCAATTTCCATACTTTCAAGCCATGAAATCAAATTTTCAAGCTGTTTTTTCTCTGGGTTTTTCTTTAACACTACTACCATTTCTATTTCCTCCTAAAATATATATTTAAATAATTAAAAATTAAAAAGAGCCACGCAGTATTTTCTGCGAAGCTCTTGATTATTTTTGATTATTAATTTATATTCATAAAGAATATCTATACAATCATATCTAATCTTTTTGCAGTCAACGCAGAATAAACCTTGCTAATAAAATAAAAAGCAAAGCTAAAAAAGTAAAATATGTTGTTAACTGTTTTCAAGATATTACTTGACATGAAGTCATACTCCTTTATAAATATTATGTATCATAATATCATATAAATACATGATTGTAAATGTATATTTTTTACAAAATTAATTTTAAGACAATCTACTCATAAAATCTTCATAACCAAAAGATTTTATAAGTTCTAAATTATTTTCACTATTATTTAAATATATGCTAGGAAGATTTATACCGTTAAAAGTATTAGTTTTGACCATTGAATATATAGCCATATCACAAAAAACAAGTCTATCTCCAATTTTCAAAATCTCATCAAAAGTATAATCGCCAATAACATCTCCAGCCAAACAAGTTGTTGAACCTAAACGATATTTATATTTTTTATCATCATTTGAGCTAGCGTTAATTATTACAGGTGTATATGGCATTTCCAAAACATCTGGCATATGACAAGCAGCAGATATATCTAAAATTGCAATATTCATACCATTTTCAAAAATATCCATTACTTCAGAAACTGCAAATCCAGCATTTAAAGCAATTGCTTCTCCAGGTTCTAAATAAACTTCAACATTATATTTAGCTTTAAATTCTTTAATAATTCTTATTAACCTATCAACATCATAATCATTTCTTGTTATATGATGTCCACCACCAAAATTAATCCACTTCATTTGCTTTATAACATCACCAAATTTTTGCTCAAAAGCAATAATAGTACTTTCAAGATCATCAGAATTCTGTTCACAAAGCGTATGAAAATGAAGTCCATCTATACCTTCTAAATCTTCTAAAATAAAATTCTCTTTAGTAATTCCAAGCCTTGAAAAAGGTGAGCATGGATCATAAATTGCATGATCTGATTGAGTAGAAAACTCAGGATTTATTCTTAATCCACAGCTTACATTAGCTTTAATAGATTTATCTTTATATTTATTCCATTGATTAATAGAATTAAATACAATATGATCACATATGTTTAAAACCTCATCAAATTCATCTTCTTTATATGCTGGAGAAAAGATATGATTTTCTTTTCTCATTTTTTCAAACCCAAGTTTTGCTTCAAAAAGCCCGCTTGCAGTTGCTCCATCTAAATATTTTGCAATTGTAGGATAAACTGAAAACATAGAAAAAGCTTTTTGTGCAAGAAGTATATGACATCCAGTTTCATCTTTAACTTTTTTCAAAATCTCAAGATTTTTTATAATTAAATTTTCATCAACAACAAAACATGGAGTTTTAAGCTTATTTATATCAAAATTTATCATTAATTAGTCCACCATTTCAGGAGAAAAACTTTCTTGCCATGGAAGTCCCCATTTATTTAAAGCATCCATGAATGGATCTGGATCAAATTCTTCAATATTATGAACTCCTGCTTTGTCCCATTTTTTTGTCATAATAAGCATAGCGCCAATCATAGCTGGAACACCTGTTGTATATGAAACAGCTTGAGACTCAACTTCTTTATAACATTTTTCATGATCACATACATTGTATAAATAATAAGTTTTTTCTTTTCCGTCTTTTTTACCTTTAAAAATACATCCTATATTTGTTTTTCCTTTTGTACGTGGACCTAAAGATGCTGGATCTGGTAAAACTGCTTTTAAAAATTGAAGTGGAACAATTTGTTTGCCTTCAAATTCGATTGGTTCAATTGATGTCATTCCTACATTTTCAAGACATTTTAGATGTGTCAAATAACTTTGTCCAAATGTCATAAAGAATCTAATTCTTTTTATCCCTTTAATATTTAACGCAAGACTTTCTATTTCTTCATGATGAAGCAAATACATATCTTTTTCACCTAATTCAGGAAAATTGTAAACTCTTTTAATCTCCATTGGCTCAGTTTCAACCCAATCACCATTTTCCCAATAGCTTCCTTTAGCAGATACTTCACGAATATTGATTTCTGGATTAAAATTAGTAGCAAAAGGATAACCATGATCACCAGCATTAGCATCAAGTATATCAATATATTCAATTTCATCAAACTGATGTTTTTGCGCATAAGCAGAAAATACAGAAGTTACTCCAGGATCAAATCCACTTCCTAATAAAGCTGTTATACCAGCTTTTTCAAACTTTTCTTTATAAGCCCATTGCCATTTATATTCAAATTTAGCAGTATCTAATGGTTCGTAATTAGCAGTATCAATATAATGTGTTTTAGTTTCCAAACAAGCATCCATAATTGTTAAATCTTGATATGGAAGCGCTAAATTTAATACAACATCAGGATTAAATGAATTTATAAGCTCAACTAATTCTTTAACATTATCTGCATCAACTTTTGCTGTGTGAATAATAGTTTTAGTTTTATCTTGAAGTTTTTCTTTTAAAGCATCACATTTTGATTTTGTTCTACTAGCAATCATAATCTCTTCAAACACTTCGCTATTTTGACAACATTTATGAATAGCAACTCCAGCTACTCCTCCACAACCAATTATTAAACATTTTCCCATAAAATAAACCTCCTAATATATTGAAAGAATAAGTTCTCTTATAATTTTACAAGCAACCGCAGTAGAAACTCCACTTTGATCATAAACAGGTGATAACTCATTAACATCTGTTCCAACAATATTTAAATCACCTAAAGAAATAACAGCATTTAAAAGCTCCATAAAAAATATTCCACCAGCCTCAGGAGTTCCTGTTCCAGCAAAAATCGAAGGATCAAGAACATCAAGATCAAGAGTAAAATAGACAGGTTTACCTTTTAATTTCTGTATAACTTCATCAAGTCCATTTAAATTAAACTTATTTATATAACAATTTTGATTTGCGAATTCAAATTCTGTTTTTTCACCACTTCTTATACCAAATTGAAAAATTCTATCTTTTCCAACCAAATCAAAACAACGTCTCATAACAGTTGCATGAGAAAGCTTCTCACCTAAATAATCATCTCTAAGATCAGCGTGTGCATCAAAATGGATAATATGCAAATCTGGATATTTTTTAACCATTTCTCTAACAGAACCTAAAGTAACAAGATGTTCTCCACCAATCATTAATGGGATTTTATCATCATTTAAAATTTGATTTGACATATTAGAAATAACATCAAGCACTTTCTCAGTGTTTCCAAAAGGAAATTCTAAATCACCAGCATCAAAAACATTTATATCTTCAAGATCCTTATTTTGATAAGGACTATAAGTTTCTATACCAAAAGAATCACCTCTAATAGATTTTGATGCAAATCTTGTTCCTGGACGAAAACTTGTTGTTGAATCAAAAGGTGCTCCAAACAAAACAATTTTCGATTCATTATATTCACAATTACAACCAATAAAGGTTTCAATATTTTTATTCAACATCTTTCAAAAGCTCCTCAACATAATTAGGAAGATAAAATGCTCCCATGTGTAAATTTGTATTATAATATTTAGTTTTCAAATTAAGCTGATCCCATTCTCTAGCTTTCAAATCTCCTATAGGATGATAAAGCTTTGAAGCAAATCCAAATAACCAATGTCCAGAAGGATAAGTTGGAATATGAGCTTGATAAACTCTTGAAATTTTAAAACTTTCCACAATTCTTTTATGTGCTCTTTGCATAGCAAGTGCATCATTTTCATAAAAAGGACTTTCATGTTGATTAACCATAATTCCATCTTCTTTTAAAGCTTTATAACAATTACCATAAAACTCTTTTGTAAAAAGACCTTCGCCAGGACCAAATGGATCAGTAGAATCAACAATTATTAAATCATACATGTCTTCACATTTTCTAACATATTTCAAACCATCTTGAAAAATCAAATTTACTCTTTTATCATCAAATTTAGCAGCAGTAACAGGCAAATATTTCTTGCAAACTTCAACAACCATCTCATCAATTTCTACAACATCAATATTTTCTACAGTGTCGTATCTAGTAAGTTCTCTAATAACTCCACCATCACCAGCACCAATAATAAGCACATCTTTAACATTAGGATGAACAGCCATAGGAACATGAGTAATCATTTCATGATAAATAAACTCATCTTTTTCAGTAAGCATCATATATCCATCAAGAGTTAAAAACTTTCCAAAATCTTTAGATTCAAAAACATCAATTCTTTGAAACTCACTTTGAGCTGAATAAAGCTGTTTATCAACTTTAATAGAAAATTGACAATTTTTAGTGTGTTTTTCACTAAACCACAATTCCATTTTTAACACTCCTTATAAACATTAAGCTTAGTTATTTCCATATCTTCAGGACCTGTCATAAAACAACCTTTTTCTTTAGCATATAAAATATAATCTATAATTTCTTTTGTAATTTCTTCTCCAGGAGCCAAAATTGGTATTCCAGGAGGATAACACATCACAAATTCTGTACAAACTCTGCCATTACTTTCTTCAAGCATCACTTGCTCTTTTTCAGAATAAAAAGCAATCTGAGGAGCCATAACAACTTTAGGATTAATATATTCATGTTTCATCATACCAGATTTTGATTTCTTATGAATACGTTTTATTTCAGCAAGTGCACTAATAAGACGCTCAATATCTTTATGTTTATCACCAACAGATATGTAAGCAAGAATATTTCCAATATCACCAAATTCAATTTGAATATCATATTCTTCACGAAGAATATCATAAACTTCAATTCCAGCAAGACCAATATTCAAAGTATTTATAGAAAGCTTAGTAATATCAAAATCATAAACAGTATCACCATTAATAAGTTCTTTAGAATAAGCATAATAATCGCCAATAGAATTAATTTCTTCTCTAGCATATTCAGCAAAATCAATTACTTTGTCAAAAATTTTCTGACCATTCAAAGCAAGATTTCTTCTTGAAATATCAAGACTAGAAAGCAGCAAATAAGAACCGCTAGTAGTTTGAGTTAAATTAATAATTTGTCTAACATAATTATGATTAACATTATTATTTACCAAAAGAAAAGAGCTTTGAGTAAGAGAACCGCCTGATTTATGCATACTAACACTTGCCATATCAGCACCAACACTCATAGCAGAAGCAGGCAATTTATCAGAAAAATAAAAATGTGTACCATGAGCCTCATCAACAAGAACAAGCATATTATTTTCATGAGCAAGCTGTGTTATAGCCTTAAGATTAGAACAAATGCCATAATAAGTAGGATTATTTACAAAAACAGCAACAGCATCCGGATTATTTTTAATAGCATTTTTAACATCATCAATAGACATTCCAAGAGATATTCCAAGCTCATGATTTGTTTGAGGATTAACATAAACAGGAATAGCACCACATAAAATCAAAGCATTTATAGCACTTCTGTGAACATTTCTTGGCAAAATAATTTTATCACCTTTTTTACAAGTTGATAAAATCATAGTTTGAACAGAAGAAGTTGTGCCACTAACCATAAAAAAAGCATGTTTAGCTCCAAAAGCCTGTGCAGCTAAAATTTCAGCATCTTTTATAACAGAAACAGGATGACAAAGATTGTCCAAAGGTTTCATAGAATTAACATCCATAGAAACACATTTTTCTCCTAAAAAAGCAGTCAAATCTTCATTTCCTTTTCCACGTTTGTGACCTGGAACATCAAAAGGAACTACTCTTTCTTTTTTAAAATTCTGCAAAGCTTCTAAAATAGGAGCATTTGCTTGGCTAAGTTCTTTCATTAAAAATTCCTTCCATTAGTACACATTAGTTCCACTAAAAATTTCTATCATTTCTTTTCTTAAATTATTAGTAATTTCAAGTCTAGTTTTTGGAGGAAGCTCATAAACATCAGTATTAAACAAATAATTTTGCAAATCAACTTCCTTAATAAGCATTTTGGTATGAAAAATATTTGATTGATAAACATTAATATCAATCGCATCATATTTTGTAAGAGTTTTACGATCAATATAATCTTGAATAGAATTCATTTTATGATCCATAAAATACTTCTTACCATTTATATCACGAGTAAATCCACGAACTCTATAATCCATAGTAATTATATCAGAATCAAAACTACCTATTAAGTAATCCAAAGTACTCAAAGGTGTAATTTCTCCACAAGTAGCAACATCAATATCAACTCTAAAAGTAGCAATAGAATTATCCGGATGATATTCAGGATAAGTATGCACTGTAACATGGCTTTTATCAAGATGTCCAACAATTGTTTCTCCACTTTTTTGTTCAAGCATAGATTCTTCTGCAATCAAAAAAGTAACACTAGCACCTTGTGGCTCATAATCTTGTCTAGAAACATTTAAAACTGTGGCGTTAATACCATTAGTAACCTCATACAATATATTTGTAAGACGTTCTGAATTGTATTGTTCATCAATATAAGCAATGTAATCTTTTTGTTCTCTAGCACTTTTCGCATAACATACATCATAAATATTAAAACTAAGTGATTTTGTAAGGTTGTTAAAACCGTATAATGTTAATTTATCTTTCAATTTATTCACCTCTAATATTAAAAAAGCCCAAGCAAGATATGGCATAATACCACATCTTTACTCGGGTTTCAACAAATCAAATTTAAAATCTGTTACACAAAAATAAACAGAGCCTATATAGCAAAAACTTACTTTTACTACTCTTATTGACCGTTTCACAAGTATGTGTAGTATTTTACACAATAGTTATAAAGTAACCAACTTATAAAATTTGAGCTTTTAACTCAATCAATAATGCAACTAAAAAAAGTTACAATCGGCAGTTGTGACCTAGCTGTCCGTAGGCATAGATTCTTTTTAATAAAAAAAGAATGGTCAGATTCGTTTTTACTCTACACAATAATGTATTAGACTCTTAAAACAAATTAATTCTATCATACACTAAAACCTATGTCAATATTTTTTACAATATATTTATAAGATTTATTATAACACCACAATTAACAACTCATACAAAACTCTTTAAAAATCAAATAATACATACTATATTTTAAAACATCTCACATTAATAATTGTGAGATGTTTTTTTATTTTTATTCTTTTTGCAAAAGTTTTTTATAACTTAAATCTATCAAAATAGCTCCTAAAGGTGCAGTAATAATAATAGATAAAACTGCAACAGTCAACGTTACTTGTCCACAATCTAGCCCTTGAGACAACGCTAAACCTCCAATAGCAGCCTGAACAGTAGCTTTTGGCATATATCCAAAAACACAAAACAATCGTTCTTTTTTATTTAATTTAGTTTTAATTAAGCAAAGCAAAACACCAAGCATTCTAAATGCTAATGCAACAAAAATTATAAGAACAGCCATAATACCAGCAGAAGCAGCATATTTCAAATCAACAGTAGCACCTACAAGAACAAACAATAAAACTTCTGCAGCAATCCAAAGTTTTGAAAATCTTTGGGATAATCTTCTAGCCAAAATATTGTTTCTGTTCAAAATCATAATACTCATACTCATAATCGCAAGCAATCCAGAATAAGGAACAACACCATTAATTATATTTTGAAGTTCTAATAATAAGAATGCAATACTAAGCATAATTATCACTTTAATAGAATCTCTAAGATGTATTTTCTTAAAGAAAATATTAATAACAAATCCTATTAAAAGTCCAACTAAAAGACCTGTAATAATAGAAATAGGAATTTGAATTAAAGACACAGCTTTAAATTCTCCGCTTTTCTCCAAAGTTGTAAAAACACTAAAAAGAACAATAACAAAAACATCATCAATAGACGCTCCAGCCATAATCATTTGAGGAATTCCTTGTTTTGTTCCATATTTTTTCTCAATTAAATTAATCATTCTAGGAACAATAACAGCTGGAGAAACAGCAGCAATAACGCAACCAATAATAGCGGCCTCAGTATAAGTAACATCTAAAAACATTGGTGCAAATATAACAGTTGCTACAATCTCACAAGTTGCAGGAATAAAACTCATTAATATCGCAGGTCTTCCAACTTTTTTAAGCTCATCTATATTAACATTAAGACCAGCTCTAGTAAGAATAATGACCAAAGCAAACTGCCTTAAGTCAGCAGAAATCAACAAAATTTTGTCATCAAGCAAATTCAAAGCATATGGACTAAGAATAATACCTGTTAAAATCATACCAAGCAAACTAGGCAGTTTCATAGCTTTAAAAATAGAACCTAATGATAATCCAACTAGAAAAATAAGTGCTAAAGATGTAAGCATAATAAATCCTCCGTATATTTATAATCACTTAAAAAAGCCGATGGCAACTACAAAATTTGCAGAAGTCATCAACTTTATAAATTATTTTCACAATTACAATAAATTATATTTCTATTTATTCATTTTCAATAAATTTATCGAATGTATAACTTTCAAGTTCATCATTTACAATTTTACTTATATTTTCAAATGCTTTTTGATACAAACATGTTCCAGAAGCTCCTCTAGAACATAAAAATTCTGAATCAAGACATCGATTTAACATATATGTACCTTCGACACATTCTATTACATCTTTAAGAGAAATTTCTTCAGGTTTTTTTAGAAGTTCATAGCCACCTTGAGTACCTTTAAAAGACTTGACAATTCCTGATGCAACAAGTTTTCTAAGAATTTTCAAAGAAAATCTTAATGTAACACAAGTCATATCAGACAATTTTTTTGCATCTAATCTTTTATTATTATTCGCAAGACAAGCTACTATCCTAACGGCATAGTCCGCTTCGAGCGTAATATACATTCTACTCCTCCATTAATCTAAATAATCACGAACCTTGTTACTTCTATTTGGATGACGCAATTTTCTTAACGCCTTAGCTTCAATTTGTCTAATTCTTTCACGAGTAACATTAAATTGCTTTCCAACTTCCTCAAGCGTTCTAGAACGTCCATCTTCAAGTCCAAAACGAAGTCTTAGTACTTTTTCTTCTCTTTCAGTCAAAGTAGATAGAACTTGATTTAATTGCTCTTTAAGCAAAATAAGAGAAGCAGCTTCAGCAGGAGCAGGAGCATCTTCATCAGGAATAAAATCTCCAAGATGGCTGTCTTCCTCTTCACCAATAGGAGTTTCAAGAGAAACAGGATCTTGAGCAATTCTCATAATCTCTCTAACTCTTTCAACAGGCATACTAATTTCTTCAGCAATTTCGTCAGGACTAGGATCATGACCATTTTTATGAAGAAGTTGACTAGAAGCCTTTTTAACTTTAGTAATAGTTTCAACCATATGAACAGGAATACGAATTGTACGAGCCTGATCAGCAATAGCACGTGTAATAGCTTGTCTTATCCACCATGTAGCATATGTTGAAAATTTAAAACCTTTTGTATGGTCAAATTTTTCTACAGCCTTAATAAGCCCAAGATTACCTTCTTGGATCAAATCAAGGAACGACATTCCTCTACCAACATATCTTTTAGCAATAGAAACAACAAGTCTTAAATTAGCTTCTGCCAATCTTTTTCTTGCATTTGTCGCTATTTTTTCATCAGAAGAAGCCATTTGTTCAGCAAGTGTTATCTCATCTTCTGCTGATAACAAAGTAACTCTACCAATTTCTTTTAAATAAATTTTAACAGGATCATCTATAGCGATACCTTCTGTTGAAATATTTACATTAGAATCATCTGAAGAATTTGAATCAACAACATTGATATTTTCTTCTAAAGTAACGTCATCAATAATTTTAATATTCAAACTAGAACAACTATCATAAAAGTTATCCATTTGTTCAACATCAAAATCAAGCTCTTCAAAAGTATCAGTTATTTCTTTTGTTGTTAATTTACCAGTCTTTTTGCCTTGCTCAAGAAGGCTTTCTATACTCATTTTTTTACCTGATCCCATTACAATCCTCCATTACATACCATGATTGGTTTTACTTTTTTTTAATTTATTTGAAAAATCTAAAAATTCCTCATCTGACATATCGCTATTTTCATTTATTTTATCATCGCTCAAAAGCAATACGTCAATATAATCATTTATAGTATCCATTGTAATATCAATCTCTCTTGATTTCGAAATTATTTCGGATATTTTGCCCATTTCTTTAGGTGAAAATTCGCTATTAAAAGAAGAGATACTTATTTCAGTCAAATTTTGCAATTTATCCACTAAAAAACTAAAAACTTTTCTATTAAAACTCGTCACAAAATTATCCACAGATATTTTTGATATTATTTCATTAAATTTATCTTGATTATAAAACAAAAAAGAAATAATTCCATTTTCAGCTTTTGCTTGTTTAGGATATTTTTTAGCTTCAGGATTTATAACATCTTTGTTTTGCGTAAAACTATTTGTAATATTACGCCATTGCCTTTTATCATTTGATCTACTACGTTTTTTAATAATCGCATTAACCTCAGTAGTAAGAACTTGTTTAGAAACTCCTTGATCATTAGAAACTCTAGAAATATATATTTCTCTTTCAATTGGAGATATTATTTCTGACAAAACGTTTGTTACACGTTTTAGAAACTCAACTTTACCAAAATCACTTTCTAAATCAATTCCATCTTTACATTTATTTATCTTAAAAGCTATTGCTCCTTCTGAATTTTCAAGCAACAATTTAAATCTTGTTGCTCCAAATTTTTTAATAAACTCATCCGGATCTTTAGCATTATTTATTTTTAATATTTTTGTTTTCAAACCTACTTCACTAAGCATTTTAATAGCTTTGTTAGTAGCCTTTTGGCCAGCCTCATCACTATCATAAGAAATAATTATCTCTTCAGCATATTGTGACATAAGCCTAGCTTGTTCTGGAGTAAGAGCTGTTCCAAGTGTAGCAACAACATTATCTATACCTGCCTGATTAACAGCAATAACATCCATATAACCTTCTGCCAAAATCAATTTTTTCTCATTACTTGTCTTTGCAAAATTCAAAGAAAACAAATTTCTACTCTTTTTAAAAACTGGAGTATCAGATGAATTCAAATATTTAGGACCATCACCATCAATAAGTCTTCCACCAAAAGCAACAACATTTCCTCTTAAATCAACAATAGGAAATATAATTCTATTTCTAAAAACATCAAAAACATTACCAGTTCTAGACCTTAAACAAAGTCCAGCAGCAACCATTTCATCTTCTAAATAACCTTTAGATTTCAAAAAATCCTTTAAATTTCTCCATTGATTTTCAGCAAATCCAATTCCATATTTTTTAATAGTCTCCGGTCTAAGACCTCTATTAATCAAATATGCCAAACCTTTTTCACCTTGTTTACTTTTAAGCTGTGAAAAATAAAAATTAGCACTAAGCCTGTTCATCTCAAAAATTCTTTGTTTTAATTTAAAATGCTTGTCCTGTTTATCATTATCATTTTCAGGAAAAGCAATACCAGACTTTTCAGCAAGATATCTTAAAGCTTCAATATAATCTAAATTTTCACTTTTCATAACGAAAGTAATTACATCTCCACCAGCTCCACAACCATAACAATAAAAACTTTGCGTATCAGGATATACAGTGCAAGAAGGAGTTTTCTCAGAATGAAAAGGACAAAGACAAACATAATTATGTCCTCTTTTATTTAGATGTGTGTATGAAGACATTACACTTTCAATGCTGTTAGCATTTTTAAGTTGATATATAAAATCTTCACTTATTGCCATTTCATACCTCCAAAAAACCTATATACTCCAACTTTTTGGAATAAACAAATTGCTAAATAATGTAATCGCATATCCATCAGTCATACCAGCAACAAAATCACAAACAGCTTGTTCTTTTGAAATTCTATCCATACTTCTTTTATATTTATCTGGTAATTTATCTGGATTGTTGTAAAAATAAAAAAACAATTTTTCAACAAGTTGTTTAGCTTTACCTTCTTCAGATTTTGCAACAGGATTTCTATACACTGTTTCAAACATCCAACTATGCAGCTCATCATGTGCTTTTAAAATTTCGCTATCAATTTTAATTTCTTCCGGTCCATTATCTATTATTGATTTAACAAGCGTAGTAATTCGCTCTGATTTATTTTTACCAAGTATTTTCACAGCAAATATAGGAAGTTCATCTTCAGAAATAATTTTCGCACGTATAGAATCATCAATATCATGATTAATATAAGCAATTCTATCAGCTAATCTAACGATATAACCTTCTTTTGTATCAGCTATTTCATTTGTGTGACAATAAATACCATTCTTGACTTCTTTAGTAAGGTTTAAACCTTTGCCTGATTTTTCTATGTAATCAACAACTCTAACACTTTGCTGATAATGTTTAAAACCATCCGAACAAATTTGGTCTAAAATTTGCTCACCAGCATGTCCAAAAGGAGTATGTCCTAAATCATGTCCAAGAGCAATTGCTTCTGTTAAATCTTCATTAAGACGTAATGCTCTAGTAATTGTTCTTGCTATTTGTGCAACTTCAAGTGTATGAGTAAGCCTTGTCCTATAATGATCACCAGTAGGTTTCAAATAAACTTGAGTTTTATGTTTAAGCCTGCTAAAAGCTTTACAATGAATAATTCTATCTCTATCACGTTGAAAATCAGTCCTTAACGAACATTTTTCTTCAAAACGTTTTCTACCACAAGTTTCTTCCGAAAGAGATGCATATTTACACAAAATTTTTCGTTCAATTTCTTCAGTTTGTTCACGCACAGTCATTTTATCACTTCCTAAATACGGTTTTGTTCCATATCAGTAATGTTTTAAGAAAAGTCTGAAAATTTTTCTTCTGATTTTTCTATTTCAACTTTAGACGAGGTTATATTAATAATTTCTTTATATAATTTATCTGCAAACTCACTTTTAACTAGCAATTTTATTTCAACATTATCAGTAAAATCTGTTGAAAGAATTTTTATTTCATAATCAGGAATTATATAATTAATCTTTCCATAATGATTATAATCAGTTATAATTTTAAATTCAAAACAATTGCACATATTAATAACATCAGCAGAATCAATAGCGATTTTACAACTATGAGAATAAGCTCTCACAAGTCCACCGCCACCAAGCAAAATTCCACCAAAATATCTCGTAACAACAACACAAACATCAGTCAAATTATTTTTTAATATAGCATCTAAAACAGGAACGCCTGCAGTACCTTGAGGTTCACCATCATCAGAATAACGAGTTATATTATTATCTCTTAAAACATAAGCATAAACATTATGCGTTGCTTTTCTATGCATAGCTTTTATAGAATTTATAAATTCAACAGCTTGTTCATTAGTTTTAACATGAGAAATATATCCAATAAACTCCGATTTTTTCTCAACAAAAGCAGCATCAGCACTACCATTTATTGTTTTATATGACATTATTACCTCTTTATATTAAAATACAGTACACATTATATTATATCATTTTTTTCAAAAAAATCAAAAGCCGGAATTAAAAGTTTAACTCCGGCTTTAAGAAAATTACTTGTCAAGATTAAATCTCTTTTTAAATCTATCAACACGTCCGCCTGTATCGATAAGTTTTTGTTTACCAGTGAAGAATGGGTGACATTTTGAACAAATTTCAACTTTGATATCTTTCTTAGTTGAAGAAGTTTCAATTACATTACCACATGCACAAGTAATAGTAGTTTTCTCGTACTTTGGATGAATACCTTGTTTCATTTCGCATATCTCCTTTCCAAAAATTATGATAACATAGTAGCCCATCATAAAATTCAGACAGTAGTACTATGGAAAAATCACTTACACCTTTGTATTATATCACACCTTCACATTTTTGACAAGAGCATTTAATAAAAAAATTAATTATATTTTACTGGACTTTTTTCTTTTTTATGGTATTATAAATCTATACAATTATTTCTAGGAGGTTATTATGCCACATATCACAATTAAAACTCTTGCTGGAAAAAGCGAAGAAGTAAAGAATTTATGTGTAGAAAAGGTTGCGAAAGCTATGCAAGAAGCTCTTGGTGCTTCTGATAAACATATTTCTGTTTCTGTTGAAGATTATTCTCCTCAAGAATGGCAAGATGTTTATGCAAATGAGATTGAAAACAATCCAAATCTTAGAAAAAAACCAGATTATGATCCAAAAAGCTTTTTAAAATAGGTTTTTAGGAAACTTTTTAAATACTAGAAAGTTTCCTTTTTTCTTTAAACAAAAATATATTATAAGGAATTTTTATATGGAAAATTTAAAAATTATTCTTGGTTCAACTTCTCCTAGAAGAAAAGAACTTTTATCAATGATATTTGATAATTTTGAAATAATGTCACCAAATATTGATGAAACAGTAGGTGAAAATATAGAACCTAAAGTGACCGCAGAGTATTTGGCATTAAAAAAAGCTGATGCTATATCTGAAAAAGATGCTTTGATAATAACAGCTGATACTGTTGTTTTGTGTGATAATAAAATACTTGGAAAACCTTCTGATAAAGATGATGCTATAACTATTCTTAAAAATTTATCTAAAAAAACACATACAGTTATATCTGGAGTTTGTTTAAAATACAATGATTCTATTTTATCATTTTCAGAAACAACAAAAGTTGAATTTCTTAAAGTTAGTGATTCAGAAATTATAGAATATGTAAATACAGATGAACCTTATGATAAAGCTGGAGGATATGGTATACAAGGCAAAGCAGCTTTATTTATCAAAGGAATAAAAGGCGATTATTATAATGTTGTTGGATTACCAATTTCAAGACTTAACAAAGAAATTAAACTATTTAGAAAAACAGCAGGATTTTAAAAAAAATACTTATAAATGTATATAATTTTGTATATTAATCTTATTTTGTAATAAATTCGTTTTTATTTAACAGAATTTATTAATTTGCATACTATGGGTTATAAGGGGGAATAGTATGCAACAAAATTCATCTAATGAAAAAAAAAATAAAAAAAAAGATAAAAAATGTTGCAATAATACTATTTTCAAGAACGGACGATGTTTGACTATTTTAGCAGCGTCTACAGCTAATGTATTTGCAGAGAAGTTTACAGATGACGAATTAGTAGTTTTATCATTATTTTTTTCAACTGTAGGAGATGCTTTAGAAACAATTGTGGCTGCTAATGCTGTAATGGACTGCAATGATGATGACGATGATGAACTTATACTTGGAAACAATCCTACTATTATATAAAGATAAAAGGAAGTGAACAAATGCCTAGATTTTTTAAATCTGATATAACAGGTGAACAAATTATTATTGATGGAAAAGATGCTGAGCATATTGGAAGATCACTTAGAATGAAAATTGGCGATGAAATAACCATATGTGACTGTATAGGCAACGATTATTTTTGTAAAATTTCATCAATCTCAGATGAAATTTGTTGTAGTATAATGAAAAAAGAAAAGTCAAAATCAGAACCTAATGTACATGTTACTCTTTATCAAGCTATGCCTAAATCAGATAAATTTGAAACTATTATACAAAAAAGTGTTGAGCTTGGTGTAACAAAAATTGTGCCTATTTTGACTACCAGATGTGTAAGCAGACCTGATAAAAAAACAATGTCGAAAAAATTAAAACGATATGAAAAAATTTCTTTGGAAGCTGCAAAACAATGTGGACGTGGAATTATTCCTGAAATTTCGGATATAATGTCTTTTAAAGAAGCAATTACCAGCATGAAAACTGAAAATCATGCAATACTATTCTATGAGAGAGGTGGAATTAATCTTAAAAATTTCAATTTCTCTGCAAAAGATAACATATCAATAATGATTGGTTCTGAAGGTGGATTTTCTGAAGAAGAAGCTGAGTTTGCAAAAAACAACGGAGTAATTATTGCTGGTTTAGGAAATAGAATTTTACGATGTGAGACTGCTCCGCTTGCTGCTTTGTCAATTATTATGAATTTAACGGATAATATGTAATTTAATAATGTCTTATTAAAAGATTTTACTCATTTTATTCATATATATTATATTTTTCAAGTGTTTTAGTGCCTACTTTGTATTTTTACAAAACAATGAATTTGAAATATATATTTTTTTATGATATAATGTTGTAAACTTTTAAATTAATTTCGGGAGGTTTAGATTTATGAAAAAAGGAACAGGATTTTTAATTGGTGTTGTTTCAGCTGCTGCAGGTGCTTTTGCTACAGCTTATATGCTAAAAAAGAAAAAAGAAGTTGATCAATATTCATATGATTTTGACGAAGAAGATTATTGTGATGAATGTGAATGTTACACAGATGATTGTGATGAAAGTTGCGATTGTGATTGTCAAGAAACAACAGATGATTGCGAAGAAACTTGCGATTGTGGTTGTCAAGAAACTGACGAATGTTGCACTTGTAATGAAGATGAAGATGTTTCTCTTGACATAGAATCAAACCTTGAAGATACAAAATCTAAAAAAACAAAAAAATAGATAAAATTTAATCTTATTTAAAGAAACTTCTTACTTTGTAATAGGTTTCTTTTTTTATTTTAATAAATAATTTGTAATTTATACTCTTGCACATTTAACATATTTATGATAGATTTATTAAGTAATTATTTAAAAAGAGGTTTTAATATGAGAATGAGAAGAAAAAGAAATCTTGAAGAAAGGTTGGCTGCTTGCTCTGATATCCTTATTGACGCAAGAACAGATTCACCTAATCTTAAAGATGTTGAAAAAATAAATAAAAAATTTGATAGTAGTGAAATTTTTGGCAATAACAATCCTGTTTATCTTGAAATTGGATGTGGTAAAGGTCAATTTGTTTGTGAAATGGCAAAAAAATATCCTGATATAAATTTTGTAGCTGTAGAAAAAGCTTCAAATGTTGTTGTTTCTGCTATGGAAAACACTAAATCTCAAAATATAAAAAATGTTAGATATATAATTAGCTGTGCTGAATATCTTGAATATTATTTCCCGGAAAATTCTATTTCAAGAATATTCTTGAACTTTTCATGTCCTTTTCCTAAAAAAAGTTATGCTAAACATAGACTTACTCATGAAAATTATTTGAAAATGTATGAGAAATTTTTGATTTCTGGATCTAGAATTGAAATGAAAACTGATAATACTGGACTTTTTGAGTTCTCTTTAAACAGCTTTTTAAATTCTAATTTTAAAATGAAAAATATTTCTCTTGATTTACATAAAAGTGACTTTGAAGATAATATTATAACAGAATATGAAAAACGTTTTTCTGAACAAGGATTTCCAATATACCGTTTAGAAGCTTACAAAATATAATGCTATTATATTTTTATTTTATATTTTAATAGAAATAATTGATTTTTTGTTGTATAATAATACTACAAAAAATTATATGACAAGGAGTTATTATGAAAAGAAAAAACAACAGACAGCCAATACATTTAGGCACTATAATCTTAATTATAGTAACAATATGTACTTTTTCAGTAGCAGCATTTTATGTTATTAAATATGCGACTAAAAACAGAAAACCATATGATGATTTTTCAAGTTCTAATAATCAATCAACTACAGATTCTAATATAGATACTAAAAACAATAATGTTAAAGCTGTTGAAAGCAGCAAAATTCACGAAGGTAATCTTATACTTGTAAATAGCGAACATGCTTTTGCTCTTGATGAACCTACTAACATGGTAAATGCACTTGAAAATGCAAATTTAAATCCAAAATATAATTACTATGTTAAAGATAACACAGTTAATGTTGATGCAACAGCTTTTGAAAATTTTGTAGCTATGGCAGAAGATTTCCATAAAGCTAAAGATGAAGATAATTTTATGTTGATAAGTGGTTATAGAAGTAAAGAATATCAAAAAAAGCTATACGACAGAGAATTAAAAAGAACAGGACTTGATACAACAACTTTAGTTGCTATACCAGGTTATAGCGAACATCAAACAAGTCTTGCTGTTGATTTTGGAATATTTCCAAATGGAGGCGTTCAAAAAACATATAATGGCAAAGGAAAATTTAGCTGGATTACGGAAAATTGTTATAAATATGGATTTATTAAAAGATATTCTGCTAATAAAAAGAGTATAACAAAAATTTCAGAAGAAGCTTGGCATTATAGATATGTTGGAAAACCACATGCATTTTTAATTAAAAATTTCGGATATTGTTTTGAAGAATATATAGATCATATTAAACAATACACAGTTGACAAACCTTTAAAAACTGATGGACCTGATAGTGGAAATTATGAAATATATTATGTTGCCAAAACACCTGATACTACTAATGTTCCTGTTCCAGCAGATAAAAAATACACTATTTCTGGCAACAATGTGGATGGTTTTATTGTTACTGTTGATTGCAACTAAAATTGTTAATAAATTGTAAACAATAACTCTATTTCAATTACATAACTTGATTTATCTAACTCTTTGTACTATACTTGTTTTAGCACTCTAACCTATAGAGTGCTAAATGCAAGAAATACAAGGAGTGTTTTTTATGGAAAAAAGACAATTTAAAGCAGAGTCAAAAAGACTAATGGAAATGATGATTCACTCAATTTATACTCACAAAGAAATTTTTCTTCGTGAAATTATATCAAACGCAAGCGATGCAATAGACAAACTTTATTTTCGTTCTCTAAGCGATACTTCTATTGGATTAGAAAAAAATGATTTCTTTATTAACATTGATATTGACAAAGAAAATCGTACTTTGACTATTTCTGATAACGGAATTGGTATGACAAAAGAAGATTTAGAAAATAATCTTGGAACAATTGCAAAAAGTGGATCACTATCTTTTAAAAATGATAATGAACTTGATGAAGATGTTAACATTATTGGACAATTTGGTGTTGGATTTTATTCAGCATTTATGGTTGCAAAAAAAGTTGTTGTAACTTCTAAAGCTTTTGGTGAAGACAAAGCTTATACATGGCAATCAGAAGGTGTTGATGGATATGAAATTACTGAAAGTGCTAAAGATGCGGCTGGTACTGAAATAGTTCTTTATATTATGGACAACACAGAAGAAGAAAATTATGATCAATATCTTGAAAGTTACCAAATTCAAACTCTAATAAAGAAATATTCTGATTATATTCGCTTCCCTATTAAAATGGAAGTTGAAACAAGTGTTCCTAAAGAAGGTTCAGAAGAAGAATTTGAAACTGTAAAAGAAATTAAAACTATAAATAGTATGGTTCCTATTTGGAGAAAAAATAAAAATGAGCTTAAGGAAGAAGATTATAATTCATTCTATCAAGAAAAATTTCATGATTACACAAATCCTTTAAAATATGCTCATATTAAAACTGAAGGTACTGCAACATACAATGCTCTTTTATTTATTCCTTCAAAAGCACCTTATAATTATTACTCAAAAGACTATGAAAAAGGTTTAGAGCTTTTCTCAAACGGTGTTTTGATTATGGATAAATGTGCAGATTTATTACCTGATTACTTCTCTTTTGTAAGAGGTTTAGTTGATAGCGAAGATTTATCTTTAAACATTTCAAGAGAATTATTACAACATGACAGACAACTTAAAATAATTTCTAAAAATATTGAAAAGACAATTAAAAATAATCTTACAAAATTACAAAAAGAAAATCGTGAACAATATGCTGAATTCTTTAAGAATTTTGGATTGCAATTAAAATACGGAATATACAGCTCTTTTGGTGCAAACAACGAACTTCTTCAAGATTTACTTATGTATAAAACTTCATTTGGTGATGAACTATATTCTCTTGATGAATATGTTTCTAGAATGAAAGAAGATCAAAAATTTATCTATTATGCTACTGGAAACAGTGTTGCTAGAATTGAAAGCTTGCCTCAAATTGAAATGCTTAAAGAAAAAGGTTTTGAGGTTTTATATTGCACAGATGAAATTGATGAATTTGCTTTGAAAATGCTTGCAAAATATAAAGATAAAGAATTTAAATCTACTTCTAGCAATGATCTTGATCTTGAAACTGCTGAAGAAAAAGAAGAAGCTAAAAAACAATCAGAAGAAAATGCTGATTTGTTTAAAGAAATGAAAGAAAATCTCTCAAATAAAGTTGTTGAAGTTAGACTTTCAAATAAACTTAAAACTCATCCTGTTTGTTTATCTAACCAAGGTGATATCTCAATTGAAATGGAAAAAGTTTTGAACTCAATGCCTAATTCTAACAAAGTTGAGGCTCAAAAAGTTTTAGAAGTTAACAGCAACCATGAGATATTTAAAACTCTACAAGATCTATATAAAAATGATAAAGAAACTTTGAAAAAATACACAGAAATTTTATACACACAAGCTTTAATGATTGAAGGACTTAGTATAGAAAATCCAGTTGAATTTTCTAATATGATTTGTGATGTTATGACTAAAAAATAATAAATTAAGAGGACTTCGTAAAAAAGAAGTCCTCTATTTTCATTTTTGATATTTCTTAATAGTAAAACACTTGAAAAAGATTTAACTATATGATATAATGTATTTTGTTAGTTTTAGCAAAGACTTAAGTCTTGGTTCAATCCGAGATATAGGTGTGTGGGTCCTGTGCAATAAGGCACTGTGAATCATGTCAGGCGGGGAACCGAGCAGCATTAAACAGACCGTTTTATGTGCCGCAGATAGCCTGCACACCTATATGTCGGATTGATTTTTTTATAAAGGAGTGTTGTATATGTATCAAGCTTTATACAGAAAATGGCGACCTATGACATTTGATGATGTTGTTTCTCAACCTCACATCACAACTACTCTAAAAAATCAAATTTCTAATAATAAAACTGCTCATGCTTATTTATTTACTGGTTCTAGAGGAACTGGAAAGACTACTTGTGCTAGAATTTTTGCAAAAGCAATTAATTGTCTTAATAGTAATGATGCTAATCCTTGTCTTGAATGTGAAATATGTAAAGGTGCGGATTCTTCTACACTTTCTGATATAATTGAAATTGACGCAGCTAGCAACACTGGTGTTGATGATATTCGTGATATTCGTGAAGCTGCTATGTTTACTCCTGAAAAATGCAAATATAAAGTTTATATTATAGATGAAGTTCATATGCTATCAACAAATGCATTTAATGCTTTGCTTAAAATAATGGAAGAACCTCCTTCTTATTTAAAATTTATTCTTGCTACTACTGAGGTTCATAAAGTGCCTCCTACTGTACTTTCAAGATGTCAAAGATATGATTTTAGAAGAATTGTCACTAAAGATATTGTTGATAGAATTATATATATTTGTGACAAAGAAAATATAAAAATTGATCAGCAAGCTGCTAATCTTATCGCTAGAATTTCTGATGGTGGTATGAGAGATGCTCTTTCTTTGCTTGACCAATGTATTGCTTTTTCTTCAGATGTTACACTTGAAACAGTAAGTTCTGCTGCTGGAATTGCTGGAAGAGATTATTTATTTGATTTACTTGATGCTATTATCAATTTAGATACTTCAAAAGCACTTTCTATTGTTGATGAACTTTATTCAATGTCAAAAGACATGCAGCGTCTTTGTGAAGAACTCATTGCTCAAATGAGAAATGTTATGCTTATGAAAACTGTTCCTGAACAAAAAGAATTGTTAGCATGTTTGCCTGAAGAAATAGACAAACTATTTGAAATTTCTGAGAAAATTACTCTTAGTGAGATTTTAGAAAAAATAAATATTTTGCAAGATTGCAATCAAAGATTAACTAGGTCACTTTCAAAAAGAATAGAATTTGAAATGACTTTAATTAAACTTTGCACAAATATAAAACAAGTGTCTAATAATTTAGCACCTACAAATTCAGATTTTGAAGATAGACTTAAAAAACTTGAGAAAACAGCTGATACTAAAAAAACTAATGTGCCTACAGAAACTAAGCCAACTGAAAAAATTACAAAAACAAAACCTATACAAGAACCTAGTGTTGATATGTCAAAAATAAAGCCTGATATGCTTAAACCTCTTGACTGTTGGCCAGAAATTCTTGAAGATTTTAATACTATTAATCCAGCTGTATCTGGCTCTTTATTTGGTTCTCAAGCATTTGTGTATGATAATTTATTACTATTAATAGTCAAAAATAAATTCTTCTTACAGCTATTTAAAGTGAAAGAAAATGCTGTTTCATTAGGAGAAGTATTGAAAAAACATCTTGGAAAATCTTATGTTATAAGAGCAAAATTTAATGGATCTGAAAACGAAGAACAAAATAATAATATTGATACACTTTTGTCAAAAGCAAAAGCTGCAAATATAGAAATTGAAATTAAAGATTAATAAAGGAGAATGAATATGAAAGCAAGAATACCACAAGGAATGGGCGGCGGAGCTCAAAACATGAACTCTATGCTTAAACAAGCTCAAAAAATGCAAGCTGATATAACTACTTTACAAGCAGAACTTGAAGAAAAAGAATATACTGCTAGCGTTGGTGGCGGTGCAGTTGAAATCACTATCTCAGGTAAAAAGACTGTTAAATCATTAAATATCAAACCAGAAGTTGTTGACGCTGATGATGTTGAAATGCTACAAGATTTAATTGTAAGTGCTTTTAATCAAGCAATTGAAGATTGTGAAAAAACAAGTGAATCTGAAATGTCTAAAATAACTGGTGGCGTTTCAATGCCAGGCTTATTATAATGGCTGAAACAAATCCACTTCCACTTGTTGTTCTTTCTGAACAATTTGCAAAACTGCCAGGAATAGGTATGAAAACTGCTCAAAGACTTGCTTATTTTGTTATGTCTATGAATGATCAAGATGCTAAGCAATTTTCTGATGCTATTTTAAATGCACATTCTACTATACATTTTTGCAAAAGTTGTCAAAATCTTACTGATAAAGAAATTTGCGTTATTTGTGAAAATGCATCAAGAGATCAGTCTACAATTTGTGTTGTAGAAGGTCCAAAAGATGTGTCTGCAATTGAAAGAACTAATGAGTTTAAAGGTTTATACCATGTTTTGCATGGTCTTATTTCACCAATTGATGGGATTACTCCTGATAAACTTAAAATTAAAGAACTGCTAAATCGTATTCAAACTTTTGATATAAAAGAAATTATTATGGCAACAAATCCAACTGTTGAAGGCGAAGCAACTGCTATGTATATATCTAAATTATTAAAACCTTTAGATATTAAAGTAACTCGTCTTGCATTTGGACTTCCTATGGGTGGAATTCTTGAATATGCTGATGAAGTTACTTTGTTTAAAGCTTTGGAAAACAGGAGTGAAATATAATTGTGGAAAACAATATTTACTCTGATGAATATTACATGCAAAAAGCATTAGAACTTGCTAGAAAAGCTTTTGAAATAGGTGAAGTTCCTGTTGGTGCTGTTATTATTAACAAACTTACTGGAGAAATTGTTGGTGAAGGTTATAACAAAAGAGAATCTGATAAATCTCCTATTGCACATGCTGAAATTATTGCTATTAATGAAGCTAGCAAAAATCTTGGTGGTTGGCGTTTAATTAATTGTGAGATTTATATTACTCTTGAGCCTTGTCCTATGTGTTCTGGTGCTATTATTAACTCTAGAATTGAAAGAGTTATTTATGGTGCTGATGATAAAAAAGCTGGTTGTTGTTCATCAATTATAAATTTATTTGAACTTCCTTTTAATCATAAACCTATTATTATTTCAGGAGTTATGAAAAATGAATGTTCAAAAATTTTATCTGATTTTTTTAAAAAATTACGAAACAAATAAAACCTCCTAAGCTTAATTGCTTAGAAGGTTTTTTATATTATGAAGCTTTTCTCATGCTCATTCTCTCAACTTTTTCTCCTGCTTCTAACATGTTTTCAATAAATATTCCATATCCTTTTGTTGGATCATTGACAAAAACATGTGTTACTGCACCTACAATTTTACCGTTTTGGATTATAGGACTGCCACTCATTCCTTGTACAATTCCTCCACTTTCTTTTATAAGATTTTGATCTGTAACTTTTATAATCATATTTTTATCAAGTTTATTATTATAAGATATTTTTAAAATTTCTATATCGTATTCTTTTGGAGTATCACCTTTCAAAGTAGTATATATTTTTGCAGGTCCACTTTTTATTTCTTGTTTATATGCAACTTCAACAGGCATTCTATTACTTGGATTAGATTCTAATTTTCCGAAAACACCTGATGTATTATTAATTAGTAAATCTCCAATAGCTGTTGTTGAAACAAATGAACCAATTAATTCTCCTGGAGTTCCAGAAATTCCTTTTGTAATTCCATCTATATTAACAGAAATAACTTCACCTTTTTGAATAGGCAATATGCTTCCTGTATCAACATCACATATAGGATGTCCTAAACCACCAAACACATGTGTTCCTGGCTCAAAATAAGTTATTGTGCCAATTCCTGCAGTGCTATCACGAAGCCACATTCCAGCCTTATATGAGCACTCAGACAACGAATAAACCGGTTTAAATCTTACTTTCATTATTTTTTGTTTTCTTTTTATATCAACTTCAATATATTTTCCTTTACTTTGAGAAATTGTTTCTGAAATATCATTTTTTGATTTCACTTTTTTTCCGTTTATAGCAAATATTATATCACCTTTTTTTATACCACATTGTTCTGCTGGACTGCAACATCCGTCATTACTAGTGACTTCAGAAAATCCAACAACCATAACACCTTTTGTTATTATTTTAATTCCAAAAGGATTCCCACTTGGAACAACTTTTTGAGTTTGTGTTTTTATTATAGAAACATCTTTTATTGGAATTACTCCAAAAAGTTTAAGCGTTGTAGTTTTACCTAAAGGAGTACTAAAAGAATTTGATGCTTCACTATGCTTATTATTTGAGACAGCTTTTATATTGAAAGGACTTGAAAGTTTTAATGTCTCATTATTTTTTACATAAAAATTGCTTGGAAGATAGTAAATATAATATCCTGTTATTGCGCATACTGTTATTATTGATAAGATGAGTATTATATTAAATTTTTTTATAACATTTTTCAAAAATTTCCCTCCTTTGATTTATTTCTATATAATTAATATAAACATAATTGCTTAATAAAAACATAAATTCAACAAGTATTATTTTCTATGAATATTAGTATTGAACAGCCAAATTTTTTTATTCAAAAATTAAAATTTTAAGTGAAATTTTGCTATTATAGTAACATATATAAAATAAAAATCCATCGACATAAAGCCGATGGATTTTTTAAAATTTTTTTAAAAATTTTTATTTATATAATCCTCTTTCAACATATGAAGTATGTAAAACTTCATGTGCTTTATGTGAACCAGGTTCACCCAAGAATTCATTATAAACAGTTTGTATACTCTTATTGTCATGAGATTTTCTAAGTGGCATTTTTTCATCAAGACCATAAAGAACACTAGCTCTTAATGCTCTAATATCTGTTGTGTTTCTAACACTAGCAGGATGAATTGGTTGTCCACCACCATTTACACATCCACCTGGACAAGCCATGATTTCAATAAAATGATACTCTTCTTCTTTATTTTTAACTTTATCAAGAAGAACCTTAGCATTAGCAAGTCCTGAAGCAACAGCAACTTTAATATCCATTCCTGCAACATTATAAGTTTTTGTCTTAATTCCTTCAGTTCCTCTTACGTCCATAAAGTCAACACAAGGAAGTTCTTCACCTGTTAATGTTTCAACAGCAGTTCTAAGAGCAGCCTCCATAACACCACCTGTTGCACCAAATATAACAGCAGCACCAGTTGATTCACCTAGCGGATCATCAAATCTTTCTTCTGGTAGATCATTAAATTGGATAGAAGCTTTTTTAATCATTCTTGCAAGTTCTCTTGTTGTGATAGAAATATCAACATCAGGAACTCCAGCAGCAGATTGATCTTCTCTTCCTATCTCAAATTTCTTAGCTGTACATGGCATAACTGAAACCATAACTATATCTTTAGGATCAATTCCCATTTTTTGAGCGTAATATGTTTTAGTTATTGAACCAAACATTTGCATTGGAGATTTACAGCTTGATAGATTATCAAGTAAATCTGGATAATAATGTTCACAATATTTAATCCAACCTGGTGAACATGATGTGATAAGTGGCAATGTACCACCATTTTTAACTCTATGTAAGAATTCAGTAGCTTCTTCCATAATTGTAAGGTCAGCAGCAAAGTCAGTATCAAAAACTTTGTCAAATCCAAGACGACGAAGTGCTGCAACCATTCTGCCTTCAGAATCTGTACCAATTGGATTACCAAATTCCTCTGCCAAAGCAGATCTTACAGCAGGAGCTGTTTGTACAACAACATGTTTTGAATCATCAGCCAAAGCTTCCCAAACTTCACTAGTATTATCTTTTTCAGTTAAAGCACCTGTTGGACATGCAATTATACATTGCCCACAAGATACACAACTTGTAGCTGCCAAATCCATATCGAAAGCACAACCAATATTAGTTGAGAATCCTCTATCATTTGTGCCGATTACACCAATACCTTGAACTTTTGCACAAGCAGCTTCACATCTACGACATAAAATACATTTACTGTTATCTCTAATCATATGTTTAGCTGAAGTGTCAACAGCATATTCAATCTTTTCGCCTTCATAGTAATCTTCTTGTTCAATGCCCATTTCGTTACATAGTTTCTGTAATTCGCAATTACCTGAACGTACACATGATAGACATTCTTTTCTATGAATTGAAAGAATAAGTTGTAATGTTTGTTTTCTTGATTCAAGAACTCTAGGAGTGTTTGTGAAAACTTCCATACCTTCAAATATTGGATACATACAAGAAGCAACTAAACTTCTTGCACCTTTAACTTCAACAACACAAATACGGCAAGCACCAATCTCATTTATTTCTTTAAGAAAACAAAGTGTAGGAATTTCGATATTTGCAAGTCTTGCAGCCTCAAGTATAGTTGAACCTTTTGGTGCAGAAAAATCTACACCATTTATTTTGATATTAATAAGTTGTTCCATTTTTCTCACCTCTATTTCTTAACAATCGCGTTAAATTTACATTTTTCCATACATGCACCACATTTAATACATTTTTCTGTATCAATAACGTGAGTACCTTTAACTTCGCCTGAAATAGCTCCAACAGGACAAACTCTTGCACATGCAGTACAACCTTTACACTTATCTTCAATAATTTCATAAGTTAGAAGGTCTTTACATACGCCAGCAGGACATTTCTTATCAACAATATGTGAAATATATTCATGTCTGAAATATTTTAATGTTGAAAGAACTGGATTCGGAGCAGTTTGTCCAAGTCCACAAAGAGCATTATCTTTTATGTAATAACAAAGTTTTTCAAGTTTGTCTAAATCATCAAGAGTTGCTTTACCTTTTGTAATCTTATCAAGTATTTCGTACATTCTCTTTGTACCAACACGACAAGGTGTACATTTTCCGCAAGATTCATCAACAGTGAATTCTAAGAAGAATTTAGCTATATCAACCATACAGTTGTCTTCATCCATTACGATAAGTCCACCTGAACCCATCATTGATCCAATTGAAATAAGATTATCATAATCTATTGGAATATCAAGATGTTCAGCAGGAATACATCCGCCTGAAGGTCCACCTGTTTGAGCTGCTTTAAATTTCTTACCTTTTGGAATTCCTCCACCAATGTCTTCAACAATTGTACGTAAAGTTGTACCCATAGGAACTTCAACAAGACCTGTGTGATTAATTTTACCGCCTAGTGCGAATACTTTAGTACCTTTTGATTTTTCTGTACCCATTGATGAGAACCAATCAGCACCATTAAGAATAATTTGAGGTACATTAGCATAAGTCTCAACATTGTTCAGAATTGTTGGTTTTTCAAAAAGACCTTTTTGAGCTGGGAATGGAGGACGAGTTCTAGGCTCACCACGATTACCTTCAATAGAAGTCATAAGAGCTGTTTCTTCACCACAAACAAATGCTCCAGCACCAAGTCTTAAACCAATATCAAAATCAAAACCTGTTCCTAATATATCTTTACCAAGCAATCCATATTCTCTTGCTTGTTTAATAGCAATTTCTAAACGCTCAACAGCGATAGGATATTCAGCACGAACATATATGTAACCTTGAGAAGCGCCAATTGCATAACCAGCAATAGCCATAGCTTCTAAAACAACATGTGGATCTCCTTCAAGAACAGAACGATCCATAAATGCGCCTGGATCTCCTTCATCAGCATTACAACATACATATTTTTGTCCACCTTTTACAAGGTCTTTAGCAAGTTGCCACTTTCTACCTGTTGGGAAACCACCGCCTCCACGTCCACGTAGACCTGAATCAAGAATACATTTTACAACATCATCAGAAGACATTTCTTTAAGAACTTTTTCCAAAGCTGCATAACCATCAAGTCCGATATATTCATCAATACATTCTGGATTAATAACACCACAATTTTTTAGTGCTACTCTTTTTTGATGTTTATAGAATTCTGTATCATTAATTGATTTAATTCCATTTTTACTTAATGTTTCATCATAAACAAGATGTGTAACTACTCTACCTTTTAGCAAATGTTCCTCAACTATTTCAGGAATATTTTCCTCTTTAACCATTGAATAAAATGTGCCTTCTGGGTAAACGATCATAATTGGACCTAAAGAACATAGTCCAAAACAACCTGTTTTTACAACTTGAACTTCTTTATTTAAACCTTTTTTGTCAATCTCTTCTTGTAAAGTTTTAATTATCTTCGCGCTTCCAGAAGAAGAACAACCTGTTCCTCCGCATACTAAAACGTGTGAACGATACATTTTAATTCACCTTCCTTCCTACTTCTGTATAGTATATTCTCCAACAATTTTGCCACGCATTATATGTTGTTCAAATACTCTTTTCGCCTTTTGCTCATCCATTTTTATATAAGTTACTTTTTCTTTTCCAGGTGCATAAACCTCTACAATAGGTTCATTCATACACATTCCAATACATCCTGTTTGTGTAACAACTACATTGTCAATATTATTTTCATTTATTAATTCAGAAAATGCAAGCAATACTGGTTTTGCACCTGCTGCAATTCCACAAGTTGCCATTCCAACAACAATTCTCGTTGTATTGTTATCTTCTGATCTCAAACCTACTTGAGATTTCATTTTATCTCTAATATTTTTTAATTCTTCAAATGTTTTCATTTCAATCCTCCTTAAGTTAAAATATCATACCTTGGTCTATATCACTTTTATTTTGCTCTAAAAAATCTTTAATAAAATTAGTGACTTCTTTTGTATTCATATTATTTTGTCCAACAATTTTTTTTATCTCTCTTGTGTCAAGCACAAATTCTTTTTCGTTTATTTTGTATGTATAAACAATGTCAATTTCAGTATTTGAAATCACTAAAAGATAAATAGTAGAATTTATATCTCCAAGCGGAGTTCGATCAATGTTATTTAGTTCAAACTCAGCAGTTATTGTCGTTCCTATTCCTAAATCTGATTTAATATCAAGATAACCACCTGACTGTGCAGCTGATTGTTTTAATAATGGAATACCAAGTCCTACTTTTCTTGATGTCCTTGTTGTAAAAAAAGGATCATTAACCTTAAATAAATCCTCTTTGGAAATCCCTTGACCATTGTCAGAGATTACAATCGAAAGAGAATTTTTATCAGTATCAATATTAATAGATATCTTTATGAGTGTTGATTTTGCTCTTATAGAATTTTGAACAATATCAAGAATATTAAGTGATAATTCCTTCATAACTTATTAATCTTTATACTTAGCTAAGATTTTATCTACGTCATCAACAGTTAGTTTTCCGTAAACATCATCGTTAACTGTAAGTACAGGAGCCAATCCACATGCACCTATGCATCGACATGATTCAAGTGAAAATTTTCCATCAGATGTACATGTTTCTGAATCTTTAAGTCCAAGCTTTTCTTTAAGCTTTTCATAAATGTCTCCAGATCCTTTTACATAACACGCTGTTCCTAGACAGACTGAGATATTATACTTTCCTTTTGGATATAAAGAAAATTGCGAATAGAATGTCACTACTCCATATATCTTTTCAAGTGGAATATCCATTTCTACAGCGATTATTTCTTGTACCTCAATAGGAAGGTAGCCATAAATCTCTTGTGCTTCTTGTAGAATAGGCATTAATGAACCTTTTATGTCTTTTTTTTCATTAATTACTTCTACAAGTTTAATTTCTTGTTCTTTTGTACCGTTGAACGGTATAGTAGGTATAGAACCCATAGTGTACAACCTCCTCCACAAAACTATTTGCAGTTTAATTAGTAATATAAAAATTGATATAATGCATCAATCTATTATACCATTTGCTACATACATTTTCTATTAGAATCCTATACATATATATACGAATTTTATTGTGAATTTTAACTAAATACACTAAATTGCTATTTCAACACCCATTTTTATGCAAATATTTACTACAGTTTTTCTATTATTCTTGAATTTAACACTAAAAAATGATAAGATAGTAAAAAGATTAATTTGTGTTTTGGAGGATTATAGTATGACTGTAAACATTGTCCAAGAACTGCTTTCTGCACAAATTTTGTGTTGTGAAAATAATATTCACCTCAAACTCGAATGTGCTTGCGGATCTGATATGATGAGCGATGTTCTAGCTTTTATTAAAAAACCTTCAGTTCTTCTTACTGGACTTTGTAATCTTCAAGTTGTTAGAACTGCTGAAATGATGGATATTGTTTGCATATGTTTTGTTAGAGGTAAATTACCTAGCAAAGATATGATTAATCTTGCTAAAGAAAAAGGTATTGTTTTACTTTCCACAAATCTAAGAATGTTTCCTGCTTGTGGAATTTTATATGCAAACGGATTACATGGAGGTGGTATTGTTGAATGAAGCATTAAGCCTTGATTATGAAGTTTGTGGAGAAGATTTTACTCGTGCTGGAGAAGCTTCAAGTGATTTGAAAACTAAATTGAAACAAATTGGTGTTTCTCCTGATATAGTTAGAAAAGTTGCTATTGCTATGTATGAAGGTGAAATAAATATGTTTATTCATGCTTCTGGTGGCAATATCAATGTTAAAATTTCTCCTGAACAAATTAACATTACTTTGAAAGATAATGGACCTGGTATAGAAAGTGTTGAAAAGGCTATGCAAGAAGGTTTTTCAACTGCTGATGAACGTGTTCGCCAACTTGGATTTGGAGCTGGCATGGGACTTCCTAATATGAAAAAATACTCTGATGATATGAAAATTGACACTGTACTTGGAGTAGGTACAACTATTAATATGAAAATAAATCTTTAATAAAAATTAGCAAAATTGATTTTTTGCATATGTATAAAATTAAAGCGAGGTTAAAAATGGATAATTTTTTTCACTCTGTTACTTTGGATAAAGATCTTTGTAAAGGTTGTACAAACTGTATTAAAAGATGTCCAACTCAAGCAATTCGTGTTCGTAATGGTAAAGCTTCTATAATAAAAGAACGTTGTATTGATTGTGGTGAGTGTATCAGAGTTTGTCCTTATCATGCTAAAATTGCAACTTATGATAATTTAGATGTCTTAAAAAAATATAAATACACTGTTGCTTTGCCTGCACCATCTTTTTATGGACAGTTTAATAATCTAGATGATGTCAATATTATTCTTAGAGCTTTACTTCTTTTAGGTTTTGATGATGTTTTTGAAGTAAGTGCTGCTGCTGAAATCGTTAGTGCAATGTCAAGAGAATATATTGCAAATCATAAAGAAAAACTTCCTTTTATAAGCACTGCTTGTCCTAGTGTTGTTAGGTTAATACGAGTTAGATTTCCTAATTTGATTCCTCATTTATTACCTATAAATGCGCCAATTGAAGTTGCTGCTTTATTAGCTAAAAAAAGAGCTCAAGAAAAAACAGGATATGATTTTGATGACATAGGAATAATTTTTATTTCTCCATGTCCTGCAAAAGTTACTGCTGTTAACGCTCCTATTAACAACGAAATTTCTTTTATAAATAATGTTGTTGCTATTAAAGATGTGTATACAGAAATTTTGCCTTTTATGAAAACTGCTCAAGATGACACAAAACAAATTGCTACATCTGGAAAACTTGGCATTAGCTGGGGTCAAAGCGGCGGAGAATCAGATGGACTTCTTTTAGATAACTATCTTGCGGCTGATGGTATTGAAAATGTAATAAAAGTTCTTGAAGATCTTGAAGATTCAAAAATTTCTAACATAGAATTTATTGAGCTAAACGCATGTAACGGAGGATGTGTTGGCGGTGTTCTTCAAGTAGAAAATCCATACATAGCTAAAGCAAAAATTAAACGTTTGAAACGTTTAATGCCTGCTACAAAAACACAAATTAGTATTGATGAAATTGAAAACGCTTTTTGGCAATCAGAAATTAAATATGAACCTGTATTTAAACTTTCTGAAGATTTATCAGAAAGTATAACTTTAATGTCTAAAGTAAATGATATTCAAAATCGTTTACCTGGACTTGATTGTGGATCTTGTGGAGCTCCTACATGTAGAGCTTTAGCTGAAGATGTTGTTCGTGGAGTTGCTAGCGAAACTGACTGTATCCATCTTTTAAGAGGATATTTAGAAGCATTTACTGATAATTTTTAATATTATCTAAAAGGAGAGTTATATGACTATTTTAGAACTATCTAAACTTTGCAATTTTGAGATTTTAACACAATGTGACACTTCTAAAAATGTCACTGGTGTTTATTGTTGCGATTTACTTAGCGTTGCAATGAGTGAAGCTTTTGATCAAAGTGCTTGGGTTACTGTTATGGGAAACATTAATTCAATTGCAGTTGCTTCTTTAACAGGAATCTCATGTATTATTTTTACAAAAGATGCTAATGTAGATGATTCTGTTATTAAAAAAGCAACAGAAAAGGATATTTGTGTTTTAAGAAGCACACTAAACACATTTGACACTGCTTTAAAAACACATAAAGCTATTAATAATGATTAAGTTATCATATGATTTGCATATCCATTCATGTTTATCTCCATGTGGTGATAATGACATGACACCTTCTAATATTGTTGGAATGGCTGTGCTTAATAAACTTGATGTTATTGCCATAACTGATCATAATTCTTGTAAAAACTGCAAAGCTGCTATTGATATTGCTAAAGATTATGATTTGACTGTTATTTGTGGTATGGAACTTACTACTGTTGAAGAAGTGCATGTTTTATGCCTTTTTCCTAGTTTAGAAAAAGCTCTTGAGTTTGATGATTTTGTTTATTCTAATCTTAACAAAATAAATAACAACACTTCTTTTTTTGGAGACCAATTTATTTGTGATAAAGATGATAATGTTATTTCATCAGAACCTATTATGCTTGCTCAAACTACAAACATTTCTTTTTTCGATATATTTGATATTATTAAAAAATATAATGGAATTGCTGTTCCTGCTCATATTGATAAACCAACTAATTCTGTTTTATCAAATCTAGGATTTATTAATCAAGAACTTGATATAAACTGTATTGAAATTAGCAAAAATGGAAATGTTAATGATCTTACTAAAAATCATCCTTACATTGTTAATTATAATAAGATTTTTAATTCAGATGCTCATTATTTACAAGATATTAGTTTAGCAAAACATTTTATAAAAAGTAATTCTTATAATTGTGATGATATTTTATTAGCAATTAGTGGAAATAATAAAAAATAATATATTCTATAACAAGAGACTTTTATGACCAAAAGTCTCTTGTTTATTTTATAAATAATATAATCCAAAACATGACTGGACTTGACAAAATATTTTAATGTGATATAATCACTTTAGCACATAAAAGCTTTAAAGCTTTTAATTAATCAAGAAGGTGTACTTATGACGAAATGGATTATATTAATAATTTACTTTGCAATTATGATATGTATTGGTATATATTGTAACAAAAAATCTAGAAATGTTTCAGATTTTGTTCTTGGTGGTAGAGGTTTAGGATCATGGTTCACTGCTTTTGCTTATGGAACATCATACTTTTCTGCAGTAGTTTTTATTGGATATGCTGGTCAATTTGGATGGAATTACGGTTTGTCAGCAACTTGGATAGGAATTGGTAACGCTATTGTTGGAAGTCTTTTAGCTTGGATTATACTTGGTGAAAGAACAAGAATTATGACAAAACATCTTTCATCTTCTACAATGCCTGAATTTTTTGAAAAAAGGTTTAATTCAAAATCAATTAAAATTGTTTCTGCTATTATAGTTTTTGTATTTTTAATTCCTTATACTGCTTCTGTTTATAATGGTCTTTCAAGATTATTTGAACGTACTTTCCATGTAGATTATTCAGCTTGTATAATAATAATGGCTGTTTTAACTGCTATTTACGTTATTTTAGGTGGATATCTTGCAACTGCTATAAACGATTTTATCCAAGGTATAATTATGCTTGCTGGAATAATAGCAGTTATTGTTTGTACATTACAAAATAATGGTGGTATTTTATCATCAATAGAAAGCCTAAAAGAAGTTGGAGCAAACCAAGGCTTCGGAGAAAGTTTAGGAACTATTTTAGGTCCAGATCCAATTAATTTACTTGGTGTTGTTATATTAACATCTATAGGAACTTGGGGATTACCTCAAATGGTTCATAAATTTTATGCTATAAAAGATAAAAAATCAGTTAATAGAGGCGCAATAATATCTACAGTTTTTGCACTTATTGTTGCTGGAGGAAGTTATTTTATAGGTTCATTTGGAAGATTGTTTGTGACAAACGATCAAATTAGTTCTCCAAACAGTTCAAAACCTGTATATGATATAATTATTCCAACAATGATTTCAAATGTTCTTCCTGATATTCTTCTTGGAGTTGTAATTGTTTTAGTCTTATCAGCTTCAATGTCAACTTTAGCATCATTAGTTTTAACTTCAAGCTCAACAATTACTTTAGATCTTATAAAACCTATGTTTAAAAAGAGATTGTCAGATAAAAAAACTGTTAGAATTATTCAAATATTTATAGGACTATTTTTACTTATTTCAGTAATAATAGCTTTAAATCCAAACACATATATATCAACATTAATGTCTATATCTTGGGGAGCATTAGCTGGTGCATTTCTTGCTCCATTTATGTACGGATTATTTTCAAAAAAAATTACAAAACCAGCTGTATGGGCAAGTTTTTTTACTGGAATAGGAATTACTGTTATTCATATGTTCTTGTTTAGTTTAAATCTATTTCCTAGCCTTGTTGAAAACGTCAAAAAACTTGATTTAAAATTAAATATTCTCTCACCTATTAATGCTGGTGCATTTGCAATAATAGTAGGATTAATCATTGTTCCTGTTGTTAGCTTTTTTACAAAAGTTAAAGATGATGATAAAGAAAATGTAGAAAAAGTTTTTGCTTGTTATAATAAAAAACAAAGTTTAAATCAACAAAAAGAAAAAGAAATAGTAAACAATTATTAATTATAAAAAATTATACAACATACGAATTGAGGTGCATTATAACGTGTTTTTTCAAAAACATATAGAAACTATGCCACGAAAAGAAATTGAACAATTGCAGCTTGAAAGATTAAAATGGCTTGTACAATATTGTTCTGATAATATTCCTTTTTACAGCAAACGTCTTAAAGATGCAAATGTTACGGCTGATAGAATAAAAACTTTAGACGATATTCAATATATTCCATATACAACTAAAGATGATATTCGTGATACATATCCTTTTGGATTGTTTGGTCAACCTCTTAAAAAAATTGTACGTATTCATGCTTCTAGTGGAACAACTGGTAAACCTACTGTTGTTGGATACACAAAAAAAGATTTAAATAACTGGTCTGATTGTATGGCTAGATTACTTATTGCTGCTGGAGCTAGTGATGAAGACATTGTCCAAATTGCTTTTGGATATGGACTTTTTACTGGTGCTTTAGGACTTCATTATGGACTTGAAAAAATAGGTGCTACTGTTGTTCCTACATCAAGTGGTAATACTGAAAAACAAATAATGTTGATGCAAGATTTTAAAACCACTGCTCTTGTTTCAACTCCATCTTATGCTCAATATATTGGTGAAGTTGCAAAAGAAAAAAATGTGATTGATAAAATTAATCTTAAACTAGGTTTGTTTGGTTCTGAAGGTTGCACAAAAGAAATGAGATCACAAATTGAATCTACACTTAATTTATTTGCTACTGATAATTATGGAATGAGCGAACTTATGGGACCAGGTGTTTCTGGAGAATGTCGTGAAAGATGTGGAATGCATATAAATGAAGACCATTTTATTGCTGAAATAATAAACTCAAAAACTTTAGAAGTTTTACCAAAAGGTAAAACTGGAGAACTTGTTATCACAACTCTTACAAAAGAAGGTATTCCTATGCTTCGTTATAGGACTAAAGATATTACTAAAATTGATTACTCGCCTTGTAAATGTGGAAGAACATTTGCTAGGATGGCTAAAATCATGGGCAGAAGCGATGATATGCTGAAAATTCGTGGAGTAAATGTTTTTCCTTCTCAAATTGAAAGTGTTCTTATGACTTTTGATAAAATTGCTCCTCATTATCAACTTGTTGTTAGCAGAGAAAATTTTTCTGATAAACTTGAAATAAAAGTTGAACTTGCTGATGGTTCTTTATTAGAAAATTATAGAGAATTGGAAAATTTACAACAAGCAATTTACAACTCTCTTAAAACTGTTCTTGGTATCGAAACAAAAATTTCACTTGTAGAAAATAAGTCTCTTGAAAGATTCCAAGGCAAAGCAAAAAGAATTATAGACTTAAGAAAACAAAATTAATAATTTTATTATTATATTTTATCGTTTCTTTACATATTAAATTATATATGATATTATTAATAGTACTATTAAATTTTAAGGAGAATTCCCTGTGTTTTTAAGTCCTAAAGAAAGCATTAAAATTAAAAATCATCCCAATTCAAAAACAAACATGTTTTGCTTATGCGTTTTTGTATTTGTAATCGGCTGTTTTATTGGGTATGTTGTCGAAGTTGTTTATGAGTTCATTAAACATGGTGAATTTATAAATAAACAAGGTATGATCTATGGTCCATTTAATCAAATTTATGGATTTGGAGCTTTAGTTTTTACTTTAGCTTTGTACAAATTTAGAAACTCAAAGAAAATAATAATTTTCATTATAGGTAGTATACTTGGAGGAGTTTTTGAATATATTTGCTCTTTTATTCAAGAAAAAATCTTTAACTCAGAATCATGGAACTATTCATCATTACCTTTAAGTCTAAATGGCAGAACTAACCTTATGCATGCGGCATTTTGGGGAATATTAGGATTATTGTTTATAATCTACTGTATGCCATTTATTGTCAAGTTATTGCAAAGTATCTCTTTTAAAGCTGCAATATCCTCATCAATACTTTTACTTATTTTTATGGTATTTAATATGACCATATCTTCAATGTCTGTTTTAAGATACATTGAGCGTTTAGAGAATGAAGCTCCAAGCAACCAAATTGAAGTATTTTTAGATCAACATTATGATGATGAGCTAATTAAAAAAGTTTATCCTAAGACTAAATTTTTTAAATGAAAGATTAATTTTTGCGCATTTTTAAAAGACGAGAGTTTTGATAATAAAATCTTATTTTAAAAGTAAATTTTATATTTGACTCAAAACTTAATTTGACAATTTCAGCTTCTCTATTTTAGAGAAGCTTTCATAATATATTTAGCATAATAAAACCTATGATACTTTTGAAAGGATTTAGATGTATGAAAAAATTAATGCTCGGAAACGAGGCTATTGCTCGTGGACTTTATGAGGCTGGAGTAAAAGTTATCTCCAGTTATCCTGGAACACCAAGTACTGAAATAACTGAATTTGCTTCAAAATATGATGAAATGTATAGCGAATGGGCTCCTAATGAAAAGGTGGCTTGTGAAGTTGCTATTGGTGCTTCAATTGCAGGTGCTAGAAGCTTTTGTGCGATGAAACATGTTGGTTTAAATGTTGCTGCAGATCCGTTATTTTCTATAAGTTATGCTGGTGTTAATGGTGGACTAGTTATTGCTGTTGCTGATGATCCAGGAATGCATTCTTCTCAAAATGAACAAGATTCACGTCATTACGCAATCGCATCAAAAGTTCCTATGCTAGAACCTTCTAACTCTAGCGAATGCAAAGAATTTACAAAACTTGCTTTTGAGATTTCTGAAAGATTTGATACACCTGTTATTATAAGACTTTCAACAAGAATTTCACATTCTCAAAGTATTGTTGAAGCTAATGATAGACAAGATATTCCTTTAAAAGAATATGTGAAAAATCCTCAAAAATATGTTATGATGCCCGCATATGCAAGACCTAGACATATTGTTGTTGAAGATAGAACTTTGAAACTTACTGAATATGCTGAAAATTGTAGTGTTAATACTGTTGAAGATAATAATTCAAAAATTGGTGTTATTGTTTCAGGAACTACATATTTATATGCAAAAGAAGCTTTAGGAGATAAAGCTAATTATTTAAAACTTGGTATGGTTAATCCACTTCCTGTTAAGCTAATAAAAGATTTCGCACAAAAATGTGAAACTGTTTATGTTCTTGAAGAACTTGATGATATTTTTGAAACTCACTGTAAGAAAAATGGAATTAATGTTATTGGTAAAGATTTATTCTCACTTATTGGAGAATACTCTCAATCATTAATTAGTGAAAAAATTCTTGGAGAGAAAAAAGAATTTTTAGAATTTGAAGAAAATATTCCTGTAAGACCTCCTGTTATGTGTGCTGGATGTCCACATAGAGGTGTGTTCTATACTCTTAGCAAAAACAAAGTTATTGTTACTGGTGATATTGGATGTTATACACTTGGTGCTGTTGCTCCTCTTAATGCAATGGATTCAACAATATGCATGGGTGCTTCTATTTCTTCACTACACGGATTTAACAAAGCAAGAGGTGAAGAATCAGAAGGAAATGCTGTTGCTGTTGTTGGAGATTCGACATTTATGCATTCTGGATTAAACAGCCTTGTTAATGTAGCTTATAACGCTTCTAACTCAACTGTATTTATTCTTGATAATTCTATTACAGGTATGACTGGACATCAACACAATCCTACTACTGGATATAATATTAAAGGTGATCCAGCTGCAAAAGTTTCTATAGAAAAAGTTTGTAATGCTATTGGAATTAACAGAGTTAGAGTTGTTGATCCTTACAATTTAAAAGAAATTGACGAAGCTTTAAAAGAAGAGCTTAAAGTTAATGAACCATCTGTAATTATCTCAAGAAGACCTTGTGCTTTGCTTAAAAATGTAAAACACAATGCTCCTTTAATAGTTAACAATGATAAATGTAAATCATGTAAAGCTTGTTTAAAAGTTGGTTGTCCTGCTATTTCTATGAAAGATGGAAAAGCATTTATTGACAACACTCAATGCACAGGTTGTGGACTTTGTGAACAACTATGTCCTTTTTCTGCAATAGGAGGTAATGAATAATGAGTAATACAAAATCAGTTATGATTGTTGGTGTTGGTGGACAAGGTTCTTTGCTTGCTTCAAGACTTATTGGAACAGTTTTAATTTCTAGTGGTTTTGATGTAAAAGTTTCTGAAGTTCATGGAATGAGCCAAAGAGGTGGATCTGTTGTTACTTATGTAACATATGGTGACAAAGTTAGTTCACCTATTATTGAAAAAGGTGAAGCTGATGTAATTATTTCATTTGAGCAACTTGAAGCTGCAAGATGGATTTCACACCTAAAAAAAGGTGGAAAACTTATTATGTCAACACAACAAACAGATCCAATGCCAGTAATTACTGGAGCTGCAACTTATCCAGAAAATATAGTTGAAAAAATTAAAGATTTAAATATAGATGTAATTGCTGTTGATGCATTAAAAATAGCTCAAAGCATTAATATGCCTAAAGCTTCAAATGTAGTTATTATGGGAGTTGTTTCAAAATATCTTGATATTACTGATGAAATGTGGAAAAATGCTATTGAGAAATGTGTTCCAGCAAAATTTTTAGAAGTTAATCAAAAAGCTTTTGAATTAGGAAAAAAAATACTATAAAGGATGTTTAGACTATGAAAAACTATTGGGATAGTGACATAGAATGTGCTTTACCACATGAAATGGAATCTTTACAAAGCTATAGATTATCTAAAATTGTAAAACATGTTTATAATAATGTTGAAAATTATAAAGACAAAATGGATAAAGCAAATGTTAAACCAGAAGATATAAAATCTATTGACGATTTAAAAAAATTGCCTTTTACAGTTAAACAAGATTTAAGAGACACTTATCCTTATGGACTTTTTGCTGTTCCAATGGACAAAGTTGTTAGACTTCATGCTTCAAGCGGAACTACTGGAAAACAAATTGTTGTTGGATACACTGAGAATGATCTTGAAATGTGGAAACAATGTGTTGCAAGAGCAATTATTGCTGCTGGTGGTTCAAAAAAAGATTATATGCATGTTTCTTATGGATACGGTTTATTTACAGGTGGAATAGGAATGCATTATGGTGCTGAAAAAGTTGGTTGTACAACTATTCCTGTTTCTGTTGGAAACACACAAAGACAAATTAATATTATTAAAGACTTTGGTTCTACTATCCTTTGTAGCACTCCATCATATGCATTACATCTTGCTGAGACAATGAGTGATATGGGAATTACTAAAGATGATATTCATTTAAAGCTTGGTATTTTTGGTGCTGAACCTTGGACAGAAGAAATGCGTCATGATATTGAAAGCAAACTTGGAATAAAAGCTTATGATATTTATGGTTTGTCTGAAATAGTTGGACCTGGAGTTGCTTTTGAATGTGAAGAGCAAACAGGTATGCATATAAATGAAGATTTGTTTATTCCTGAAATTATTGATCCTGATACTTGTGAAGTTCTTCCTTATGGACAAGAAGGTGAACTTGTATTTACTTGTCTTAAAAAAGAAGCTTTTCCTTTAATTAGATACAGAACTAGAGATATTGCTGTTTTAGAAAAAGGAACTTGTAAATGCGGAAGAACTCTTATTAAAATGTTAAAACCACGTGGTAGAAGTGACGACATGCTTATTATTCGTGGCGTTAATGTGTTTCCATCTCAAATTGAAAGTGTTCTTCTTTCAATGGGAAACAATTCTCCACATTACAAACTTATTATTGATAGAGTTGGAAATACTGATGTTCTTGAAATACAAGTGGAACTTTCACCAGAACTATTTTCTGATGAAGTTAAAAAACTTAATGAACACGAACGTAAAATAAAACAACAAATCGAATCAACTCTTGGAATATCAGCTAAAATTACTCTTGTTGAACCAAAATCTATTACTCGAAGCGAAGGTAAAGCAGTTAGAGTTATTGATAAAAGAAAGAAGTAAAGGAAGGTATGTACTATGTTTATTAAACAACTATCAGTTTTTGTTGAAAACAAGCCAGGCAGATTGTCATCAATTACAAACCTTTTGAAAGACAATAATATTGATATTCGTGCATTATCAGTAGCAGACACAAGAGATTTCGGAATTTTAAGACTTATTGTTAATGATCCTGTGAAAGCAGAACGTGCTTTAAAAGAAAATGGTTGCACTGTTTCATTAACAAACGTTATTGCTGTTGGAATAGAAGACACTCCAGGTGGACTTGCAGCAGCTATGGATATTTTATATTCAAACAACATTGGTGTTGAGTATTTATATGCTTTTGTAAGCAAATCAGAAAACACTGCATACGTTATTTTAAGAGTTGAAAATAACGATAATGCTGTTGAAGTTTTGAAAGAAAACAATGTTAAGATTCTTAAGACAAAAGATATTTATACAATATAATACCACAAATTATTAACTGAATAATTATAATTAAAGGCACTCCAATATAAAATTTGGAGTGTTTTGTTTTATGTCTAAAAACTTTCATTCCTAATAATCCACCAAAACTTCCACCTATAACACAAAGCATTATTAATGTAAATTCTGATATTCTCCATTTTTGTTTAATTGCTTTTCTTTTGTCTATTCCAAAAACAAAAAAAGTAACTAAATTTATTATTATAAAATAAATGATTAATATTTTCATATTTTCCTTTCTAACAACAATAATCTCCACGCCAAATAACGTGGAGATTAATAAAAATTAATTTAAAGCTATATCTTTTATTACTTCGCCAGCAATAATTAATCCTGCAACAGATGGAACAAAAGCAACACTTCCAGCAACAGCTCTTTTGTTTGTTTGTTCTTCATTAATATCAAAAGGCTTTATAGATTCTTCTGTTGAAAAAACAACTTTAAGCTTTTTGACGCCTCTTTTTTTAAGTTCTCGTCTCATAACTTTTGCTAGTGGACAAACGCTAGTTTTATAAATATCTGTTACTTCAAACTTTGTTGGATCTAATTTATTTCCTGCTCCCATAGAGCTCATTATTTTTATTTTCTTATCATAACAATACTCTGCAAGAAACAATTTTGCAGAAACAGTATCTATTGCATCAACAACATAATCATAATCATCCAAATTTATTTCATCAGCATTTTCAGGCAAAAAAAACTTTGGAATTTTAATTACATTACAACAAGGATTAATCTCTTTTATATGATCTGCAACAACATCAACTTTAAGTTTACCTACAGTTTTTTGACTAGCAGGAAGTTGCCTATTTATATTAGTAAGTGAAACAGTGTCATTATCAACAATAGCAATTGTGCCAACAGCACTTCTAGCAAGTGCCTCAACAACATATGATCCTACTCCACCAACACCAAAAACAATAACCTTAGAATTCTTTAATTTTTCCACACCATTAATACCAAGCAAAAGCTCTGATCTTGAAAATTCATCAATCATATCATACTCCAATACTAATAGAACAAGACAGAAGTATTTTTTTCAGAATGGCAATGAACACTTAAAACCAATCCCATAGCCAAATACATACTAAGTGAAGATGTTCCACCAGCACTCAAAAATGGCAAAGGTATTCCAATAACAGGCATAACTCCAAGAACCATTCCTATATTAAGCACAACATGTGTAAAGAACATTCCAAAAACGCCAGTACAAACTAGCTTACCTAATAAATCTTTAGAGCCCATTCCATTAACAATAATTTTAATCATAATAAATGTATACACTAAACAAACTGCGATACAACCAATAAATCCTAGCGCTTGACCAACAAAAGAAAAGATAAAATCGTTATGTACTTCAGAAACATAACTATAATTATCAGCTGACAAACCTTTACCAAATATTTGTCCAGATCCAACAGCAATTTTACTTTGCATTTGCTGCATACCAACTCCTCTAGGATCACTTTCTGGATTAAATAAAATCAAAATTCTATCTTTGTGGTGATCTTGCAAAAGAAAATTCCATGCCAAAAAAGCAAAAATAGGTAATGCAACTAATGCACTAACAAAATATCTAATTTGCAATCCTCCAACAAACATAACACATACGAATATTATAACAAATACAATAGCTGTACCTTGGTCACCTTGAAGCGAAATTAATCCCGCTACAAATCCCATATGAAGAATTAACAATAATATATTAAGTGGCTCATTAATTTTCTCTGAAATTTTTGAAACATGGTATGCAAATGTTAATATAAATGCAACTTTCAAAAATTCAGATGGCTGTATTGTTGTTATTCCTATATCAAGCCAAGCTCTATCATCAGCAGCAGTACCTTCTCTTACAGCTCCAAGAGAAGTAAATGTCAAAAGCACAAGAGCAACTGCTCCAACACCATAAATATACCAAAATTTTGCTAATTTACTATAATCAATAAACGTAATAAATAAAGCACCAACAGTTCCCAGTGCAGCTGCTATAAATTGTGTTTTATATGTTGATGTATACACATAAGACGAAACTCCATTGCTATAAATTGAATATAATAAAATTACACTTAAAGCAGATAACGAAAGTATCGCCAAAAGTAACAACTTATCTATCTTTTTTATATTTCTCGATAAAAACTTCCACGTTTTATTCATATTTCCTCCACATATCTCTTTGACTTTAATTATATAATACTAAAAGAAAAAACGCAACATTATATTAAAACTTAATTCAAATTGTAACCATTAAAAGATATGGAAATTCTCTATGTATTATGTTATAATATAATGTATTAATTTTTCATTACAGGAGGAAAATATGTTAAGCGACATTGAAATAGCACAAAAATGTAAACTTGAGAAGATTACTAATATTGCTAACAAGATTGGTATTGATTATGATGATATTGAACCTTATGGTCATTACAAAGCAAAACTTTCTGAAAATCTTTTTAAAAAACTTGAAAAGAAAAACGATGGTAAACTTATACTTGTTACTGCAATAAATCCTACACCTGCTGGCGAAGGTAAGACTACTATTTCTGTAGGTCTTGCTCAATCTATGAACAAAATTGGTAAAAACGCTGTTCTTGCGTTAAGAGAACCATCACTTGGACCTGTTTTTGGAATAAAAGGTGGTGCTGCTGGAGGTGGCTACGCTCAAGTTGTTCCTATGGAAGATATTAATCTTCATTTTACAGGCGATATGCATGCTATTACTGCTGCAAACAATTTACTATGTGCTCTTATTGATAATCACATTCATCAAGGAAATTCTTTAGGAATTGATGTTAGAAGAATTTTATTCAAAAGATGTATGGATATGAATGATAGAGCTTTAAGAAACATAACTTGTGGACTTGGTGGCAAAATTAATGGATTTCCTCGTGAAGATGGATTCCAAATAAGTGTTGCTTCAGAAATCATGGCAATTTTATGTCTTGCTGCTGATCTTAAAGATTTAAAAACCAGACTTGAGAAAATTCTTGTTGCTTATACATTTGATAATAAACCTGTTTTTGCAAAAGATCTTGGTGGCTGCGGAGCTATGGTTGCTCTTTTGAAAGATGCTATTAATCCTAATCTTGTCCAAACTCTTGAACATACTCCTGCTATTATGCATGGTGGACCTTTTGCTAATATTGCTCATGGTTGCAATTCTGTAAGAGCTACTAAACTTGCTTTAAAACTTGGAGATTATGCTATTACTGAAGCTGGATTTGGATCTGATTTAGGAGCTGAAAAATTCTTTGATATAAAATCTAGATGTGCTGATTTAAATCCATCTTGTGTTGTTCTTGTTGCAACAATTCGTGCAATGAAGTATAATGGTGGAGTTGCTAAAACTGATTTAACATCAGAAAATCTTGATGCACTTAAAAAAGGTTCTGCTAATTTAATAACTCATATTGAAAATATGCATAAATTTGGTGTTCCTGTTGTTGTTGCAATTAATAAGTTTCATACTGATACTGATGCGGAAATTGATTTTATTAAGAAACTTTGTAATGATTTAAATGTTACAGTTTCTCTTGCTGAAATTTTTGCAAAAGGCAGCGAAGGCGGAACAGATCTTGCTACAAAAGTATGTGAAACAATTGAAAATAATAAATCAAATTTTGCTCCATTATATGATGAAAACTTGTCAATAAAAGAGAAACTTAACATTATTGCCAAGGAAATATATAGAGCAAATGGAGTAAATTATACTGCTATAGCTGAAAAAGCTATAAAAGAAATTGAAAATTTAGGATTTGATAAAATGCCTGTTTGTGTTGCAAAAACACAATATTCTTTATCTGATGATCCTACTAAACTTGGTAAACCAGAGAACTTTGATATTACTGTTAGAGATGTGAAACTTTCAGCAGGTGCTGGATTCATTGTTGTTCTAACAGGAAATATTATGACTATGCCTGGATTACCAAAAACTCCAGCTGCTAACAAAATCAGCTGTGATAAATATGGAAATATTGAAGGTCTTTTCTAATCAACATAAAAAGGCATAATTTTTACATATATTGACAAACATATATTTGAAGTGTAAAATAATAATTAAGTTAAATCTAGGAGCATATATGATATCTAAAATTACTAATTCACCAGAAGAAACAATTGAATATGCTAAAAAAATTGGTTCTCTTTTAAAAGGTGGAGATGTTGTTGCTTATTTAGGAGGTCTTGGAGCTGGTAAAACTACTTTTACAAGAGGTCTTGCTCAAGGTATTGGACTTGTTGATGAAGTAACTTCTCCAACTTTCTCAATAGTTAACGAATATCGTGGTAATATTAATTTATATCACTTTGATATGTATAGAATTTTAAATGCAGAAAGTCTTGAAACAACAGGATTTTATGATTATTTAAATGATTATAGTATTTTAGCAATAGAATGGAGCGAAAATATTAAAGAATTTCTTCCTAGTAATACTATTTTCATTACACTTAATAGAATTGATGATGAAACAAGAGAAATAATTCTTGACGGAGGTGATAGATTTGAAAATCTTAGGAATTGATACCTCTGGTAAAAATGCTTCTGTTGCAATTTGTGATGAAAATACTGTAATTAGTTCTTCAAAGTTTACAACAAATCTTACTCATTCTCAGGTCATTCTTCCTTTAGTTGAAAACGTTTTAGAAAATGCAAAACTTACTATTGATGATATTGACGGATTTACTGTTGCAGTTGGACCTGGATCTTATACAGGTCTTAGAATTGGTATTTCAGCAGTAAAAGCTATGTGTTTTGCTCAAAACAAAAAATGTATTGGTATTTCTACTTTAGAAGCTTTGGCATATAATTGTGTTTGTTTTAAAGGCACAATTGTTGCTTTAATGCATGCTAGACCAAACATTGCTTATTACGGAATATACAAAAGTGATGGAATTACTTTAACACAAATTAATGATGATAGTATTTCTGATTTGGATAAAATAAACGATATTATATCTGAAATTGAAGATGATATTATTGTTACTGGAGATTGTGCTAAAATATTTTCAGATAAATATAATGTGAAAATTGCACCTGTTTCAAATAGATATACTGATAGTGTTTCATTATGTATGCTTGCGATGAATAAAGATTTAATAGAGCCTGATGAATTAAATGCTGAGTATTTACAAATAACAAAAGCAGAAAAAGATAAACAATAATTTATAAATTATTTAGGAGGATAAAAATGGTTGCTATAGGAAATGACCATGCTGGAATTGAACTTAAAAATCATGTATTAAATTGGTTTAAAGAAAATAATATAGACTATATAGATTGTGGATGTGGAAATGGAGAGAAAGCTGATTATCCAAATGTGGCTAAAACTGTTTCTGAAAAAATTACAAGCAAACAAGCTGACAAAGGTATCTTAATATGTGGTACTGGTGTTGGAATGTCAATTGCTGCTAATAAAATAAATGGTATTAGAGCTGCTGTTTGTTCTGATTATTATTCTGTGAAATTTACAAGACTTCATAATGATGCAAATATACTTTGCATTGGTGCTAGAGTTGTTGGAGATGAATATGCTCTTGAATTAGTAAACGTATTTTTAAACACTGAGTTTGAAGGTGGAAGACATCAAAATAGAGTAGATCTAATTACATCATTAGAGAAATAAACATAAAAATTATAACAACATTATTTTGGAGGTATTATATGTGTGGAATTGTCGGATATGTAGGCAATAAAGATTGTACTAAAATACTACTTGACGGATTATCAAAACTTGAATACAGAGGCTATGATTCAGCAGGAATCTCAGTTATTGAAAATGATATAATTAAAACTGTTAAAGTTCAAGGTAAACTTGAAAATTTAGCAAAAAAGCTTAAAAATGAAGAGTATCTACATGGAAATTGTGGTATCGGACATACAAGATGGGCTACACATGGTGAACCATCTGATATTAACGCTCATCCTCATGGCAACGCAACTGTATCTATTGTTCATAACGGAATTATAGAAAATTATGCAGATATAAAAAGTTCTCTTTTAAAAGAAGGTTATCATTTTGAATCTCAAACTGATACAGAGATTGTAGCTAAACTTTTAGATTATCATTATCATGGCAATCCATTAGATACAATTATTCATGTTTTAGGTGAAGTAAGAGGCTCTTTTGCGTTTGGAATAATTTTTAAAGATTATCCTGATACAATATACGCAGTTAGACAAGAATCACCTTTGATTGTTGGTACTAATGAAGGAGAAAATTTTATTGCATCTGATGTACCTGCTATATTAAAAAATACAAGAAATTACTATTTACTTGAAAGTGATGAAATTGCTGTTCTTAAAAAAGATAACGTTGAATTTTTTGATTTACATAAAAATAAGATTAGCAAAGAAATTAAAGTTGCTGATTGGGACATGGACGCTGCTGAGAAACAAGGCTATGAGCATTTTATGCTAAAAGAAATCCATGAGCAACCTGAAGCTATTAAAAAGACTTTAACTCCTAGAATTAAAGATGGTCTTCCTTGTCTTGATGAATATAATTTAACTGATGAAGATTTGAAAAAATATAACAATATTCATATTGTAGCTTGTGGAACAGCAATGCATGCTGGTGTTGTTGGAAAATACGTTATTGAAGAGCTTGCTAATATTCCTGTTAATGTAGATATCGCATCAGAATTTAGATATAGAGATCCTATTGTTACTGATAAAGATCTAGTAATTATAATTTCTCAATCTGGTGAAACAGCTGATACACTTGCAGCTTTAAAATTAGCTAAACAAAAAGGTGCGACTACTCTTGCAATTGTAAATGTAGTTGGCTCATCTATCGCAAGAGAAGCTGATCGTGTGATTTATACATATGCTGGTCCTGAAATTGCTGTTGCATCTACAAAAGCATATTCTGTTCAGATATCAGTAATGTATTTACTTGCATTTAAATTTGCTCTAGTAAACGGTACAATTAGCGAAGATAAATGTCGTACTTTAGTATCACAATTATTAGAAACTCCAGACATCATTACAGAGTTTCTTAAAAACAAACAAAACTTGCAATTCATAGCATCAAAAATCATGAATGCTGATAGTTTATTATTTATAGGTAGAGGTCTTGACTATGCTATGACTATGGAAGGATCACTAAAATTAAAAGAAATTTCTTATATTCATTCTGAAGCATATGCTGCTGGAGAATTAAAACATGGAACAATTTCTTTAATTACAGAAGGAATGCCTGTAATAGCGTTAGCAACTCAATCAAGACTTTTTGAAAAGACAATAAGCAATATTAAAGAAGTTAAATCACGTGGCGCAAAAGTAATTCTTGTTTGCCATAAAGACGCTAAAGTTGACGAAGATCTAGCTAATTACAGAGTTAATTTGCCGGATATAGCTGATTTATTTATGCCTTTAATATCTGTAGTTCCTTTACAATTTATAGCTTATTACACTGCAAATTTACGTGGTTGTGATGTTGATAAGCCTCGTAACCTTGCAAAATCAGTAACTGTTGAATAAAAATTAAAAAAAGAAAGGATTTATCCTTTCTTTTTGCTTATCCTAACATTAATAAGTTTTTCTAAATATATTAAATAATGATTATATAAAAAAACAAACAACAATATAAATTTATATTTTTGGAGGAAATAAAATGAACAGATTAACAATTAAAAATCAAAATTTTGATGTGCCTAAATTGATGATGGGATGCATGAGAATAACTGAATGTAGCGAAAAAGAACTTGATTTATTAATTAACACAGCACTTGAAAACAATATAAATATGTTTGATCACGCAGATATTTATGGCAATGGTGAATGTGAAAAATTATTTAAATCTGCTACTGGAATGTCTTCTTCATTTAGAGATAAAATCATTTTACAAAGCAAATCTGGAATAAGAAATGGATATTATGATTTTTCTAAAGATTATATTTTAAAATCTGTTGATGGTATTTTACAAAGACTTGGAACAGATTATTTAGATATATTTTTGCTTCATAGACCAGACGAACTTATGGAAGTAGAAGAAACAGCAGAAGCTCTTATTAAACTTCATGAAAGCAAAAAAGTAAAACATTTTGGTGTTTCAAATTTTCCACCTGCAAAAATTGATTTGTTGCAAAAACACTTACCTTTCAAACTTATTTTTAATCAAATTCAAATGAGTATGGAACATTGTCCAGATATCTCAAACAATTTATGCTATAATGTTTTTGGAAAAGAAACTAGTTGTAACACAGAAAGTGTTATTGATTATTCTCAGCTAAATGATATGACAATTCAAACATGGTCACCATTCCAAAAAGGCTTCTTTGAAGGTGTTTTTGTTGGAGATTATAAAAATTTCAAAGAATTAAACACATTTCTTGATTCATTAGCAGAAAAATATTCTGTTACACCTTCTGCTATTTGTGTAGCATGGTTATTACGTCATCCTTGTAATATGCAAGTTATTCTTGGAACAACAAAATCATCAAGATTTGCAGAATGTTGCAAAGCTTTAAATATAAATATTACAAGAGAAGAATGGTATAAACTTTATAAAGCAGCAGGTCATATGTTACCATAGATAATTTAAACAAATAAAAACTCCTACTAAATTAGTAGGAGTTTATTTTTTTAATCTTGAACTTTTTTAATTTTACGTCTTTTCATCATAACTATAATAATAATAACAAGTGTAATTAAAACAGCAGCAGAAATTATTATAATAATAACAATATTTGAAAGACCAACATTTTTTGTATTTTGAGCAAGAACAATCATTGAAATTCCTTCAACATCTACAGAATCTTTACAAGTTTTCAACACTTTTGTTCCAGCATTTTGATTATCAACAAATACATCCCATTTACCATGAGGAAGATTTACTTTTTTAGCCTCTTTATTTGCATTATACACAACAACAATCTTACTAGACAAATCATTATTAGCATTATTATTTATTGTATAACCAACCATATTTTTATCTAAATCATCCATAAATTTAAGATTGTCATTTACTTCATTAGCAGTAACCATTCTTAAACCAGAATGAGCATTTCTAAATGCAATTAAACCTTTATAATATTCATAAACATCTTTATATTTTGTTTTTCTATCCCATTTTATACTGTTTGTGAAATCAGATGATTTATAACTATTATGATCAAAAACTTTGCCTGTTTCATCTTTTGGTTTAGTTCTTAAAAAATCTTGACCAAGTTGTAAAAATGATACACCTTGAGATGTTAAAACAACACCTGCAGCTAATTTATCCATTTTAATTCTATCTTCTTCAGAATCATCAGCATTTGATGTAGCAAGTCTATCCCACAATGTCATATTATCATGAGCTTCTGCATAATTAACTGATTGATACGGATATTTAGCCCAAGCACCTAAAGAATATGTAACTTGTTCATAATCAATTTGACTATTTTGTATTGCTCCAACAACGCCAAATTTTATCCATTCTTCTTTGCCTTCAGCTCCACTTATAAATCCTTTTTCTGTGTCTTGGAAAACACTACCTTTTAATCCATCACGAATATCATCGCTAAATGCACCAACACCATCAATCTTTTTAATATTCTTTTTATAAGCTGTCAGCTCTTTGTCATAACCAATGTTTCCACCAGTCCAGCCTTCACCATATATAATTATAGATGGATCAATTTTGTTTACTTCTTCACGAATTTGTTTCATTGTTTCTATATCATGTATTCCCATTAAATCAAAACGGAATCCATCAATATGATATTCTTTCACCCAATGTAAAATACTATCAACCATGAATTTTTTAACCATACTTCTTTCAGAAGCAGTTTCATTACCACAACCTGATCCATTAGAAAATTCGCCTTGTTCGCTTGTTCTATAATAATATCCTGGAACAATCAAATTAAAATTAGAATCAGCTGTTTTTCCTGTATGATTATAAACAACATCCATAATTACACGAATATCATTTTTATGAAGCGCTTGAACCATTTCCTTAAACTCTTTTATTCTAACTTCACCTTTTGTAGGATCAGAAGAATATGAACCTTCTGGCACATTATAATTTTGTGGATCATAACCCCAATTAAATTGAGGTGTATCAAGTTTTGATTCATCTACTGTGTAATAATCATAAACAGGTAAAAGCTGAACATGAGTCACTCCTAAATCTTTTAAATGATCTAGACCAGTAGCAAGACCATCTTTATTTTTAGTTCCCGCTTCTGTTAAACCAAGATATTTACCTTTATTTTTAATACCACTGCTCTTATCAATAGAAAAATCTCTTACATGAGTTTCATAAACAATTGCATCAGAATAATTTTTAAATTTAGGTTTCTTATCGTTTTTCCAATCCATAGGATTAGTTTCATTTAAATCTATAACCATAGCTCTCATTCCATTAACTCCAACTGCTTTCGCATATGGATCAACAGCCTCGTTTGTAGTGTCACCAAATGTCACGCTATGTGTATAGTATTTGCCTTTTAAGTCTTCTTTAACTTCAAGAACCCAAGTTCCATTGATATCTTTTTTCATATCAACTGTTTTGATTAAATTATCTCCACTGCCTTCTTTATATAAATTTAAGGCAACTTTATTTGCAGTTGGTGCCCATAATCTAAAAACAGTTTTATCTTTTTCATACTTCGCTCCGAGATCATTTCCCCAATATGTAAACATTTCACTAAATGATTCAGTTTTATATGCATTACCAATAGTTACAATCTTTTTGCCATATTTCTCATGAGATATTGTATATACTTTATCCAATGCGATATCTTCATTAAAAATTAACAAAGCACTATTAACTTCACCTTGTTTTTCAACAACAAGATTTTTTGATTCTAATTGTTTACCTTCATTATCTTTTATAACAAAATCTTTTTCAACATCTTTTTTTCTTGAGTCAAAAGTACTTGTCACAGAAAATGATATACTTCTTAAACTATCAATTTTTGCTGTTGTAAATTTATCAGATAAATCAACTTTACCTTTGTCATAAAAAATTTCAGGATTGTCTTGAACTAAATATATCTCAACAACTCCAGCTTCATTTTTCTTTGAAGTTTGAACAAATCTATCTTGATCACCATCTCTAGCTTCCCAATCATTAAGTTTTACAATAAAACCAAATTCATCTACATCAGCAGCTCCAGGAAGAACTGTCTCACAAACAACTCCGTAATCATCTGTTCCATTAAATTCAACTGTTGAACCATCTTTATCTTTAGGCCAAAGCCATAAATTCCAACCATCATAATCTTTTCCAAAACGATAATAATGTATTTTAACTTTTAATCCAGCAGAAGCATCAGCACTCTTACTTGGCTTTTCTTTAACACTATTTAAATCATAAGGCTTCGCTCCTTCAGGCGCAGTATTTTTAACTTTTTTATCACCTTGTGTAAGCCATATTTCAGCAAAACCATCTTTTATCTCAATAAATCTATCTTCTTCAATATCTTTTTCTTCCCAATCACCTTTTCTAACAATAAAGCCAGCCTTAGTAATCTCATCTGTAGATGTGACAATCGCAACTTTTCCGTAATCATCTTTTGCTAGAAAATCATACTGTTTTCCATTTCCTTCTTCAGGCCAAAGCCATAAATTCCAATCATCATAATTATCCTCACTTCTGTTATAATGAACAATTATTGTTGTATTATTTTTAGCACTTACAAATGATGATTTAGGTACATAATTAACTAATGAAATAATCATTATAAATGCAAAAAATAACGATAACCTTTTTCTCATAATTTAACTCCTTTACTTAAACTTATAAAAAATATTATACAAAATTTGTATGTAAAATATATGAACAACAAAAAATATAACCTAGTTTTGTGCACTATTCACATTAAAAAGATTAATTCGACAAAAAAACAATTTGTTTTTATTATATAAATATAAAAATAACAACCTATTTTGTCATTTTGCACAATAATGACAATTAAATCATATTCTCACTATTTCCAAGAAAAACGAATTAATAAAATAGAAATAATAATTTATCAAAACAAAAAAACACTGATTTAATAAACTAAACCAGTGTTTTCTTTATAAAATTATATATTTTATGTACCTTAAGGATTTTAATATCCTTAAAAAAATCTATTTATTTTCAACAGTTGCTCTAATGAAATCCTTAAATAATTTATGAGGTCTATTTGGACGAGATTTAAATTCAGGATGGAATTGTGCTCCAACAAACCAAGGATGATCTTTTAACTCAACAATTTCAACTAAATTATCATCAGGTGACATACCAGATAAAACTAATCCAGCTTCAGAAAGTTGTTTTCTAAAAGTATTGTTAAATTCATATCTATGACGATGACGTTCATAAATTAAATCTTCACCATAAATTTCTCTTGCCTTAGTACCTTTTATAAGTTTACATGGATATAAACCTAGTCTCATTGTGCCACCTTTTTCAGTGACATCTTTTTGCTCTTCCATAATATCAATTACAGGATATTTCTCTTCTCCAAATTCAGAAGAATTAGCATTTTTAAGTCCTGCAACATTTCTAGCGAATTCAGAAACAGCCATTTGCATTCCTAAACAAATTCCAAAGAAAGGTATTTTATTTTCTCTAGCGTATTTAATAGCTTCTATTTTTCCTTCAATACCTCTATCACCAAAACCACCTGGAACCAAAATTCCATCACAATCTCCAAGCTCTTTTTCAGCAGTTTCAGGAGTAATATTCTCAGAATTTATCCATTTTATATCAACACTAGCAGAATTAGCAAAACCTGCATGTCTTAAAGCCTCTGCAACTGAAAGATAAGCATCAGGCAAAGCAACATACTTACCAACAAGACCAATTGTTGCAACTTTTTCAGTATTTTTTTGAGATTCAACCATATCAGCCCATTCTGCTAAATCAGGTTTTTTATTATCAAGACCTAATTGTTCACAAACAGCATCAGCAAGTCCTTCTTCTTCAAGCATCAAAGGAACTTCATATAAAGATGGAGCTGTAAGATTTTGAATAACATCTTTTGAACGAACATTACAGAATAAACTAATTTTTCTTCTCATATCTTCTGGAATTTCTTGTTCACTTCTTAAAACCAAAATATTAGGTTGGATACCTAAACTTAGTAATTCTTTAACAGAATGTTGAGTAGGTTTTGATTTTAATTCATTAGAACCATAAATATATGGAACAAGTGTAACATGAATAAAAATAGCGTTGTTTCTTCCAACTTCAATAGCAGCTTGTCTAATAGCTTCTAAAAAAGGTGTACTTTCAATATCACCAACAGTTCCGCCAATTTCAGTGATAACAACATCAGAATTTTTTTCTTTTCCAACTCTATAAACTCTATCTTTAATTTCATTTGTAATATGAGGAATAACTTGAACAGTTCCGCCAAGATAATCTCCACGACGTTCTTTATTCAAAACATTCCAATATATTTTACCAGTTGTAACATTAGAATTTACTGACAAATTTTCGTCAACAAATCTTTCATAATGTCCAAGATCAAGATCAGTTTCTGCTCCATCATCAGTAACAAAAACCTCACCATGTTGATATGGACTCATAGTTCCAGGATCTACATTAATATAAGGATCAAATTTTTGAAGTGTAACCTTGTATCCTCTTGCTTTTAACAATCTACCTAAAGATGCGGCTGTTATACCTTTTCCAAGACCTGATACAACTCCACCTGTGACAAATACGTATTTAGTTGACATAATTACTCCCTTTCAATGACAACATCTATTTAAAATTATTAATTAACTACCATTTATGCATTACTTATCATTTTACTCTCAATTCTAAAAAAAATCAATAGTTTTTTTAACCATATTATAAATACTTTATATCTGTTATTCGTGAAATCATCACATATAACGGAGAAAATCTATTTGTAAAATAATCTGAAATTTTTGATGACATATACAATGGAAAATCTTTCTCTTCACTTATTTTCATTTTTAAAGCTACACAAGATCCTTCATATTGTTTTGTTGAAACATATAACTGCGCTCCAAAAGTCTTACAAAACAATCTAATTATATCCGCGTCTAAAAAAGAATCTCCATTATCTTTAATATCTTTATCATTATTTTTATATCCATATATTTCAAAACAATTTTTGATATTTTCTTCTGACATTCCACTTCCATTATCAGAAATAGTTATAAACGCATGATTTTTAATTTTCTTAACAGCAATATCAACTATTTTCTCTTCTGAAATATTATTTCCAATTGCATGAGAAATCAAATTCATAAAAGCAACAATTAATCTATCTGCATCAACATCAACAAATATATCTTCATCACATTTAAATGTGATTTTAACATTTTCTTTGCGAAGCAAACTAATCATATATGTTGATATATCTCCTAAAAAATCTTTGAGATTAACTGTAGTTACTTTATGCATATTATAAGCATATTTAGTAATTTCAGTAGGATTAGTAATAGCAGCTAAAATTCTATAGCAATTATTAACAGTGCTATTTATAAACTTCATCTCATTATACATATCATTTTCTTCAAGAGAATTTTGTAATAATGTTGAACTACTTAAAACTCCACTAATTTCAGCTCTTATTTTTGAAAATAATTCAACTTGTAAATCAGCATAATCTTTATGCAAATAATTTCTTCTCAAATCTTCAATTTCTACAAATCTTATTGTATAACCAAACTGATTTCCTTCTTCAACAACTGGATAATATACACAAGTATAATTCTTATTGTTTAAAGTTATAGTAGAAACATGCTTATTTAGATCAATAAAATCCTGTTTATTTTTTGTTATTTTAAGTTGTTTTTTTATTAAAATCAAATTCTCTTCATTAAATAATTCTGAATCAGTGTGCCACATTAAATCTAAATTCATATCAATAATAATAATTTGCAAACAAAGCATATCGCTTGCTTTAGAAATTTTTTCTATTTGTGATAGATTCATTAACACTTCACCTCTAACGTTGGTATATGCAAAACTTATTTAATTATAATTCAAAAAAAGGTAAAAGTCTATTGCTTTTTAATGAATTTTACGTTTTTATACAATTATAACGGATTGCACAAATATAAAGTATAATTACGGTTATATTATGTGACTAAAATTCACATAATACAGTTATCTAATTAATCGATTTTTGTAGACTCTTAAAAAAATAATATGAAAAGTTAATTTTTTATCAAAGTGCTTGCAAAAATAAAAAAATTGGGTTAAAATAATATTAACTTATTATTAGGAGGAATTATATTATGGCAGTTAAAGTTGCTATTAACGGTTTTGGACGTATTGGACGTCTTGCTTTTAGACAAATGTTTGGTGCAGAAGGTTACGAAGTTGTTGCTATTAACGATCTAACAGATCCTAAAATGCTAGCTCATCTTCTTAAGTATGATACAGCACAAGGTGGTTACTGTGGAACTATTGGACAAGGTCTTCACACTGTTGAAGCTGATGATAATTCAATCACAGTTGACGGTAAAAAAATCACTATCTACGCTATGAAAGACGCTAAAGATCTACCTTGGGGTAAAATTGGTGTTGACGTTGTTCTAGAATGTACAGGTTTCTACTGTTCAAAAGCTGCATCACAAGCTCATATAGATGCTGGTGCTAAGAAAGTTGTTATTTCTGCTCCTGCAGGAAACGATCTACCAACAGTTGTTTACAGCGTTAACGAAGATGTTCTTAAAGCTGAAGACACAATTGTTTCTGCTGCTTCTTGCACAACAAACTGTTTAGCTCCAATGGCTAAAGCTCTTAACGATTTAGCTCCAATCCAAAGTGGTATTATGGCTACAATCCATGCTTACACTGGTGACCAAATGATTCTTGATGGTCCACACAGAAAAGGTGATTTAAGAAGAGCACGTGCTGGTGCTGCAAACATCATTCCTAACACAACTGGTGCTGCTAAAGCAATTGGTCTTGTAATTCCAGAACTTAACGGAAAACTAATTGGTGCTGCACAAAGAGTTCCAGTTCCAACAGGTTCAACAACAATTCTAACAGCTGTTGTTAAAGGTTCAAACATCACTGCTGATTCTATCAACGCTGCTATGAAAGCTGCTGCTTCAGATTCATTTGGTTACAACGAAGACAAAATCGTTTCTTCAGATGTAATTGGTATGCGTTATGGTTCACTATTTGATGCAACACAAACAATGGTTGCTGATCTTGGTAATGGTTTATACCAAGTACAAGTTGTTTCATGGTATGACAATGAAAATTCTTACACATCACAAATGGTTAGAACAATTAAATACTTCGCTGAATTAGCATAAGTTATATTTATTAAAAACACCTACTTTTTAGTAGGTGTTTTTTTTATGCAAATTTTTATTTTCTATCTAACTCTATCAAATTTTTAATTGCTCCACATGCAACTTCAATATTTTTATTTATATCTGTATTTAAAAACGACATTATCGCACCAGCTCTACAATCTCTTATTGAAGAAATCACAAAAATAGCTGCTGCTTCCATTTCGCTAGTCATAACATTGCTCATTTCCCACGCTTTCCATCTTCCATTAAGCCTATCACATGCTGGCATATTGTTAGGTTCATGTTGACCATAAAAAGAATCTTTTGTTTGAGTTATTCCTTCTGCAAAATTATATCCAAGTGATTTTGAGCTTTCAGCTAAAGCTTGAATAACATGTCTATTAGCAACTGCAGGATATTCTATTGGAACATAATGAATAGTAGTTCCTTCATCTCTTACTGCAGCAGTATTTATAACACCATCTAAAGTTTGGTCTTTAGATTTTTCACAAATTCTGCCTGCAGTTCCTACTCTTATAAAAGTATCAGCTCCACATCTTATAAGCTCTTCAACAGCAATAGCTGTAGATGGACATCCCATTCCTGTTGATGTTACAGAAACCTTTTCTCCGTTTAAAAAGCCCGTCCATGTTTTGTGTTCACGATTATGAGCAACAAGTTTAGCATCATCAAGAAACTTAGCAATTTTATCAGTTCTAAAAGGATCACCTGGCAAAAGCACATATCTACCAACATCACCTTTTTGACATTTTATATGATACTGTTTTCCATCTTTATCAATCATTTTAAAAACCTCCTAAACCAAATTTTATTTTGGTTTAATAATCTTAGGCATCAGCTGACTTAAAGTCATTATTTCAAAATCATCTTCAGTCTTTGCAACAATTATTTTAAAATCTTTTTCATCACAAAATTCAATCATAACTTGTCTACAAACACCACAAGGATAAAAGAAAATCCTCTCTTCCTGATTTTCTTTATATCCTACTATAGCAATAGCTTCAAAATTTCTTTCTCCTTCAGAAATAGCTTTAAAAAAGGCTGTTCTTTCTGCACAATTTGTTGGAGAATAAGTTGAATTTTCAATATTACATCCTTTAAAAACTTTTCCATTTTGACACAATAAAGCAGCTCCTACTTTATAATTAGAATATGGTGAATATGCAAATTCAGCAGCTTCAAAAGCTTGTTTTATCAAATCTTTATCTGTCATAAATTACTCCTTAATGACTAATTTTTCAAAAGACTCGCCTTCTATATCATTTTTAACATCAAGTAAATCACAAACTGTTTTACCAATATCAGAAAAACTTTTTCTAATATTCAAATTAACACCACTTTTAATTTTCTGGCCATAAATAAGCATAGGAATATATTCTCTTGAATGATCCGTACTTTCAGTTGATGGATCACAGCCATGGTCAGCAGTGATTATTAAAACATCATCTTGTTTCAGCATTTGAGCAAGCTTATTAATTTCTTTATCTATTTTATTTAAAGCGTTTGTATAACCTTTAACATCATTTCTGTGTCCAAAAAGCATATCAAAATCAACTAAATTAACAAAACATAAACCTTCAAAATCTTTATTAGCAAATTCATATGTTTTTTCCATACCATCAGTGTTATTTAAAGTTCTTACAAATTGAGTAATACCTTCACCATTAAAAATATCATATATTTTTCCTACACCAATAACATCTTTTCTAGCATATTGAATATAATCTAGCATAGTGTCCACCGGAGGAGTAAGTGAATAATCATGCCTGTTTGATGTTCTTTTATAATCAGGATAAGTTCCAACAAATGGCCTTGCAATAACTCTTCCAACACTATGTTCACCTGTTAACATCTTCCTTGCTATTTCACAATAATTATATAATTCATCAACAGGCACAATTTCTTCATTAGCAGCAATTTGCCATACACTATCAGCAGAAGTATATACAATTAAACCGCCAGTTTTAACATGTTCTTGACCATAATCCATTAAAACTTTAGTACCTGAATATGGTTTGTTACACAAAACTTTTCTACCTGTCTTTTCTTCAAATTCTCTAATAAGTTCTTCTGGAAAACCATTTGGATATGTTGGAAATGGTTCTTTTGAAATTAATCCACTTATCTCCCAATGGCCTGTTGTAGTGTCTTTTCCTTTAGAAACCTCTTCTAATTTTCCAAAGCTTCCTATTGGATTTTCACATTTGCCTCCATACTCAAGTCCATCAATATTAAAAATACCAAGTTTTTTTAAAAAAGGAATATTAAGCTGACCTGTATTAAAACAAGCTTTAAGCGTATTGCTGCCTTTATCTCCGAACAAATCTGCGTCTGGCAATTCTCCGACACCAACACTATCAAGAACTAATAAAAATACTCTTTTCATACTAATTCTCCTTTTATTTTTGATTTAGCAAAATATTAACTGCAGAACTAGTTCCAATACGTGAGCAACCTTCTTTAATAAACATTTCTAAATCTTCTTTAGACCTAACTCCGCCTGCAGCTTTAATTTTAACATCAGAATCTATATGCTTTTTAAAAAGTTTAATATCTTCTATTTTAGCACCATCAGTACCAAATCCTGTAGATGTCTTTATATAATCCGCACCAGCATTTGAAACACATTTACAAAGACTAATTTTCTCATCTTGATTCAAATAACAAGTTTCAATAATAACTTTCAAAATTTTATCTTTACAAACTTTTTTTATTGCCTTAATTTCGTCTGTAACTTTTTCAAAATCACCATTTTTAACATCTGTTAAATTAACAACCATATCAATCTCATTAGCACCATCTTCAATAGCTTGATTAGTTTCAAAAACTTTCACCTGTATAGTATTATATCCTAAAGGAAATCCAATTACAGTACAAATATTAATTTTATCTCCAAAATCATCTCTAATCTTTTTAACATAACATGGTGGAACACAAATTGATGCTGTTTTATATTCCAAAGCTTCTTCACAAAGTTTTTTTATATCTTCTAAACAAGAAACTGGTTTTAAAAGAGTGTGATCAATTTTATTAAAAATTTCTTTATTATCCATAATACCACCTATTCAAATTCATATTAAATCATTAAACAGCTTTATAAACTGATTTTCAACTTCTTTAAAATCTCTACAAGAAAAATCATGCTGAATTTCACATGGCATTTCTTCAATAAATATTTTTCTATTCATAAGATTCACAAACTCATTTTGAAGCATAATATTATCAATTTCTTTAATAATAATATGTTCATCCTCTGAAATATTATCTATATCAAAAGCTTTATAAATAACATCTTGCAAAACTTTTTCAACTTCAATATACTTATCTAAATTTCTTTTAACAGGTCTTATAATATCCGCAATATAAGCTTCGCTTGCATCATGAAGAAGAAGTAACAACTGAATTCTTTTTGAATATCCTCTTGCTTTAGCTTCAAGACAACAACAAATACTGTGCTGAGCAACAGAAAAAAAACTTTTAATATGTCCATTTGCTCTAGACATAAAAGACAAAGCATGTGCAATATCATTAATACTAATATCTTCTGGTTTTGGATCAATTGGATTCATTTTAATATCAGAATACGTCAAAATATAATTTGGATCTAAAAATAAATTATTCATAAAAAAACCTTTCGTCATTTATTCTTTATCAATACTTATAACACTATTATATTTTTCATCAATATTTTTTATTTCTTTTTCTATCATTTGAATAAGATCATCATCTTTTATTTTATACTGAAAAGGTATACATACATCAAAAATCAAATTAGTGTGACTTTCACCACTAACAATTCTAAAATCATGCATAGATATTTCTTCATCAATTTCATTAATAATCTCTTTAACTTTTTGTCCAAGTTCCAAAGTTTGTTCATCATTAACATCAATAGGATCCATATGAATAACACAATCACAAATAAAGTGGTTTTTCATATCATTTTCAATATTATCTATTTCATCGTGAATTTTGAGTATATCAATATCACAAGGAACTTCAGCATGCAAAGAAATAACAGATCTTCCAACACCATAATTATGAACTATAACATCATGAACACCTCTAACAATGTCATATTCTAATACATAATCTTTAATACTATCAATATATTCTTTACTAGGAGCTTTTCCAACAAGTTGATCAATCATAGATTTAGCACTACTTATTCCAGTAATAAAAATCAAAATTGCTAATATCAAACCTAAAAAACCATCAATATTAATATTAAATGCAGTAGATAAAAATACACCAATTAAAACAATTCCAGATGCTCCAACATCATTAAAACTATCTTTAGCAGTAGCAGCAATTGTTTGTGAATCTATAATTCTACTTATTTTGTTATTAAACAAAAATAGCCAAAACTTCACAAACATTGAAACAACTAAAATTATTACAGCAGAAATCTCAAACACAGGATTTTGAGGATTAATAATTTTCTCAAAAGATGTCTTTCCAATTTCAATACCAGCCATAATGATCATAATTGATATTATAAATCCTGATATGTATTCAAATCTACCATGTCCAAAAGGATGTTCTCTATCAGCTGGTTTAGATGACATTTTAAAACCAATTAAAGAAACAACAGCAGAACCAGCATCAGAAATATTATTAAAAGCATCAGCCATAATAGATATTGAAGATGATAATAATCCAACAATTAATTTACCAGCAAACAAAATAATGTTCGCTATAATTCCAACTCCGCCACTAAGGTTACCATATTCTATTCTAACACTTGAATTTTTAACATCTTCTTTATTCTTTACAAAAAGATTTATCAAAAAATTCGTCATAAAAAGCTACTCCTTTTTTTCTTTGAAAACATATACCTTGCTAATTATATAATTCATAATTAACACTACAATTGTAGCAATTAATTTTATAAGTATGTCATTAAATTTTAGTAAAGTTGCAAAAACAAGCATAATAAGCATTTCTACACCATATGAAAATAATCTTCCACCAAAAAATGAAATCATTTGACGTAAAAAATCATTAATTCCTTTTGTAGGACTATTAAAAACCCAGATTCTATTTGTAAAAAACGCAAAAGTAACTGCTAAAACCCAGCTTATTGTAGTCGACCAAAGCTCATGTACTCCAACTAAATTATTAAACACCCAAAATGTTACAAGCCCAACAACTGTTGTCCATGCACCAAAAAAATGCATATAATATTATATCTTTTCTTTTTTCATATAAAGGTCTAAATTTTCTTATAACAGGTATAGAAAAAATAAACTCAAAAAAATTATCTAACAAAAAATCACTTCCTAATTTACATTATACAAAGATTGCAATTGTTTAAAAATAATGTTAAAATATTTGATGAGATACTAATCATATCTTTTAAAAATGAACCCCAAGTAATAACGTAAATGTAAGGAGATTTTTATGAAACATCACCCTATTATTTCTGATTTGATAAATCAAATTTTAGATTTTTCAAATCCTATAAAAATCATACTTTATAATAAAAAAATAAATATAAATGATGAACTTACATCTTTTAAATTATGCGTTATAGTGCCAGATGATACTAATATACCTTCTCTTGAAAGCAAACTTTATTTAGAACTTAATTGTGAGAATCCATTTAATGTTCTTATATATAAAATTTCTGAATGGGATTGTTTAATAGAAGATGATACTTCATTTGCCTCTACAATATTAAAAACGGGGGTTTGTGTTTATGAGTTACAGATATAATACCTCTGATAGTAAAAGATATTTTGATTGGCTTTATCATGCAAATCTTGATTATATCGCTGCAAGAACTCTTATTAAAAATCAGCGTTGTAATCTTTCAGCTGCGTTTCATTGCCAACAATGCATAGAAAAAGCTTTAAAAGGTTATATGCTGTTTAAAAAGAGAAAACTTTTTGATGGCCATAACCTTACTTGGCTTTGTAAACAAGCTGCACTTATGGACAACCATTTTAAAGAATATCTATTATCTAGCGTTATGCTTAATAAATACTACATAGAAACAAGATATCCTGCTGATATTCCTCTTTCTATTACTAATGAAGATGCGGCTCAATTATTAGAAACAACTACTGATATGCTTAATTTTATATGTGAACAATTAAAATTTGATTTTCAAAGTTATTATAAAAAAACAAAAAAATATAAATACAAAAAGTGAGCCTTGCTTATGCTGCAAGGCTTTATATTAGATTAATCTACAACAAAATATTTTTTCATTTTTGTTGCCCAAAGTTCTGACATTAGTTTTATTGAAAACAAACTTCCTAAAACAATAGCTATGAATATTAATACTTTAAGCATATTTTTCATAGTATTCCCCCTGTTCAACATTATTTTAATACATTATACCACTTTTTATCCAAATTTGAAAGATAATACTGAGATTTTTCTTAATTAATTAAAAAACGTAAAGGATTTTTTATGAATAAAAACAAACCCCAAAACAGTTATTCAAAATTATTATCAAATACCATTATTTTTGCTATTGGTTCTTTTAGCTCAAAAATATTGGCTTTTTTAATGATATCTATATACACAAATGTTTTGGAACCTAAAGAACTTGGAAAAGTTGATAATATGATTCAACTTGCTAATTTATTAATCCCACTTGCTACTTTATCTATTTCTGAAAGTATAATTAGATATGGACTTGATAGAAAATACAATAAATCAACTGTATTTACAACTGGAATACTTATAAACCTTGGTGGAATGTTAATTTTTGCTTTGTTAATGCCTTTAATATCAATGACTAAATACGTAAAAGGTTGGGGAGTTTATATATTAATATATGTAATTACAGCAAGTGTAAAAATGGTAGTATGTGAATTCGTAAGAGCAAGAGGCTTAGTAAAATTATATGCTTTTAATGGACTTTTAACAACTTTTACAATGATATTATTTAACATTTTATTTTTAATCGTCTTTAAAATGGGAATAACCGGATATATTTCAGCTATAATAACTTCTGATCTTATATCAATAATTTTTATATTTATAATTGCTGATATACGAAAATTCTTCTCGATTAAATTGTTTGATAAAGCTGTAGCAAAACAAATGCTTGCATTTTCAATTCCTTTAATTCCAACAACCATAATGTGGTGGATTACAAATGTTTCTGATAGATTTTTAGTTCAACACTTTTTAGGTCTTCAATCAAATGGATACTATGCTGTATCTTATAAAATTCCAACAATAATTACTACAATTTACGGAATGTTTAGTGCTGCTTGGAATATGTCTGCTATTACTGAAAATGAATCTAAAAATAAAAGCAAATTTTATTCAAATGTTTTTAACACAAATCAAGCATTAGTATTTTTAGTTTCATCATTAATCATGCTATTAATAATTCCTATTACAAAAGTTTTAGTTTCAAAAGAATATTTTATTTCTTATAAATACACTCCAATATTATTAATTGCTGCAGTTTTCACTTGTTTCTCAAGCTTTTTTGGAAGTATATATGCTGCAGAAAAAAAGACAAAACATTCGCTTGTAACTAGCGCTTTAGGAGCAGGATTAAATATATCTTTAAACCTTATTCTTATTCCAAGCATAGGAATAAACGGTGCTTCATTAGCTACATTTGCTAGCTATTTACTTGTATTTGTTTTAAGAGCTGTTGATGTCAAAAAAATATCCGGCACAAAGATTTATATAAGAAAAACCATATACAGCACAATTTTTCTTGCAATTATGACTGTAGCTACACTATATTTAGATGCTTTAATAATGATTTCTGTAACTATACCTTGTTTTATATTTGTTGTGTTGATAAACTTTAAACAGCTTCGAAAAGGTCTTAGAAAAGTTTTACCTAAAAAAATAGCAAATCATATTCCTCTTATACGAGAAAGGAGATAATTATATGCCAACACCACATATTAGTGCACAAAAAGGAGAAATTGCAAAAACTGTTTTAATGCCAGGTGATCCTTTAAGAGCAAAATTTATTGCTGAAAATTATCTTGATAATGTAAAATGCTACAACACAGTAAGAAACATGCTTGGATTTACAGGAACATACAAAAACAAAGAAATATCTGTTCAAGGAAGTGGAATGGGTATTCCATCAATGGCTATATATTCTTATGAGCTTTATTCTGAATATGATGTTGATAATATCATTCGTATTGGATCTGCTGGTGCAATAAAAGATGATATTGAGCTTCGTGACATTGTTATTGGTATGGGAGCTTGTACAAACTCTAATTATGCTGATCAATATAAACTTACAGGAAATTTTGCTCCAATTGCTTCTTATTCTTTATTAAAACAAGCTGTGAATCAAGCTGAAAAATTAAATGTAAAATATCATATAGGTAATCTTTTATCTAGCGATACTTTCTATGACGCTGATCCTGATCATTTATTAAAATGGCAAACTATGAATGTGCTTGCTGTAGAAATGGAAGCTGCTGGACTATATATGAACGCAGCTAAACTTGGTAAAAACGCTTTAGCTATTGCAACAATTTCTGATTGTCCATTAAAAAATCAATTTACAACATCTGAAGAAAGAGAAAAAACTTTCACCACAATGATGGAAATTGCACTTAATATTAATTAATAGTTGACAACTAAACTTTTCTTGCATATAATATAAAAATGTCAGAAAGGTATAAACTAGTATGTCTGTGTTATATTTAATCACTGTAATAATTTGTATTATATTACTTTATAGTGTTGTTGAGGACTCAAAAATATATCATGATATTCCTTTTTTAGAGTGCAAACCTGTTAGAATTATTTTTATTGTACTTACTGGATTTATTTTTGGCGGTATAGTTTTGTTTTTATTAAAATTCATTTTAATTCCGCTTATAATTCTGGCTATTATTTATTATTTTGTTATAAAAAATAAACATTAATATTGGAGGTCTAAAAAAATGGCAGAACTTAAATTTGAAATTACTAAACACCTTGGTGTTTTATCCGAATCTACAAGAGGTTGGACAAAAGAACTTAATCTGGTTAGCTGGAACGAACGTGAAGCTAAATATGATTTAAGAGAATGGTCACCTGATCATTCAAGAATGGGTAAAGGTATTACTCTTACTGAAGAAGATATTGTTTCTTTAACAGAATTACTTAACGATATTGATGGCGAAGATGACATTGATGATAGCCAAATGCTATAATTTAATATTAAAAAAAGCCTACCAAATTTGGTAGGCTTTTTGTTATTTATTAAACATCACTATTTGAATAATTATATACATAATCACAAAAGGATTAATAAATATATCTTTATAAGTCAACGCATTTATTACTGATGGATTTTCACCTTTAAAATTAACTCTAAATTTCTTTTGAAATATAAATACTAAACCTAATATGCAAATAAGAAGTATAGCTCCTATTGTGAGTGCAACACCAATTGTTTCAAATTCAGACATAGAGTCCACTTCTTTGTTTAAAGGAAGGAAATAAACTGAAAATGATACAAAGTTAGTAAGACCATGTAAAATTATTGATGGAAGTATTGAATTAGTTTTTATTGCAACATAACCTAAAACAATACCTATTACGAAAGCAACAAAACCTTGTTGTAAATAACCATGCAATAATCCAAAAGCTATTGATGTAATGACTACTGCCAATTTCGCACCATGAGGCTTCAGTATATTTAGCAAATATCCTCTAAATAATATTTCTTCAATAAGTGGAGCAAAAACACACAAACTTACGAAAAATATGATTATTGAAAAACTATCTTGACCTCCAGGTGATAAATCGACCTTAGGAGGTTCGTATTTAAATACCATTGTAATTGCAGATGCAACAATTGCTATTATTGTTCCAAAAACGTAATTTAACAATAATAACGGCGGAAATGTTCTAACTATATATTCTTTACTCCAACCTTTATTTTTAACTTTGAAGCTTGGAGAAACATCTCTTATTTTAACTCCAAAAATTTTTAATGATACAGGTATTGAAGTTATTAACGCAAGAATTTGAGTTATAAAATTTTGAATTAAACTCATATTTGGATTTAATGTAAAATAATAATATAGAGCTTTTACATATTCATCTTTGTTTAAAGGAAATCCATTACCAGCAATTAAATTAGCACCTACAATTATAGCAATATTATAAAAATGAATAAGAATTATATATAATATCATTATAGCAGCGCATATACTAACTGATTTTTTTAGTGACGAATTAAGTGGTTTTATATTATATGATGATTGACATTCATTTATCTCATTCATAATTAACTTCCTTTACAACATTTAAATTATTTATACTGAGCTATCATCTTCAATTCCATATTTTTGGTTATATACACTCTCATCTTTATAAATAAAATCATGAAGTTGCTCAGTAGCAAGATATAAATCATAAATTACATTTGAAGTAGTAGATTTCTTTAAAGTTACAGTTTTATTAGGAAATTTGAGATTTTTCAAACTAAGATTATCTACTGTAGCCAAACTAGCTAATCCTATTATATCATCTAAACCTAAAGATGTTTCAACCATAGGCATTAATGTTTGTGCTAATGAAGTAAGCTCTGCAATATTAAGCTTTATTGCTTTATTAAATAATGCAGTTAAAACTTCTTTTTGTCTTTCTATTCTAACAAAGTCACTATCAATTTTTCTTATTCTGCAAAAAGCTGTAGCTTGAGCACCGTCTAAATGTACTTTTCCTGAAGTAGCCACTCTTGGTGAGTTTGGTGAAAAACCTCTCATAATACTATTTAAAGAACGTCTTTCTTTTTCTGTTATTTCTACAGTTACTCCGCCAACTTTATCGATAACTTTTGTTAAATTACGCATATTTATAGTTATATAATCTTTAATGTCCATATTAAAATTACGATTTAATGTATTTATTGCAAGAATATGTCCGCCCCAAGAATAGGCAGCATTAATTTTTGATGGTCCATGTCCTTGAATATTAACTTCACTATCTCTAGGAATTGAAGTTAATTTTACTACTCCACCTTTTTTATCAATAGATGCTATCATTATACTATCTGATAGACCTCTAAACTCATTTGATCTTGTATCCACTCCAAACAAAGCAATATTTACTATTCCAGAATCAAGATACTTACTATTTGTTGAGGAATCAATCCCAAGTTCGCTTAAATCATCAGTTATTTCAACTTGATTAAAATCCTTAAGTATATAAAATACTCCTGCAGCAATTATAAATAATAAATTTAATACTATTAACACAGTGATAAGGACTTTTTGCTTTGTGGACATCTTCTTTTTATTTATTTTCTTTTTTGTATCGCTCATAATTATTTACCCTTCTTTAGATAACCTTAATTAACATTTTCCTTTTATGTATTTTAATAATACTATTTTGTATTATTAATTATTACTCAAATCTTTTATCTTCATATATAAAACTATGAATATCTTTAGCAGCAACATCTAAATCATAAACAAGCTCAGACATTTTAGGTGTTGAAGGATCATCTTTAGCATGATAACTATCCATAGGAATTTGAAGATCAACAAGTTGAACATTTTTTTTAGTCATTATAGAAGCTAAATCTATAATTTCGTTAAATTTCAATGAAGTCTTAACAAATTTCATTGATTCTTTAGCTAATGAAGTCAATTTAGGAATACCAAGATTTTTTGATTTATTAAATAATGCATTTAAAACTGTTCTTTGTCTTGTCATTCTTGCATAATCAGTACCAATACTTCTTATTCTGCAATAAGCTGTAGCTTGAGCACCTGTTAATTTAACTTTTCCTGAACTAGCTATTTTAGATGCTTTTGGAGCTCGTCCTGCCATAATTTGATTTGCAGCTGTTTTTTCAGCATCAGTAATCTCTATAGTAACTCCATCAACAACATCAATAAGTCCCATTAAATCATCCATATGCACTGATACATAATCTTTAATATTCATATCAAAATTTTCGTTAAGTGCCTTCACTGCTCTTTTAGCACCACCAGTACTATGCGCATGAGTTATTTTATCAAGACCTCTTTTTTCTACTTTAACCTGAGAATCACGTGCAATAGAAGTAAGTTTTATATATCCACCTTTTTTATCAACAGATACTATCATTATACTATCTGATAATCCATAATCACCAAGTCCATATAAAGCTATATTAACTATTTGCGAATTTGCAAATTTATCATCTAACGATTTATTGATTCCTAATTGATCTAAATCATTTGTAAAAGAATCATATTTATAACTAAAGAAATCTTTTATAAAAATACTTAATGCAAGTACTATTATCAATACATTTACTAATATCAAAACTGTTAAAATCTTTTTTTGTTTATTTGTCATCTTCTTTCTTTTATTTTTCTTTATATTGTCTCTCATAACATTTACCTCTCTTAAATAATGTCATCAAACATAACTACGTTTAATTACTAAAACAAAATTACTTTATCTATTATCAAAATTAGAAATAACATATAAAAATCATATTGAAATAATATTCTTTAATTAATTTAATAATCAGCAATGTCTATATGTTGAAAAGTACTATTTACAAAATAAAACTAATTTGTAAACAATAATATCCTAGATTATAATTATACTACTAAAAATATTTTTGTCAAATAAAAAATCGGACATTTGTCCGATTTAATATCTATTTATATTTATAACATAAAGCTAGATTTTATTTTGTCGAAAAATGACTTTCTTTTTTCATAATTCTTTTCACCAAGAGAACCTTCAAACTCTTTAAGCAAATCTTTTTGTTTTTTAGATAAATTTCTAGGAACCTCAACAATAACCTTTAAATATTGATCACCACGATCAGAACGAGATAGCTTTTTAACACCTTTTGATTTAAAACGCATAACTGTTCCTGTTTGAGTTCCTTCAGGAATAACAAATTTTTCTTTTCCATCTATAGTAGGAACATCAATTTCTCCACCTAAACTAGCTTGTGTAAATGTAATTGGAATTTCTGTATGAATATCAAATCCATCTCTAACAAACATCGGATCTGGTCTTACTGTAACAGTAATTCTCAAATCTCCTGCTGGTCCACCATTAACACCTGCATCACCAAAACCACTAACTTGTAATATTTGGCCATCATCAATTCCAGCTGGAATATTAATTTGTTTTGTAACAGCAACTCTTGTTCTACCTTGACCACTACATTTTGGACATGGATTTTTAATAATTTTACCTTTACCTTTACAACGAGAACAAGTTTTAGTTTGACTAATAACTCCAAAAGGTGTTCTTTGTCCAACTTTAACTGTACCTGTACCATTACAATCAGGACAAGTTGTTGCATCTGTTCCAGATTTCGCACCAGAACCATGACACTCAGGACATTGTTCTAATTTATTTACTCTAATTTCAGTATCTTTACCTTTACAAGCTTCCATAAAATCAATAATTACATTAGCTTTTATATCTTGGCCACGTCTTGGTGCATTTGGATTTGAACGTTGCGCACCACCAAAACCTCCAAAACCTCCAAAAAAGCTTTCAAAGATATCTCCCATATCTCCGCCGAAGCCACCACTAAAACCTCCAAAACCGCCTGCTCCTCCACCATAACTTGGATCTACACCTGCGTGACCAAATTGGTCATATCTTGAACGTTTTTCTTGATCAGATAAAACTTCATAAGCTTCATTAGCTTCTTTAAATTTCACTTCTGCATCTTTATTATCAGGATTAAGGTCTGGATGATATTTTTTAGCAACTTTTCTATACGCTTTTTTTAATTCGTCATCAGATGCACCTTTTGATACACCAAGCACATCATAATAATCTCTTTTATCTGCCATAATTTAGCCCCTTTTTATTTTTTTGTTCGAGGAGCAATTAATTGCCCTTATACTCTTTTAATTATACTTAATTTAAGAACCTTTTTCTAGCGTAAAAAGTTTCCTTCTTACATTTCAACGCAAAATATTAAACCTTTTGCGATAGAAAAATTTTCCTAAAATAATAAAACAAATAATCTGAAAACAGGGCGGAACAGTCCACCCTATTATCAGTATATTAAATATTTTTTAGTTAATACTTAGTTTTTAAACTCAGCATCAATTACATCGTCATCGTTTTTTGCACCAGCATCTTCTGAAGCAGTAGCTTGATCAGCTGTAGCGCCTTGAGCTGCTTGTTGTGCTTGTGCTGCTTCTTGATAAATCTTTGTTGCAACACCTTGGAATTCTGTTTCTAATTCTTTTTGTTTTGCTTTAATATCTTCAATATCTGTGCCTTTAAGAGCTTCTTTTAGTGCATCAATTTTAGCTTGAACAGATGTTTTTTCTGCTTCAGAAACTTTATCACCAAAATCATTTAAAGCTTTTTCTGTTTGGAACACAGTGCTATCAGCAGTGTTTCTAGCATCAACTTCATCACGTTTTTTCTTATCTTCAGCAGCAAATTCTTCTGCATTTTTAACAGCTTGTTCTACATCTTCTTTAGACATATTTGTTGAAGAACTAATTGTAATTTTTTGTTCTTTGCCTGTTCCAAGATCTTTAGCTGAAACATGAACGATACCATTAGCATCAATATCAAAAGTAACTTCAATTTGTGGAACACCACGTGGAGCTGGAGCAATTCCATCAAGACGGAAGTTTCCTAATTGTTTATTATCTTTTGCAAATTCACGTTCACCTTGTAGAACATTAATATCAACAGCTGATTGGTTGTCAGCAGCAGTTGAGAACACTTGTGATTTTTTAGTTGGAATAGTTGTATTTCTATCAATAAGTTTTGTACAAACTCCACCCATTGTTTCTAGTCCTAATGATAATGGAGTTACATCAAGTAATAACAATCCTTTAACATCACCTGAAAGAACACCACCTTGAATTGCAGCACCAAGAGCTACACATTCATCAGGATTGATACCTTTAAATGGATCTTTACCAATAAAGTTTTTAACAGCTTCTTGAACAGCTGGAATACGAGTTGATCCACCAACTAGTAATACTTTATGAAGATCACTTGGTGAAAGACCAGCATCAGACAATGCTTGTTTTACAGGTCCCATTGTCATATCAACAAGATCATGAGTTAATTCATCAAATTTTGATTTTTGCAATGTCATTTCAATATGTTTTGGTCCTGTAGCATCAGCTGTGATAAATGGTAAACTAATTGTTGTTGAAGCAGTTGAAGAAAGCTCAATTTTAGCTTTTTCTGCAGCTTCTTTTAATCTTTGCATAGCCATTTTATCGTTATTTAAATCAATACCTTCTGCTTTTTTAAATTCTTCAACAAGCCATTTAATGATTCTTTCGTCAAAATCATCACCACCAAGTTTGTTGTTACCAGCAGTAGCCAAAACTTCTTGAACACCATCACCCATTTCAATAATTGAAACGTCAAATGTACCACCACCAAGGTCATAAACCATGATTTTTTGATCTTGTTCTTTATCAGCACCATAAGCTAGCGCTGCTGCTGTTGGCTCATTAATAATTCTTTTTACTGTTAAACCAGCAATTTGACCAGCATCTTTTGTTGCTTGTCTTTGAGCGTCAGTAAAGTAAGCAGGAACTGTAATTACAGCCTCAGTTACTGTTTCACCAAGATAGCTTTCAGCATCTGATTTAAGTTTTTGTAGAATCATTGCAGAAATTTCTTGTGGTGTATATGTTTTGTCTCCCATTTTTGCTTTGTAATCTGTTCCCATTTCACGTTTAACAGAAATTACTGTGTTGTCAAAATTAGTAACAGCCTGTCTTTTAGCTACTTGACCAACAAGCCTATCTCCACTTTTTGATACTCCTACAACAGATGGAGTTGTTCTTGCGCCTTCATTATTTGCAATAACAACAGCCTCTCCACCTTCCATAACAGCAACACATGAGTTTGTTGTTCCTAAGTCAATACCAATAATTTTACTCATAATAAATTTTCTCCTTTACAATTTTTATATTAATTTAATCTAATAATCTTATGGATTTGCTACGACTACCATAGCATATCTTATAATTTTGTCGCCAATCTTATATCCTTTTTGGAATACTTGAGCAACTTCATTTTCACCAAGTTTTTCATCTTCAATTTGATTTATTGCTTGTGCAACATTTGGATCAAATTCTTGACCTATTGGATCAATAATTTCTACATTAAGCTTTTTCAAAAATTCGCTATATTGATTAAAAATCATTGTAACGCCTTTTTTAAAATTCTCATCTGTAGTTTCAGCTTGCAATGCTCTTTCAAAGTTATCATATATAGGAAGCATTTCAGAAATAGCTTTTGCTGTTGCATCTCCATAACTTTCAAGCTTTTCTTTAGCTGATCTTTTTCTAAAATTATCATACTCAGCAACAAGTCTTAAATACTTGTTTTTTTCATCAGCAAGTTCATTTGCTAATTTTTCTTTCTCAGACAATTTCTTTTCTTTTTTCTTTTTAGGTTCACTAGCTTTCTTTTCTTTCACAGAATCTTCTTTAGCATTTTCTTCATTTTGATTTTGGTCTTTATCTTTGTCATCAATTATTTCTTTTTCATTGTTCTCGCTCATTTAAGATGTCCTACCTTTCTAAATTGTATCTTCATCATCTTCAGAAAACATTTCTGTTATTTTTTCAGTAAAGTACTGAATATAAGGTATAATTTTTGCATAATCAATTCTCATAGGACCGATTATTCCAAGAGTACCTACTTGTTTATCTCCTTTTAAAAACGGTGCTGTAATAATACTAGAATTGCTTATTACAAAATCTTGTTTTTCTTTTGAAAACATAACATTTATTCCGCTAAAACTATCATCCAGTAAAGCTGTGAATTCATTTTTATTTTCTATAAACTCAATTATTTCATTACTATTGAAATCTTTACAAGCAAGAAGATTTGTTTCACCTTTTATGTCAACTTTTTTATCAGCTAGGTCTCTAGACATTTCACAAACGCCTTCAACAAGTGGCATCAAAGTCATCATATAAGTTCCCATTGCCATTGCCATATTTTCAAGCATTTCGTCAGACAAAGTATCAATTGATACGCCTTCTACATTAGTTTTAATAAAATTAGAAAAGAAATCAAGTTGTTCATTAGAAAGATCAAATTCAAGTCTACATACTTTATTTTTAATATTACCAGATGATGTAATCATCAAAATAACATATAATCTTTTTCCTGTTGGAACAACTTCAACTTTAGAAATCACACTAAATTTAGGAGTATTGTTTGAAACAATAGTCGCACATTTTGTTACTTCCGCTAAAGCAAGAGAAGCTTTTTGCAAAATTGCTTCCTCAGCCATATCATCAAACTGGAGCATTTCATCGATCAAATTTTTATCAACTTCAGAAATAGGATTTGCCAACATTAATTTATCAACATACATTCTGTATCCATTAAAAGTAGGAACTCTACCTGCTGAAGTATGTGGCTGTTCAAGATAACCCATGTGTTCTAAAGCAGCCATATCGTTTCGGATTGTTGCAGGTGACACGCTTATATCAAGAATATCATGTAATGCTTTAGAACCAATTGGCTCACCTGTCATTATATATTGTTCTACAATAGCTGAAAGTATTTTTAATTTTCTTTCGTCCACAGCAACCTCCAATTTGAGTTATTAGCACTCTTTATACCTAAGTGCTAATTATTATTATACTGATTTTTTAGCACTTGTCAAGTGAGAGTGCTAAAAAAATATAGTAATATTTTCAAACATAATATGTGCAAAATTTATCAATAATATATAAAAGAACTCTTTGACAGATTATTCTATTATTTGTATTGACATTATAAATTTATAATTCTATAATTAATTTATATTTATAAAAAGGAATGATTAATAAAATGCTTATATATAGTATATCCTACATTGTATTAGCTACAATTGTAGTACTATTATCTAACAAACTTGCCGATTATGTTGATCTAATTGACAAAAAAACAAATATTTCTGGCGCTTTTATTGGTGGCGTAATTCTTGCCGCAGTTACTAGTCTGCCCGAACTTTTCACAAGTATTTCATCTGTTACAATAGTAAAACAACCTAGTATGGTTATTGGTAACATTTTAGGTAGCAATATTTTTAATATGACTATTTTAGGACTTATGATTTTTTTCGCATCGAAACGTTTTATAAAATTGCCAATAGGAACTAGTCATTTAAAATCAGCATTGTTTTCTTTAGTGATGTTTGGTTTAATATTCTGTACGATATTCTTAAATTTAGATTTTTCAATTTTTCATTTTAGCATTTATTCTCTTGCTATTATCGCTATTTATATTTTATCAGTTAGATTTATGGCAAGCGATAATGTAGATGATGATAGTGAAGCTAATTCAAATTTAACATTAAAACAAATAGTAATCCGATTTGTCTTTGCAGCAATTGCTCTTGTTTCAGTTTCTATTACAATTACTTTTGTAACAGACAAGCTTGCTTCATTATTAAAACTTGACGCAACATTAGCAGGTGCGTTGTTCCTTGGATTAGCAACTTCTCTTCCTGAACTAACTTCATCAATAGCATTAGTAAGAAAATCAAATTTCAATGCATGTGTTGGAAATATAATGGGAAGTGGAATTTTCAACTTTTTAATCTTAGCTATATCAGATTTTATCTACACAAAAGGATCTGTATATACAGGAGAAGGACAAACAAAATCACTTGTTTTATTTGGAACAATAAGCGTATCTTTAGTAATCATATCTTTACTATTCAAACGTTTTGCTAAAGAATACAATACAAAAAACAATATTATTTCAAAAGTTTTGGGCACATTAATAGTAGCTTGCTATGTATTATTTATTGTAGTTTAATAATTCTATATATAAATGTAAATCAGTTTTGCAATAAAAGTTTTCTTAATAATTTTTATCTAGGAGGACATAATGAATAATCAGATTTATGACAACAGAGAATTATCTTGGCTAAAATTTAATACCAGAGTTCTTGAAGAAGCAGAAGATTGCTATGTACCATTAATAGAAAGCTTATGTTTTGTTTCTATTTTCTCAAGCAATCTTGATGAATTTTTTATGGTTAGAGTAGGTTCACTTACAGATCAACTTTTGTTTGATCCAAAAGCAACTGAAAACAAAACCAAAATGACTGCGAAACAACAGCTTGATGCAATTTACAAAGCAGTTGTTCCTCTTATTTCAAGAAAAGATGCAGCTTATTTTGATGTATTAAAAAGACTCAAACCATATGGAATTGAACATGTTTCACTAGATAATCTTTCAAAAAAAGATCTTGCTTTTTTTGAGTGTTATTTTGACAGAGAAATCTTGCCTTTGTTATCTCCACAGGTTATTGATAAAAGACATACCTTTCCATTTTTAAATAACAAAGATATATATATTATTGCAAATGTTGAAACAAAATCTAATTCAAAACTTGCTATTGTAAAAGCTTCAGGTGCGTTTGATAGGATAATATTTTTACCTGATAACAAGAAAAAATTCTTACTTGTGGAAGAATTAATTCTACATTTTGTTTCAAAAATTTTTTTGAATTATAAAATAAAAGAAAAATCTGTAATAAGAGTTACTCGTAATGCTGATATAGATATTAACGATGGATTCACAGATTATGAACTTGATTTTAGATCTGTTATGACAGAAATGCTTAAACAAAGAAAAAAACTTTCTCCTGTTAGATTAGAAGTTGGAAAAGAACTTTCTAATTCTACAATTGAAAATTTATGTTCACATTTGGAATTAACTCCAAAACAAGTTTTTGTTACAAAATCGCCATTAGATATGTCTTTTGGATTTCAACTTAAAAACAAACTTCCTTTTGATGAACAACTTTTCTACAAATCTGTTATTCCTCAAAATTCTACACAACTTAATGTTGATGAATCTATTATTAAACAAATAATCAAAAAGGATATTTTATTATCATATCCTTTTGAAAATATAAAACCTTTTATACAATTATTAAAAGAAGCTTCTTATGATCCACAAGTTGTTTCTATAAAAATAACTCTTTATAGAGTTGCAACAGACAGCAAAATTATTTCTGCTTTAATTAATGCTGCTGAAAATGGAAAAGAAGTTTTGGTTCTTGTTGAACTTAGAGCTAGATTTGATGAAGAAAACAACATTGGTTGGTCAAAACAACTTGAAGAAGCTGGATGTAGAGTTATGTATGGTCCTGAAACTATGAAAGTTCATTCTAAACTTCTTCTTATTACTAGAAAAAATGGAAACAAAGTTGAATATATAACTCAAATAGGAACTGGAAATTACAATGAAAAAACTTCAACTTTATATACTGATTTATCATTAATAACCGCAAATAAAAACATTGCAATTGAAGCATCAACAGTTTTTAATGCACTTTCTCTTGGTAATCTTGTTGAAGATTCTAACCATTTGTTAGTAGCACCATATTGTTTGCAAAGCAAAGTTCTTGAAATGCTTGATGTAGAGATTAATTTTGCTAAATCAGGTGAACAAGCTTATTTCGCAGCAAAGCTCAATTCTTTAAGCGACAAAGTTATAATTGATAAATTAATTGAAGCTTCTCAAGCTGGCGTTAAAATTGATTTGATAATAAGAGGAATTTGCTGTTTAATTGGTGGAGTAAAAGGATATACTGAAAATATAACAATAACAAGTATTGTTGGAAGATTTCTTGAACATTCAAGAATATATATTTTTGGAGTTGGAGAAAGACAACGTGTATATATTTCTTCTGCAGATTTTATGACAAGAAACACAGTTAGACGTGTAGAAGTTGCTGCACCTGTTTATGATGTTTCTATTAAAAAAAGATTACTTGATATGTTTTATATGCTAAAAAAAGATAATGTAAAAACTAGAATCCAGCAAAATGATGGAACATATATAAAATCACCAATTTCAGAAACTGCTTTGGATTCACAAATGTATTTTTATAAAGAATCTTACAAAAATACAAATCAAGTAAAATTACCAAAAAGAAAAAACTCAAAATTTAACTTTTTTAAGATTTTTAAGAAATAGCAATAATAAAAAATATAAAATAAATACATTTTATATGTAAAATTACTGAAAATTTCGCCTGACGTTGCAGAAACCAATTTTGTTGGTTATAATAGTAACACAGGCGATTTTTTTACATATTCTTTTAGAAATTGGAGTGAACAAAACTGTGATATTTACTGTAGATGTAGGAAACACAAATATAGTTATTAGTGGTTATAAAAATGATAAACTTGCTTTTACTTCTCGTTTAGCAACTGATAAACTGAAAATGGAAGATCAATATGCTATTGAATTTTCTAATATTTTTAGACTTTATGGTTACAAAGCAGAAGATTTTCATGGAGCAATTATTTCCACTGTAGTTCCTCCTCTTATTACAACTTTAAAATCAGCAATTAAAAAATTATTGAATTGTAAAGTATTCGTAGTTGGTCCTGGAGTCAAAACTGGTTTGAATATTAAAATTGATAATCCTGCTAATTTAGGTGCAGACCTCGTTTGCTGCGCTGTTGGAGCATTAAAAAGATATTCTTCACCTTTAATAATTTTTGACCTTGGAACAGCAACTACAATATCTGCTATCAACGCATCTGGAGAGTTTGTTGGAGGATCTATTCTTCCAGGAGTAAAAGTTTCATTAACAGCTTTATCAAACTCAACAGCACAATTACCACATATTAATACAGAAATAGATGGTGACCTTACTATAGGCACTAACACTATTGAATGTATGAAATCAGGAATAGTGCTTGGAACAGCATCAATGATAGATGGAATGATTGACAGATATAAAGCAATTCTAGGAGAAAACGCTACTGTTATAGCAACAGGTGGACTTTCTGAAGGAATAATAAAACACTGCACAAAAGATATTATTTTTGACCAAGATTTATTAAGTTATGGCCTATACGCAATCTATAAGAAAAATTTAAAATAGTTTCGCTTGAATAACGCACTGTATCATTTTGAACAGTAGCTTGGAGGAAATTATGTCAAACAGAAAACAAAAAATACTCGTTCTTACACAATCAGCTATGATTTGTGCGATCCTAATCTTTTTGCATATTACTGGATTTGGATTTATAATGTTGCCATTTGCAGCAATAACTATTATGCACATACCAGTTATAGTAGGTGCAATTATGATGGGACCATGGCTAGGTGGATTTTTTGGATTAATTATGGGAATAAGCTCTTTGATTAACGCAACTTTTAAAGGAACAAATCCTATTAATTTTGCATTTGCACCAACTTTAAGTGGTAGTCCTGTATCTTCACTTATAATGACTATTGGAGTAAGAATACTAATAGGTATTGCAGCAGGATTAGTATTTAACGCTTTATCAAAAACAAAGTTAAGTACTGTGTTAACTACAACAATAACTGCGTTTGTTGCAACACTTGTAAATACAGCTGGAGTTATGACATGCTTGTGGCTGTTGTTTCCTAAATTAGGTATTACATTTAAAGCTTTTTTACAAACTATAATTGGTGTAAACTTTCTTGTTGAATCAGTTGCTGCTATAATTGTTGCAATTGGAATAGCAAAAGCTTTACCAGCATTAGAACGATTTAAAATAAAAAAATAAAAAATCAACTCTCCATAAAATTTATGGAGAGTTTTTATTATAAATCTTTAATTGGTATAATCTGTTTTGGCTTTTGATCATGTTGTTTAATCACTTTATGTAGCCATTTAACATCATACCATTTGTTAAATTTAAAACCAGTGTTACTAAAAACACCAATTTCATTAAAACCATATTTTCTATGAAGCGCTTCACTAGGAACATTTGGCATTGTAATTCCTGCATACGCATTATAAAAACCTTGTTTTTCTAAAATATCAAAAAGAGCATCGTATAATTTGCTTCCAATTCCTTTACCTGCAAAATCTTCATCAATATAAACAGATACATCAACATCATAATCATATGCATCACGTTCTTTATGTTTTGAAGCATAAGCATATCCAACAATTTCATTATTTATTATATAAACTAAATATGGATAAAAACTACTTATAGATTCAACTCTTTTAGTAAATTCTAAAACTGATGGAACATTAATTTCAAAAGTATATGCTGTGTTTTCTATATATCTTGAATATATTTTTAATATATCTGCACTATCTTTGCTATTAACTGGTCTTATAAATTGATTTTCCACTAAAAACTCCTTAATAATATTAACTGTAAAAAATATTTGATGTCAAAAATAAAAAATGGTTTAAACAAATTGTTTAAACCATTTTATTGGTTGCGGAGGCCAGATTCGAACTGACGACCTTCGGGTTATGAGCCCGACGAGCTACCGTACTGCTCCACTCCGCGTCATATGCTCTCTTAAAGTGCTTTCTTATTATATCACTTCGAGAAACATATGTCAATAGTTTTTTTAAAATATTTTTAAAAAATATAATTTAATATCTATTTATTTTCATCTTGACTTGCAATTGTAGCAATACAAAGTTCTTCAAGTTGCTTCTCATCAACTTTTGCAGGACATTCGCTCATAAGCTCACTTGCATTTTGAACTTTTGGAAATGCAACAACATCTTTAATATTCTCAGTATCACACATAATCATTACAAGTCTGTCTAATCCAATGCCAAATCCACCATGTGGAGGTGCACCATATTTATAAGCATCAACTAAGAATCCAAATTTAGCTTGAATTTCTTCATCAGTAAGACCAAGCAATTGGAACATTTTTTGTTGCAATTCATAATCAGTTATTCTAATTGAGCCAGAAGAAAGCTCTGTGCCATTAACAACAAGGTCAAATGCTTTTGCTCTAACATTACCTTTATCATTATCAAGCATATCTATACACTCTTCCATTGGCATTGTGAAAGGATGATGCATTGCAAGCCATTCACCAGTTTCTTCATCTTTTTCAAAGAATGGAAATTCTGTTATCCATAAGAAATTAAATTTATCAGGAATAATATCAAGTCTTTTTGCAATTTTCAATCTCAAAGCACCTAAAACAGGCAAAACAACTTTATTTTTATCTGCAACAATAAGAACTGTGTCACCTTTTTGAGCACCAATTTTATCAAGAATTTGCTCTAATTGACCTTCTGCTAAAAATTTTGCAAAAGAACAAGAAGGCTTATCTTCGACCCATCTTACATAAGCTAAACCTTTTGCACCAATTCCTCTTGAGAATTCTGTTAATTTATCTATTTCTTTTCTTGTCAAAACAGAAGCTGAATCTTTAGCAACAATAGCTCTAACACTTCCGCCAGCCTCAATAGCAGATTTAAACACACCAAATTCTGTTTGATTTGCTATATCAGAAATATCATTAATAAACATATCAAATCTTGTATCTGGCTTATCTGAACCATATTTATTCATTGCTTCATCATATGTCATTCTTGGTAAAGGTGTGCTAATTTCAACATTAAGAACATCTTTGAATAATCTTTTTACAAGACCTTCACCTGTTTCTAAAATATCTTCCATATCAACAAATGACATTTCCATATCCATTTGTGTAAATTCAGGTTGTCTATCAGCTCTTAAATCTTCATCTCTAAAACATCTTGCAAACTGAATATACTTATCATAGCCTGAAAGCATTAATAACTGTTTATAAATTTGTGGAGATTGTGGCAATGCATAAAAACAGCTCTCATGAATTCTTGATGGAACAAGATAATCTCTCGCACCTTCTGGAGTAGAACGCATAAGCATTGGTGTTTCAATATCTATAAAACCATTTTCATAAAAATAGTCTCTTGCAACTTTAGTAATTTGATTACGCAAAAGAATATTTTTTTGTAGTTTAGGATTTCTAAGATCAATATAACGATATTTAAGTTTCACTTCATCTTTTACATTGTCACTATTAGCAACTTCAAAAGGAGGTGTATTAGCTTTTGAAAGCAATCTTAAATCATTTACAATAACTTCTATAGCACCAGTTTTAATATCTTTATTAACACTTTGTCTTGGTCCAACAACACCTTTTGCCATCAAAACAAATTCAGTTCTACAAGTTGAAGCTTTTTTAAAAATTTCTCTATCTGTAGAATCATTAAAAGCAAGCTGAACAATACCAGTTCTATCTCTTAAATCAATAAAAATAAGGTTTCCTAAATCTCTTATTTTTTGAACAAATCCAGCAACAACAACTTCTCCTTCATTAGGAATCTCATTACAATAATGACTTCTCTTAAGTCCTTTCATTGTATCCATAATTATAAACTCTCCTTAAATTTCAATTAAGTATTTCTCTATATCTTTAGGCAATATTAGCGCTCTTATAATAAAAAACAAAATTATTAATGAAAACGCAATAATAGTATTAATCAAATCATTTATAGCCATAAAATAATTTATTCCAAACAAAATCAAAAACATAGAAATTATTATTAAAGCAGTTATATTATCTCTTCTTATTATTTCACTATCTACTCTATACATTTTCTTTTTTATTTTAACTCTAGTTGGATTAAAATGCCATGAAAAAACATACCTAAGTTTCAAATTTTTCAAACTTCAACACTCCTAGCAATCTAAAAAATTACCCATCATATCAGCCATAGAAATATTTGCAAAATTATCAGTAAAACTATTATCAAGAATTAATGAAATTTGCTCACCTGTTTTCATGTTTTTAACATTAACAGTACCAGTTTCAATTTCATTATCTCCAATTACAACAACATATCTAGCGCCCATCTTATCAGCATATTTCATTTGTGCTTTTAAACCTCTGCCAACTAAATCATATTCAACACGTAATCCTTCTAAACGCATTTGTGATGTTAATGTCATCGCTTTCAAATTAGCTTTATCGCCCATTGTTGCAATAAATAAATCACATTGTTTTGGCTCAATAAATCCAAGACCTTGGCTTTCCATTGTTAATATCAATCTTTCTAGGCCCATTGCAAATCCAAGTGCTGGCATTTTATTTCCGCCAATTTCTTCAATCAATCCATCATATCTTCCGCCACCACAAACAGTGCCTTGTGCACCAATATCAGTAGTAACAAATTCAAAAACAGTTTTTGTATAATAATCAAGACCTCTAACTATTTTAGGATTAACTTCAAAATCAATTTCTAATTCTCTTAAATAACCTTTAAGTTTCTCAAAATGCTCATGACATTCATCACATAAATATTCAATAATAACAGGAGCTTCAGAAGCTATTTCGCTACAAATAGGACTTTTACAATCCAAAATTCTCATTGGATTTTTTTCTAATCTATTTTTACAAGTATCACAAAGCTGAGATTTTTTATTTTCAAAATACTCTTTAAGAGCCTCATGATATTTAGCACGACAAGTCTTACAACCAATAGAATTAATAAACAATTTCACTGATTTAAGACCAAGCCTGTCTATGTAGTTTTTAGCAAGTGAAATCATTTCAGCATCAGCACTAGGCAAAGTGCTTCCATACATTTCTGCACCAAACTGATGAAATTCTCTTAATCTACCAGCTTGAGGTTTTTCATGACGAAAACAATTAATCAAATAATAAACCTTTTGAGGAAGTGCCTCGTTTAAAATTCCATTTTCAATTACAGCTCTAGCAACACCAGCAGTTCCTTCAGGACGAAGAGTAAAACTAGTCTCTTTGTCAGATTTCAAAGATTGTTTTGCAGTAACAGTATACATTTCTTTTTGAACAACATCAGTTGTATCACCAACAGATCTTTCAAATAAACTTGTACTTTCAAAAGTAGGAACTCTTATTTCTTTAAATCCAAAACATTCTGCTGTTTCTCTAGCAAGAGCTTCTACAGTGTGCCATTTATGAACATTAGAAGGAACAATATCTTGAGTTCCTTTTGGTTTTCGAGCAATCAACGCCATATTTACCTCCATACTAACTTATTAATAAAAATTAATAAATCGCAATATTTTTCATATTTATATTATTAAAATTATAATAAACACATATCACACTAATTTTATATTTAATACACTTATTATAGTATACAAAAAAGTCGCTCTATAATCAAGAGCGACTGTAAAAATCATAATTATTCGCCTAAACTAACAAAGATATCTCTTTTTACCGTTCATGTTTTATATTATTTTATTTGTTTTCTCAATTTCACGCCAATCAAGATCTCCTCTATTAAGAGCATGAATCAATGCTTCTGCTGTAGCAATATTAGTTGCCATTGGAATATTGTGAACATCACAAAGCCTTAATAAATTCAATTCATTTGGTTCAGGTAGCTTTTGGTGTTATAGTTGATCTCTAAAGAATAACAAAACATCTATTTCATTACACGAAATTCGTCGTGCAGCAATTTGCTGGTCTCCACCTTGAGCACCACTTAAATATTTTTGTATATTTAAGCCAGTTGCTTGAGATACTAATTTTCCTGTTGTTCCTGTCGCACATATGTTATGACGACTAAGAATACCACAATACGCAATACAAAATTGTACCATCAATTCTTTTTTTGTATCATGTGCGATAATTGCTATATTCATAAATTACCTCCTTTAGTTCTTTACATTCAACGCTAATGGCGTTTCTTCTCCATTTATTCTATTGGAAATCGCATTAAACGCCAACGATGCTGACGATTTTGTAGATAAAAATCTTCCTTGTGATGTTGCTGAAACAATTTCTTTATCTTCTGGTATGACTCCTATTAGTTGTATTCCTACTATATCTATTATCTCATCAAAATCTGTTACAATTTTACCATCTAATGATGCCTTATTGACTTTATTAATAATAAGTCTTTGTTTTTGATTTCCACGATTATAAAACTCATCTGACATCATTTGAGCATCTCTTGTGCATACAGGATCAGGAGTTGTGACAATTAAAATCAAATCACTTTCTGAAACAATACGAAATACATTCTCATTAATACCAGCAGAAGTATCAATAATTATATAATCGTAATATTTTTTAGTTTGATCAACAATATCTTTTATTTGTTCAGCAGTTATTGTTAAAAATGGATTAGATGGCGCACAAATTATATTAAGATTTTTTGCCATGTCAACTTGAGAAGTTGCTTTAAATATTTCAGCGTCGCCTTTAATTACGTCTCCTAAATCATACGGAACACATCCTTGCATTCCAAGCATAATATCTAGGCATCTTAAACCTATATCAAGTTCTATAATTAAAGTTCTATAACCTTTTTTTGCTAAAGTATAACCAAGACACGCACAAATTGAAGATTTTCCCGTTCCACCTTTACCGGATGTTACAGCTATAACCTTTGACATATATAGACCTCTTTCTCCCATCCCCGTTGACTGTATTTTATCACATTTTCTATAATTTTAAAAGTAAAATTACATAATTTTTTAAAAAATTGTGAAAATATTCTCAACTCGTGGGTTATTTTTGTTAATATTCTACAGAATTATAATTATAATATGCATTTATAATTGGTTTTACCATTCTTACACTTTGATATCCTTTTTCTTGCAATATTCCAAAAGCAATTTCTGGATTATCAGCAGGATAATATCCTACTACAGCTGAATTTTCATAATTTCCTTGTTGTGGAGTACCTGTTTTTATCGCTGCTGTATATGGCAATCTAGTTTGAATATGACCTAGATATGGATGATTATCATAATGTCCCATAACTAGTTTCATACCTTTTCTTACTATATTAAAAGAATCTTGATTTTTATCATCAATTGTTGCCTCTAAAATTGGCTCAGTTTTTTTCTTTACTGTTTTTCCATCATAACTAACAACTGAATCAACTATATACGGTCTATATCTTTTTCCATTATTCGCAAGTGTCATTCCTTGAACTGCTAAATTCATTGGACTTATTGCAATTTCTGATTGTCCAATTGAAGCTTGCCAAATTGCACCATATGTCCATACCATACCAAGTTCTTTAAATCTTTCTGGAGAAGCAATTTTACTTTGTGTTGCTCCAAGCTCAAATTTCAAATCAGTTCCAAATCCGAACATTTTCTCATATTTAGTTAACCTATCAATACCAAGCTTCTCACCAACTGTGTAAAAGAATATATTACACGATTCTCTTAAAGCTTCTTTAACATTCAAACTACCATGATGTTTCATGCATGTTGGTTTATAAGTACTAGGATTATTATATATACCACTACAAAAAATCTTTGTGTTTTCTTCTATAATATTTTCTGTTAAACCAGCAATAGAAACTATTGTTTTAAAAGTTGAACCTGGACGATATCCTCCATCAAGAGCTCTATTAATTAATGGTGATGTTTTATCGGCAGCCAACTTACTATAATTAGTTGAATAATCATTTATATCATATGTTGGATAATTAACCATCGCTTTAACAGCACCAGTTTTTACATCAATAACAACAACTGAACCTGCAAAAGCTTTTTTGCCTTTCTCATCTTTTGTTGCATGTGCATTTTGCCATTTTATATCTTTTTCTAAAATATTCTGAACTTTCTTTTGAAACTCAGAATCAATAGTAAGTTTTACTGTATCACCAGGAATTGCTTCTTCAATATTATCAATCGAGTCAATCGTATTATTTACACCAAGTGCAACAGATCTTTTACCGTTTTCACCTCTTAGAGTTGACTCCATATATTTTTCTATACCTGATTTACCAATATAGTCATTAAATTTATATCCATTAGATTTATTTGCTTGATATTCTTCTCTATTAAGAAGTCCAACAGATCCTAAACCATGAGAAAAAATTGTTCCGTTTGGATAATATCTAATTGGTGTTTCAGCAATATCAAAACCAGGAAATTGAAAAAATATCTCTTTAAATTTAAAAGCTATTTGATAAGGTATATTTTTAATAAATGTATATCTTACATTTTTTGAAAATAAATTTATTCCCATCTCATATCTTACACCAGCTATATCTCTTATTTCTTCATCTGTATATTTATCAGATATTTCATATTTTTTTATCAATGAATCAATAACATTTTCTGCTGTTGCATATTTATTTAATCTTAATTGCTCTATAACTTCAGAAAATTTTCTTTCGAAATTAACTTTGCCATCCTTAGTAAAAACATATGGTTTTTTCTTTGAAACAGGCAATGATTCTTCCCATTTTAAATTTTCTTTTTTAAGCAATTTAGTAAATTTCAAAATAAGTTCATTTTGTTTTTGCATATCTTTAGGAAACAAAGCATATTCAATTATTGCATCATAAGAAAGCTTATTTGCAACAAGCTCTTTTCCATTAACATCAACAATCTCACCTCTAGGAGCTGCTACTTCTTGAACTCCTATAACATTGCTAACTGATTTTTCTAATAGTTCTTCTCCTTGAACTATTTGAAAAACAAACAATCTTAAAAAACTTAAAATAAGAACAATAAGCATTATTCCCAAAAGAATAACAATTCGTATATTTTTCTTAAATATATTCATAATAATACCTCTTAACCTTATTTCAATGCTCTAATATCACGTTTTTTCACAGAAACACCTTGTTTCTCAGTACATTTATTATAAATAAATTTTATAATAAAATAAATAAATGGTGCAGAAATGGATGTATATACAAATGTAGGTATTGTATATTTTAAGAACACAACTAAACAGTGATCATATCCATACAACAAATACGTAAAAAAGAAATCAAGTAATCCATGAACCGCAGCAGCTATAACAGTTGCAGCCCAAACATTTACTACATTTTTCTTCATAAAATATATAAAACATAATGATACTATTACTCCAACCAAAAGAAAAAACAGTCCGTTAAGTCCCATTAATTTACTAGCACTATAATCAAACATCAATCCAAATATTGCGCCTGTAATTCCACATGACAAATCAGTTTCAAATGTGCATAAACTTATAAGAACCGGCAACAACAAAACAGGTTTTGGTTTGCCACTACCTTCTACTATAGACAACATAAAACATATAATAACAACTAAAGTAATAAGAATCCATCTTAAAATAACTTTTTTATGAATTTTTCTATGTCTATTCGTCATATCCAGCACCTTGACCTTTAAACTTAGTAATAACAAAAACATCATTTATTTCTGTAAAAACTTTATTAGGCTCCACAATAGCAGTTAACGAAAGACCACCTTTATCTATCTCAACCTCTTTGACAGTCCCAACAATTCTTTTTGCTGGAACAAGTCCACTATATCCAACAGTAACAACAATATCACCTTTTTTGATGTCACTTTTTCTGTCAATGTGTTTCATTTCAATTAAATTTTCAGCAGCTAATTCAAGGTTGCCTTGAATCAAACCTGTATCATTATTTCTCGAACATACAACTCCATATGAATGTTCAGGAGAAAGAACCGTAGTGACTTTAGAATAAACTGTCTCAACATCACTAACTATACCTATAAGATCATTTCCAACAATAACAGGATCATTTAATTTAATTCCATCCGATGTACCTTTATCTATGTAAAAAGATTGATAAATATCATTAGTAGCTCTACCAATAATAGTGGCAGGAGCAGCAAATTCAAAATCAGAATTGTTTTCTTTTAATGACAACATCTCTTTAAACTGCTTATTTTGATTTTTGACTGTATCATAATCAATAGTTTGAGAATATAATTCATCAAGTTTTTTTCTTAGTTTTTCATTCTCAGTATAATATTCTTTAGCATTAAGAACCATATCAAGAGTAGATGTTACTTTATTAGAAATTGAAGTAGAAAATTTTTGTATTGGTGAAAATACCATACCGAAAAAAGAAGAAACAACAGATTTGCCACCAAAAGTAGTAGCAGTATAGACCATAATACCAATTAAAAATGCAAAAATACCAAGAAGAACTTTAAACTTAGTACTTTTAAAAAAATCTCTCATTATGTTCCTCCAATAATTCTAAAAAAAGGTAGACTATAAGCCCACCTCTTAGATTTGTCAAACAATTAATAATATCTTGAATTGTCGTCTAATACATCTTGTAGTCTATCAAGATTTTCTAAAACTTTACCTGTGCCTTCTACAACACAATCAAGAGGATTTTCAGCAACATAAACAGGCATTCCTGTTTCATTATTTATCAATCGATCCAATCCTTTAAGTAATGCTCCTCCGCCTGCAAGAGTTATACCTTGATCGATTATATCCGCAGCAAGTTCTGGTGGAGTTTTCTCAAGAGTTATTTTAACTGCATCAACAATTTGTGATAATGGTTCTGACAACGCCTCACGAATTTCAGTTGATGTAATAGTAATATTTTCTGGCAATCCTGTTAATAAGTTTCTACCTTTGATATCCATAGTAGAATCTTCTTCACTTGGAAATGCTGAACCAATTTGAATTTTAATATTTTCAGATGTTCTTTCACCAATTAGCAGATTATATTTTTTCTTAATATAATTAATAATTGAAGAATCAAATTGATCACCAGCAACTCTAACAGAACGTGATGTTACAATACCTCCAAGTGAAATAACAGCAACTTCACTTGTTCCTCCTCCAATATCAACAATCATACTACCTGTTGGTTCTGCTACTGGTAAACCAGCACCAATTGCAGCAGCCATTGGTTCTTCAATAACTTTAACTGTTTTAGCTCCAGCACCTAACGCAGCATCTTGAACAGCACGTTTTTCAACCGCAGTAACTCCTGATGGAATACAAATTACAACTCTAACTTTTGAAAATGCAGAACCTACTAAAACTTTTTTAATAAATTCCTCAAGCAAACTTCTTGTATAATCAAAATCAGCAATAACGCCATCTTTTAAAGGTCTTACAGCAACAATCGAACCAGGAGTACGTCCAATCACATCTTTAGCTTCTTGACCAACACTTCTAACTCTTTCATTTTTAACATCAACAGCAACTACTGAAGGTTCACGAATAACAATTCCTTTGCCTCTCATATATACCAAGGTATTAGCTGTACCTAGATCAATACCTATATCTTTTTTAAACATTAAAATAATCCTCCTATAACTCACGCTTGTTTATATAATCACTCTAGTATTATATCACTTTTAACCTAATTTAACAACCGTTTTTTTATATTTTTCTTATTTAAATCACCATATTTTCCGATAACAATATAGCAGTTGTGACAAAAACGCCTTATATTCCATATATAACAAAAAAATTATTTTCTTCCAAAAATTGTTATATAAAAAATTAAAACAGACGAGACATCTCGACTGTTTTAAAATCAGTGATTAAAGATGGAAACTCAGTAATTTTTATTATAATTGTTGTAACACAAAAATGTCATAAATGGATTTTGTTGCCTTTTCAAATTCACTTTCTAGTACACCAACTATAATATTAAGCTCACTTGATCCTTGATCAATCATCTTAACATTAACATGACTGTGAGCAAGAGCTGAGAAAATTCTTCCAGCAGTACCTCTAGTTGATTTCATTCCACGTCCAACTATAGCAATTAATGCCAAATCTTTTTCTATTTGTATATCATCCGGATTAACACTTCTTTTTAATTCAGAAATAATTCTTTCTTCATTACAATCAAGATCATTTCTGTTAACAATAACACTTAAAGTATCAATTCCAGAAGGCATATGTTCAAATGACACATTATTATTTTCTAAAACTTCAAGAACTTTTCTGCCAAATCCAATTTCTGCATTCATCATATCTTTTTCAAGATGAATAACAGCAAGACCTTTTTTACCAGCAATACCAGTGATTGTGTAATCACCAAGTTCTGCAGCTTTAGCATCAACAATCATAGTACCTTTATCTTCAGGAGAATTAGTATTCTTAATATTTATTGGAATCTGAGCTTTTCTAACAGGAAATATTGCATCTTCATGCAAAACAGTAGCACCCATATATGAAAGTTCTCTAAGTTCATTATATGTGATAACTTTTATTGGTTTAGGATCTTCAACAATTCTTGGATCACAAATTAAGAATCCAGAAACATCAGTCCAATTTTCATATATTTCAGCTTTAGCAACACTCGCAACAATTGATCCTGTAACATCAGAACCACCACGAGAAAAAGTTTTTATAGTATCATTAGGCATTGAGCCATAAAATCCAGGAATAACAGCACGTTCAACTTTTTTCAATCTTTCACTCATAACTTTTTGCGTAGTTTTGCTATCATAAGTACCTTTGTCATCAAAAAATATAATTTCAGCTGAATCAATAAATTCATATCCAATATATTTAGCAAGTATAATTCCGTTTAAATACTCTCCTCTTGACGCAGCATAATCTCTGCCAGCTTTGCCAATAAAACCTTGTTTAATTTCTTTAAACTGCTCTTCTAAAGAAAGATCAATTCCTAAATCAGAAATTATTCCATAATATCTATCTTTAATAGCATCAAATTCATTTTCAAATTTCTTACCTTTTGCAGCAAGTTTATAACAATCATAAAGCATATCTGTAACTTTTATATCTTCAGAAAATCTTTTACCTGGCGCTGATGGAACAACATATTTTCTATCTTTATCTGAAAGAATTATATTTGATACCTTTTTAAACTGATTTGCATCCGCTAAAGAACTACCACCAAATTTAACTACTTTTACTCCCACAACATTCTCTCCTTTATTCATATAAATACAAGATTTTTTATCAAGGCTTTTATTTATTATTTTACATATTTAGTTTATAAATACTATACATTAATTATAATTGTAAAATAATAACTAACCAAAGTCAATTGACATAAGGTATAAAATTACAGTATAAAATACTGTTTTCTTAGTGAATACGTATGTGTTTGTAGCAAAGACACACTGCAAATTATTTTTACTTTATACTATAATACTATTCCCAAAATAATCATATTGACAATTATTTTTTTAAATGTTACTATCATCATAAATTATTAATTAGGTGTTATGGTGATTATATGAAGAAAAAAGTTATGCTTGCGATGAGTGGTGGACTTGATAGTTCCGTTGCTTTGTTGCTATTAAAAGATAAATATGATGTTATTGGAGTTACTTTAAAACTTTTTGAGAAAGATGAAATAGATGAAGATACATGCTCAAAAACATGTTGCTCTTCAAAAGATGTTGAAGATGCAAAAAGTGTTGCTGCTAATCATGATATAGACCATTATACATTTAATTTTAAAGACACTTTTGATGAAAATGTGATAAGCAGATTTGTAAAATCTTATTTAAAAGGTGAAACTCCAAATCCTTGTATTGATTGCAACAAATACATTAAGTTTGATCAGATGTTAAAACGTGCAACAGGACTTGATTGTGACTATTTAGCAACAGGTCATTATGCAAGAATTGAAAAAGATGAAACAACAGGTAGATTTTTATTAAAAAAAGCTCTTGATGATACCAAAGATCAAAGTTATGTACTTTATTCTTTGACTCAAGAACAATTATCAAAAATTCTTTTTCCTATGGGAGAAATGATTAAAACAGAAGCAAGACAAATTGCTGATAAAAATAATTTTATCAATGCTAATAAACCTGATAGCCAAGACATTTGTTTTGTTCCAGACGGAAATTATGCAAAATTTATTAAAGAGTATAGCGGAGAAGAATTTGCTCAAGGTAATTTTATAGACAAAGAAGGAAATGTTTTAGGAAAACATAAAGGAATTTGCCATTATACAATTGGACAAAGAAAAGGACTTGGAATTGCTCTTGGAAAACCTGCATATGTTACTGAGATTGATACAGAAAATAATACAGTAACTTTAGGAGATGAGAGTGATTTATTAAAAAATACTCTTGTTGCAAGAGATGTAAATTTCATTTCTATAGAAAAACTTACTAAGCCTTTAAAAGTAAAAGCCAGAACAAGATATAAACAAATTGAACAGCCTTGTACTATTTCTCCAAATGAAGATGGAACTGTTTTAGTCACATTTGATAAAGCTGGCAGAGCATTTACATCTGGACAAGCAGTTGTATTTTATGACAATGATATTGTTGTTGGTGGCGGAATTATAATATAAAATTATATAAAAAACTCCTTTATTGATATTAATTCAATAAAGGATTTTTTGTTTATTAAATAGTTTTTATTTCATAATTAATTATAATTACATTAGTAGCAGAATAACTATTAAAACTTTTTGCTTCTGCAATCAAACCATCTTTTTTTATATTTTCATTAATTTGTTTTATAACATCATAAACTTCACGTTCCGGCTCATTAAAGAAATTATGCAAACATTGAGAATAAACTATCGATGATGAGCATTTAACAAAAATAGTATAATTACCTTCTTTACTACCGCCAATTTTATTAGATACTATGTCTTTAAATTGCTTATACTCATTCACAAACAAATTATTCTTAATAAAATAATTTGCTTTTGTCGCTTCAGTCACAGGTGGACTAAAATACAATTTATCTATAACATGATCTTTTTCTATTGTCTTTGTATCAACATTAAAATATTCATATCTATTTTCATTAGTTTTTATTTGAAGAGAATCATCCCAAGTAACATCTATATGATACCATTCTCCATCACATTTAACCATATTCCACATATGATTTTGAGGATTTTCGCCTTTAGATTTTCCTGTAACAATCATAGACTGAATTCCTGATTTATAACAAAGCAAAGAAAAAGCTTTTGAATATCCAGAACACACAGCCTCTTTTTCAATCAAAGCTCCATAAGCAGTAAAAATACTTTTATTTATATTTTCATCACCTTTAATATCTTTTAAAGAATACTTACAAGTATTTATTAAATAATCATGTATAAATAAAATCTTGTCAAACTCTGTCTCTTTTTTATTAATCTGTTTAACTAGTGATGAAACAACATCATTAAGCTGTTTATTTCTTTTTTCATTTTCCTCTTTGTTATATTTAGTATACTCAAAAACAACCTTAACAACTTTATTTTGTGATGTTTTAAAAACACTAGCAAGATTAAATGCATTAGAATTTTCAAAAGATGTATCTAAAAAACATGAAAAAACTATTTGGAAATCACTATAAGAAATTTGTTTTTCTAAAACAACTTCCTCAATATTATTTTGAATAGCATTTACAAACTGACGATATACTATCAGCTCATCATTGCTAAGATTAAACTGTCTAACATAATCAATATTAACTTTTCTGCTAAGTATTTTTTCTATTTCAGGATCTTTATGTAAATTTGGTGCTGGCTTAGGAGTAGTTTCTGGTTTTGGTTTAGGCTTTTCTATTTTTACAGGATTTTGATTTTTAGTTGTAGTAACTACTGTAGTTGTTGTATTACTTTCAACTTGCTTTTTAACTTTATCTCTTGTTGATTCAATAATATCACTAATAATTTTATTATAAACACCTTTATCTGGTTTTGAATCATTACCATCTTTGCTAATGTTAGAACCTGTGCAACCAACAAACAAAAGAAGGCATAGTATGAATGATATACAACTAATAATTTTATTATACATCATTATACTACACCTCCCTAAATTAAATTAAACTAGCTTTGTAATGTCTTAACAAAAGCTTCTAACTTTACTATCCTTTGAGCTTCTGTCGATACAATCTTAAATGTTATATTTTCATAATCTACTTTTAAATCTTTTTCATCAGTTGGGAAATATCCCAATAAATCAACTATTAATCCAGACATTGTATCATAACTACTATTTTCTTCAGACAAAGTTACACCTAGTTCTTCAAACACTTCTTCAGGGTCAGCGTCTCCCATAATCTCATATCTACTATTTGATTTTTTAATTATATCTTCAATATCGTTGTCATATTCATCTTGAATATTACCAACAATAGCTTCAAGCAAATCCTCCATAGAAACAATACCAGCTGTTCCACCATATTCATCAACAGCAACAGCAATTTGTGTTTTAGTTGCAATAAATTCTTTAAGCAATTCCAAACAATGGTTTGTTTCAGGAATATACATAATTTCTCTCATATAATCTTCAGCAATTTGCTGTTTAGAATCATTATCGTTTATTAAAACAAGTAAATCTTTAACATGAATAACTCCAACAATGTTATCAATACTCTTGTCATAAACAAGAACTCTTGAAAATCCATGATTAAAAACTTCTGAAACAAGATCTTTTACTGGAGTGTTTATATCAACACCAACAACATTAGTTCTATGCGTCATAACATCAGAAATCAAAAGATCATCAAAATCAAAAATATTATTAAGCATTTCTTTTTGAGTTTCTTCAATAATACCTGTTTCATCAGCAGCATCTACCATTAAAAGAATTTCTTCTTCAGTAACGACTTTATTTTCATTATCAATAGATAATCTAAAAATTTTACTCATTAATATTATAATCAAATTACACAATACATAAATTGGTGTAAAAATGATAATTATAAATCTTAACACATAACTAAATTTTAAAGCTATTTTTTCACCATTCTTTAAGGCGACTTTTTTAGGCGTTTGTTCGCCAAAAACTATAAGCAACACAATTGCAGCTAACATAATAATAGCAATTGCACTAATATTTGAAACATTTCCATTGTTACTATAACTATATAACACATCGTTTAAAGGACTATACAAAACAAATGCAACAATAACAGCCATTATCGTTAATATTAAAGCTTTAAACACTGCTAAAGATATCACAAGTCTATTTCTATCCTTAGTAATGTTAAGTAACATTTTAGCATTCCTATTTTCTTTTGCGATTTTCTTTATTTTTTTGGTATTTACTAATCCTATTGCCACCTCGCACATAGTAACAAATGATTTTAAATTCAATAAAATCAATATGGATATAATACCTATTACAATCCGACTGGCGTCGTCCATTTCTTCCCCTTTCAAAATTAACCCATAATTGTATTTTATACCTTTTATATAAAAATTACAATTAATAAATTTATACAATTTCTATAAATTTATTACATATTAGAAACAAATTTCTAACTTATTATATAATATGCCTAATCGCTTTGTTTAGAACCGTCGTTTTTATCATCTAATTGAGTCATTTTTTCTAAAATTTTGTTCATTTCATCTATTATATCAAAGGATGGTTTTTCAAATACCATTCCATTAATTTTTATAACTTCAACATTTCCAGCATTTATATACGTTTTAATATCTTTTGGCAACTGATCCTCTTTAATTTCTGAGGAAATAAAAATTATTTCTGGTTTCGCTTTTATGATATCCTGTGTTGGCATTGCATAACCTGTGTAATCTTTTGCAATATTCTCTCCAAAAAAATCTATTATATTTCCAGAAAAAGTGTCTCCTGTAGCTATTGCCATCAATTCTGTTGCAATAAACACAATTTTTTTAGAATATTTTTTATTATTAATCTCTATAACTTTTGAATCTAACGGTTCAAGCTTTATTCTAGTAACAACATCACCTTCATTAGAACCTAAAAATATTTTTGAAATTGCAGCATATTCATCCGCTAAATCAAAAATAGTTTTAACAACAGGAATATTAATAACTTGAACACCAATTTTTTTAAGAGACTCTTCTTCCATTTGAGAAATTGGACTTTGAGTTAAAACAAACTCAGGTTTAATTTTTGTAATTTCCTCAATATCCGGATTAGCAGGACTTCCAACAGTAGGAATTTTTTGTTCATTATCTGGTTCTTTACAATAAACACTTCTACCAACTAATTTATCAGATTGACCAATTTCATAAATTATTTCAGTTATCGCTGGAGAAAGTGAAATAACTTTCTTAGGACACTTTGTAATTTCTACATTATCTACAGTAAAAGGAAAGCCCATTGTCTTTTGATTTTTATATGTACTATTTTTAGATATTTTAGCACATCCAACCAAATTAAAAAGTATTAACGTTATTAATACATTTATTGTTATTCTCTTCATTATGAGCTCCTTTTTAAACTTTTTCATATATATTTTTCTTTTATAATTTTACTATATTTATCATAAAATTGCAATCAAAATTTGTATATAAATTTTTGTCTAAAATTACCTGTAAATTTTAACGATATAAAGCGTTAAAATATTGTTTAATTTACCATTGACGTATTTACAAAAAGTCTCTATAATTATATTATCCGTAATTATATTATCTATTATTAATTTTCAAATAAAATATATAAGAAAGAAGGTTGTATGATGATTGAAGTTGGCAAAGCTATTGTTAAATGTCTCGAAATGGAAAACATCTCTGTCGTCTTTGGTTATCCTGGTGCAGCTATTTGTCCTTTTTATGATGAACTTGAAAAATCAAATATTAGACATATTCTTATTAGACACGAAGCTAATGGAGGACATAGTGCTAACGGATATGCTAGAATAAGTGGTAAACCTGCTGTTTGTATTGCAACATCAGGTCCAGGTGCAACTAATCTTATTACAGCAATTGCAACTGCTTATATGGACTCTATACCTTTAATAATAATAACAGGTCAAGTTAATTCTGACCTAGTTGGTAGAGATGTTTTTCAAGAAGCTGATATTACTGGTTCTGCTGAACCTTTTGTAAAACACAGTTATCTTGTAAAAGATTCTAAAACAATACCAAAAATTTTTAAAGAAGCATTTTATATTGCTGGTTCTGGTAGACCTGGTCCAGTATTAATAGATATTCCTATGGACATTCAAAAAGAATTAATCGAATTTGAATATCCAAAAAAAGCTGAAATAAAAAGTTATAATCCAACATACACAGGAAACAAACTTCAAATTAAACGTGCTGTTTCAGCTATAAATAAATCTGAAAAACCTTTAATATGCACAGGTGGAGGAGTATTTTTTTCAAATTGTTCTGATGAACTTAAAACTTTTGCAGAAAAATGTAACATACCTGTAGTCTCAACAATGATGGGACTTTCAAGCATTTCTTCATCACATCCTTTGTATTGTGGAATGGTTGGAGTACATGGTGTAAAATCTGCTACTGTTGCAGTTAAAGAATGTGACACATTAATACTTATTGGAGCAAGAATTAGTGATAGAACAATTCCAGTTCCAAATTTAATAGAAAATAAAACAATTATACATATAGATATTGATCCTGCAGAAATAGGAAAAAATGTTAAAGCTTCTATTCCTGTTGTAGGAGATGCAAAAAATATTCTTAAACAAATTTTACTTAATATTGATGAACAATCTCATGATAAATGGATTGAAAAGTTAGATTCATATAAATTAGAAAAAAAATTAGAGAAAAACAAAAATTATGTTAATCCAAAATTATTTATGAAAAAACTTTCTAAAGCTTTGCCTGAATATTCAGTTGTTGTTGCTGATGTTGGACAAAATCAAATTTGGGCAGCAAATGGTTTTTGTGTTAATAATGGTAGATTTTTAACATCTGGTGGAATGGGTACAATGGGATATTCTGTACCTGCTGCAATTGGAGCAAAACTTGCTGATCCATCAAAAACTGTCTTAGCTGTATGTGGAGATGGTTCATTCCAAATGCAAATGATGGAACTCGCAACAATAATTCAACATAACCTTGATATAAAGATAATAATTATGTCTAACAATAGGCTTGGAATGGTTCATGAGCTGCAAAAGAAACTTTATTCTAAACCTACTGCAGTGTTTCTGGATGGAAATCCTGATTTTATTAAACTTTCTAAAGCTTACGGAATAGATTCTATTAGAATTAACTCTGATGACGAAATAGATAACGCAATTTCTTCTCTCATAAACTCTGACAATCCATTTTTACTTGAATGTATTGTCGATCCAGATCAATCTACATTATAGTTTATAGGAGGTTTTATGAAACATACAATATCTGTTTTGGTAAAAAACCATGCTGGTGTACTTTCTAGAATAAGTGGCTTGTTTTCACGTCGTGGATTTAATATAGACAGTTTGGCTGTTGGTGTTACTGATGATCCAACTGTATCAAGAATCACTATTATAGCTGATGGTGATGAATATATTATTGAACAAATTGAAAAACAGCTCAACAAACTTATAGAAGTAATTAAAGTTAGAACTCTTCCAAATGGTAATTTTTTATCACGTGAACTTGTTTTTATAAAAGTAAAAGCATCACCAGAAAAACGTTCAGAAATAATGACAGTTTCTGAAATTATGGGAGTTAAAATTATAGATTTATCTATATCAACAATCACACTTGAAATTTCTGACACAAAATCTAATATTGATAAATTAGAAAAAATTCTAAAACCATATGGAATTTTAGAAATTGTCAGAACAGGCGTTATCGCTATTCACCAAGGTGCAGAAATTATTTCAATTTAAAAATAAGTTAGGCTTTTTATTAATATAGTAGCCTACTTTTTGAGATAATACTTTACATAAATATAAATATACCCAATGGGTAAGGAGGAAATTAAAATGGCAAAAATATTTTATGCAAAAGACTGTGATCTATCTTATTTGAAAACTAAAACTGTAGCTGTAATAGGTTACGGAAGCCAAGGTCACGCTCATTCACTAAATCTTCATGAAAGTGGCGTTGATGTAATCGTTGGACTTTATGAAGGTAGTAAATCTTGGGCTAAAGCAGAAAAAGCTGGACTTAAAGTAATGACAGCTAGCGATGCTGCTAAAGCTGCTGACATCATTATGATTCTTATAAATGATGAAAAACAAGGTGATCTTTACAAAGAAAGCATTCTTCCAAATCTAACAGCTGGCAAAACTATTGCGTTTGCACATGGATTTAACATTCATTATGCTCAAATAGTTCCACCAGAAAATGTTGATGTTATTATGATTGCTCCAAAAGGTCCTGGACACACTGTTCGTTCAGAATATGTTGCTGGAAAAGGTGTTCCTTGTTTGTTTGCAATCAACCAAGATGCTACTGGTAATGCACAAAAAACTGCACTTGCTTATGCTGCTGGTATTGGTGGAGCAAGAGCTGGTGTACTTGAAACAACATTCCGTGAAGAAACTGAAACTGATTTATTTGGTGAACAAGCTGTTCTTTGTGGAGGAGTTACAGCTCTTATGAAAGCTGGATTTGAAACACTTGTTGAAGCTGGTTATAATCCAGAAAACGCTTATTTTGAGTGTATTCATGAAATGAAACTTATTGTTGACTTAATCTACGAAGGTGGATATGAAAAAATGAGATATTCAATTTCTGATACAGCTGAATATGGTGATTATATTACTGGACCTAAAGTAGTTACAGAAGAAACTAAAAAGGCTATGAAAGCTGTTCTTAAAGATATTCAAGATGGTACATTTGCACGTGATTTCATCACAGAAAACAAAATGGGAAGAACTCATTTTAATTCTATGAGAAGATTAGAAAGTGAACATCAACTTGAAAAAGTTGGTAAAGAGCTTCGTAAAATGTATTCTTGGAGCGACAAAAAAGAAGATTAATTTAATCTAATTTATAAAAAAACCACCTTTTTATAAGGTGGTTTTTTATTATTTAATCATATATCTTTTCATTTACAAACTCATCTTCATATGTTCCTGATTCTTTTTCTTCTGATAATAATTTTAAATATTTATTTGTCTTCACATAATTTTCATTTAATTCTAATTCCCAAGATTTACTACAATGTATATTGGCAATGAAAATATCCTCTTCATCAACATTTTCACTATCTTCATCTTTAATCCAAAAAAATCTTCTATTTGAATACTTTTCATAATCTAATGTTCTTAAATCTGAGATATAATAATCAATAAATTTATTTATTTTTTTGTTATCAGTCACATAAGAATTAAAAGATTTGTAATCATTGGACCTATATATTGATAATTCGCATCTAAATTTTTTATCTGAAACAAATGATCTAAGTTTTTCTTCAACTTTATCTATATATTTATCATTCAATTCTATATTTGCAATTTCCTTATACAAAATATTAGCAGTATTATACTTTCTGGTAAAAGATTTAAAACCTTTTAAATTATATTGTATCGTAATTTTTTCATTTGATAATACTTTATCTTGATTACTATTATTATAATCAATATATTTAGATTCAATAGGTCTACTTAAATTTTTATCATTTCTTCTATAATCTTCTAAAACTTTTTCATGAACATCTATAACAGATTTTATTATTTCTTTATCTTCTATTTTTAGTGACTTATTTCTTGGAGTAGATAATACAACACTACTTACATCTTTGATATCAGGAACTTTATAAACTGTACCAAATCCATCAGTAACATTTACTAATAAAAATAATGAACCTATAACTGTCATTGTAACAGCATATTTAATAACTGATAACCAAATCTTTTTAAAACCTCTATTAGTAATAACTTCTAATGTTAAGAATATTATTGCAGCACTAATTATTGTAGATACAAATACATCTGCACCTTTATATATTTCTACACTTAATGCTACAAAACAAAATGTAATTGCTACAAGTATTACATAGTAAAAACCTTTATACACAAAAGGTTTTGAAACATCTTCTGCTTTACGTTTTTTGTATAAAAAGAAACTTCCTATAATTAAAGCCGCTATTAATATTAAAGAAAATAATAACCATAAATTAATCGAAAGACCTACTTCTAATCTCAAATCATATTCAAACAATTGAGCAATAGCTAAGATTCCTCCAACAGGACTAAAAATTTGTACAAATTTAATAAATGGATCTAATTCTCCTGACATTCCAAATAAATTTGATGTAAATGAATGACACAATAATATAAACACTGGAATTAATATATTTATTCCAATAGAATATGCAATTGTTTCAAACAAAGAACCACAAACACATGAAATTATTGTATTTAGACAATAGAACAATATCATTGAAACAGCCAAAATACCCATACATTTTGCTATCACTTCTATTGGTTTCATACTATAAGCATTAAAAAGATCAATAAGCATTCTATCATCTGAAACTTCTTCATACAACAAAGTAAGTGGTATAGAAACAATAAATCCTACTAAATATGGACCCATATAGCTTACAAAACCTGCTAGAAAATCACTAAAAAATCTTTGTTTTGATGTTAATGGTAGTGAATATATTAAATCCACATTAGATTTTTTATATAAATAATTAAATGTATTTATTGTAATTAACAATCCCATAAAAACTGATGCTAAAAGACACACAGTTGAAATTACAGTTTGGAGCTGCATGTATCCACCTTTGAACTCTTCAACTATATGACTTAATATATATAACGGTACAGCTAGTATATTAAAAACTAGTGCCATTATAATCAATTTTTTATTTAATCTTAATCTTGTTTTAAAATTAGCAAAAAAATAGTTATTTGATTTCTGTGCAGTCATATCCTAGACCCTCCATTTCATAAATAAATATTTCTTCCAATGATAATGGAACGATATCAAAGATAAGAGGTTTTTTCTTTTCTATCTCTTCTTTTACTTTATCAACTTCACCTTTAACAATAATATGATATATACTTCCATTTTTCTCAAAATGAAGCAATTCTAAATCACTGAAATCTTTTTCTTTCATTTCTGTTTTAAATGAAACTTGAATTTTGTGAACATTACCTCTAACATCATCAATTTGTCTGTTGAATAATATTTTTCCTTTATGCAACAATGCAACACTATCACAAATTTCATTAATTTCTTTTAAGTTATGGCTTGAAATAATAATAGTTAAATTTCTATCTATCATTGAGTCTACCAAAATGTTTTTAACATTTATTCTCATTGTAGGATCAAGTCCATCAAAAGCCTCATCAAGCAACAAATATTCAGCTTGACAAGATAATCCAATTATAACAACTGCTTGCCTTTTCATACCTTTTGAAAATTTATCAATTTTCTTATTAAGTGGCAAATTTATTTTTGAATTTAGTTTTTGAAAAATTTCTTCAGAATAATTAGGATAAAAATCTTTGTAGAAATTTTTAAGCTCTTTTAGTGTATAACTACTAAATTGCACTGTTTCATCGTTAATAAAAAAGACTTTTTCTTTTGCCGCAACGTTATCATAAACATTTTCATTATCAATAAGAACTTCTCCACTTTCTTGTTTATAAATACCGCTCAAAAGTCTTAATATTGTTGATTTTCCTGCACCATTAGATCCTAATAAACCATATGCTGTACCTTTCGGAACATCAAGATTTACATTATCAAGTGCAACAAAATCATCAAAATTCTTTGTTACTCCTTTTAATTCAATCATTATTTAATTACCTCATTTCTATTGTTAACAACTTTTATAAGTTGATTTTTATCAACACCCATATTTAATGCTTTATCACATACTGCTGTGAAATCTTCTATAACTGTCTTTTTTAATATATCTTCTTGTAATTCTGAAATAAAACTTCCTCTTCCTGGCAAAGTATATATTATCTTTTCGTTTTCAAGCATCAAATATGCCTTTTGAATTGTATTAGGATTAACACCTAATTGTTTAGATAAAGCTCTTACACTTGGTAATTTATCATTCGCTCTCAAAACTTGCTTTAATGTCAATTCAATAACTTTGTCATAAACTTGTTTATAAATTGGAACTGCACTTTGAATATCAATTCTAAACATGTAAACTCCTTTCTAATTAATTAAGTGTAGTATGTGTACTATTTGTTGTCATACACATAATACACCATTACTTTTACTTTGTCAACACTTTTTTAAAAAATAATATAAAATCCTATTAAGTTAAAAACTTGGTAATATTCCATAAATATACATGATTTTTTTGTATATCAAAATTTATTTATTTTATTGACAAAAACATTTATTAATGTTAATATATTTGTATAAAATACACTAAATATAACTATTTTTTAACAATCTCATTTAGGAGGTTAGTTATGTTATTATCTAATAATAAAATCCAAAAACTAATTAACTTTAATTCTTTAGCAATAATTATAACCGGATGTACATATGCAGCATCATATTTTTTACTAAAAGAATATCTAACTTCCAGCTTAATCTTATTATTATGTATTCCACAATTTATAATAATAAAGATATTTTATAATAAATTTAATTTAGAATATCAAATTATAGCAATGTCTATATTCGGATGTTTTGTTACTGGAATAGGTGTTTTTACAAATGAAGCATCTCCAATGTTGTTTATTGGATTGCTTGCATGTACAATTTTGCAAAGTATATATTTAGAAATTAAATATTGGTTTATACATTGTCTTATAGCGAATTTTATATGTATATACGGATTAATAAATCGAACCAATTGTATGCCGGAGTTTCCTATACAAGATTATTTAACTTCTTTATTTTGTTTAAATTTCTGTTTTGGAGCAATATATTATTTAATTAAAGTTAGTTCATCGAGTTTATCAAAATCTATGAAAAGCACAGAAAAAGCTAAAAAACTTAATACTCAACTTGGAATTAAAATGGAAGAAACTGAAAAGCTATTAAAAAGACAACAAGAAATGATTAACGCAATCAGTCTTTCTTCTTTAAATCTCACATCTTCTTCAAAAGAGTTAGCACAAATTGTTAAAACCACAACAGAAGGCGCTAATACTCAAGCGAGCGCAATCCAAGAACTTGCATCTGCTGTTTATGAAATTTCTGATAAAACTCGTGATAATGCAACATACGCTGAAAGTTTGTTGCAAATATCAAAACAAACTTCTCTTGATGTAAAATTTGGTCAAATTAATATGAACGGAATGCAAAATGCTATGCAAAAAATACAAGTTTCTTCTTCAGAAATCCAAAGCATTATGGAAGATTTAGATGAACTTGCATTTTTAACAAATATACTTTCTTTAAACGCAATAATTGAATCAGCACGTGCTGGTGAAGCTGGATTATGTTTTGCCTCTTTGTCACAAGATGTACAAGCTGTAGCAATAAAATGTTCTAAAGCTGCTGAGAAAACATCTGATTTAATTGAATCTACTGTTTCAGCTGTAAAAAGAGGTTCTGTTATGGTTGATAAAACCTCAAAGAGCATGACTAATATTATTGAGAAAACTCAAAAATCTTCTAAAATTGTGCTAAAAGTATTTGGTTCATCTGAATCTCAAGTGAAAAATATTGATCAAATTTCAGATGGAATTAATCAAATTTCACAAGTAACTCAACAAAATGCTGCTGCTGCAGAAGAAACCTCAACAGCAAGCCAAATGCTTTATAAAGAATCAAAAGAACTAAACAAGCTCACAGATATATCAAATAATTAAACATTACATATACAAATTTTAATCTGACATTTAAGAAGTATTTTTATAAAGATATTATAATTACTTTTATAACGAATACACACTGACATTTACTTTTATAACAAACACATATTTACAATTACTTTATATATAATTTTTATTATTAAAAATTGATATATATCCAAAATTATAGAGGGGGTAATTCTATGTTGTTATCAGACGAACGTATTCAAAAAGTAAAACACTTTAATTCTTTAATAATACTTATAGTAGGTATTTTGTTCACTGGCTTGTATATAGGTTATAAAAAACCACCTATAGCAATTGCTGTTTTTATTGCCACAGTACCTCAATATCTTATATTAAGAATCTTTTCTAAAAAGATAAAAATAGAATACCAAATTATAGTTTGTATAATTTGCGGTTGTATAGCATGTACTTTTTCAGTTTTTGCTAAACAAGGTACAGCCATGGTGTTTATTTCATTATCAGTTTTCGCAACTATACAAGCAGCATATTATGATATGAGATTCACAAAATTATATATACTTATTTCAAATTTACCTTGCATATGGGGCGTATTGGATGTAGAAGGTAGGATGATTGGTTTTGATTTAAAACTATATATAATAGCTTGGATAGCATTAAACTGTGGATTTGTATTCCTTTATATTTTAACAAAAATTTCAATATCTTTTTTATCAAAATCAATAAAAGCAGAAGAAAAAGCTCTTAAATTATCAACAGAAGTTGAAACGAAAATGAAAGAAACTCAACTTATGATGGAAAAACAATCTAATATTATGCAGACTGTAGATAAAGTTGCTGCTAGCGTAAATAATTCTTCGGAAGAATTGTCACATGTTGTAGATAATCTAGCTGATGGATCTGCTACACAAGCTGGAGCAATTGAACAATTTTCTTCTACTATACAAGAGATTGCGACAAAATCCGACAACAATGCTAGAAATGCAAATTCCTTAATGAAAATGACAAAATTAACATCTATTGAAATGAAAAAAGGTAATGTTCAAATGAAAGAGATGTTAACATCTATGCAAGAAATCAAAAAAGTTTCTGAAGAAATTAAAGCAATAATAACAAATATTAATGATATTGCTTTCCAAACTAATATACTTTCACTTAACGCTGCAATTGAAGCTGCTCGTGCTGGATACACTGGAAAAGGTTTTGCTGTTGTTGCTAATGAAGTAAAAGAACTTGCAACAAAATCTGCTTTTGCTGCTAAAAACACAGAAGAATTAATTAACACTGCTACTCTTGCTGTTGATAAAGGAGCTTCAATAGCTAATCAAACAGCTGAGACTATGCATACACTAGATACTAAAGCAACAAAATCTACTTCTATAGTAGAAAAAATACACGAAGCTTCAAAAGAGCAAGTAATAAGTATATCAGAACTTTCTTCTGGAATAGAACAAATTAGCCAAGTTACTCAACAAACTTCTGCAACATCAGAAGAAACTGCTGCGGCTAGTCATCAATTATATAAACAAGCACAACAATTAAACGAAATTGTTCAAACCACAGCATAAATATTTTGATATAAAAATTAGCCATCTAAAGTTTAATCTTTAGATGGCTTTTTATTTTTATTTATTATGTATTTTATAAATATCTTATTACTGCTACTACTTTTCCAGCAATAGAAACCTCATCAACAATAATAGGATCCATATAATCATTTTCTGGTTGCAATCTGTATCTACCATTTTCTTTATAAAATCTTTTCACAGTTGCTTCTTCTTGATCTTCAACCATAGCAACTACTATTTCACCATTTTGTGCATATGGAGTTCTTTCTACAACAACAACATCACCACTATATATTCCACAATTAATCATACTATCTCCTCTTACTTTAAGAGCAAATAATTCATTTGAATGATTTTTCATTGGATGATAACTTATGTAGTCTGTAACATCTTGGACAGCTGTAATTGGTTGGCCAGCAGCAACTGTTCCAACTAATGGTATTCTCATTGTTCCTTTTCCAGCTAATTTAATAGCTCTATTTTGGTTCTCACCTTTTTCAAGCAATCCAGCATCAATCAACGCTTTGATTCTATTAAAAGCAGTGGATGTAGATTTATACCCAAATTCATCACATATTTCTCTAACTGTTGGAGCATATCCTTCTTCGATCCTTCTTTTAATAAATTCAAAAACAGCAATTTCTTTCTCTTTTAAACTCATTTAAACGCTCCTTTCATTTTCAAGCCTTTTTGATAATTTTTTAGCTACTTTATATACATCTCCACAACCTAAAGTTATAACAAAATCTCCTGGCTCTAATTTCTCACATAAATGATCAACAATCTCATCAAAAGTATCAAACCAAACACTATCAGGAATTTTCTCAGCCAAATCTTTTGAATAAATATTATAAGTGTTTTTCTCTCTAGATCCCATTATCTCAGATAAAACAACTTTGTCAGCTATAGAAAGAACTCTTGCGAAATCATCTTTGAGCATAGCAGTTCTAGAGTAAGTAAAAGGCTGATGCACAGCCCAAACTCTTTTATATCCTAAATTTGTAGCAGCTTTTAATGTTACTTCTACTTCAGCTGGATGATGTGCATAATCATCCACAATTGTAATATCATCAACTACAGCTATTTTTTCAAATCTTCTTATTGTACCTTTATATGCTTGAAGTCCAAGCTCTATAGATTCTATATCAATACCTATATATAAAGCTGATACAGCAGCAGCCAATGCATTTAAAACATTATGAATTCCAGGTACAAAAATAGACATAGTTTTCATTTTTTCTTCTTTATGCATAAGTGTAAAAGTTGTTTGCATACCTTCAGAAACAATATCAGTTACATAATAATCATTTGTATCATTAAATCCAAAAGTTATAATATCTTTATCAGTTATTTCTTCAACAGCTTTCATTGAATTTTCATCATCACCATTAACAATAACAGCTTTAGTAGCTTTATTGCAAAATTTATTAAATGATACAATTATATTATCAAGTGTTTTAAAATAATCCAAATGATCTTCATCAATATTTAAAACAACTGCAACATCAGGCGAAAGCTTTAAAAAGGTATCTACAAATTCACAAGCTTCACAAACCATAATATCACTTTTGCCAGATCTGCCACTTCCACCAATACTAGGAAGTTTTCCTCCAATAACACATGATAAATCAACTCCAGCTTCTACACATATTTGAGTAAGCATTGAAGACGCAGTAGTCTTACCATGAGTACCACTAATACAGACTGCATTATCATACCAAGTTGAAACTAATCCTAAAAGGTCACTTCTTTCCAAAACAGGAACTCCAGACTTTTTAGCAGCAATAAGCTCAGGATTATCATCCATAATTGCAGCAGTATGAATAATCAAATCAGCATTTTTAATATTTTCTGCTTTTTGTCCTAAAGTAACTTCTATTCCCATTTTTCTAACCGCATCAAGAGTTTCAGTTTCATTATTATCAGAACCTGTAAGATAATATCCTTTTGCATGCAAAATTTGTGCCAATGGATACATTCCAGAGCCACCAATTCCAATAAAATGAATGTGTTTTTTGTTTTCTAGTATATTTAATATATTCATAAAAATCTTACCTCGTATTTTGTCATATGCTTTTAAATATATTATATTACAAATTAGAAAAAAAATAAACACTTTTTTTAAAAATAATTAACACAAATATAAAATTAACCATCAAAAAACACTATATTTTACATGATACAACAATATTGTTAAATTTTATTAATTAATTTAAGAAATTACAATTAATGCATAATTATTAAATTACGAACATTTTGATAATAAAAAAATAACCGTAGCACTAAATGTACCACGGTTATATAATTTATATTGCTTTTGTAGCAATCTCAGTTACTAATTTTGTAACAAGCTCGTCAACTGACATAACTTCAGTTTCTCCAGTTTTTCTAGAACGAACAGCAACAGCACCAGAACTAACTTCTTTATCACCAATAACAAGCATATAAGGTACTTTATCCAACTGTGCTTGACGAATTTTATATCCAATCTTCTCATTTCTGCTATCAACATGAGCTCTAATTCCAACAGAATCAAGTTTATCATAAAGATCATTAGAATACTCAAGCTGTGCATCAGAAATTGGCATAATCTCAATTTGTGTTGGTGCAAGCCATAATGGTAATGCTCCAGCATATTTCTCAAGCAATAATGCTAATGTTCTTTCATAACATCCAATAGAAGTTCTGTGAATAATATATGGAGTTTTTCTTGTTCCATCAGTATCAATATATTCCATTTCAAATTTTTGTGCCAAAAGCATATCAATTTGAATTGTTATAATAGTATCTTCTTTTCCAAAAACATTTTTCATTTGGATATCAAGTTTAGGACCATAAAAAGCAGCTTCATCAATACCTATTTCATAATCAACATCTAAATTATCAAGTATATTTCCCATAGCTTCTTCAGCTTTTTGCCACTGCTCTTTAGTTCCTTCATATTTAGCAGTATTTTTTGGATCCCATTTTGAGAATCTATATGTCACATCTTTATCCAAACCAATAGTCTTAAGCATGAAATTAGCTAAATCTAAAGCATTTTTAAATTCATCTTCTAATTGTTCAGGACGAATAATAATATGTCCTTCGGAAATAGTAAATTGTCTTACTCTAATAAGACCATGCATTTCACCACTATCTTCATTTCTAAATAATGTTGATGTTTCAGCCAAACGCATTGGCAAATCTCTATATGAACGTTGTCTATTCAAAAATACTTGATATTGGAATGGACAAGTCATAGGACGTAAAGCATAACACTCTTTTTCTACTTCATCTTTATCTCCAAGAATAAACATTCCATCACGGTAATGATCCCAATGTCCAGAAATTTTATAAAGCTCACTTTTTGATATAAAAGGAGTTTTTGTTATCATATAGCCTCTTTTTTGCTCTTCATCTTCAACAAATCTTTGTAGAAGTTGCAATACTCTTGCACCTTTTGGAAGCATAATAGGCAAACCTTGACCTATATAATCCACAGTTGTAAAATACTCAAGTTCACGTCCAATTTTGTTATGATCACGAAGTTTTGCTTCTTCAACTGCTTTTAAATATTCTTCAAGTTCACTTGCTTTTGGAAAAGCAGTTCCATATATTCTTGAAAGCATAGGTCCATCAGAATTTCCCATCCAATAAGCACCTGTTGTTGATGTTAATTTAAACGCTTTTATTGGCGCAACACTCATAAGATGTGGACCAGCACAAAGATCAACAAAATCACCTTGTTTATAAAAAGATAACACATCTCCTTGTTCATTATGTTTATTAATCAATTCTATTTTAAATGGCTCATTTCTTTCTTCCATAAACTTCACAGCTTCATCAGCAGAAAGCTCATATCTTTCAAGAACATTACCTTCTTTTTGAAGCTTTTTCATTTGTGCTTCAATTTTCTTTAAATCATCAGCTGAAAAAGGTTTTTCAACTTCAAAATCATAGAAAAATCCATTATCAGTAGCAGGTCCTGTTGCAAGTTTAGCATTTGGAAATAAGTCTTTAACAGCTTGTGCCATTAAATGTGTAGCAGTATGTCTAAATACTTTTCTACCTTCCTTATCTTTAAATGTCAAAACCTCAAAAGTACAATCATTGGTCAATGATGTTCTAATATCATTAACCTCTCCATTTATTTTTACAGCACATGCAGCTTTATACAAGCCCATTCCTATGCCTTTGATAACTTCACTCGCAGGTTGATTAGCTTCAACTTCTCTAACACTGCCATCTTTTAAAGTAAGTTTAATCATAGTTTACCTCCAATTTAAATTTATATATAAAAAGCCCTATTGACAAAAAATCAATAGGGACGAATAATATCGTGGTTCCACCCAACTTTATACAAAAATAATATATTAACAATGTGAATAGATAACACATTATATCTTATTTATTGTATCTTATAAAAAGTTCTTTAACGTGAACAATTCCGTCATGCTTATTTCACACGCCCTCAAAGGTGGTAATATTTTGCAGTTCAATAACACTAATCTCAGCAAATATAGCGTCTCTCTTAAAAGAACTCTACAAAAATCTTCCTTATCACAGGTTTACATCTAGATAATATCACTTTGAAATATAAAAGTCAAGATATTTTTTCTTAAAAATTTCAGTTACATAACAAATATTTCTTGACACAAGAGCATAAACAATATAAAATAAAATGTAGGTATCTTGATTTCTTATTATATTGTTACTTTATATAATTAATTACCATAAAAAAGGAGGTTAAAATTTTACATGGACGACATAGTATTAGTCATATTATTTTGCATTTTATCTCTCGCTATCGGCGGTACAATAAGTGGTTTTATTTCATTTAAAAAAGGAATTGCTTATAGAAAAAAGACTGCTGAAGCTACAATTGGTTCAGCTGAAAAAGAAGCTGAACGTATTAAAGAGGACGCAAACAAATCCGCACAAAGTGCTAAAAAAGAAGCTCTTATAGAGGCTAAAGAGGAAATCCTTAAAAGCAGAAACGAATTCGAAAAAGAAAGCAAGGATCGTCGTATTGATATGTCAAGACAAGAACGACGCATTCAACAAAAAGAAGAAAACCTTGACAAGAAGATTGACAATATAGAAAGAAAAGAGGAAGTCTTACATTCCAAAAGTAAACAAATTGATGATAAATTAGCTGAGGCGGAGCTTATTAAGAAACATCAACTTGAATCTTTGGAGCGAATTTCACAGTTTACTATGGAACAAGCTAAAGACCATCTTCTTAACATAGTAGAAGAAGATCTAACACATGAAAAAGCACTAATCATTTCAAATTACGAACAACAAATTAAAGAAGAATGTGAAGATAGAGCAAGAAAACATATATGTCTTGCAATCTCACGTTGTGCTGCTGACCAAGTTCAAGAAACTGCGGTAAGCGTTGTACAATTACCAAACGACGAAATGAAAGGTCGTATTATTGGTAGAGAAGGTAGAAATATAAGAACTCTTGAAACAATCACTGGTGTAGATTTAATTATTGATGACACACCTGAAGCAATTACTCTATCTTGTTTTGACCAAGTTAGACGAGAAATTGCTCGAATTGCTTTAGAAAAATTAATTACTGATGGTAGGATTCATCCAGCTCGCATTGAAGAAATGGTTGAAAAATCTAGACGTGAAGTTGAATATAAAATTAAACAAGAAGGTGAACGTGCAATTCTTGAAACTAACGTTCACGGGCTTAATAATGAACTTGTTAAACTTATTGGTAGACTGAAATTTAGAACAAGTTATCGTCAAAATGTTTTAAATCATTCAATTGAAGTTTCTCATCTTTCTGGACTTATGGCTAGTGAACTTGGTGTTGATGCTAATCTTGCAAGACGTGCTGGATTACTTCATGACATTGGTAAAGCTTTAAGCTCTGAAATTGAAGGATCACATGTTCAAATTGGTGTTGACGTTTGTAAGAAATACAAGGAATGTCCTGAAGTTATTCACGCTATTGAAGCTCATCATGGTGATGTTGAAACAAGAACTGTTATTGCTGCTCTTGTTCAAGCAGCTGATGCTATTTCAGCAGCTAGACCTGGCGCTAGAAGTGAAAATTACGAAAATTACATTAAACGTCTTCAAAAACTTGAAGAGATTTGTCAATCATACGAAGGTGTTGAAAAATCTTTTGCTATACAAGCTGGTCGTGAAGTTAGAATACTTATATGTCCTGAAAAAGTTGACGATGAAAAAATGATAGTTGTGGCTCGTGAAATTGCTGAGCAAATTGAAAATGATATGGAATATCCTGGACAAATTAAAGTCAATCTTATTCGTGAAAGCAGAGTAGTTGATTTTGCAAAATAATGTTAACATATTTAAAGGTAGTAAATTAATTTTACTACCTTTTTATTTTTTGGAAATATATTATTTTAACATTATTTCCCTTGAATCATATTTTCCATTGTGATATCATTAATATATTGATTTTTAGGAGGTATTTATGAAAAAAGTATTTGTTATTATTCTAGCTATATGTATTTTTTTCTCAGGTTGTACTAAACTTAAAAAACCTTCTATATACAGCAATGCTAAAAATTATGTTGAAAAAGATATTGATATAAATGATCCTGATGTTACTATAAAACAAATAGAAGCTGAAGTTCCAACAATAGGAAATGCTAATTTTGAAAAGAAAATTGAAGCAGAAAAAGCGACTATTACTGGAGATCTTAAAATTTCTAAAGAAAGAAAAAATCATTCTGGAACTGGATATATAACAAATTTTAATCAAAATGAAGAAAATAATATTAAAATAAATTTTAATTTACCAGCTAATGAACATTATGATATTTCAGTTTGTATTGCATCAGACAAAGCTGAGAACAACGCTTTGATGGTAAATAACAAAGAGATTTCTAAATTCAAAACAAAAAGCACAGGTAAATTTGAAATTTACACATTTGAGAATGTATTTTTAAATTTAGGAAATAATACTTTTGAGATTAACGAAATCACAGGAAATATTGATTTTGATTTTATTCACATTAAAAATAGTAATTATTATAATAAAATCAATTTAAAAGTTTCACAAAGTTTAATTAACTCTAGAGCGGATCAAAAAACAAAAAACACTATGAAGTTTTTAACAGAAAACTATGGTAAAAACACTATAACTGGTCAATATGTATCTTTAGGCAAAAATACAGAATTAAATTTAATTAAAAAAGTTACTGGAAAATATCCTACAATAAGATTTTCTGATTTCGGGTATGTTACTAATCCAAAATCTTTAGGATATAATGAAATTTATAAAGCAATTGAATGGTCTAAACTTGGTGGATTAATAGGATACTCATGGCATTGGCGTGCTCCTTTGGATAAACCATCTTTTTACACAGAAAAAACAGCTTTTGATATTTCAAAAGCTCAAACTTCTAAAAACATTGCTTCTTTATCAATAGATGATATTGAAAAACTTCATTCTCAAAAAGAAATTTCATCAGAATGTTTTGCAATTATCAAAGATATTGATACTGTTTCAAAAGAATTAGAAAAGTTGCAAAAAGCAAATGTAACTGTTTTATGGAGGCCATTACACGAAGCAAGTGGTGGTTGGTTTTGGTGGGGAGCAAAAGGAAAAGAACCTTATTTATGGTTATGGAATTTGATGTATGAGAGAATGACATCTTTTCATAAACTAAATAATCTAATTTGGATTTGGAATGCTCAAGATCCAAAATGGTATGTTGACGATGATAAATGTGATATAATATCTGCTGATATTTACAACAATCAATCAGAACCAAACAGCCAAATAAACACTTTTTATGAAATGTACAATATTTCAAAGAAAAAACTTATAGCAATTTCTGAAGCATCATCTACTCCAAACATAAATTATATGTTAAGAGACAAATCTATGTGGTCTTTTTTTGCATTATGGAAAGGCGAATATATCCAAGATATAAATGGCAATTATAGTGAAGCATATACATTAAAACAAGATTTAATTAATGCTTATAATCATGAAAATACTATTACGCTTGATAATATGCCATCTTTATCATAAGAAATAATATATTATTCCATATATAAATGATGCTACAACTCCATATAAGATTACTGGACCTGATATTATAAATATTTTTGCACCTAAACCAAATATTAAACCTTCACTTTTAAACTCAATTGCTGGAGATACAACAGCATTTGCAAATCCTGTAATTGGAACTAAAGTTCCTGCTCCTGCATGTTTAGCTATTTTTTCATATAATTTTAATCCTGTTAATAATGCTGATAAAAAAATAAGACTTATTGATGTTAATAATGCTGCTGATTCTTCTTTCATTCCTGCATTTTTATAGCAAAAAATTAAAAATTGGCCTAATGCACATATAAGTCCACCAAAGAAAAATGATTTTGGAATTGTAAACCAAGATTTTGTTTTTGTAGAGTATTTTTTTACCATTTCACTATAAGTTTTTGGATTATTTATCATATATAAATCACCTCAAGAATAAATATATATATTTATTTTATCCGCAAAATGAATAAAAATACATACAAAATTATGTAAAAATGCTCTAATTTTTATTTCAAAAACAGATAAAGCTTGACAAAAAAATACATAAGCTATAAAATGATAATACAATGACATGACAGTATGATAGGAGATATGTATATGGAAAAAATTACAATAAATGATATAGCTAATAGTAAAAATTTTGATGTAACAATACAAAAAATGTCCACAGCAATAAATACACCTGTGCAAATTCTAGACATAAACTTTGCTCCTTTAAAAAAAGAATTAAAATCTTTATTTGTTAATTACGAAATAAAAGATACTGATACTAAAATGAAATATGAAAAAGAAATTACTGAAGCTTTAAAAGCTGCAGAAATTAAAAAAGGTATTAAAGAAATTAGAGTATTTGATAAACTAATTCTAAAAGCTTTTCCTATTATTATAGAAGAAGAACTTTTAGGATATGGCGTTGTTGGGCCTATTAGATTATTCAAAGAGGCTAGAGACGAAGATAAAACTATACTTATTAGCGAAATTGGTTGTTCTGATAAAAATTCTAGAGATATTATTTCATCTTTATGTGTGTGTACACCTGAAAATATATTTACTTATGCTGATTTTGTAAGTACTTTAATACACATTCTATTTGATGTGCCAGGAAGCGCTGTTGCTTGCGAGAGTAATGTTAACTCATCTGCTTCAGTAACTGAGAGCACTCATGCTTTAAATAGTCTGTTTAAAAGAGAATTAGTACAGCTTAAAAACACTGTTGAGGCTGTTAATGATATTAAATTTATCGCAACTAATACTAAAATCCTTGGATTTAACGCTTCTATAGAAGCTGCTAGAGCTAAAGAAAGCGGAAAAGGATTTGGAGTTATTGCCCAGGAAATTAGAAATATTTCTGATTCTAGTGCTAACTCTGCTAAGAAAATTGAAAAAGTTTCTAAGGAACTTAAAAAAATATCCGGAGAAGTAGAAGAACACTTAGCAGTTATTTCAAAAGCTGTTGGTGTATCTGAAGAATAATTTTTATTAATAATAAACTTTAAAGGTAGTAACTGAAATTGTTACTACCTTTATTTTGAGAGGTAATGAATTCAATGTGCAATTTTAAAGAATACGAGATAATTGATGCTCATACACATGTTTTTCCAGCTAAAATAGCTGAAAAAGCTAGTAACGCTATAGGTGATTTTTATAAAGCTCCTATGGAATACAATGGTTCTAGCGATGAACTAATAAAAAGTGGTAGTAAAATAGGTGTTTCAAAATATTTGATATGTTCTGCTGCTACTACTGCTGATCAAACTACACATATAAATAATTTTATTATTAGCGAATGTGAATCACATAACGAATTTATTGGTTTTGGAACTCTTCATCCTCATTTTGATGATTTAGAAAATGAAACTAAAAAAATTGTTGATAATAATCTTAAAGGAATAAAGCTTCATCCTGATTTTCAAAAATTTGATATTGATGATAATGTTGCTTATAACATATATGAATTAGCACAAGCATATGATTTGCCTATTCTTTTTCACACAGGTGATGATAGATATGAATATTCAAGACCACATAAACTTTTGCAAATTATAAAAGATTTTCCTAAAATAAAGATTATTGCTGCTCATTTTGGTGGATATCAATGCTGGCAAGAAGCAATAAATACAATTGCCAAAAAGGAAAACGTTATGTTTGATACATCAAGCACTATTGGATTTGTTCCTATTGAATATGCTAAGAAGATAGCAAATAAATTTGATAAAGAACGTTTATTTTTTGGAACAGATTTTCCTATGTGGAATCATGAAACAGAACTTAATAGATTTTTTAAACTAGGATTTTCATATGAAGACAACCAAAAGATTTTATCAAAGAATTTCAAAAAATATTTTAATTTATAATATAAAAAAGCCATCAGAATAATACTGATGGCTTTAATTTTATTAATCTCCAAAACAAATTCCGATTTCTTTTGCACTTTGAAGGACTTGATTATCTTTTGTTATAACTTTCTTTTTACCAGCAATATGGTGTAAAGAATTTTCTGTAACAACTCCATTTTTCATAGCAACTGTTACTCCAAATTTCTCTTGAGCAATTAATCTAACAGCATGAGCTCCAAACTGTGTTGATAAAAGTCTATCATAAGCGCTTGGAGTTCCACCTCTTAAAATATGACCTGGCACAACTATTCTTGTATCAATTCCTGCATTATTTGAAATAGCTTTAGCAATTCTTTGTGTAGCACTTTTATAATTTTTTGACTTTTGCTTACGTTTAAGTTCATCTTTTTCCAAAGATGCTTCTTCTTTGTCCATAGCACCTTCAGCTACTGCAATAATTGAAAAATTATTACCACTACTTTTACGTTTCATTACAGCATTTACAATTTTCTCTTCACAATAAGCAATCTCAGGTACAATAATCACATCTGCACCTCCAGCCACACCAGAAGAAAGTGTAAGCCAACCTGATTTATTACCCATGATTTCTACTACAAAAGCTCTGCTATGGCTTTTAGCAGTCGTATGGAGCCTATCAATAGCTTCTGTTGCTATATCAACTGCAGAATGGAATCCAAATGTAACATCTGTTCCCCAAATATCATTATCAATTGTTTTTGGTAAACCAATAACATTAAGACCTTCTTCTGAAAGCAAATTAGCTGTTTTATGAGTTCCATTTCCACCTAAAGTTAACAAACAATCTAATCTAAGCTTTTTATAATTATCTTTCATACATTTTACTTTATCAACATTATCTTCTTCTATAACACGCATTAATTTAAAAGGTGTTCTTTTTGAACCAAGTATCGTTCCACCTAATGTTAAAATACCTCTAAAATCTTGTGGAACCATCTCTTTGTATTGACATTTTATCAAACCAGAAAAACCATTTTGTATTCCAACAATTTCAACATTATCTTTTCCAAAAGTTTTATAACAAGATTTTGCAACAGCTCTTATTGTGGCATTAAGACCAGGACAATCTCCTCCTGCTGTTAAAATTCCTATACGTTTTTTCAAAACATCACTACCTTTACTTTTTTTAGCTATGTTAAGTTAATGCAATAAAAAATTTTGTATTTATTCTGTTATTATTTTTGAACCAATGCAAGAAATACTGAAAAATAATGAAATACACTTCCTCCAATAACAAAAAGATGCCAAATTGAATGCATGTATCTATATTTTTTTAGTACATAAAATATTGTGCCTAAAGTATAAAACGCTCCACCTATAAACAAAAATGCTAATGCTACTGTTGATAAATTATCAATCATAGGTTTTATTGCTATAACCACAACCCATCCCATGATAAGATAACAAACTGTAGAAAATCTTCTGTATTTTTCTAAATTAATTGATGTTAAAACTATTCCAAGTATTGCTGCTGCCCATATGATACCAAAAAGCACCCATCCAAATGCTCCTCTAAGTGTTACTAACGTATATGGTGTATATGTTCCTGCAATTAGAAAAAATATTGTATTATGATCAAAAACTCTAAAAACTCTTTTTGCTACTTTATGAGTTATTGCATGATAAAGTGTTGACATTGTATATAACATTATTAATGATGCTCCATATATTGACGCTGAAACTACTGCCCAAGCATCAGAATATATAGCTGAACACACAATTAACACAACTGTTCCTGCAATAGAAAGTGCAGCTCCAGCTCCATGAGAAATAGAATTAAAAATCTCTTCTCCTAAAGAATATCCATGTGTATAACTAATTTTATTTTGTTCCATAAAATTCTCCTATTATAAATAATAAATCAAAACATACTTATAATGCTTTGTTTACTATACTTATTTAAATTTTATCAGATTTTAGATATAAACACAACACTATTTTTATTAATTATAACTCACTTAATAGTAATTCTTTATATATTTTTGACACTTTATATATTATTATTTTTTAAAAACACTTACATTATTATATCCATTTACATTTCTTTTATGTAGATTTTAACATGTTTATATCATAATACTAAGAATGAAATTAATATAATATTATTCCAAATTTACTATATAAAAGTTTATATTTAATTTTCACACAAATATCAAACAATTATGTTATAATAATAAAAATTAAATTTTTAAAAAGGAGGAATTATGGCACGAATACTAATTGTTGATGATGAAAAAAACATTAGAGAAGCTATAAAAGAATACGTTTTATTTGATGGACATGAAGTCTCTGAAGCTTGTGATGGATTGAAAGCTCTTGAACAAATTAAAGAAAAAGACTTTGATATAGTTATTTTAGATATAATGATGCCTCAGCTTGATGGATATGCAACATGCAAAGAACTTAAAAAAATCAAAGACATTCCTGTTATTATGTTGTCTGCACGTGGAGAAGAATACGACAAGCTTTTTGGATTTGAACTTGGAATAGATGATTATGTTGTGAAACCATTTTCTCCAAAAGAGCTTTTGGCTAGAATTAAAGCTGTTTTAAAAAGAAATTTAGATACAACGGCTACTGCAGATGTTTTTAAACATGAAGGTCTTGAAATTAATATAACAGCAAGAGAAGTTATTGTTGATGGAGAAAAAATAAATCTTACACCTAAAGAATATGATTTATTATTTTTCATGGTCAAAAATTTGAATATTGCGTTATCAAGAGAAAAAATCCTACAAACTGTTTGGGGATATGACTTTTATGGTGATGATAGAACTGTAGACACCCATATTAAAATGCTTAGAAATAATTTAGGAGCTTATCGTGATTTAATTGTTACGTTGAGAGGAATGGGATATAAATTTGAAAAAATCTAACAGTAAGAGTTTAAAGTTTCATATCTGGACTCATTTTATGGTTTTCACTGTATCTATTTTACTTGTAATATGGTTGTTTTTAATTGTATTTTTAGAAACATATTATAAATATATTAAAACTAATGAAATGAAAAAAGCAGTTAATACTATACAAGTATCATATGGTTCTTTAGCATTTCATGATATATTAGACAGACTAGCTGTTATTAACAATATGTGTATAATTGTAACAGATAGAGCTGGCAATGTTTTATACTCAAAACAAATGCTTGCTGGTCAATGTTATATTCATAGCGAAAACATGCTTATGACTTTTGGTCTTAAAAACAAACTATTAGATAGTGGTAAAGATGCTCTTTATTTTGATGTTAATAATGATATTCTTTTGAATAAAACTCTTGCTTGTGCTATTAAACTTAAAATTGATGGTGAACTTGATGGATTTGCTTTTTTGAATACTTTAGTTGTACCTGCTGAATCCACTATAACCATTATTAAAAAGCAACTTTTGATAATAACCATTATTGTTTTTGGGCTTGCTTTTATAATCACTTTATTTATTTCTAACAAAATTTCAAAACCAATTGTTAATATCACTAAATCTGCTAAAAAGTTTGCTAAAGGTGATTATTCTATTGACTTTGATAGCGGTGGTGAATATCTTGAAGTTCAGCAATTAGCTAGCACTTTAAATCATGCTGGTCGTGAAATTTCAAAAGTTGATAATTTAAGAAAAGAACTAATTGCTAATGCCTCACATGATATACGAACTCCTCTTACGATTATTAAAGCTTATGCTGAAATGATTAGAGATTTATCTGGTGATAACAAAGAAAAAAGAGAACAACATATAAACGTTATTATTGATGAATCGAATAGATTGTCTAAACTCGTTACAGGTTTATTAGAATTATCTCAACTTGAAACTGGAAACACAAAACTTAATATCTCTGAGTTTAATATAACTGAATTATTACAAGATGTATTAAGTAGATATCAAATATATCAAGAAAGAGATGGATATACTTTTGAACTAATTTTATCTGATGAAGTTTCTGTAAAAGCTGATAAAGCTAGGATAGAACAGGTTTTATACAACTTTATCAACAATGCTGTGAATTACACAGGCGAAGATAAAAAAGTAATAATTGAACAAATTAACACATCTGATGGTGTTAGAATAGAAATAACTGATACTGGAGATGGAATTAAAAAAGATATGCTTCCTGTTGTTTTTGACAGATATTATCGTGAGAAAAAATACGAACGAGAAGTTATTGGATCTGGTATTGGTCTTTCAATTGTAAAACAAATTTTAAAATTACACCAATTTCCTTTTGGAGTTCAAAGCTCTGAAGGTAATGGTAGTACATTCTGGTTTGAAATTAAACAAGAACCAACTGATTTATCAATTAAATAAGCTTTCACTGGATAGTTTAAATACTATCCAGTTTTTTTGCATAAAAATAAAGGCTCACTAAAATGTGAGCCTTATTATATAAACTACTATTTTCTTTTTCTAGATTTATTCTTATTTCTCTTTTGCTTAAAGTTCTGCCAATCAACCCACAATGGACCAGCTATGAAAATTGATGAATACACACCAGAAATCATACCAATTATCAATGGAAATGCAAAACTAAAAATTGAGTTAATATTAAATATCAATGATAAAACAGTTACCGTTGTCATAACCAAAACTGTTGATATTGTAGTGTTAATTGAACGTACAAGAGATTGATTAATACTTGTATTCATTAGTTCAGCTGTATTAACACCTTTACCAAGCAATTTTTTATTTTCACGAACACGGTCATAAATAACAATCGTATCATTAACAGAATATCCAAGAACGGTTAAGACTACTGCCATAAAATTCGCATTAATAGGAATATTAAACAGCAAGAATGTAGCATAGACTATAAAACAGTCATGTATCAAAGCTATAATTGACATTACACCGGCAGAAAAACCACCAATTCTTTTAAATCTAATTGCAACATAAACAATCAAAAGAATACTTGCTACAACAACAGCAACCATACATTTTTGGAAAAATGTCTTACCATTTGCAGGTTTAACGTCTTTTGATTGACGAATTTCAATTTTATTATCAGAATAAGTTTTCTTTAATTCATTAGCAAGATCGCTTTGAACGCTAGAAGACAAACCTTCGCTTGATGGAAATGACAATTCAACATAAGGTATTTTATCTGTAAAACTTTCACCAGTTTTAACTGTTACTTCTTGATTAACAAAATTCTCAGCAGTATCTTTGAATTTTTGAATATCAAGATCTCCAGAATAACTATATGAAATAAGTGTTCCACCTTTGAATTCAATATCAACATTAACGCCAAATATAATACTCCAAAGCACAGACAAAATTATAATTGCAGATGAAATAATATAAAATATTTTTCTTTTTCCAACTATATCACGTGTTTTAGTCAACGTCAACACCTCCATATAGTTTTTTATTTTTGAATATTTTAAATTTTGAAAGTGATGATAACATTAATCTTGATGATGTTACACCAAAGATAAAGTTACATATAACACCAACAATTAGTGTATATCCAAATGAGTAAATCGCACCTGCTGTTGATGGACCAAACATAAAGAATACTGGTGTAAACAATTTAGCAAACAGGCTGTTTGTTGGACCAAACGCACCCATTAACACTAACGCTACAACAACTACAGTAAGGTTACCATCTATAATTGCAGAAGAGGCTCTTTTAAATCCAAGTTCAATTGAACCTTGAAGTGATTTACCTTTTCTTAATTCTTCTTTAATTCTTTCAGATGTTATAATATTTGCGTCAACACCCATACCAATTGACAAAATAATACCTGCGATACCTGGTATTGTTAATGTGAAACTTGGCAAGTTTCCAAAGAATCCAGAAACTGCAGCAAGTGATCCAACAACTTGTCCAATCAATGCTAATGATGCCACAAATCCAGGAAGTTTATATATTATTGTAATGAATATTGCAACAAGTATAAACGCTACTAACGCAGCTATTGCCATTGCATTTCTTGAATCAAGACCTTGTGATGCTGAAATAACGCTCAAATCTCCTGATTCTAATTTAAATGGTAATGCACCTGCATTAATTTTATCAGCAAGAGATTTTACTTCTTCAGCACTAAATGGATTTGATGGATTTCCTTCAATTGTCGCTTTACCATCTGGTATATGACTCTGAACAGATGGTGATGAGAACATATTGTCATCCATCCATATAGAGATTTGGCCTCTTGTTGCAGCTAATTTTTTAGTTGCATCTGAAAAAGCTTTTGCTCCATCTTCATTAAACTCAAGACCAACATAATATTCTTTTGTTTCAGGATTAACTGCAGGAGTTGCTTTTTCAACATCTTTACCTGTTAAAATAATTGTATCTTTTGTAACGCCTTTTGGCATTCCAGCTTCGTCAACTTCAGCACCTTCTCTAAATGTTAATAATGCTGTTTCACCAATTTCTTTTACAGCTGATTCTGGATCAAAATCCGCTTCATCAGCTTTCCATGGGAATCTTAAAATGATTTTATCATTTTTATAGTCAACATAAAGCTCTTTATCTGTAATATTGAGATTTGTTAGACGTTGCTCAATTACAGCTTTTGCTGCATCAAGCTCTTCTTTGGTTGCATCTATTTCTTTTTCTGGACTAAAAGTAACATCAACGCCGCCTCGTATATCAATACCCCATCTAATATCATTAATTCCTTTTATCCAGGTTGTTTTAACATCGCCATACTGAGTATGTATACCAAATGCTGTTAGATATCCAAATACTAGTATAAACGCTAGAACGACAAAAAATATTGGTTTTTTTACTCGTCGCACAACTAAACCTCCTATGTTTTTTTGTACATGTCACCATTATAGATATATCATATTTGATTAAGCTACAAATAGTATTCACTTAACCAGTATAGTATTATTTTGTCTAAAAGTCAATATTGTTGAAATAATAATTGTTATAATTTATCTATTATTGACATAATAAATGCTTAATTTCCATTTTTATACAGTCAAAACACCTTTTTCATTTAATATATCTGCATTTTTTTCAACAATAGGAGCAACACATTCTTTAATAAATTCATCAACTTGTTGTGAGCTTCTACCAATAAATTTTTCAGGTTTTAATATCTCATCTACTTCTTCTTTAGTAATCATAAATGCTTCATCATTTAAAATTCTTTCAATAAGATCGTTTTCTTTACCTTCTTCTTTAACTGCTTTTCCTGCTGCAATTGAATGAAGTCTTAATTTCTCATGTAATTCTTGACGATCTCCACCTTTTTTAACAGCATTCATCATTATATTTTCTGTAGCCATAAATGGTAACTCTTTCATTACACGTGAATAAACTACTTTTGGATAAACAACAAGTCCATCTGTTACATTAAGCATAATATTTAATATAGCATCTACTGCAAGGAATGCTTCAGCAACAGAAACACGTTTATTTGCAGAATCATCAAGTGTTCTTTCAAACCATTGTGTTGCAGAAGTAAATGCTGGATTTAATGTATCAACTATAACGTATCTTGAAAGTGAAGTTATTCTTTCACTACGCATAGGATTACGTTTATATGGCATTGCTGATGAACCAATTTGATTTTTCTCGAATGGTTCTTCCATTTCTTTAAAATTAGCTAAAATTCTTAAATCATTTGAGAATTTACTTGTGCTTTGAGCTATTCCACCTAATGTTGCTAAAACTTGTGCATCAACTTTTCTTGAATAAGTTTGTCCAGAAACAGGAACTACAGAATCAAACTCCATTTCTTCACATATAAGTTTTTCTAACTCTTTTATTTTTTCATTATCTCCATTAAATAGCTCAACAAAACTAGCTTGAGTACCTGTTGTACCTTTTTGTCCAAGTAATTTTAGTGTTGAAATTCTATATTGTATTTCTTCTAAGTCCATTAAAAGCTCATTACACCACAATGTTGCACGTTTTCCTACTGTTGTAAGCTGTGCAGGTTGAAGATGTGTATACGCAAGCGCTGGCATATCTTTATATTCATCAGCAAATTTAGAAAGCTGTGCAATTACATTTATAAGTTTACGTTCTACTATCTTTAAAGCATCTCTCATAACAATAACATCAGTATTATCTCCAACATAACAAGATGTTGCTCCAAGATGAATAATACCTTTTGCTTCTGGACAACAAACTCCATAAGTATAAACATGTGCCATTACATCATGTCTTACTTGTGCTTCACGTTTTGCAGCTGTCTCATAATCAATATTATCAATATTTGCTTCAAGCTGATCAACTTGTTCTTGTGTAATAGATAAACCAAGTTTCATCTCAGCTCTTGCAAGAGCAACCCATAATCTTCTCCATGTTGAGAATTTTTTATCAGCAGAAAATATATACTGCATTTCTTTACTTGCATATCTAGTGCAAAATGGACTTTCATAGCTATTTGTCATTAGAAACAATCCTTTCGGTTCAATTAAAACATATAAAATTCTTATCTTTACATTTTATCACATATTAATATTTTTCACAACCAAAAATAAAAAAGGCTCAATACTGAGCCTTTTAAAAATTTATAAAATATCTGTATTCAAATTTGTGAATAATGACAACTCTCCACATCTTGGACAAATAGCAACTTTTATATCGTTCCTCTTTTTTAAACTTTCATCTCTTTCTTTATTTGACAACTCTACTCCATACAGTTTACCTTCAACATTTAAATCATAGTTTTCAATCATCTGCGTGTTACATCTAGTACATACTCTCATAATAATTACCTCTTATCTTTAATTTTTTATAATTAGTAAATACTATGCCTCTGCCAGACATATAAGAATATAAATTGCAAAAAATATACATAGACCTCTGTAGTATTATTTATTAATCTTCGCTTGAGGTTGATTCATCAGTTTTGCTTACATCAGAACTATCCGTTTTGCTTTCGTCTTTTTTACTATTATCATCATCCTTTTTTATAGTGATTTCATTTACATCAGGAATCAATACTTCAATTGCTTTACTAAGCTGTACATCAGTTTCTTTATTAAGAGTTTTTAAATATGAATTTGAATATGATTTCATATCAACTTCATAGTCTGGTTTTAAACCTACTTTATTAAAATTCTCAGTTTTTGATGTTTGAAATTTTGCAGTAGTAAATACAATTGCACTTCCATCAGTTAATTCATGAGTTGTTTGCATAACACCTTTACCATAACTTTGTTCTCCAACTAAAACTGCTTTTCCAAAGTCATGTAATGCTGATGCAAATAATTCACTTGCACTTGCTGTATTTTTATTAATAATAACTGCCATTGGTAAATCAACTTGTTCTTTATCAGATTCGCCAATAACTTTTGTATTATCATCTTTATATGTTGCAGTTGCAATTGTTCCTTCTGGAACTAAACTATCAATCATCTTTATTGTTGGATCCAAAAGTCCACCAGTATTGTTTCTTAAATCAAATACAATACCTTTTACTTTTTTTTGCTGCAACATTGATAAATCTGCTAAAAAATCATCTTTTGTTTGGTTATTAAAAGTATTTATTTTCATATAACCTATATCATCAATGATTTTAGTTTCAACAGACACAATTTCTAGTTGTCTTCTTGTAAGTGTAACTTTTTTATCTTTATTTGAACTTCTAAAAGTCAAATCAATTTTAGTTCCAGCTTCTCCTGATATCTTTTTAATAGCTTCATCATATCCTATTGTTGTTACAGATTGGCCATTAATTTTTACAATCAGATCTCCATATTTGATTCCAGCTTCACTTGCTGATGAATCTGCTGAAACTTCTTCTACAAATATATATCCACTTTGATCAGCAGATACAGTTACTCCTATTCCTACTCGTATACCATTATCTGCATTCTTTTCTCTTACATTCTCTTCTGGTGATAAATATCTTGCATAAGGATCATTTAAAATTTTTATATATCCTTCAGATAATGCATCAGATAATTTTTGATCATCCACATCACCAATGTAATTACTTCTTATTTGATTTCCTATTACATCTAATTTGCTATATATAGCTTCACGTTCTTTTACATTTTGAATACTTCTATTAAATATTTCAAAATTAAAACTAGATGTCAATATAAACGTTAACCCTGCTACAAGAGCCACAAGAGTTATTGTTAATCCAAGTGATATTTTCTTATTCATATTTTTTCCTTTTCAAAAGTTATTAAAGACAAAAACCTACCACCTTTTGGTTATTAGTGGCAGGTAATAGCTATTAATACGGTCTTACAAATTTTTGAGGATCAAGTTTTTGTGTCCCCTGTCTTATTTCAAAGTGCAAATGAGCGCCTGTTGAAAAACCTGTGCTTCCAACATATGCTATAGTTTGACCTGCACTTACATACTGTCCTGCTTTTACTGCTAATCTTGAACAATGTCCATACACAGTAGAATATCCATCTCCATGATCAATAGCTACATATTTACCATAACTATATCCTGGAATATCATTTTTAAATGCTACTATTACTTTACCACTCGCAGAAGCTGAAATTGGTTTTCCATATATGTATTTTCCACCAGAACTAGCAATATCTATACCTTTATGGAAGTTCCTTCTACCATAAATCGTTCTCCATCCAAAAGGTGATGATATGTATGGAAAGTTTGCAACTGGCCATCTGAATTTACCATTGAATTTTATATTACTGCCTTCTTGCTGCTTTCTAATTAATTCATCAAGCTCTTTTTCAGCTCTTTCTTCTGCAGCTTGTTGTGCATCTGTCATATTCTTATACTTTTGAGCAAGATTCTCTTGCTGTTTTATTATAGATTGACTTTGTGAATAAAGTTTTTCTAATTTATTCAATATACCTTGTTGCTCTTTTTGAGATTTTTCAAGATCTTTTCTATCATTTTCAAGTTTTGCTTTTGTTGCTTCATGCTCTTTTTTCAATTTAATCAAATTATCAATAATTTGATTATCATGTTCAGCTACACGTTCAACAAGTTCCATTTTCATCAAAACATCAAAAAAATCTGTTGCACCAAGCATAACTGATGCTAATGATTCATTTCCAGATAAATACATAGCACGTAATCTTGATTTAAAATCCTCTATACCTTTTTCTATCTGTTTTTCTTGCTCTTCTATTCTTTTTGTTTCTGCATTTATATTTGTTTCTAATGCAGTAATTTGTTGTTTAAACTTAGCAATCAATGCTTCATTTGTTGAAATTTGTCCAGATATAGCAGCTTGCTTCTCTTTTTCTTTTTGAGCATTATTTTTTGCATTATCTGCTATAGCTTTATATTCTTTTTGTTTTTGTTTTAGCTCTTTAATTTCTTTTTGTAATTGAGAAACTGAAGTAGCTTCAACTTTAATTTCGTTAGATTCTACGTAGTTAAAAGAGATTAAACATATTGTAAATACAATAATTAGTGACACAATTCTACCAAATTTCGTTTTCATTACAACCTCCATTAAACTTTCAAATGTTTTCGTGTACTGGTAACAGTTCCAAACACACCAAGCAACACACCTGATGCTATATATGCAAATGCTACAGATACAAATATCTTATTGAAAGGAAGCATGCTTCCTGTTCCAAACAAAGAATTCATAGTATAATTTGATGTTAAAGTTTCATAAAGTGTTTCATAAACATACTTTGTTACCAAAAGTGCAATTGACGAGGATATTAGTCCAAGCAATAAACCTTCTATAAAAAATGGAATTCTAATAAACGTATTGGTTGCGCCAACATATTTCATTATGTTAATTTCTTTTCTTCTTGCAAAAACGCTGCTTCTAATAGAATTAGATATAATTACAACACAAACTATTACAAGAGAAACAAGTAAAATAGTTGAAATAACAGTTGCTATTGATCTCAAATTAACCAAAATATCAGCGAAATCATTAGGCACTTTTACTGATTCAATGCCATCATATGTAGATATTTCATTTGCTGTTTGAGTCAATTTAGCAATATCATCTATTCTTACTCTATATGTATGTGGTAATGGATTAGAATCTGCATAATCAAAAAGCTCTTTTTGCTCTGGCGGCATGCTTTCAACCATTTCTTTCCATGCCTCATCTTTAGAGAAAAATACAACTGTTTTGACATTGTTAGTAGATCCTATTTTCTTACCAAGCAATGTTAAATCTTCATCTTTGAGATTATCTTTTACTACAATTACAACCTCATTTTTATCTTCTATGCTACTAATAATACGGCTAACATTGATTGTTAATAAAACAGATAAACCTACCATTAATAGAGATACAAGCATTATACAAAATGATGCAAAAGACATAAATAAATTATTTTTTATGCCACTTACACCTTGTTTAATTAAATACTTAAAACTATTAATCTTCATAAGCACCTCCGATTACTTCATCGAAAGCTATTCCACCAGAATGAACATTAATAATTCTACCACCATAATATTTTACAATATCATGCTCATGAGTTACCATCAAAACAGTTGTTCCAGCATCATTAATGCTTTTTATCAAATCAACTATTTCGTATGATAATTCTGGATCAATATTTCCTGTTGGCTCGTCAGCAATAATTAATGATGGATCATTAACCAAAGCTCTTGCAATAGCAATACGCTGTTGCTCACCACCAGAAAGTTGATGTGGATATTTTTTCGCCTTATGTGTTAGACCTACAAGGTTAAGTACATAAGGAACTCTGCTTCTTATATATTTTGTAGGAGCATTAATTACTCTTAATACAAATGCGATATTATCGTAAACAGTCATAGATGGTATAAGTCTAAAATCTTGAAAGACTACACCAATTGTTCTTCTAAGCATAGGAATTTGAGAACGTTTCATTCTAGCTAAATTAAAACCATTTACAAAAACATTTCCTGATGTTGCATCAACTTCTTTTAAAAGAAGTTTTATCATAGTACTTTTTCCAGCACCAGAGGAGCCTACAATAAATGCAAACTCTCCATCATTTATTTTTAAATTAATATTTGATAGTGCGTCAACTTTTCCTGAATAGGTTACAGATACATCTCTAAATTCAACCACGTTTGCACCGCCTTTAGATTTTGTTCATTTTCACTTCTTTGAGGCGATGTTACCCATTGTTAGAACTTAACAGGATTTGCAGATAAATATTTCTTAACCATTAAAGCTATTTTAAATATAATAGCATGGTCAAACTCACGAAGATCTAGACCTGTTAATTTTTTTATCTTTTCCAATCTATAAACAAGTGTATTTCTGTGTACAAAAAGTTTTCTAGAAGTTTCTGAAACATTAAGATTGTTTTCAAAGAAGCGTTGAATAGTGAATAAAGTCTCGTTATCTAAAGATTCAATAGAACCTTTTTTAAACACTTCTTTCAAAAATGTTTCACATAAAGTTGTTGGAAGATGGTATATAAGTCTAGCTATACCTAAGTTTTCATATGATACAATAATTTTATCTGTATCAAAAACTTTTCCTACTTCTAGTGCAATTTGACTTTCTTTAAATGATCTAGCAAGATCCTTGATGTTATCAACAACAGTTCCGATACCAACGTTTACTCTTGTATAAAATTCTCCGCTAAGAGTATCAGAAATAGAACGAGCTAGTTTCTCAAGATCTTTAAGATCAATATTTGATTTTACTTCTTTAACAAGTGCGATATCTGAATCTGAAATATTAAATATAAAGTCCTTGTTTTTATCTGGGAATAGATTTTGGATAACATCAAAAGCTGATACATCGTTTGATGTAACGCTTCTTATTAGTAGAATAACTCGGCTAACATCTGAATTAAAATGAAGTTCTCTAGCTTTAATTGCGATATCGCCAGGTAGAACATTGTCAAGAACAATATTCTTTATAAAGTTATTCCTATCATATTTTTCATCATAGTATTGTTTTATACTAGACAATGTTATAGCTAATATATTAGCATACTTTGTTGAAACCTCGTCTGTTCCTTCTACAAAAACAGCATAGTCAGGTTTAACATGTGTGCCAAAAGGTTTATAAGTATAACCATCCCTTATAAAACAATCATGAGAATCGTTTAGGTCTAGTGAGACAAATTCATTTGTTGTTCCTATTTTTGAAAGATCACTACACGCAATAGTTGTTGCATTTTCGTCTATAACTCCTATTGTACAATTTATAGATTCTCTCATTTGGTGAACTACACTTTGAAATAAATTATTGGACATTTTAGACATCCCCTTTTCTTGCATAATTTTATTAGTTACTTTACTATATATAATACATAAAATTTGTTTAATTTGCAAGATTTTATATCACACAAAACTCTTCTGATATACACATTGCCTTTATATTATTAAAAATGGTATACTACATATTACAAATTGTAACATATTTGAATGCATAAAGTGTGAACAAATTGTAACAATGATTATACAAAATTTTTGTTTATTTTAATAACATTAATATTTCTATTAAAAACCTCAATATTATATTTATTAAATAAAAATTCTCTATTTTTAACCCATTACAAATAAGTAACAAATTTTATTAATTCAACAAAAAAATAAAGACACTTAAAAAAGTGTCTTTATTTCTAGACAATTTATCTTGAGCTTTCGCTAAATCCACTTTCTACCAAATCGATTAAGCCTGTAATTGCTGCTTCTTCGTCTGCTCCGTCTGCAATTACTCTTATTGATGTTCCACCAACAATCCCTAATGATAAAATACCAAGCAAACTTTTTGCATTTACTCGACGATCTTCCTTCTCGATCCATATTGAGGCTTTGAACTCATTAGCCTTCTGAATAAAAAAAGTTGCAGGACGAGCATGTAACCCAACCTGATTCTCAACTATTACGTCTTTTACAAGCATATTTTAACTCTCCAATCATATTATAACTAAATGTTGATATGTTAACATTATTATACAAGTTAAAAAATATATAGTCAACTATAAATTCAATTTGTGAACATAAACCTTCGCAAATTCTGCTATTTGTAGACACCATACCTTTTTCGGAAACATAAATTTGTATAATTTCACTATAAATAACAGCAATATAAACAAATTTTATTAAAGTTTTATAGTCAATATGTTAATTTGTGTGAAACCTTTTTTAAGGCATTTTGTATAATTTCTAACTCTTTTTCACTTTTTTCAAGTCTACATAACAAATCTGGCCTTTTTTTAATGGTATTTATTATTGATTGCTCTTGTTTCCATTCATTAATTTTAGCATGATGACCTGATAATAATACTGGCGGAACCTGCATTCCTTCCCAATATTCTGGCCTTGTGTATTGTGGATATTCAAGCAATCCGTTATAATGACTTTCATCTTCATAACAATCTGCTCTTGATAAAACTCCATCTAGCATTCGTACTACTGAGTCTATTAAAACCATTGCTGGCAATTCTCCTCCTGTTAGTACATAATCTCCAATTGATATTTCTTCATCCACTATTTTTTCTATTACTCTTTCGTCTACTCCTTCATAGTGTCCACATATTATAAATATGCTTTCCATATTAGAAAGTTGTTTGACCTTTTTTTGAGTAAGTGGTTTTCCTTGTGGAGACATATAAATTGTATGAGGTTTTGCTCTTCCATTAGTAACGCTTTTATAACAATCATATATAGGTTGTGCCTGCATCAACATGCCTTTCATCTCGCTATATGGCGTATCATCAACACGTCTATGCTTATCAGCAGTATAATCTCTTATATTATGACATTCCACCGTAAAAAGCTCTTTTTTTCTAGCTCTACCTATAATGCTTTCAGAAAGATAGTTTTCACACATCTCTGGAAATAGCGTTGCAACATCAATCTTCATCATCAAAAAGTCCTTTCAACGGTCTTATAAGCATAGTATTTCCAATTATATCTGTTTTTATTACTACATCAGCAATAGCTGGAGCATATAAAAGCTTACCTGTTTTTGATTTTATATGATAAACATCATTTGCACCTGTTTCAGTAACATCAACAATTTCACCATATTCTTCATCAGTATCAACATCAATAACTTTAAGACCTATTAAATCTTGAATAAAATAAGTATCTTCATCAAGTTTTATATCATCACGATTTATATACAATATTTTGTTACGTAATTTCAAAGCCTCTTCTGGTGTATCAAATCCATCAAATTTTATAATGATCATATTTTTTTGAACTCGTACATTTCTCACTACAATTATATCATCACCATTATTAAAATACAAGTGCTTAAATCCACATATCATGGACGGTTCATTACACCAAGGTTGAACTTTTACCTCACCTTTTATACCATGAGTAGTTACAATTTTACCAACTTCAAGATATTTTTTAATCATTTATTATATCTCCTTTCATAAAATAATATCTATCTTATGAAATATAATTTATAACATACATATTTATATTTTATATCATCCTCAATAACTTGTTTTTATATATACTATTATAAGAGGAATTTATTTGATTTTTATACATATATTTCAATTTATATATTTTATTTTATCTCGTCATATTTTTCTTAATAAGCAAAAACAGCCCCAAAAGAGCTGTTTTAATCTTAGTCTATTTCGACCATGATTTTTTGATTTTGCATAGCAGCAGATGCTCGCATGATATTTCTTATTGCATTCGCAATTCTACCACGCTTACCAATTACTCTGCCCATTTCTTCAGGAGCAACATGCAGATGATATACTATTACGTCGTCTGCATTTGGCTCGTCTACCTTTACTGATATTGCTGTTTTGTCTTCTACTAAACCAGCAACGATAGTTTCAAGTAATTTTTCCATGTTAACCTCCTACTGATTAATTCAGCTTAAAAAGGCATTCATTAACAGAATTTAAAGAATTTCATTTCTTTTGAAAATATCTTTAACTGTATCTGTTGGTTGAGCTCCATTAGCAATCCATTTTTTAGCTTTATCAGCATCAACTTTAACAACTGAAGGCTCTTTAGTTGGATCGTAGTAACCGATTTCTTCAATAAATCTTCCGTCTCTAGGATATCTTGAGTCAGCAACAACTATACGATAAAAAGGAGCTTTTTTAGCACCCATTCTTCTTAGTCTAATTTTAACTGCCATTGTGTAGTCACCTCCAATAATTGACTTTATATTTTAACCTCTTTTAGAGGATAAAAACTTATTATAATCCAGGAAATCCTGAACCTCCAAGACCAGGCAACATCATTTTTTTCTTTTTGCCTTTTCCACCAGTAAACTGTTTCATCATTTTCTGCATTTGTTGGAATTGTTTTAATAATTTATTAACGTCTTCAACTCTTGTTCCACTTCCAGCTGCGATTCTTCGCTTTCTAGAAGGATTTACAATTGATGGTTTTTTACGTTCTTTTATAGTCATAGATTGAATTATTGCTTCTGTACGTTTTAATTGCACTTGGCCTTCATCTAAATCTATATCATTTATTTTGTTCCCAACTCCAGGTATCATACCTACAATTGATTTTAATGAGCCCATTTTTTGAATTTGACGCATTTGATCTAATAAATCATCCAAATCAAAAGAATTTTCTTTTAATTTCTTAGCCATTTTCTTAGCGTCTTTTTCATCTACTGTTGTTTGAGCTTTTTCAATAAGAGTTAATACATCTCCCATTCCTAAAATTCTTGATGCCATTCTTTCTGGATGGAACACTTCAAATTCATCAAGCTTTTCTCCAAGCCCAACAAATTTAATTGGTTTTCCTGTTACTGCTAGTACTGAAAGTGCAGCACCACCTCTTGTATCAGAATCAAGTTTTGTAAGCATAACGCTATTTATACCAAGTGCTTCATCAAATGATTTAGCAACATTAACAGCATCTTGACCTGTCATTGCATCAACAACAAGAACAATTTCATTTGGATTTACTTCAGATTTTATATCTTTAAGTTCGCCCATAAGCTCTTCATCAATATGAAGTCTACCAGCTGTATCAATAATAACAACATCATTGCCATAATCTTTGGCATGTTTCATTGCTGATTTTGCAATTTTAACTGGATTAATTTGTCCCATTTCAAATACTTTTACATCTGCTTTTTCTCCAACAATTTTAAGTTGGTCAATAGCAGCAGGACGATATATATCACAAGCAACAAGCAATGGTCTTTTACCTTGCGATTTAAACATTTTTGCAAGCTTAGCACTATGTGTTGTTTTACCACTACCTTGCAATCCGCACATCATTATTACACATGGACCAGATGATGGCATTTTTATTTTAGAATTTGATTCACCCATTAAAGAGCAAAGTTCTTCATTTACTATTTTTATAACTTGTTGTCCAGGTGTTAAGCTTTTTAAAACTTCTTCTCCTACAGATCGTTCAGTTACTTTAGCAACAAAATCTTTAACGACTTTGTAGCTTACATCAGCTTCAAGCAAAGCAAGTCTAATTTCACGCATTGCTTCTTTTACATCACTTTCGCTAAGAGCTCCTCGTGATTTAAGACGTTTAAACACGCCACCTAATTTTTCAGAAAGACCTTCAAACGCCATTTTTACACCTCTTAATATTTATTCTAGTAGATTTCGATTTTGTTCAATAAGTTCAAGCACTTCTTTTGATTCTTCAATAATATTTTTAGAAAAATTATACGTTGAACTTTCGTCATATATTTTCTCACATACTTCTTTTATATTATCTAGCAAATGTGATAAATCAGTTAGCTTTTTTGCCATATGCAATTTATCTTCTAGCTCCAAAAGAGTTTCTTCTCCTCTTTTTATACTATCACGTACACCTTGTCTAGAAATAAGTTGATGTTCAGCAATCTCTGCTAAAGACAAATCCTCATTATAATAAAGCTCAAGGACATCTTTTTGTTTTTCTGTAAGAATATCTCCATAAAAATCTAACAAAACCGAAATTTTTAAATTTTTAGAAATAATCTCACCTCATTTATTATAAAATATTTCCAAAGTGTAAAGCAATTAACTTTACATCACTAACGTATTATACACAATTACTCATTCATTGTCAAGCATTATAATATTAACATTAAAAAAATGCTTTCTACTTTTTTATAGAAAGCACTTTTTATTTTGTTTTTATGGCTTTTTAATATAATTTCTCGGATTTTTTACTGCTCCATTTACTCTTACTTCAAAATGCAAATGTATACCTGTTGAATTACCTGAGCTTCCCATGATTCCTATTTTTTGTCCTTTTCCAACAGTTTGTCCATATTTAACACTTTTTGAACTCAAATGAGCATATCGAGTAACATATCCATCTCCATGGTCTATTAATATATAACTTCCATATCCTTTATCCCATGTAGCTGCAACGACTTTACCTGCTTTTGATGCATATATAGGCAAATGTGTTCCTCCGCTTGCAATATCTAAACCTTTATGATAACTTCTTCTGCCACGTGTTTCTCCAAAGAAAGATGTTATATATCCTCCTGAGCCTCCAACTGGCCACATAAATCCTTCTCCTGATGCTGATATTAATCTAGTTGGTGCATCAGTTGATTTAGTTCCAATTGCTATTTTTTCTTCTATTGGTTTTTTTATTATATCTCTTGATATTATATTCTTTTTAGTTTCATCACCATTAATATATGAAACTTTAGCAACTATCTTTTCTTGACCATTTAAACCTTTTTGAAGAACTTTTTTCACACCATAATATAAAGATGGATCTTTAACACTATTTGTTTTATAAGAAATATTTTGTGTATATTCTTCTGTCCTATTTATTCTAACTGAAACAAAAGGTTCTGCTTTTTCTAATAATATATGATCTCTTGCTTTTAAATATTTTCCTAGTTTTGGATTAAGCTCATTAAGATGTGTAACAGAAACTCCTTGCTTTTGTGCTATACTTTTCAAAGTATCTCCTCTAGCAACAGTATAATATTTATCATTTTTCTTGTTTCCGTTTAACATTCCAACAATGCTTTCTTTGCTGATCACACCATTTTCAAGATACAAACCTTCTTTTATATCATATTTATCAACGAATTCAACAACTTCATCTTTTGAATCTGTTTTATATTTATCCATAATAGATTTTAATGTGTTTTCAATTGCTAACTTATCTTTAACTGCTCCAAAAAACTTATCATTTATATATAATCCATATGCTTCTACTGTTTTAACATCTGAACTTTTTATTAGTTTATCAGCAAGCTCATCAGCAGAAATAACATCGTCATTATTATCTTGAATTTTAGTCATAGACAATTTTGTCTTAACTTCTATTACATCGTCTCCAGTTACATATTGTATACGATCTTGCATAACTTCTTCAGCTCTAGTTGCAATTTCTTCTTCAGCAATATATCCAATACTTTGCCCATTTGCTTCTACTCTAAGTGCATAGTGAGTTGTAACACCATCCATTACCACAACAGCCACAAAAGCTATAGCAGCAAATGGCATAATTATATTTATAGCAGTTCTAAATGAACTATGCTTTTTCTTATTTAGTTTTTTTTCATTTTTATATTGACGTCTTAATACTATTAAGTCACTAACCTTTTCAATTGATTCTAAAGTGCCTTCTTTCACTTCGTAACAACATTTTATAGGCTTTTTTAATATACTCAAAACAAGTTGATTCATAAACAATCCACTTAATCTAATTGCTTTTACTATTTTTCTACTTATTTTACCTAAAATGTTTTTACTAAAAAATCTACTATGTGAACAAACGCTTTCTCCAACAGATGTCATATGGTTGTTAAAAGCTTTGAATATAACTTTTATAAAATAAAATATGCCTTTTCTTTGTTTTTTATATTCTGGAATTTCAAATTCATTGTTTGAGTATTCTTCCACCGCCACACCTCCTTTTGACTTATTACAAATTAGTTACAATAATTACATTATACCTTATTTTACAGCAAATTCAATAATTTTGGTGTCTTGGTTAAAAAATATTACCAAAGATTATATAAAAACACAAACTACGTTACTTATTTTTGTTTAAATTGTCAATTGATTTTATATTTTATCTATTTCATAATTGTTTACATTTATATCAATTTTTGCACTGATTTTTTATATTAATTTTATACACATAAATTCTCTTTTCCGTTTTGTAACCATTTACAAAGTAACCATATATACTATAAATATAAAATAAAAAAATGCCCTCAAAATATTGAGAGCATTTATATTTGTTTTTTATTTGTTTTATGGTCTGCTTACATAGTTAAGTGGATTTTGAGGAATGTTATTATATCTCACTTCAAAATGCAAGTGTATTCCAAATGACAATCCTGTATTACCCATAATCCCAACTCGGTCGCCTTTGTTTACTGATTGACCTGTTCTTACAGATATGCTACTTAAATGTGCATAACGAGTAGTATATCCATTACCATGGCTTATTGTAACACAGTTTCCGTAGTTACCATTTCTTCCTGCTTGAACAACAATTCCATCTCTTGAAGCATATATAGGTATATGTCTTCCTCCACTTGGAATATCTATTCCTTTATGTCTTCCACCAGAACGATATTCATAGAAGTATGATGAGATTCTGCTGCTTGTTGTTGGCCACATATATTGTCCTTTAGCTGCAGAAACCAATCTTTGTGGAGCTGCTGTTGATTTTGTACCAACTGCAACTTTTTGAGTTGTAGGTTTTGATATAACTTCCTTAGAAACTATATCTTTCTTTTCTTCAGTACCGTTAATATACGATACTTTTGCAATTACCTTTTGTTTACCTTCAACACCTTTTGTAATAACTCTTTGTTCACCTTTATACATTGATGAGTTATTAACTTTTGTTGTTTCATACGGAATGCTTTGAGTATATTCAACTGTTCTATTTACACGAACAGATACAAACGGCACAGCTTTATTTAATAAAACTTTAGAACCTATAGGCAATTTTTTCTCTATACCTGGATTTAAAGCTTTAAGCTCAGAATAAGGAACATCCACCTTTTGAGCTATATAAGTAGGACTATCTCCAGCAACAACAGTATAATGTGATTCTACTTGTTTGTCACTCTTAAGTAATCTAACAAGTTCATTCTCACTAATTACACCTGTTTCAAGATAAGCTCCTTCTTTAATTTGATACTTATCAACAAATTCAACTTGTTCATCTTTAGCATCAGTCTTATATTCATTAAGAATTGAATTTAAAGTACTACTAATAGCTGATTTACTTTTAACAGCACCATAAAATTCTCCATTAATATAAAGACCATAAGCATCAATTGTCTTAACATCAGAGCTTTCTATCATTTTTTCAGCAAGTTCAGTTGCTGAAATAATCTCATTACGATTAACCTTTTTCATAGATAGCTTTGTTTTTATTTCTATTGCTTCATCACCAGGAACGTATTGTATACGATCTTGAAGAACTTCTTCAGCTTGATCAGCAACTTGTTCTTTAGCAACATATCCTATATTCTTACCATTAGCTTGAACTTGAATAGCATATTGAGTAGTTGCGCTACTTACTATAACACTAAACACTGCAACAACACTAACGATAGGTAATGCATAATTCAATATTGTATTTAATTTTCCATGTTTTTTAAAAGAAGATTTACTCACTTTAGATATATATTGTTTTAAAGCTGTAATTTTTCCTACTTTTTCAATTGATTCTAAAGCAGATTCTTTCATTTCTAAAAAACGATTAACTGGTTTCTTAGTAATATTACGTACAGAACTACTTACTCGTCCAGCATATCTTTTTACAAAACTAGCTAAATTAAGAAAAGCTAATTTAAATACATTAATAACTTTTAAAAATGCAAATTTACTATAATGGAATATGTTAGCACCAACTAAGACCATGTGCTTTACAAAACTTTTATATATAATGATAAACATATTTTTTAGTAAAGATATAAAATTAGCAGATTGCTTTTCAGCTTTATCTTGACTCCTTTGACTCTTTGCAAAAAATGGCATTGTTACAACTCCTCTCTTCTCGGTTACAAATTAGTTACAACTATTACATTATATCTAATTTGTGATTAAAATCAACCGTTTTTATTGAACTGTGTAAAAATACCAACGTTTTTCATACATTTCGACTGAAGTCGCTATTTAAGTTTGTCTAAAATGCCAATTGTAATCTAACATTTCTTCATTATAGCCTTCTAAAGCATTATATATGCTTTTTACATCTTTTTTCGCTTCTTCAAGATTATGTTCCTTATAATTCCCACATTCTTCTTTAGTGCAACCAGGAATCTCTTCATCAAACTCTATTATAAACTTCATTGTTTTTCTTACTAACTCTATTGCATCTTTTGGATCCATATTTCTTACAACTAGATAAAATCCTGTTCTACATCCCATTGGTCCAACATAAATTACTTTATCTGATATTTCACTGTTTCTTACAAATGTCGCAAAAATATGCTCAATTGTATGAAGCGATGCACTAGATGGATACCCCCCACTGTTTGGTTTAACCATTCTAACATCATACGTTACTATATCATCATCTATTCTCGAAGTATACATTCCTACACCAAATTTTGTATGATCTACTTGAAAACTTTTTATCTTTTCCATATTTTCTCCTTTATATATAGTATATATTAATTTACTAGTGTTTAATACAGTTTTATCTTAAAAGACTTTGCATATCATCAGGCAACTTTGATGATATGCAAATTTTTTCTTTTGTTATTGGATGTACAAACTCTGTTTCTTTACAATGAAGAGCTTGTCTTGAAATATCTTCACAATCTCCACCATACATCGTATCTCCTGCCAAAGGATGTCCTATATAAGAAAAATGCACTCTTATTTGATGTGTTCTTCCTGTTTCTAAATTAATTTTTAAATATGTATATTTATCATTATTAGAAAGAACTTTATAATGTGTAATTGCTTGTTGACCATCATCTCTAACACATCTTTTTATTATAGAATCATTTTCACGTGCAATTGCCTTATTAATAGTATCATCATTTTTAAGTGTTCCTAAACAAATAGCGTAATAAGTTTTTTTCATATTACTTTGAATAAAAGTAGCGCTAAAACTATTTTTAGCAACAACCACAATTCCGGATGTATCTCTATCAAGCCTATTAATAGGACGAAATGACAAGCCATTACAACAGCTTGAATAATAATTACCTAATGTATCAAGCAAATGTCCATGAGATGGATGCACAGGCATTTTAGGAGGCTTATCAAAGACAATTACATCCTCGTCTTCATATAAAACAGGAACATTTAAAAAGCTGTTTTTTTCGAGCTGTTTTTCATCATCTAAAACAAGCTGAATTTTATCACCAACAGATATTTTATCAATAGTTCTAACATGTTGATTATTTCTTGTAATACCGTTTGGAGTTCTCTTTAATTTAGTTATCAAACGTTTGCTAACATTATTGTTAACAAGAAATTTCATAACAGTTTTATTATTATCTGATTCTTTAACAACAAAAGTAATTTTTCTCACAACAACATTCCTTTTAAGCTTGTTTTAAAGCTTTCATAGTAAGTGCTATTCTTTTTTTCTTCAAATCAACATCAATAACACGAACATTAACTATATCTCCAACTTTAACAACCTCAAGTGGATGTTTTATATATCTATCACACAATTGTGAAATATGTACCAAACCATCTTCATGAACACCAATATCAACAAAAGCACCAAAATCTATAACATTTCTTACAGTACCTTTAAGTTCCATACCAACTGTCAAATCTTTTAAATCCATAACATCACTTCTTAAAAGTGGAGCTGGCAATTCATCACGTGGATCACGTCCAGGTTTTTGAAGCTCAGAAATAATATCTCTTAAAGTAGGAATACCAACACCAATTTCTTCTGCCATTTTTGATATACCTATTTGTTTTGCTTTATCATTTAAATCTTCAAGATTATTTTGTGAAATATCAGTTAGGTTAAATGAACAACGATCAAGCAATTCTTTTGTTGCTTTATAACTTTCTGGATGAACAGAAGTATTATCTAATGGATTTTTACCATCTATAATTCTTAAAAATCCAGCTGATTGCTCAAAAGCTTTTTTACCTAGCTTAGGAACTTTTAAAAGTTGTTTTCTATCAGAAAAACTTCCGTTTTCTTCACGATAAGCAACAATGTTTTTTGCAACAGTTGCATTGATTCCGGAAATATATGAAAACAATGAATGTGAAGCTGTGTTTAAATCAACTCCAACTGAGTTAACACAATCTTCAACAACGCCTGTTAAAGCTTCATCTAGTCTTTTCTTAGGCATATCATGTTGATATTGTCCAACACCAATTGCTTTTGGATCAATTTTAACAAGTTCAGCAAGTGGATCTTGCAAACGTCTTGCAATAGAAACAGCACTCCTTAAAGACACATCATATTCAGGAAATTCTTGTGCAGCAAGTTTTGATGCAGAATATACAGACGCTCCTGCTTCTGAAACAACCATATAACTAACTTTTTCAGGAATCTCCTTTAATAAATCAGCAACAAAAACTTCGCTTTCATGAGAAGCTGTTCCATTTCCAATAGCTATTGTTGTTACTTTATGTTTTGAAATCAAAGATTTTATTGTTGATTTTGCTTGCTCAACTTTACTTTGAGGTGGAGTTGGATAAATAACTGTTGTATCAAGAACTTTACCTGTGTCATCAACAACAGCAATTTTACATCCTGTTCTGTAAGCTGGATCAAGCCCAAGTGTTACAGTTCCTTTTACTGGAGGTTGCATTAAAATTTGGCTTAAATTTGATGAGAAAACTTTAATAGCTTGTTCGCTAGCTTTTGTAGTCAATTCTGCTCTTATTTCTCTTTCAATTGATGGATAAATCAATCTCTTATAAGAATCTTCACATGCTAAATAAACTAGTTTGCCACATTCACTTTCGTTTTCACAATACTTACTAGTCAAAAATGTTAAACTTTTACCTTCTTCAATATCAACCGTGATTTTTAAAAAGCCTTCTCTTTCACCACGATCAATAGCAAGAACTCTATGTTCAGCCATTTTTGAAACAGGTTCTTTATAATCATAATAATTTGTATAAACACTTTCAGCTTCTTCATCAGTAGCTTTTGATGTAACAACTCCATATGCTAAAAAATATGTTCTTATCTTTTTACGCATTTGAGCATCATCAGAAATATTTTCAGCAATTATATCTAACGCACCAGCAACAGCTTCGTCTATATTTTTAACACCTTTTTCTTCATCAACATAATCACTAGCAACTGTATTTACATCAGTATCAAGTTTTTGCTCTATAATTATATCAGCAAGTGGCTCTAAACCTTTTTCACGTGCAACAGAAGCTCTTGTTTTTCTTTTTGGTTTAAATGGTCTATAAATATCTTCTACTTCAGCTAAAGTAACAGCTTTGCTAATGCTTTGTTGCAACTCTTCTGTCATTTTCTCTTGTTCTGTAATTGAAGCAATTACTTCTTCTTTTCTTTTTTCAAGATTTCTAAGATAGTTGAGTCTATCGTTCAATTCACGAAGAATTTGATCATCAAGTGAACCTGTTACTTCTTTTCTATATCTTGAAATAAAAGGAATTGTGTTACCATCATCAATAAGTTTCACTGTTGCGTCAACTTGCTCATTCCTCAAAGAAAATTCAGATGCTAATTTTTCATTAATATTCATCACTATCAAACCTTTCAGAATTTATTTTGTCTTCATCTATTTTGTTATATGGAAAACGTCCAAGTATTTCAAATGCATTGCTTTGTTGCCACATTTGAGTTGTAACCATTAACTCAAATCCTTCTCCAACTTCTGGAGCTAAATCCATAGGTTTATATTTTGGCAATCCAAAACAAGCTAAAGAGTTCATTATTATTCCACCATGTGTTACTACTGCACAGTTTGTGAAACCATTTTCCATCATATCTTTTAATATAACATCAAATGCTTCATAACTTCTTTCTAAAGTATTACGTGTACTTTCTCCATTTGGTGGAGCATTGTCAATTCCACCTTTAAGCCATTCTTGAAAGCTTTTATTATCCATTAAATCCTCAGCAGATTTATTCTCAAAATCTCCAAAATCCATTTCTCTAAGTCCTTCAACAACATGAATAAAATTATTTGGATAAAGTATTTCTGCTGTTTCAACACATCTTTTCAAAGGACTGCAATATACTTTTTGGACACTATCATAATCAAATTTATCTTTTTTTTGAAATAACTCATCTTTTCCTTTTTGAGACAAAGCATTATCTGTTATTCCAATATACCTAAGTTTAGTGTTTTCTTCTGTCCAGCCATGACGAATAAGTTTAAGGTGATAACCTTTCATAAAATTCTCCTTATCATTTATTTAAAAATTTAATTTTATACTTAATTTCCTTACAAACATTAACTATATTAAACCAAAAATTACAAGGTAAAATTTTTTTCGATTTTAGTCTTTACAAATTGTAAGAAGTAATATATAATTTACTAATAGTTGAGTTGTTTATCGGTTTTTTAGCCGATAATTTTTTATTATTTAAAAGAGGTGTGCAGATTGAATGCTGATTTCTCCAGAGTTTTAACATTGTTAAGGAAAGAACGTGGAATTAGTCAAAAAAAAGCTTCGACCGATTTAGGAGTATCGCAAGGTTTACTATCTCATTATGAAAAAGGAAAAAGAGAATGTGGACTTGATTTCCTTGTTAAAGTAGCGAATTATTACGATGTTTCTTGCGACTATCTCTTAGGACGTTCTCCAGAACCACAAGGCAAAACAATTACTGTCGACGAAATTCCTGATGAGGAATTAAAAAAAGACAAATCTCTAAATGGCAGTGTGATGGTTACTTTTAATAAAAAACTTATCGTAAACTCTCTTAATGTCTTATTTGCTTTTCTTCAAAAAAGCAAATCAAAAGCCTTGATTAAAGAAGTTTCAAGTTATTTAATGCTTAGTATTTATCAAATGTTTAGAGTGATTTTCTCTTCAAATAAAAAGAATGACGAAAATTTTTTCACTGTTCCGAAAACAGTTTCGGAAGGAATGTCGAATGCTGCTATGCAAATGTCTTATGCTTGTGCTAAAGCTACGGCTGACGGCATAAAATTTAAAGATAACGATACTGTTGAAGATAGTGAAGAATTGTCTATTACAACAGCAGGATTATCAGAAGAATTTGCTGGACAATATTCTTCAATGGTTAATCTTATTAAAAACAGCGAAGCTAAAATCAACATACTTACAAATGCTGAAAAATAAAAATGCAATATTTATAGTTTATCATTTATTCAGCTTAATTTCAATAATAATCTAATCACTAGATTTTATTTAACAACATAATATTAACAAATGTGATTTTTTACAACAAAAATCATAGCTGGTAAGACTTGTCTTGCCAGCATTTTTGCTTTTATAGACATTGTTAAATTTTTAATAATGTCTAGCACGTTAAATTTATATATATTATCTAAAAGGAGACTTTATATGAAACTAAATGGAATTAAGATTCCTCATATGAAAAACACTTCAAATGCTGAAACTATTATTTTAGATATACCTAAAAAAGTTAAGCTTTCGCTTGGTCAACATATTGGAGCTGCATGTGAGTCACTTGTTAAAGTAGGTGAGCAAGTATATGTCGGTCAGAAAATAGGTGAGAGTGAGAACTTTGTTTCAACTCCACTTCATTCAAGTGTTTCTGGAAAAGTTACTGCTATTTCTGACATAATTCTTGCTAACGGAAAAACTTGCAAAGCTATAGAAATTGAAACAGATGGATTGCAAACTGTTTTTGATGAAATAAAACCACCTGTTATCACTGATAAAAATAGTTTTATTGAAGCTGTTAAAGAAAGTGGTTGCTGTGGACTTGGTGGTGCTGGATTTCCTACACACATAAAATTAAATTTTGATCCTGAAAAAAATCCTGTTGACAGCCTTATTATTAACGCAGCTGAATGCGAGCCTTATATAACATCTGATTATAGAGAAATTATTGAAAACACAAAAGATGTTGTTGATGGAATAAAACTTATTTCTAAAATTTTAAATATTCCAAATGTTTATATTGGAATAGAAGACAATAAACCAAAGGCTATTGAATTATTAAAACAAAAATTTACAGATTTTGATAACATAAATGTTGTAAAATTAAAATCGTCTTATCCACAAGGTGCAGAAAAAGTTTTGGTTTATTCCACAACAGGAAGAATAATTGAAGAAGGTCAATTACCTTTAAGCCAAAATGTTATTGTTTTAAATGTTTCTACTGCTTCTTTTATAAACAAATACATTAACACTGGCATGCCTCTTATTTCAAAAAGGATTACAGTTGATGGTGATAATGTTAAAAATCCATGCAACATAATTGCTCCAATAGGAACTCCTATTACAGATATAATGAATTTTGCCAAAACCAATATACAAACTTCTCATAAAATTATTTCCGGAGGAATGATGATGGGAATGTGTATTTATGATATAAATTCTACTATTACAAAAACAAACAACGCTATTATTTCTTTAAAAGAAACTAAAAAACCAATCACTACTAACTGTATTAAATGTGGAAATTGTATGCGAGCATGTCCATTTAATCTTATGCCTATGATTTTTGAAAAGGCTTATGATAATGAAGATTTAGACACACTTAAAGAGTATCATGTGACACTTTGTATGAATTGTGGAAGCTGCTCTTATGTTTGTCCTGCTAACAGAAATTTAGCAGAGAAAAATCAGCTTGCAAAACAATTACTATTTAAAAAATAATAATATTCCTTATATAAAAATTTTGAAAGGATGAACTTAGTGAAATTATTAAATGTATCATCATCACCACATATGAGAAATAACATTTCTACACAAAAAATAATGATGTTAGTTCTTATTTCTTTATTACCATCTGTTATTTCAGCTGGAATTATTTTTGGTCCAAGAGCTTTATTAGTAATTTTGACATCTGTAATATCTGCTGTTGGATTTGAATATATAACAAGAATTTTGATGAAAAAACCTCAAACTATTTCTGATTTAAGCAGTGCTGTAACTGGTGTTATTCTTGCTCTTAACCTTCCTGTGACTATTCCTTTATGGATTGTTGTAATAGGAAATTTTGTTGCAATTACTATTGTAAAACAACTTTTTGGAGGCATTGGACAAAATTTTGCTAATCCTGCTATTGTTGCCAGAATTGTTTTACTTGTATCTTTTGGAAGCCATATGAGTAATTGGGTCAAACCTTTTTATTACATAGATAAAGTTGATTTACAATCATACGCAACTCCTTTAGTAACAAAAGCAGCATCATATAAAGATTTGTTTTTTGGCACAGTAGGTGGATGTATTGGAGAAACAAGTGCGTTAGCTTTATTAATTGGTGGAATACTTTTAATTGCAGCAAGAGCGATTTCTCCATCAACTCCATTAGCTTTTATTGGATCTGTTGCGTTATTTTCAGCTATTGCTGGAACTGATCCATTATATCAAATTCTTTCTGGTGGACTATTTCTTGGAGCATTTTTTATGGCAACTGATTATTCCACAACACCTATAACAATAAAAGGTAAGATCATTTTTGGAATTGGTTGTGGATTTATCACTTTTGCAATAAGATATTGGGGCAATATGCCTGAAGGTGTTTCTTATTCAATTTTGCTAATGAATATTTTAACTCCATATATAGATAAATACACAAAACAAAAACCTATTGGTATTAAAAAGATCACATCCGATAAAGGAGATGCATAGATGAAAAATAAAATTATGCCTTCTGTTGTATTGACAATGATATGTATTGTTGTTTGCGCATTATTGGTTGTTGCTTACAACGTTACTTATGTCGATAATACAGGTATTTTAACAGATGACTTAAAATCTGGATGTGTTAGTATTTTTGGAGATGCTGATTACAAAATTCTAACAAAAACAGATGACAATAATCAAAAAACAGTTTTAACTTTTGATATAGCTAAAAATATAATTGTGAATTCTAATAATGATAATATTATTTTTGAAATCGTTGTAAAAGGTTATAAAAAAGATGGCCTTGATATTTTAATTGGAATTGATCAAAGCAAAAATATTAAAGGCGTTAAAATAGTTTCAATTTCAGAAACTCCTGGACTTGGCACAAAAGTTAATAATGAAAATTACTTATCAAAATTTAATGATATTAATGATTTGGAAAAAATAAAACAAGTTGACAGTATTTCTGGTGCAACTTATTCTTCAAAAGGTGTTAAAAATGCTGTATCTACTGCTTTAAAACTATTTAATGATAAACATAATGAAATTATTGATCTAAAAAACAAGGAGGATGTGTAATGAGTAATTTTAAAGAATTTTCTAAAGGATTGATTAAAGAAAATCCTACTCTTGTAACTTTACTTGGAATGTGTCCAACTTTAGCTGTTACAACAATGGCAGTTAACGGAATTGGTATGGGAATTGCAACAACTTTTGTATTAATTGGATCTAATATAGTTATTTCACTTCTTAAAAATGTTATTCCAAAAACAGTTCGTTTACCATCTTTTATTGTTATAATTGCTGGATTTGTAACACTAATAGACTTTTTGATGAAAGCTTATATGCCATCATTACATTCAAATTTGGGATTGTTTTTATCACTTATTACTGTAAATTGTATTATTCTTGGAAGAGCTGAAGTTTTTGCTTCAAAAAACAATGTAGGAAAATCTATTTTAGACGCAATTGGAATGGGACTTGGATTCACTATGGCATTATTTTTAATGGGTTCAATACGAGAAATTCTTGGTTCAGGAACTTTCTTTGGATACAAACTACCTGTTATTTCATCTGAACCAATGTTAATATTTATTATGCCAGCAGGTGGATTTTTTGTGCTTGGAGTACTGATTGCTTTGATAAATAAATTGTCTAATAAAAAACCTCCAAAAGAGCTAGGATGCGCAGGTTGTGCAAATGCTTCAGTTTGTAGAAACAAAGGAGGTCACAGATAATGAAAGAATTTTTCACTATTTTTATTAGTGCTATGTTAATAGATAATTTAGTTTTATCAAAATTTATGGGAATTTGTCCTTTTCTTGGAGTTTCAAAAAAAGTAAACAGTGCATTTGGAATGGGCATAGCTGTAATCTTTGTTATGGTTTCTGCTACTATTGTCACATATCCTATATACACATTTTTGCTTAAACCTTTTGGTCTTGAATATTTAAGAACTGTTGCATTTATTTTGATTATAGCTCTTTTTGTTCAAATAGTTGAAATCATTTTGAAAAAAACTATTCCACCTCTTTATAAATCTCTTGGAGTTTTTCTTCCTTTAATCACAACAAACTGTGCTGTTTTAGGAGTTACTTTACTTAATATTGATAATGAACTTAATTTTATAAACTCTTTATCCAACGCTATTGGAGGAGGTTTAGGATTTACTTTAGCATTATTATTATTTTCTGGTGTAAGAATGAAACTTGAAACTTGTGATATTCCTGATGCTTTTAAAGGTGTTCCAATCACTTTTGTATCAGCTTCTATTGTTGCGTTAAGTTTCATGGGCTTTGCTGGAATGGTTTAAATTTTATATTACTACTTATAAGAAATGGAGAAAAGTAATGTTTGAAACATATATATTTCCTATTATAATTTTTGCAGTTTTAGGATTACTTGCAGGTATTTTATTAACTATTGTATCAAAAGTTTTTGCTGTTAAAATGGATCATAGACTTGAATCTTTATGCGAAGTTTTGCCACAAATAAACTGCGGATCTTGTGGATATTCAGGTTGCAACACTTATGCTAAAGCTATTTTAGATGGAGAATCTATAAATTTATGCAAACCTGGTGGAGACGAAACTTCAAAGAAAATCAGCGAAATCATGGATGTTAAATTTGTTGATGTTATAGAACATGTTGCTTTTGTTAAATGTTCTGGTACTACTAATAAAACTAATTCTAAATATGATTACACTGGTGAACAAACTTGTGTTGCTTCTAATAGATTTTATAATGGATTAAAAACTTGTGCTAATGGTTGTCTTGGATTTGGAGATTGTGTTAAAGTTTGTCCTGAAAACGCTATTTCTATACAAAATGGTGTTGCTGTTGTTGATCAAAAGCTTTGTATTGGTTGTGGACTTTGTGCGAAAACTTGTCCTAATATGCTTATTGTTATTCGTCCTTTAACTCAACATATTGATGTTGCTTGTTCTTCTACTGCTGTTGGTAAAGTTACTAAATCTATTTGCTCTACTGGTTGTATTGGATGTAAACTTTGTGAGAGAAAATGTCCTTCTAATGCTATCACTGTTACTAATAATTTGGCTTCAATTGATTATGATAAATGCACTCAATGTGGAATTTGTGCTGAAGTTTGTCCTGTTAATGCTATTTTAGACAACGCTTAATCTTATATCTCTTGACTTATTTTTATATTTCTTATAAAATAAATTAGAATGACAAAGTTAATCTTTGTATATGTTTTTAATAAAATAGGAGTTGAATCAATGCTTTTAAATTCAGAAAAAACAATGGATAAAATAGTTGCTTTATGCAAAAATAGAGGTTTTGTATATCCTGGTAGTGAAATCTACGGTGGACTTGCAAACACTTGGGATTATGGACCTTTAGGCGTTGAGCTTAAAAATAATATTAAAAAAGCTTGGTGGAAAAAGTTTGTTCAAGAATCACCTTATAATGTTGGTCTTGATAGTGCTATTCTTATGAATCCACAAACTTGGATTGCTTCAGGACATTTAGGTGGATTTTCTGATCCTTTAATGGACTGTAAAGATTGTAAAACAAGACATCGTGCTGATAATCTTATAGAAGATTTTGATGGAACTAATGTTACTGGTTGGTCAAACGAAAAAATGATGGACTATATTAAAGAAAAAAATATTGTTTGTCCTAATTGTGGTAAACTTAATTTTACTGATATTCGTCAATTTAATTTGATGTTCAAAACTTTCCAAGGTGTTACTGAAGATTCAAAAAATGAAATTTATCTTCGTCCTGAAACTGCTCAAGGTATTTTCGTTAATTTCGCTAATATCCAAAGAACTAGCAGAAAAAAAGTTCCTTTTGGTGTTGCTCAAATTGGTAAATCATTTAGAAATGAAATTACTCCAGGTAATTTTATTTTCCGTGTTCGTGAATTTGAACAAATGGAGATTGAATTTTTCTGTAAACCAGGAACAGATTTGGAATGGTTTGAATACTGGAGAACTTACTGCAAAAACTTCTTATTATCAATAGGATTAAAAGATGAGAATCTAAGACTTCGTGATCATGATAAAGAAGAATTATCTTTCTATTCAAAAGCTACAACTGATTTTGAATATAAATTTCCATTTGGTTGGGGAGAACTTTGGGGAATTGCTGATAGAACTGATTATGATTTAACTCAGCATCAAAATACTAGCACAAAATCTCTTGAATATTTTGATCCTCAAGATAATTCAAAATATATTCCTTATGTAATTGAACCTTCACTTGGAGTTGAAAGATTATTCTTATCAGTTTTAACTGAATCATATGATGAAGAACAACTCGAAGATGGTGCTACTAGAACTGTTATGCATTTCCATCCTGCTTTAGCTCCTATAAAAGCTTGTATTTTGCCACTTGTGAAAAAACTTAAAGAGCCTGCTTTGGAATTATATCAAACACTTGCTAAGAAATTTAATGTTGAATATGATGAAGCTGGTCAAATTGGTAAACGTTATCGTCGTCAAGATGAAATTGGTACTCCATATTGTATCACATACGATTTTGATACTCTTGAAGACGGATGTGTTACTATACGTGATAGAGACACTATGACTCAAGAAAGAATTAAAATTGAAGATCTTGAAGATTACATTAATAAGAAAATAGAATTTTAGAATTTCATTTAAAAAAACCAACTCGTATGAGTTGGTTTTTTCTTATTTTATTATATTTTATACAGCTTATTAAAGCTAGGTTCTAATACATTATATAAATCCTTATATATAGTATAGTATTTATTATATTCTATTGTATTATCATTTATTGGAGCATATTTCTTTTTATGTTCTATTATTTTTTCACAAGCTATTTGAATGTTATCATATAAACCTGATGCAACTGCTGCTAAAACTGCAACTCCTAATGCAGGTCCTTCATCATTTTGATTTATTACTATTTCGGTATTATAAACATCCGACATCATTTGTGTCCAGAAATCACTTTTTGCTCCACCACCACATGCATACATTGTTTTTGGATATACACCAAGCTCATTTATAACATCTAAACAATGTTTTTGAGAAAACACAATGCCTTCCATAACTGATCTTGTCATATGATATTTATTATGAATTGCTGATAATCCTATAAAAGCTCCTCTGGATTTTTCATCAAGTATTGGACTTCTTTCTCCCATTAAATAAGGAAGGAAAAGTAATTTGTCTGATCCAATAGGTATGTTATTTGCTTTTTGATCAAGAATTTTATAATTATCATTTTCACAAAAATTGTCTCTAAACCATTTCAAAGACATTCCTGCTGCTAATGTACAGCTCATTATAGTATAACCATTTGGAATTGCTGAACAGAATGTATGAACTCTACCTTTTTGGTCTATTTTAGGTTTGTCTGAATGTGAAAAAATAACACCAGATGTTCCTATTGATGTGAATGCTTTATCTGTTGAAACTACTCCCATTCCAATTGCTGCTGCTGCGTTATCTCCAGCACCATAACACACAACTGTATTCTCAGAAAGTCCTGTTATTTTTGCTGATTCATTTGAAACATTTCCTGCGATTTCAACTGATTCTTTACAATCAGGAAAGAAATCTTTATCTATATCCAAAATTTCTAAAATCTCATTAGACCAAGTCCTGTTTTTTATATCAAATAAATTTGTTCCTGATGCATCAGAAACTTCACTTCCAAATAATCCTGTTAATTTATATCTTAAAAAATCTTTTGGTAATAATATTTTATAACATTTTTCATATATTTCTGGTTCGTGCTTTTTAACCCATAAAATTTTTCCTGCTGTGAAACCTGTTAATGCTGGATTTGCTGTGATTTCAATAAGTTTTTCTGCTCCAACTTTTTTTGTGATTTCTTCACACTCATTTGTTGTTCTTCCATCACACCACAATATTGCATTTCTTAAAACTTCACCTTTTTTATCAACCATTACAAGCCCATGCATTTGGCCACTTATACCAATTCCTGAAATATCATCAGCACTAATTTTACTATCTTTTAAAACAGCTTGAACTGTTGATATCACTGCTTTCCACCAATCATTTGGATCTTGTTCCGCCCAACCATTTTTAAGTTGTATTATATCATACAAAACTGTTGAATCTGATACTTTTGTTCCGTTTTGATCAAAAAGCACAGTTTTTGTTCCTGATGTTCCTAAATCAATTCCTAAAACATATTTCATTTTTGAAATCCTTTCACAAAAAAATAATCTAATAATAAAAATAGGAAACTTTTAAAAATATAAAAAGTTTCCTATAAATAACTTACTAACCTTTGAACAAAATAGTATTAACAACACCTTCTAAATGCTCTTGTCTACCTGATGTAGGAAGTTTACTATCTCCCATTTTTTCAGCATATTCAGCAAGTTCTTCTAAAGAAGTTTCATTATCAACAATCTTTTTACCAATTCCAGTATTAAAACTTGAATATCTTTCTTTAACAAAATTGTCAATTTGTCCATCTTCAATAATCTCTGCAGCTTTAATTAAACCAAGTGCAAAACTGTCCATTCCAAGAATATAACCATAAAACATATCTTCTAAAGTATAACTTGCACGTCTTGTTTTTGCATCAAAGTTAAATCCACCATTTTTTAATCCACCATATTTTAATACTTCATACATACACATTGTTGTATCATATACATTTGATGGAAATTGATCTGTATCCCAACCTAAGAAATTATCTCCTTGGTTTGCATCAATTGTTCCAAGCATACCATTAATAGCTGAAACTCTTAAATCATGTTGGAATGTATGTCCTGCTAATGTTGCATGATTTGCTTCTATATTTAATTTGAAATCTTTATCTAAACCATATTGTTTTAAGAATCCTATTGCTGTTGCTGCATCAAAATCATATTGATGTTTCATTGGCTCTTTTGGTTTTGGTTCAATATAGAAATCTCCTGTGAATCCTATTTTTCTAGAATATTCTACTGACATTTTCATAAGTCTTGCTATATTATCAAGCTCGAATTTCATATCTGTGTTCAAAAGAGTTTCATATCCTTCTCTTCCTCCCCAGAAAACATATCCTTTACCACCAAGTTTTACTACTATATCTAATACCTTTTTTATTTGTGCTGCTGCATGTGCAAAAACATCTGCTGAATTTGTTGAGCCTGCGCCGTTCATAAATCTTGCATTAGAAAACATATTTGCTGTTCCCCATAACAATTTTATTCCAGTCTCATCCATTTTTGTTTTTATATAATCAGATATTTCATCAAGTCTCGCATTAGTTTCTTCTACTGTTTTACCTTCTGGAACAATATCTACATCATGAAAACAAAAATATTCTATTCCAAGTTTAGTCATGAATTCAAATCCTGCATCAACTTTTGCTTTTGCATGCTCCATTGTACCTTTAATAGTACCAAAACTTTTATCAGCTGTTGTAGCACCAAAAATATCTATTCCTTCTGCACATAAATTATGCCACCATGCCATTGAAAATGGTAAATGTTCTTTCATTGTTTTTCCTAATATAACTCTGTCTGCATCATAAAACTTAAATGCTAATGGATTCTTTGAATTAGCACCTTCATACTTGATTTTGTTAATGTTACTAAAAACTTCTGACATAATTTTACCTCACTTTTTTAATTTAAAATAAATATTTTTACTACGTATGTATTTTTTTCATTTAAATTGAAAAAATACATATAAACCAACTTTATTACAATATATTTGTTTCTCAATATAATGTATTAAATTGTATATTATACCTACGTTTTTGTCAACAATATATGAACAGTTAATATTTATATTGTTAAATTACTATAACATGGCAATAAAAAAGCAACAATTATACTGGAATATTGTGGGTGCTATTTACAAAAATTAGAAACACACAAGTTACTTTTTGTTTAAAGTGCACAATGCGACACATGTTTCTTGTCAATATTCCCAAAAACACTTGTTCAGGTCTTTAAAACTGTTGACTGAATAAATAGAAACGAATATAATGAAACTTGTCTAATGCAAAAAATAAACGTTTACATTGGCAAACTTAGGAGGAGAAAAAATGAAAAAAGCTAAAAAAATTGCTGCTTTTAGCCTAGCTGCCTTAATGGCGCTATCAGCTGTAGGATGCGGCCAAAAGAAAAAAACTGACAACGACTCAACAGCAGAAGATCTAACAAACACCACAGAAACTATTTCAGTACACGCTGAAAAAGCATGGAAACCTTATTTCCAAGCTGCTATCGACAGAGTAAAAGAAAAATATCCAAATGCAACAATTAATATTATTGAGGCTCCAGTTTTTGATCACCTAGAAGTAATCACTAACACAGATGTTCTTAATAAAGACGTTGCTGATGTATTCTCAGTTACTTTAGATGGTATTCGTGAACACAACGACAACGAAAACTTACTTGCAATAGACGCTAAAGAAATGGCTAAAGAAATTGGCGGATTCGGTGATTTCGATAAAGGTATTGGTGGACTAGTTAAAGTTGGCGAAGATTACTTTGCTATGCCATTTAACTTAGAAACACTTATTCTTTTCGCTAACACTAAAAATGCTAAAGCTCAAAATATCGATCTTACAAAAACATTTGATTTTGATAGCTTAGACAAAGAAGATGTTCTTGTACAACTTCATAACTCATGGTACGCTATTTCAGTTATTAACTCAACTCCATCTAAATTCTTAGCTAAAGATGAAAATGGTAAATTAATGTCTGAATTTACAAAAGATTACAAAGATTTATCAGATGATGATAAAGCATTATTTGAATCAATGTATAAATACTGGAAAGCTCATAATGAAAGCGGAACAGTTCTTTGGGACAAAGCCGCTGCTGCTGGATATATTGATGAGAACTTTAAAGATGGTGGAAAAACTTCACTATTAATTGAAGGTCCTTGGGCTGCTGCTTCTGCAAATAAAGCAACTGATGGCGGTAAAAACTTAGAAGTTTTACCTCTAAACCAATTAACAGTTGCCGGCAAACCAATGGCTCACTGGAAATCAGGTTGGGCACTAGCAATCAACTCAAGAGTTGAAGGTAATGCTGCTAAAACTGCTCTTTCAAAAGAATTAATTAAAGAATTACTAAATCCAAAATATGCTAAAGAATTATTTGAAGCTGCTGGTAAAATTATGCCAAACGTTCCTGTAGAAGATTATATGAAAACTGATCTTTCAGATATCAACAAAAAAATAATCTCTGCTGTTGTTAAATCTTACAAAACAGCAATTGAAAAACCAAACTACTCTGAACTAGGAAAAGCTCTATCAGCTTGGGAAACTGCAGTACTATCATGGGAATCAGTTAAACCAAAAAGTGCTGAACAAGCTTACAAAAAAGTTCAACTTTCTATGCAGTCTTACTTTAAAACATTAGGCTAATCTAATAATATAAAATACAAAGATTATATTTAAAATTATAAATGCAAAGTGTATTTATGCACTTTGCATTTATTAATCAAGGTGAGATTTTATGAAAGTTAACTTAATAAAAAAAGATTTTATTTTTTTAATTATTGCTTGTAGTGTATTAATAATTTGTGAATCTTTAGAACTATTGTCTCTTGTTAAATATCAACAACATTTAATAGCTGACAATAATTTTGTCATGTCACAACATGAATTTAATATATTTATTTCAACACAAATTATGAGATTTTTTCAAAGCACAATTGTGCCTGTATCCTATGCAATCGCAACATATTTTTATTATACCAAATTCAAACTTGGTAAAGCGCACATAATCTTATGGCTTATTCTAATATTAATTTCATTTATTCGAATATTTTTTATGCCTGTGCTGCTATTTCCTATATCTATGTTGAAAATAGCAAGCTATTCAATTATTATAGTAATTAATTTTATTATTTTACACAGAATAGAAACTCTAAAAAATACAAAGGAGGAGAATTGATGCAAAAGTACGATGAATATCTCTATGATTATATTGATAGAAGTTACGACAGGAAAAATTTATTTATTAAAAAGACTAATGAAATAAAAAGAAATTTTAAAGGCAAAGAACGTTCAGATAAACTTAAAGAATTAAATAATGATGCAGATATTATTAAATATAAAAAAGAACTTGCTGATTACAAAAACAAAGAAAAAGAATTTCTTAAAAGTTTAAGAGAAGGTAAAAAGAAATTTTATAAAAGCTATACATTAAATAACAAAATTAAAAAACAAAGCTGGAGACTCGAAAGAGCAAAAAGACTTCATAAGTTTTATCAACCATATATAGAATTATCTTATGATGCTGAATATAACTACAAAATATCAGGTTTTCTTCTAGAACAATTACCTGAGATTGTTGAATTCTTAGATACTAATTTTAGAAATTTGCATAACACAAAAGAACAGCTTAAAACTACTAAACTTACATCTACCGACAAATCTCAGTTAAAAGAATATAAGAAATCTTTAAAAATAGAGGCAAAAGAAAAAATTCAAGAACTTAAAAAATTACTTAATGATGGAGTAATTCCTAAAAAAGTTGTTGAGGAAGAACGTGTTAAACTTAAACTTAGACATAAAAATGACATTATTGTTAAAAAGAATTCTATTCCTTATTATAGTCTAAGAGAAAGAAGATATAACTTAAGATATCTTCTTACAAAAGAATATAAAAAGAAAGTAAATATTTTAAATGAAGGTATTGCTTTCATTAGACGTAATACACCAATTGAAAAACAAAAATCTGTTCCAAAAATAGTATTTGTTCTTTTATCTATTTTCCCAGGTGTAGGACAACTTATAAACAAACAATACAAAAAAGCTGCAGTATTTTTTATTGGTACATTATATATTTATATAGGTGCCATCCCATATGCTCTTGGTTATGGAAACTACCAAGGTACTGGTATTGAAGGTATAATAACACTTGCTAAAAATGGTCTGAGAATTGATAAATCTATTATTTATCTAATTGAAGGACTTATTGGTGTTTTCCTATTAATATTAGCTGTTGGTATTGTAGTCTTAAATTTAGTAGATTGCTTAAAAGTAGCTAAAAAAGAAGACATAGGAACTAGAAATAATAACTGGTTTGAATCAAAAAGAAATCTATCACAACAAGGTTTCCCATATTTGATTTCTTCACCATCTTTCATTGCAATACTTTTCATTATTGTAATTCCTGTAATAACAGGTACATTAGTTTCATTTACAAACATGGATCCAAAACACCAAACTAAATTTTCATGGATTGGTTTTGATAACTATACTACACTTTTAAGTGGTGATGGTATGGTAGGAAGCATATTCTGGAGAATTCTTGCGTGGACTATAATTTGGACTGTTGTTTCAACATCACTTGCAATATTTATTGGTTTTGCACTTGCGAAAATTGTTAACAACGAAAGAATTAAAGGTAAAAAATTATTTAGAAGTATATTTATATTACCATGGGCTGTTCCAAGTTTCGTTACAATAATGTTCTTTAGCATTATGATGTCAAAACAAGGTTATATAACTGATCTTATACACACTTTAACAGGATTATCTTTAGATATGAAAAATGATCCTATTCAAGCTAAGATTACTTTACTATTAATGCAAGGTTGGCTTGGAAGTGCATATATATTCGTTTTATTCACCGGTGTTTTACAAGGTGTTCCTAATGATTTATACGAAGCTGCTCAAATTGACGGTGCTTCTGCATGGCAAAAAACAACAAGAATTACATTACCACTTGTATTATTCCAAACAGCTCCATTGCTAGTTGGACAATATACATTTAACTTCAACAACTTCAGTGTAGTTTATTTATTTAACGAAGGTGGACCATTTAATCCTGAGTTATATGGTAGTCTGGCCGGTTCAACCGATCTATTAATTTCATATATAATTAAACTTACAATGGATAATCACTATCAAGCTGTAGGTGCTGCAATTACAACAATGATTACTATATTCTTAGTTCTATTTGCGTACTTTGGCATGAAAAATAGTAAGTCTTTTAAAGAGGTGAAATAATATGAGTAGAAAAAAGAAAAAATTATATTTGTATGATAGACCTCCTTTAACTTTAGGTGGAAAAATTGGTATTGGTGTAATGTATCTAATCCTTTTAATTTGGACATTATTAATTCTTGTACCTTTATTCCAAATGTTCCTTTCAGCGTTTAATGGTGAAAACACTAGATTCCTTTCAACTAATGAAACTTTCTCATTCTCATTAAGACATTTCAAATATCTTTTTGAAAACACTCATTATATTGATTGGGTTTTTAACACATTGTTTATTGCACTTGGATCTACTGTTCTTTCTCTAATAGTAACTTCACTTACTGGATATGCTTATTCTAGATATAGATTTAAAGGTAAGAAAGCTTCTTTATTAACAATAATGGTTGTACAAACAGTTCCTACTTTTGCTGGAATTATTGCTTACTACACAATTAGTTCTATCTTAGAAGTTAGAGTTCCTGGATTCACTAGACAAATGATGCTTATTCTTATTTATACTGGTGGTGGTGTTGCTACTAACACATTCTTATTAAAAGGATATTTAGATTCTATTTCATATGAGCTTGATGATGCAGCTAAAATGGATGGATGTTCTAATATTACAGTTTATAGATTAATTATTATGCCTATTGCACGTCCAATGTTATCAGTAATTGCTTTGATGTGTTTTGTTGGTCCATTTATGGATTACTTAATGCCTAAAGTATTACTAACAAGTCCAAAAACTTACACTCTTGCTGCTGGATTATACAGCCTTATAAGTGACCAAAGAACTATAAATGAGCCTGCTTTTGCTGCTGGAGGATTATTAATTGCAGTTCCAATTACTATTTTCTTCTTGTTTATGCAAAAACATTTAGTTTCTGGATTAGCTACAGGTTCAGTGAAAGGATAGGTATTATAATTATGAAAATAGAATTAAAAGAAATAGGAAAAAAATACGAGAGTAGAGAAAATTATACTCTTAAAGATATTAATACAGTTATTGATGATAAAGACTTTTGCGTTATTCTTGGACCATCTGGTTGTGGTAAAACAACTTTGCTAAGAATGATTGCTGGACTTAACTCTGTTACTGAAGGTGAACTTCTTTTTGATGGAAAAAGAATTAATGAAATTCCTTCTAAAGATAGAGATATCGCTATGGTTTTCCAATCATACGCTTTATATCCTCATATGACTATTTATCAAAACATGGCTTTCTCTCTTTCTATGAGAAAAGAATCTAAAAAGCTTATTCACGAAAGAGTTGAACAAGCTGCTGAAATATTAGGTATTACTGATAACCTTTATTCTAAACCTTCAGATGTTTCTGGTGGTCAACGTCAAAGAGTTGCTCTTGGTAGAGCTATGGTTAGAAAACCTAAGGTATTCTTAATGGATGAACCTTTATCTAACCTTGATGCTAAACTTCGTGAGCATATGAGAATTGAACTTGTTAAACTTCATAAAAATCTTGGTACTACTACTATTTACGTTACTCATGACCAAGTTGAAGCTATGACTATGGCTACAAGAATCATTTTGATGCATAACGGTAAAATTCAACAAGTAGGTAAGCCTGCTGAGATTTACAGCAAACCTGCTAATATTTTCGTTGCTAAATTTATTGGTGCCCCAAGCATTAATTTATTCAACGGAAAAATGGAAAATGGTCTTTTTGTTTCAGAATCTGCTTCTATGAAAGTTACTCCAACTAAAGAACAAGCTGAAAAACTTAAAGATTTTGAAGGCAAAGAAGTTGTTCTTGGTATTCGTTCAGAAAGACTTATTGATAACAAAAATACACAAGATGATACTAATATTCTAGAATGTAAGATTGATATTATTGAACTTCTTGGAAAAGAAAAAATTCTTCATGCTACTATGGAAAATGGTAATAACATTTACATCACTAGACCTGGTCATTTAGACTATGATGTTGATACAAATTATCGCTTCGAACTTGAACTAGATGCTCTTCACTTCTTTGATAAAGAAACCGAAGACAGAATTGTTTAAATAAAACTTTTTTAGGAAACTTTTAAATTTTGAAAGTTTCCTAAATTTATATTAATCTTAGAAAGAGTGATTTTATGGATTTTAATAAAATTTCAAAAACTTACACTAATCCTATAATTCCAGGTTTTTATCCAGATCCATCTATATGTAGAGTTGGAGATGACTACTATTTAGTAAACTCATCATTTGAATTCTTTCCAGCTATTCCAATTTGGCATAGTAAAGATTTAGTTCATTGGGAACAAATAGGAAACGCTATTGATAGAGAAGAACAAGGTCTTAGACTTAATAATGTAAACGTTTCTGGAGGAGTTCAAGCTTGTACAATTAGATATAATGATGGAACTTTTTATATTACTTCAACATGTGTTGAACCAAAATGGCCTAGTAACAATTATAATTTTATTGTTACTGCAAAAGATCCAAAAGGTCCATGGTCAAAAGTTCATTATTTAGATAACGCTCCAGGTATTGATAGCTCATTATTTTTTGATAATGGCAAAGCATATTATCATGCTAACTGCCAAAAGATTGGTAGAGCATTTGGCGATATGGAAATATGGATTCAAGAAATTGATTTAGAAAACTTTAAACTTGTTGGTGATCGTCATCGTGTTTGGGATGGATGTGGTGGAATTCATCCAGAAGGTCCTCATATTTATAAACGCAATGGATATTACTATTTGCTGATTGCTGAAGGTGGAACAGGTTACACTCATACTGTTACAATGGCTAAAAGTAAAAATGTTTTTGGACCATATAAATCAATAGAAAGAAATCCTATTTTGTCTCATAAACATCTAAATAAATCATATGGTATTACTGCAACAGGTCATGCTGATTTAGTTGAAACTCAAAATGGTGATTGGTATATGGTTTGTCTTGCAACAAGAAGCTATTATAAAGAAAATTCTTTTGGAGAACTTGGAGATATTAGTAATTTAGGAAGAGAAAGCTTTATGGTTCCTATGATTTGGGATGATGACGATGGACCAAAAGTTGACACACCTTATGCTGTTGTTGAATTTGAACATCCATTTCCTAATCTTAAACCTCATATTCTTCCAAAACAAAGTTCTTTAAGTTTATTTGAAACTAAGAAATTAGAATATTTTTGGAACACTATTAGAAATCAAAAAAATGATTTCTTTGAAATTGATACAGATAAAAAACAACTTATTATGCAAATGAGTGAACATGATATTACTGAAGATCTAACTAATGTAAGCTGGATTGGAAGAAGACAAACTTCATGGATTTTTGATGCTTCTACAAAATTAACTGCTGATTTAGATAATAAAGATCAATCAGGTATCACATGTTTTTATAACTATAAATGTAATATTAAATTCTATCTTACAAAAGAAGATGGCAAATTCAAACTAAATTTATCATCTATAAGACCTAATAAAACAGAACTTCAAAAAGATAGTGAAAGTAATAACGTTTATGTTAAAAACAAATCTATAAATCCTATAGAAGAAACACTTCTAAAAAGTATTGAAGTAAATTCAAATACTATTTATTTAAAAGTGTTTGGAGAAGGATTAAATTATAATTTCTATTATGCTGAGAATCCAAATGAATGGATTGAATATATGACTGATGTAGATGGTTCAAATCTTAATCCTCATACTGGTCATGGACATACAGGCTCATATGTTGCTATGTTTGGATATAGCCCTTGTAAAAATAATAATAATGTTAGATTTGATTATTTTGAATATTCAGATTATGAAAAATAAAAAGTCTATATAAAACCAATACCACATCAAAGAAAATTTCTTTGATGTGGTATTTTTGTGTTTTCAATACGGTACCTGTGATAATAAAAATACGGATAATATTATCACTAAAAAATGAAAGCAAGGGTTTAATTTATGTAAAAAGGAGTATCGTTGTATTCAAAATTAATAAATTTTGTCTCAACGATGATAGGGTATTGATAAATAATATTTGCGGCTATATTATCTATCTGCTTATTAGTTTACACCTACTATGTGACGTTTTTGTGATAGGAAAAAGATAACTAGTTGAAATATATAAACCTCTTTACAGCAAAATTACCTCCAAATATGGAGGTAAATGATACTCTATTTTAAATCTAAACAAATTTCAATACTCTTTCGGAAACATTTGCTTGATAATTTTTCACGCTATGTTCATATTCACTACTCATAAAAGGAGAATTTATCATGAAATCAGCTGTTGAAATATTATTTGCCATCGGTATGTCATATACAGCGCATATCCTTGTCAATGCTTTTACATCAGGATCATGTGGTTGTGATTCCAATGGATCACACAAAAATACAACAAAATTAACTTTGCCTTCTGTAATTCTTGAACCAATTTGTTGGTCTCCTCCAAGTGGTCCACTATTATAACCTCTAACATGTAAACCTGATTTCTCAGCAATAAGCCTAGCAGTTGTTCCTGTTCCACATAAATTGTGTTTTTCAAGAATATGTTTGTTTGCAATAACCCAATCAAGAAGTTGTTGCTTTTTACCATCATGTGCAATTAACGCAATTGTTTTCTTCTTTGGAAAAACAAATTTAATATATTCGTCTTTAATCATAAATATCCTCCTTATAGAATTTGTGATTATTATTAGCAATATACCAATAAATAAACACTTGCTAAATTATTTTTACTCTTTACATTATAATTGTAACACAGTTGAAACTTATTTTCTAGATATTTTCTAAAGTATTTAAAATATTATCTATTTTATCTTGAGACATTTTTGTTTTTGCAAATCCGATTACATTATTAAGTGTCATATTTGCTGCAAATGCAATCATTTGTGGATTAACATATCCACTTAATTCACTTATTAAAAATTGTTTTGCTGTTTGATTTTCCATAATCTCACTCATTGTAATCGCATTGTTTTTTAAATCCATACTCTCACCTCCTTCAATCAATATATGCAAACAATCTTGATAATATTATTGTGCTTTTTCTACAATAATCATAAAAGTTTTTTTGTTATTGTAACAATTTTATTTAAATACAACAAAATTAGTTGAAATATCTATTATTTTGTAGTAAAATGTAGGTAATAAACAGGCAAATAATATAAATAAAAGAAGGTGTTTTTTATGATAAAAAAAATATGGGGTAAAGCATTGGGGTGTATAACTTCAATAGCAATATCAGTTGGCATAATGTCTACTGTACCTGCATCAGCAACTGCGGCACAAGGAATTAAACTTCACGTTAAACCACATAGTAGTTGGTCACAAATTCATATATGGGGTTGGGGAGATTATGAATCAGCTTCACAAGGTGAAAATAAAGTAACTCCAGGAGATCTTATGCAAGTTGATCCTGATAATGCTGGTTGGTACACATTCACCTATGCAAAAGGTAATATATTCTCATTTGTTTTTTCTGAAAAACGAAATGGTTCGCAAACAAAAAATATAGAAAATTTATCATCTGGTGAAGTTTGGATAACAATAGAAGATAAAGATCCAGCAACAAAATTTTTCAATTTCTCAACATCCAATGCAGCACCAGAAGGTTGGGTAGGAAACACTGGAACTGCTCCGAATGCTGCTGATGAAACAACTTCATCAGACCAACCTACATACTCTGTTGGTGATGAAACTGAAACAGATGCAGAAACAGTTAGTGCTGATGAAACAAATCCTACTGCAGCTGATGGTGATACTTCAAATAGTGAGACTGGAGATTCATCTGTAATATTTATTGCATTAGCTATAATAGCTTTAATCGGAACTGGAGTTACATTAACTGCAAGATATAAAGTTGATACTTAAAATTTTATAATACACAAAGCCTTGATTAATCAAGGCTTTTTATTTTTGTCATATAATCAATAATAATAAAGTCTATATGTTTGTAACATATTATTTAATATTTTTTATTACCTATATTAATAATACTACAGATACAATTATTAATAAATTGTATATTTTTTTATATACTGACTATAATTATAACAGTATATTGTAAACAAACAAGGAAAAATAAGGTAAATAAAAATAGGGTTATTTTTTGTTAACTATTATAAATAATTACTTTGTTAAAACTTATAAATTTAGTGTATTTACAAAAATAAAATGAATATATGCATTTTTCTTGACATTAAACACGAAGTTGAATACAATGTAATTAGATAATCCACTGCAGTTAACATATTAATTCACGAAAGGTGTGAAGGCGTATTAAACTCAAATTATCAATTATTTTATATACGTCTTTGTTTTTATTTTTTATTGGTATATTTTCTAACATTTTTGTAGATAAGTGTAGTGATTATTCAAATTTTAAACCAAATAAAATGAAAGCAACAGGCGATATAATAGCAGAACCTATTGTTGAAAATAACAATACCTCTCAAGAAGTAGTTAGTGTTAAAGCAACTTCTATTCCTTTAACAAGTAAGCAAACATCTAATACTTCTAAAATAGAGACTGCTAAAAAACCTACAACTAAACCTGCAACTAAATCTCAAAAAAAATCAACTCCAAAACCAACTCCTAAATATACTAAACCTAAAAACAAGAGTTATGCTAACGAAACTTTCACTGTTTATGATTCAAGATCACGTAGATATGTAACATTAGATGGATTTACTTTGGTATGTCAAATAGTAAGAAACGAAGTTGGTTCGCATTACACAAGTGGTTCAAAAAAAGGCCAAACTGTTTATGATAAAGAAACTATTAAAGCTCATGCAGTAGCAACCTTTACCTATTTGAAATACAGTAAAGCCAAAGGACAAAAGCCTTCCTTTTCACTAAAAAAAGACGTATCACAAAAAATAAAACAATATGTCAAAGAAGTTGATGGAAAAGCAATATATTATGACGGAAAATATATATGCGCTGTATATTGCACATCAGCAGCAGGAACTACTTTATCAAGTCACAATTCTTGGGGAAGTAATATACCATATTTAAAAAGTGTACCAAGCAAATATGACTATAAAGGAAAACAGTTTAAAGAGACTAAAGTTTTATCAAAAAATACAGTAAAGAACATTATTCAATCTAAAACAGGAATTTCAGTAACAGGAGATCCTGCAAACTGGTTTAGTATAGCACAACGTGTAGACGGGAACTACGTTAAGCTAATAACTATATGTGGAAAATCTACTTATAAATCTGGTGGAAAAACCTATTCAATAACAGGAACTAGATTTAGAGAAAAAATAATGGGTGGATCAAATGTTTTTTCTCCAGCATTTGATATTTCATATAGAAACAATAAATTCTACATTGTTTCATATGGATATGGACATGGAATTGGCATGCCTTCTGAAGGAGCAGAACTTTATGCTAGAAACGAAAATTGGAATTGGCAACAAATCCTAACGCATTATTACACAGGTGTATCGATTGGATAAATACATTTGTAGTAAAAATTCTTCTTAGTATATAATATATTTTTTTGGCAAAATATAAAATTAAATTTTATAGCAAAAAAATATATATATAAATACAAATTTCGACATAATATTTAAGAGATTTATGTCATAATATTTTTTATGAGGTGATTAAATAATGACAGTAAACGAACAGATCAAAATTCTATGCATTAGAAATGGAATTAGTCTTGCTGAACTTAGCAGAAAAATTCAGCTAACTCCACAGTCATTAAACGGTAAGATGAAAAGAGAAAAATTCACTGTTTATGATTTAGAAAAAATGTCTGAAGCAGTAGGATGTAAGTTTGAACGCCATTTTGTTCTACCAAATGGCGAAAAAATTTAGCAGTACTTAATTATATCGCAACAACAACTATTAGATCCAGATTTCAATTTTAGTAAAAAAACTTTATCCTGTTGATATGTAAAAATTAGTTCGAACAATAATAAAAAGGAATACCGTGTCGGGGTATTCCTTTTTATTTATATAAATACAAATTAACTATTTAATTATTTTATATTAAAGATTTTAGCTGTTTTTAAAACAGCTATTTGAGTTTTAGCATCTTTTATTTCTCCAGTCATAACCATATCAAGTGCCTTCTCAAAAGGTATTTTCACAACATCCAAGAATTCATCATCATCCAGATTTTGATTTTTCATAGTAAGATTTTTTGCATAATACATATATATTTTTTCAGTAAGATAGCCTGTTGTTGGATACATAACTCCTAAATATTCAAAAATCTCAGCTTCTGCTCCAGTCTCTTCACGAAGTTCTCTTTTTCCACAAACTTCATGATGTTCATTTAAATCAATTTTACCTGCTGGAATTTCCAAAATAGTATCTTCAAAAGGATATCTATACTGTTTCACAAATATTATCTCATTTTCATCAGTAATAGGAACAATACACACTCCACCATTATGATGAACTACTTCTCTTGTTGCAGTATTTCCATTTTCAAGTTCAATAATATCTTTTGTGACTTTAATAATTTTTCCATCGTAAATAAGTTCTGAGTTTAATTTCTTTTCATATAAATGCATATACAAATTCCTTTCGATTATTTATATTTTGTACTAATTATTTCGTAATTTTCATCATCAGATTTTTTTGAAACATATTTTATTCTTCTATTAATAATCAAATATGTTGCTAATAAAATTATACTAAATAATGATATTATAAATCCTATTTTTAATCCTTGAGGAGAATATTTAAATACAATTTCAATATTTTCTCCAGCAGGACATAAAACTGCTGACAAACCATTATCAACTTTTTCTATTTTAACAGATTTACCATTTACAGTCGCTTTGAAACCTTTGTCATAAGGCACACTAAAGAAAACTAAATTTTCACGATCTAAATTTATTTTAGAAACAAATCCTTTTCCATTAGTTTTAAAATAATGACAAGCATTTTCTTTTCTATCTAAACAGTCTTTTTCCAAAATATCTTTTGTATAATAATCAGTTAATTCATTTTCAGGAATAGGAGACAATACATTTTTATATTTTTCAATTTGCTTTTCATCTAACAATAAAGCTTTCAACAACATTCCATCTCTAGAATAATTAGTCTTAAGCTCAAATTGTTCTTTTGTCATATAATAATCAAAAGTAAATCCTATTGGAATATAATTTTTATTTTCATATACATCAAAATCATTTTGATTTCCTATATACTCAAAACCTTCCATTTCAAAAACTTCTTTTGATGGTTTGTTAAAATAATATTTGACTGACAACAAACTTCTAAGTGGAAATCTTTCTGTTTTTGGTCTTGATGCAACATCTCGACTTATATTCAAACCTTGATAAAACTCCATAATTGATGGTGAAACAACACTATGGAAAGTTCTTATTGAAGACTTTTTCCAAAACATTGGATAATTATCTTTTGCATAACTTATATCAATTCTATAAAAATCATCTTCTGGAAGATCAATTTTTGAGGCTCCATTTATTGCTTCACTTATATACTCAGATGACCTAGAATGTTGCAAAACTCCATACCATGTTACTGTTGCTGTACACAAAAAACATGCTACAATTGTTAATTTAAATGCAAGTTTTATTTGTCTTTTATTTCGTTTCACATAATATGCTATAATTATTAATAACACAGTTCCTATTACTGTTATACCAAATGTAACCCAAAAAAGTCCTTTATATTCTGGTAAAGATCCAAATTTTAATACTGATGTATCTTCATTTCTAGTAGGCAATATTGCTGCTATTCCAAAGAATATCAACATTCCAACACATATTGGAACTCCTTTTTTCAAAGAAATTTTTGAACTATCCAAAGCATATGCTGTCATTGCACACATAATCAGTATCGGCATATAAAACCATCTTGCATAATAACTTGAATTAAAAGCATAAAAAGATGAATTCAAAATTGGTATAAAAGCAAAAATAATGCATACGATTGTAACAGTTTTCATCCAATGCTTTTTCTTTTCTCTCATAAATGCAATTACTCCTGCCATTGAGAAAAGAGGCAAGTATCCTGCGATTGACGCCCATCTTGCGCTATTTGCTGAGAACAAATTTGATCTTGCTGGAACATCTGGTATCATAAAAAAGCTTTGAATAATACGTATAATCCTAAATTTATCATTATATATCAACATATCGTGTCCAAGCAATGAATCATCTACTCTTGGATTATTTATAACTGCAAAAAATGATGGTAACAAAATTATTGCGCTAACCATAACTCCTAATATTGATTCTATCATCAATGAAACAAATTTCTTAAACGTTATATTGAAATCATCACTTCTACACCTACATATAAAGTATATTATCAAGAATGTAACTTGTCCCGTGAAAAAGAAATAATTTATCATTGAACAAATTGCTACTGTTACTGCAAAATACCCATGTTTATTATTTTGAACTTTTTCTTCAAGTGCAATAAGAAGTAATGGAAAGAATGCGACCACATCATGAAAATGGTTAAAAAAGATATTGTATAATTGAAATCCTGATAACGCATAAAGCATTGAACCAATTATACATGCATTTTTATTTTTTACAAAACGCTTTATAAATAAATAGCTTGTTAATCCTGCCACTCCTGTTTTGATTGCTAGCAACCATGGAATTAAATAAACTACTACTGAATTTGGAAAAGGCAAGGTAAGCCAGAAAAAAGGACTCCCTAGCAAATAAAATGAATATGATCCTAGAAAATTCGTTCCTAGATCCGTTCCCCAATCCCATAACACACCACTTCTTACTAAATCATGTGCATGAAAATAAAAAGGTAACTGCTGAGAATTAAAATCTCCATAATATAAAAATATACCTTTATTAATTATTATTGCTGGCATTAACACTAACATCATAATTGCAAAAGGAATAAAAAACGCGTGAAAATATTTTTCTTTTTTATTAGTTAACATTCTAGGCAATTTTTTCATCATATCACACCTTTTTATCATTATAAACTAGTTTTATTATAACATAATATATAAAAATTACAATATTAAAAAACAATTATTTTGTTGTTTGTTTTAAAAAATATCCATTTATAACATCTTTTTTTATCTATTTCTTTATATATTATTGACATAATGATAATATTCTTTGTTACTTTTGTTTATAAAAATAAAAAAACCACCTATAAAGGTGGTTTTTAATTTCAATTACTAATTAATTATTGCTTTTTCTGTTTCTTTGTCAAAAATGTGAATTCTATTTGGATCAATTGCAAGTACACATTCTTGTGCAGGTCTAGCATTTGAACGAGGTGAAACTCTTGCTGTCAAATTAATTCCTTCACATTCAAGATATAAATATGTTTCAGCTCCCATAAGCTCTGTTACTTCAACTGTACAGTTTATTAAACCTGTTTTAGCATTTGATATAAACATATCTTCATCATGAAGTGCTTCTGGTCTTACTCCCAACACTATTTCACGATTTACTAATGGTGTTAATGCTTTTTCATCAACTTTTCCTTCAGGAATTTCAACTGTATATTTCTTTTTATCTGATCCAAATTCTACTACAAATTTGTTTTCTACTTTACGAAGAACTGAATCTATAAAGTTTATTTGTGGTGATCCAATGAATCCAGCAACAAATTGGTTTACAGGATTTTGATATAGATTTGTTGGTGAATCAATTTGTTGAATATATCCATCTTTCATTACACATATTCTATCACCCATTGTCATAGCTTCTGTTTGGTCATGTGTTACATATATAAATGTTGTTCCTAATTTTTGGTGAAGTTTAGATATCTCTGTTCTCATTTGTGCACGAAGCTTAGCATCAAGATTTGATAAAGGCTCGTCCAATAAGAATACTTGAGGCTCACGCACTATCGCACGTCCTAAAGCTACACGTTGTCTTTGTCCTCCTGACAAAGCTTTTGGCTTTCTATCTAAAAGATGTGTTATATCAAGAATTCTTGCAGCTTCTTCTACTTTTCGAACAATCTCTGCTTTTGGAGTTTTCTTAAGTTTTAAGCTGAATGCCATATTATCAAAAACTGTCATATGAGGATACAAAGCATAGTTTTGGAAAACCATTGCAATATCACGATTTTTTGCATCTACATCATTTACTAATCTATCTCCAATATATAGTGATCCTTCACTTATATCTTCAAGACCAGCTATCATTCTTAATGTAGTTGATTTACCACAACCTGAAGGACCAACCAGTATTATAAATTCCTTATCTTGGATATCCATATTAAAATCTGAAACAGCAACTACGCCACCTGGATACTTCTTATATATTTCTTTTAAAACTACGCTTGCCATACTTATTTTCCTCCTAATTTTGTGGCTAATGTTAATTAGCTTTACTAATATGATAACAAACTTATAACATACAAAACAAGAGGTTTTTTTACTAAACTTTTAAAAAATCCTTTATTTATTATGACGAACAACCTAGTCGCAATCTGGTGTAAAAGCTACATTTATTAAAATTTTTTCGATGTTTTTGTACAAAATTTCTATACTCTCTCCAAGAGCCAATTTTGAGTCTAATTTGATTGATCCAATTTGAACTCTCTTTAAGTACGTAACTTTATTTTCCAATTTCTCAAACATTTTTTTCACTTGGTGATACATTCCTTCATGTAATACTACATAACAACTCTTTGAATTTTTACCTTTATGGAATTCTGCCGGCAAACATTTTTCTCCAGTTTTTAATTGTATTCCATCTTTAAACTTTTGATCATAACTATCATCATATTCTTTTTCAAGTTCTACATAATAAACTTTTGAAACATGATGTTTTGGAGATAACATTCTATGTGCTAAATCTCCATCATCAGTTATTAAAACAAATCCTTCTGTATCTTTATCAAGTCTGCCTGCTGGAAACAAGCCTTTTCTTTGCATACTTTTTGGCACAAGAGATAAAACCGTAGGTGATAGTCCATCCTTTGTAGAACAGACTACACCTTTTGGTTTATTAAGCATAATATATATATTCTTTTTATACTCTATTGTCCTGCCATTAAACATTACTATATCAGTTTCTGGATTTATTTTATATTCAGCTTTTTTTACTACAACTCCATTTACCTTTACAAGACCTTTTTTTAAATATTGCTTAACTATAGTTCTTGTTACATCTGTGATTTGATTAGATATAAATTTATCTATTCTTTCTGATTTATGGTGTTGTGAAGAAGAAGTCTGATGGTTTATCTGCGTTGGTTGGTGCACTTGTTGTTTCTGCGCTTGATTCGCTTGTTTCTGGTGCACTTGTTGTTTCTGCGCTTGATTCACTTGTTTCTGGTGCACTTGTTTCGCTGCTTGGTGCACTTGTTTCACTTGTTTCTGGTGCATTTGCTTCGCTGCTTGGTGCACTTGTTTCTGGTGAACTTGTTTCGGTGTTTGATTGTTCTGTTGCATTTGATATTTGATCTCCATCTTTATCCTTTATTTGTTTTACATCTACTGGCATCAAACCATGCATGAAACCATCTTTTTCAGTAGAGCTTACATCTCCACCTACTAAAATAGTGTCACATATTATTAGATGTACAACAACATTCTTTGGTTTATCAGGATAATTATACACTTCATATTCATAAATTTCAACTTCTTTGCCTTTAATTTTACTTATATCAAAGCCTTGCTCTTTTTGTAATTTATTATAAACATTATACACAGCGTTAAATTTTGATGGAACTTTCACTACTCTGCAATCTTTTTCTGTATCAGATACTTCCCATCCTACTTGTTCTAAAAAAGATACTCTATCTGTATTGTTTTCTAACTTATATTTACTACCTACACCTTTGCTACCTCTTCCGGTTGCCCACACAACTACAAGTATTATTATTGCAATAGCTATTATTATAAAAGCAATCGGATTAGGTTTTTTCAGCTTTACTGTTTTTACAAACATATCAATTCCTCTTTTCATAGATTTTTATTAATCTATATGATAAGAATAAGAAGATAATGACAAGCAGAACAAACTTATAATTTAAAAAAATGAAGAACTTTTCGACAAGAAAAGCTCCTCATTATTTGATTTTGTTAAATTTTTTAGTTGACAAATGTGCTAAAACAGATTATAATGTAAATACAGTAGTTAATATAAAAGATTTATTGAAAGGCGTCTGCCTTTTATTTTAATAATTAAATATGTTTATTTAAAATAACCGTTACTTTTGCTGAGAGACGGTTATTTTTTTATGTACTTAATAATCTCATTTATTGAAATTAAAATAAATAATACCATTGCCATCTCTAATATCTCCATAAACATCGCCTCGCTTTTTTCATTCCACTTACACCTATCTCAAAGCACACCACCTATCAATAAAATCATTTATATTATATATATATTATACCATAATATGTGTAATTTTGTCAATAAATATATGTGAATTTTTAAGATATTTTGTTTCTTTTTGAGTTACTTTTTGTGCATAATTACTAATAAGCACAAATTCTATATAAACTATTTATTAAGCAAAAAACAATAAATATTATTAGTTTTTTATTATTTTATCAAACTTTTCTTTTTATTATCTATATAATTTTTCACATAATAAATCTTATTGCATATCATAGTACTATAGATTGAATTGATATGTATATTAACTGTTTTAATAACTCAATCTATTCTAATTCATTTCAATATATCATAAAAATAATAAGGTAAATATATCTTATTTTTAATTTTGTATAAATAACATTTGAATAGGGAGGACATTGTATGAATTTAAACCAAAACGGTGCTAATTTTCTACTTAATATGGTAAGTAAAAAACTTGGAACTAATTCAAATCAGTTGAAAAAAGATTTACAATCTGGCGATTTAAGCCGTGTTACTAAAAATATGAGCCCTGAAGAATCGAAAAAATTAAATAGGGCACTTACTGATAAAGATTTCGCTCAAAAAATATTTTCTTCTCCAGAAGCACAAGCTTTAATGAAAAAACTTTCTGGAAAAAAATAATTTTTTAATTATACACTTTAATTTTTATATAGGCTAAAGGGGTGATTACATGGACGACATGATGGGCAAAATTCAAGAAGTTTTAAGCGATGAGCAAAGCATGAATCAGATTAAAAAACTGGCAGAAATGCTTGGTGCAGGAGACATGGATGACAGCACTAGTGAGTCAGATGATAATAGCACCCCTACACAAAGCCCTGAAAATAATGATAGCGACAGTACTTCTAACGTAGATATGTCCAAAATACTAATGATGCAAAAAATTCTACAACAAGCAAATAAAAAAGATTCTACTGTAGAATTTTTATATGCATTAAAACCACTACTTAAAGATGAGCGTAAAAAGAAAATTGATACACTAGGAAAAATTTTTAAACTCATTGCAATTTTACCGCTAATTAAAGATAGTGGTTTGTTAGGAGGCGATTTGTTTGACTTCTTATAATGTAGATAGTTTTAATTCTATGCACCGTGATGCAATGAAAAGGATCAAAGAACTTCATCAAAGAGCACTTCCAAATGAAGAAGTCAAAGAAATTGAAACTGCGCAAATATCAGAAGAACCTATTGAAATAGCTGACATTCCAGAAGGAACATCAGCTCAAGAAAATACTAATGAAAATAATCAAAAATCTAATTCTATTTTTCAAAACAATCCATTATCACAAATGCTCGGAAATTTTTCTAATCCACTAAAAGGTGGTTCACTACTTGGGAACCTCTCTAATCCATTAAAAAATGGACCGCTTAAAGATGGTGCAAGTATGTTGTCAGGAATTTTAAATGGAAAATCTAATCCAGACAAAGATTCTTCCGGAGATTTTTTATCAGGAATCCTTGGAAAAACAGGAAGCATTGGTGATTTATTAAAAAAACTCAATATAGATGAAGAAAAACTTCTTATTTTATTTTTAATATATATACTATATAAAAACGGTTCTGATTATAAGCTTTTATTAGCACTTGGATACTTAATAGTATAAATCCATCTTTATTTTTAATAAAGACGGATTTATTTTTTGTGTTATTACGAAATTCTATGACATGAATCTCCAATTTCCATTTTGACATCTAACGTTACATGTCTTGGTTCTGAATCCGAAGGAAGAATAACTGCTTCAAATAAGTTTTTTGCAATCTTTTTGACATCTTGTTTCACTGTTGTGATCTTTGGATAAAAATATTCCGGAGAACATCCATCAAATCCAACAACAGAAAAATCAAGCGGCACTCTAAGACCCATTTTATTAGCTCTAACTATAAATCCTCTTGCGATTGTATCGTTAGAACACACAATAGCTGTTGGACGATCCGGTAATGTACATATATAATCAAGAGCATTAACTCCTACTTGAGCTCTCCAATCACCTTTAATTATATACTCATCGGGCACTTCAATACCTTTTTGTTCAAGAGCTTCTAAAAATGCTTTTTTTCTTTCCTGAGCAGATATAGCTAATGGATTATCTCCTATAAAAGCAAATTTAGTATGACCTAAATTACATAAATAGTCAACAAGCATCTTTACTCCTTTTACATTGTCAGCTACAACAGATGAATATCCATCACCAACATATCTATCGTGAAACACCAAAGTTTGATTTGATGCAGGAGATGAAAAGACTTCTTTAGTATGTCCTTCTGTAAATATTATACCTTTTGTACGTATTCCTTCACAAAACCTTAAATATTCTTTCTCTTTTTCAGGATTGTTTTCCGTGTTACATACAATTAATGAATACTTATTTTCAAACGCTATGTTATTTAGTTCCTTTATAAGCTGCACAAAGAACGGTATCTCTATATCAAGTATAAATACAGCTATACAGTTACTTGTCTTTTGATATATATCACGTACAAGCATATTTGGAACATAGTTATATTCTTTTATTACCTTATTTACCTTATCTCTCGTTTCTTGCGTAGTCTTCTCAGGAGTATTCAAGACTCTTGAAACTGTTGCAACAGATACTCCTGCAGCTTTCGCAATATCTCTGATACCTATATGTTGTCTCAATCATATCACCTCAAAACAAATGTAACGTTACATTTATAATATATTATTATTTTATAACTGTCAAGAGATTATAAAAAAAATGTTAAATATCCAAATTTATTTTTAATTTATTGACATTATTTTTTCATAAATTTGGATAAAATGAGCGCTTGTTACATTTTTGTCTTCGTCTTTCAACAGGCATGATAATTTTCATTGTGGAAAAGTGACAAAAAAAGGTATAATTTTGTGATGATGTATACAAAATATTCGAATTATGTTGACTTTTTTGAGTATAATGATATAATATAGCTAAAGAAACAAGTTACATGGGAGGAGCAGAAATGAATAAAAGAATTACTAAGCTACGAAACAGACTATTTGAACAAGAACCAAAAATATGTTCTGAAAGATGTAAGATATTTACTAAATCTATCAAACAAAATGCTCTTAAACCTATAGCAATAAGAAGAGCCAATGCCTTCTATGACGTTTTAGACCAAATGACAGTATGGGTTAAAGATGATGAACTAATCGTTGGTAATCAAGCTAAATGGCCTAAATCTTCACCTATTTTTCCAGAATACTCAAGTAAATGGATTTTAGAAGAAATTGATGGCACTCCTTATAAATGGGACGAAAGACCAGGAGATAAATTTTATGCTGATGAAGACGTAAAAGAAGATCTTAAAGAATGTATTAAATATTGGGAAGACAAAGCTTTAATTGATGCTTTAAGAGAATCATTACCGGATGATATATTATCTGCATGGGATGCAGGAATTATTGATGAGACTTGGGTAAGTAGCCAAGGACTTGGAAATGAAATTGTAGATTACAATCTTGTTATTAACAAAGGTCTTAAAGATGTAATTGAAAGAATTGAAAATAGAATGTCAGAACTTGATATGAAAGAACCTGACAATGCTAAAAAAATGTTTTTCTTACAAGGTGCTTTAAAAGGTAATCAGGCTGTAATTAATTTTGCTAATAGAATTGCTGATACATGTAAAAATGAAGCAGAAAAATGTTCTGATAAGAAAAGAAAAGCTGAACTTTTAAAACTTAGCGATATATGTAACAATGTTCCTTACAATCCTGCTAGATCTTTTCATGAAGCAGTTCAAGCAATTTACATAATTTTACTTGCTGTACATCTTGAATCAAATGGACATGCTATTTCACTAGGAAGATTTGATCAATATGTATATCCATTCTATAAAAAAGATTTAGAAAATGGAGTTATTACAAAAGAAGAAGCACTTGAAATAATTGAATGTTTCTATATAAAATGTAACGAATTAAACAAACTTCGTTCATGGGGAGATTCAGAATTCTTCTTAGGATATCAAATGTTTATCAACCTTGCTGTTGCTGGTCAAGATAAAGATGGAAATGACATGACTAATGATATTTCATATTTATGTATTGAGGCTTGTGAAGAATTAAAACTTGTTACACCATCTGTTTCTGTAAAATGGTTTCCAAAAACACCTAATGAATTTATGATGAGAGCTCTTGAGGCTACTACAAAACATCAAGGTGGTATGCCAGCTTTTTATAATGACCTTGCATTTATGAGAACTTTAAAAAATATGGGAATAGCTGATGATGATCTTTGTGAATGGTCACCTGATGGTTGTATTGAAGCATCAATTCCTGGGAAATGGGATTTTGCTGCAAAAGGTCCCTGGCTTAGTGTTGAAAAAGTGTTAGACATCACTCTTAACAATGGTGTTGATACAAACACAGGCAGACTTTATAAAGCTACTACTAAAAAAATTGAAGATTGTACTTCAATTGATGAAATATATTTTGAATACACAGAAATGCTTAAATACTTTATGGATCTTCAAGTTGAAACAGAACATGTTAGCGACTATGTTCACTGTTTGATGGATATAAACGCATTTAGATCTTCGCTTGTTGATGACTGTATTGGAAGATGTTTAGATCTTGTTGAAGGCGGCGCAATCTATTCAGCTGATGGAGGTCCAACTGCTGGAACAATTAGTTCTGGTGATGCTCTTGCTGCTCTTGATTATGCTGTATTTACAGAAAAGATTCTTACTTTAGATCAAGTTCTTCATGCTTGTAAAACAAATTATGAAGATATGTCTACTACTCCTACTGGTCCTGAAATAAGAGCTATTATGAAAAATAAAGCTCCTAAATTCGGCAATGATGATGAAAGAGCTGATAAATGGACTGTTAATTTAGAAAATTTCATTGGTTCTAGATATCGCAATGAATACAAGAGTTCTAAATACGGAAAAGGACCTATTCCTTGTTGCTTCTCTTACAGCCAAAGTCCTGTTTCTGGCAACATTGCTTTTGGTCGTCAAGTTGGTGCTACTCCTGAAGGAAGGAAAAAAGGTGAGCCTGTTAACAACGGAATTTCTCCTTCTAACGGATCTGAAAAAAATGGTGCTACTGCTGCTTGTAACTCAGTTGGAAAACTACCAAGCATTTGGTTCCAAAAAGGTGCTATTTTTAATATGCGTTTAGCTCAAAATGCTTTTTCTACTGAAGAACAACGCCAAAGAGTTATCGCTATGATCAAAGTTTTATTTGGCAAATACGCTCAACAAATTCAATTTAATGTTGTTAACAACGAGATCTACAAAGATGCTATTAAACATCCTGAAAAATATCAAGATTTGATGGTTCGTGTTTCTGGGTATAGTGCGCTATTTACTTCTCTTGCTTATGACTGTCAAATGGATGTTATTAATAGGACTGAGATAGATATTTAATTCTTTTCCTCCTCTTGTAGTTTTGCCGGTATTTATTTATCGGCAAACACTGCTGAAAGAAGTTGATTATTATGAACACTGCAAGAATTTTTAATATTGAAAGATTTGCTACTGAAGATGGCAATGGAATACGTACTGTTGTATTTCTTAAAGGTTGCAGACTTAATTGTAAATGGTGTGCTAATCCTGAATCTCAATCTTTTAATAAACAAATTATGTTCAACGCTAATGCTTGCACAGCATGTGAAAAATGTATTAATATTTGTCCACAAAACGCTATACAAAAACTTGATGGTTTTGGATATATAACAGATAAATTCAAATGTACTTTATGTTTGAAATGCATTGAAGCTTGTTACCATAATGCAAGAAGTGTTATGGGAGAAGATTTTACAATTGATGAATTACTATTAGAACTTTTAAAAGATAAAGAATATTATGAAATGTCTGGTGGAGGAATAACTTTTTCTGGCGGAGAACCTTTAATTTATTCAGATTTTATTTCTGAAATCACTCAAAAATTACATGAAAATAATATAAATGTTTTAGTTGAAACATGCGGATACATACAAAAAGAAAACCTACAAAAAGCTTCAAAATATGTCGATGAATTCTTTTTTGACATTAAACAAATGGATTCTTTAAAACACAAAGAATTATGTGGAGAAGAAAATACAATTATTCTTGAAAATTTAAAATGGCTTAATGATAATTTTAAAGGTCAAATTTCAGTAAGATATCCTTTTATTCCTAATTGCAACGATGATGAAAATGATATTGAAGCTTTTTTAAAATTTGTAAGTACACTCCATAATGTGAAAGAAGTTTGGTTTTTGCCATATCATAGACTTGGTATTCCAAAATATCAAGGACTTGGACGAATTTATGAAATGGGAAATATGAAATCTTTAAAATTCAAAGATATTACTTATTTGAAAAAATATCAAAATAAATACTGTTTTAAAATCAGAATTTAGGAGGTAAAAATGTCTATAAAACATATTGTTGGCCTCGATTGCGGAAATTCATCATTTAGAACTTTACTTGGTCGTTATGATGGAAAAACAATTACTACTGAAGTTATTGAACAACTACCTAATGATATGGTACATATTGAAGGATATCATTATTGGGATTTACTTAAAATATTTGAAGGTTTTAAACTTTCTTTAAAAAAGATTATTAAAAGTGGAATTAAAATTGATTCTATTGGTGTCTGTACATGGGGTGTTGATTTTGCACTTATGGATAAAAGCGGAATAATGCTTTCAAATCCTTTATCATATCGAAATCAACAAGGCGCTGAATATCTTTCAAAAATGAGCGAAGAACAAAAATCACAAGTGTTTAATATGACTGGTATTGCATGCGACAAAATTAATTCTGTTTATCTTCTTCAAGCTATAAAAGACAGAATGCCTGCACCATACAGTATTGCTGATAAACTTCTTATGATTCCTGATATTTTAAATTATTTTTTAACAGGAGTTATGATAAATGAACCTAGTGAACTTAGCACAACACAACTTATGAATTCAAAAACAAAAAAAATTGATAAAGCTGCTTGTGAATTCTTTGGTATACCAGAAAATCTATTTTGTGAAATAGGTAAACATGGACAAGTTATAGGCAACATAACTAAGCATATAAAAGATGAACTGGAAATTGATTATGACATTCCTGTTGTATGTGTTCCTTCTCATGACACTGCTTCAGCTGTTACTGCAATTCCTACTGATGAAGAAAAATTCGTTTTTATAAGCTCAGGCACTTGGTCACTTATTGGAACTGAATGTGACAAACCTATTATTAATGAAAATGTTTTACGTTCTGGTCTTACTAATGAAGTTGGTGCTTTTGATAAAATTACTCTTCTTAAAAATAGTGCTGGAATGTTTATTATTCAGAGGCTAAAAAAAGAATATGATTGGTCTACAGGCACAAATAATACCTGGGATGAAATTGATCTTTTAGCTGATGATTATACTGACTCCACTCCTTTGTTTAATATAAATAATATTCGTTTTTTCAATCCCCAAAATATGAGCAAAGAAATCTGGAAATATCTTAAGGAAACCAACCAAGTTGAAGGTGAACTTAATTTCGGAGCTGTTATTAAAGCAACTCAACACTCGATGGCTGCTTGTTATGCTGTTACAATTGATAGTATTGAAAAAATCACAAACAAAAAATACGACAGTATTTATATTGTTGGTGGTGGTTCTAAAAATGTCATGGTTAATAGGCTAACAGCATCTTACACTGGAAAAAAAGTTGTTGCTTGCAGCAAAGAAAGCACTGCACTTGGAAATATTGCTACTCAAACTAAAATATTTGACGAAGAAATTGATCTACTAAAAATCAGAAAAATTATTTCAAATTCTGTTGAACTTAAAACTTTTGATACTAAAGAAAAGGTTGATGGAATTATACAAAAATACAAGAAACTACCATAGCAAAAACAAAGGAGGGAGCAAATTTGGAGAAATATATGCTTGAAATGAGCGAAATTAATAAAAGCTTTTATGGTATTCAAGTTTTGAAAAATGCTAGTGTTCAAGTAAAACCTGGCGAAGTCCATGTTCTTTTAGGAGAAAATGGAGCAGGAAAATCTACATTAATTAAAATTTTGTCTGGTGCTTATAGACGTGAAAAAGGAAACATTACTTTTGATGGCGAAAAACTTGGTATATGCACACCAAAAGAAGCCATTGATAAAGGTATAAGCGTTATTTATCAAGAATTTAATTTGAATCCACACGTTCCTATTTATGAAAACATTATGCTTGGTAAAGAGTTTTCAAAAGGTGGCATCATTAATACAAAAAAATGTATTAAAACTGCTCAAAAATATCTTGATATGATAGGTTTAAAAGCTGATCCTAGAACTTTAGTTGGAGATTTAAGTATTGCTCAAAAACAAATGGTTGAAATAGCTAAAGCAATCTCGACTAATGTTAAACTTTTAGTTCTTGATGAACCTACTGCTGCTCTTACTGATAAAGAAACTGAAATGCTATTTAAAATCGTTAGAGAACTTAAAGAAAAAGGTATTGGCATTATTTATATTTCTCACCGTATGAACGAATTGTTCGAAATAGGTGATAGATGCACTGTAATGCGTGATGGAGAATATGTTACCACTGTTAATTTGAAAGAATCTTCTGTTGAAGAACTTACTAAACTTATGGTTGGTAGAGATGTTAGTTTTGAAAGAATTGAAAATCCTTATGTTAAAGAAGATACTAATATTTTAGAAGTCAAAAATGTTTCTTACAAAAATCTTGTTAAAGATGTTAGTCTTAATCTTAAAAAAGGTGAGATTCTTGGAATGGCTGGATTAGTTGGTGCTGGTCGTTCTGAACTTGCAAAATGTATTATTGGTGCTTTTAAAAAAGATAAAGGAAGCGTTTATCTTGATGGTAAAAAACTTAAAGATAATAATATTAGAAGCACTATTGATGATGGTATTGTTTATTTGAGTGAAGATCGTAAAGACGAAGGACTTGTTCTTATGCACTCTTTAGTTGATAACATAGCTTTACCTAATCTTGATAAATTTGGAAAACTTGTTTTAAATAATAATAAAATTTTTAAAACTGCTAAGCAGTATAACGAAAAATTAAACGTTAAGACATATACTCACACAGTTCCAGCTGAAAGTCTTTCTGGTGGTAATCAACAAAAAGTTGTAATTGCAAAATGGCTTTTATCTGATGCTAAGGTTTACATTTTTGATGAGCCAACTAGAGGTATTGATGTTGGTGCACGTGATGAAATATATAATATTATGACGGAACTTGTTAAAAATGGTGCATCTATTTTAATGATATCTTCAGATTTAGTAGAAGTTCAAAAAATGTGTAATCGTGTTATTGTTTTAAAAGATGGCGAAATTACTGCAGATCTTAAAAACACTGACGATCTTACACAAGATGAAATATTATCTTATGCTTTAACAGGAGGAAAAAAAGATGAATAAATTAAAAGGAAAAATTGATTTAACATCAATAACTCTTTATATTGGTGCAGTTCTTATTTTAATAGCATTTACTGTTGTCTGTAGTATTAATGGTAAAGACTTTCTTACTCCAGCTAATATAACAAATATTATTACTCAGTCTGCTGTAATTGCTATTATCGCAATTGGCGCTTCGCTAGTTATTCTTACTGGCGGTATTGACCTTTCAGTTGGTTCAATTGTTGGATTTACTGGTATTTTTGTTGGACTTTTAGTAAAAGACGGTGTTCCTATTTTCTTGGCAATATTTATTTGCTTAATTGTTGGTGCTTTAATTGGTGCCGCTACTGGTGCACTTGTTAGTTACGGAAAAGTTCCTGCATTTATTGTAACTCTTGGAACAATGCAAATTGTACGTGGTATTACAAAAGTTATTACTAAAGGTAAACCTATTGCTGGTTTTCCAATTGGAATTTCAAAAATTACTACAACCGAAGTTTTAGGTATTCCAATTTTGATATTTTATGTGTTCATCCTTTATGCAATTGTTATCTTTGCACTTAAAAAATCAAAATTTGGTCGCCATTTATATGGACTTGGTGGAAATGCAAAAGCTGCAAAACTATCAGGTGTAAAAACTCTTCGTGTTGAAATTGTTACATATATGTTAGCTACTATTTTCTCAGTAATTGGTGGTATATTACTTCTTTCTAGACTTTCATATGCTGATCCTAACGCTGGTAGTGGTTATGAAATGGACGCTATCGCAGCTGCTGTTATTGGTGGTATTGCATTATCAGGTGGTAAAGGTAAAATTGTTAATACTTTAGTCGGAGCATTGATTTTAGGAATGCTTAAATGTGGATTACAAATTCTTAATGTTCCAGTTTACTATCAAACAATTATCATTGGTATTGTTATTATCGCTGCAGTATATATGGATAAAGCAAAAGAAAGAAAAGCAGAATAGTTTTGATAAAAACTATAACCATTTTGGTTTCATTAGTTGCACATAATACTATGTGCAACATGAAATATATTCAATTTATAATTAGGGGGATTTAAAAATGAAAAAATTACTAGCATTATTTTCAGCGGTGGCACTATCATTTAGTCTTATGGCGTGTAGTAACTCAAACGACAACAATGGCGACAACGGCGACAAAAATTCTAGCAAAACTACTAATAGCAATACAGCAAAAAGTGATTATAACATCGGATTTATACCTATGACATTGAATAACGAATATTTTATTACAATGGTTAATGGAGCAAAACTTGAAGCAGAAAAATTAGGTGTAAAACTTTCAGTTCAAGCTGGAGACCAACATGCCAGTGCTGCAGAACAGCTTACAATTGTAGAAAACATGATTACTTCAGGTGTTGATGCAATTTGTATCGTTCCAAGTTCATCAGAAGGACTTTTCGCTGCACTTTCAAAATGTAAAAAAGAAAATATACCAGTTATAAACATTGATACTAAACTAAATCAAGAAATTTTAGATCAAGTTGATATGAGCGTTCCTTTCTTTGGAACAGACAATTATCAAGGAGCTAAAGATGCTGGTAAATATGTAAAAGACAACTTTAAAGCAGGAACAAAAACTGCTATTTTAACAGGTATTGAAGGCCAACAAAATGCATCTGACAGAAGAGATGGATTTGTTAAAGGTGCTGGAGATTCTATTAAAATTGTTGCAGAACAAGCTGCTAATTGGGAAGTAGACAAAGGTTACGCTGCTGCTCAAAACATTATTACAGCTAATCCAGATGTAGAATTATTCTATTGTGGTAATGACAATATGGCTATTGGTGCAATTCGTGCAATAACAGAAGCAAAACTTCAAGATAAAATTAAAGTTATTGGCTTCGACGGAGTATCAGAAGCTCTTGATATGATTTCTAAAGGAACTTTATATGGTTCTGTAGCTCAATATCCTGGTGAAATGGGAATCTTAGGCGTTAAAAATGCTGTTGAACTTCTTAACGGTAATACTATTGAAGAAAGCATCAACACTGGCGCTAAATTAATCACTCCAGATAACGTTGACGAACACAAAGAATACATCAAAAAATTTAAATAATACTTAATTAAGCTATATTAAGATCACTATTTAAATATAGTGATCTTAAATATAAAGATTTTAGAAAAGAGGAAAAATATGAATTACAGAAAATTAATTGTTGAGTCTGGACTACGAATGATTAATTCTGGTTACACTGTTGGTACATGGGGAAACATCAGTGTGAGAGATCCTGAAACAAACGAGATATACTTAACCCCAAGTGGAATGAATTACTCAACTATAACAGAAGATGATATAGTTGTTGTTAATCTTAAAGGTGAAATTGTAAAAGGGAATAGAAAACCAACTATTGAAGCTGGATTACATGTTGCTATTTACAATGAAAGACCTGAAGTAAACGCAGTTGTTCATACACACCCTATTTACTCAACAGTATTTTCTTGTTGTGGAGAAGATATTCCACTAATCATTGATGAAGCTGCTCAAATTATGGGTGACACTTGTAAAACTGCAGAATATGCACTTCCTGGTTCTAAAGAACTTGCTGATAACTGCATAAAAGCACTTGGTAAAAAATCTACTTCTTGTTTGTTAAAATCACATGGTGCTGTTTGTGTTGGTGAAAACATGGAATCAGCTTTTGCTGTTTGTCAAGTACTTGAAGTAACTGCGGAAATATATCAAATGATATGTGCTATGGGTAAAAAGTTTGATCCTATTTCAGCTGAAAATGTTGAAGCTATGCAATACTTTGTAAAAAATATTTATGGACAAAAATAATTTAATATTTTAATTTCAAAGTTAAATAATACAGGTATTTCTTTTTTGAGAATATCTGTATTATTTTTTTATTCTATATCCAATATTTTACATAATATAATGCTATATCATCAATTATAGCCCTTATAAATAGTATTTATAAAAGTATTTAAAACATATATGTTATTTTCCACAATATGTTTGTTATAAATTAATAATAATTAATGTAATATTTATATTTACTATTTTACATAAATATGTTATTATATTGTTAACATAATTAATAAATTTAAAAATACTGGAAGGGGCAAACAATAATGATTTATACTCTCACATTTAATCCTGCAATTGATTACATTGTTGATGTTAATTCTATTGTCACAGGAAAAGTAAATAGAGCTACGCATCATGAGTTTAGATGTGGAGGTAAAGGCATAAATGTTTCTACTATGTTAAATAATTTAGGCCACAAATCTGTTGCTTTGGCTTTTGTTGCCGGTTTTACTGGACAAACTCTTGAAGATATGCTGCGCGAATCCTTTGTTTATACGGATTTTATCTACCTTCCTTCTGGTTCTACTAGAATTAATTTGAAAATAAAAGATGAAAGTGTTACTGAAATAAACACTGATGGACCTGCTATTCCTAAATATTGTTTGGATATTCTAGATCAAAAACTTAAATGGGTTGATGATGGTGATATCTTTATTTTATCAGGTAGCATTCCTTCTTCTTTGCCAACTGATACTTATGAAAAAATATTACAACAATTAAAAGATAAAAGAGTCAAACTTGTTGTTGATGCAACAAAACAATTATTGTTAAAAGTATTAAAATACAAACCATTTTTAATAAAACCTAATTTAGAAGAACTTTCTGAAACTTTAGGTAAATCATTTAACTCTGAACAAGAGCTTTTTGAAGCCTGTAAGTACCTGCAACACTTAGGTGCTCAAAATGTTTTATTATCTCTTGGTCATAAAGGCGCTATATTGCTTGACTCTTATGGAGAATTTCATCGTATTGATGCTCCTGTAGGAAATGTCAAAAACAGCGTTGGAGCAGGAGACAGTATGGTTGCTGGATTTATCGCAGGATATATGAAATTTAACAGTTACGATTACGCTTTAAAATTAGCAATTGCTTCAGGCAGTGCAACAACTTTCTCAGATACACTTGCTACTAGAAAAGAAGTCGAAACTACCTTCTTAAAATTAGATGCATAAAAATAAGGCTACGAATTATAATCGTGGCCTTGTTTTTTTATATAAAATAAAGAGCTGTGAATAAAATCACAACTCTTTTATTTATGCTCGAACTATGTTAAAACTATTTAACTTCAACAGTTGCACCAGCAGCTTCAAGTTTAGCTTTGATTTCTTCAGCATCAGCTTTAGAAACAGCTTCTTTAATAGCTTTTGGAGCTGACTCAACAAGCTCTTTTGATTCTTTAAGACCAAGACCACAAATGTCTTTAACAGCCTTAATAACGCCCATTTTTGAATCACCAAATGAAGCAAGAATTACATCGAATTCTGTTTTTTCTTCTGCAGCAGCAGCGCCACCAGCAGCAGGAGCAGCAGCAACAGCAGCTGTTACACCAAATTCTTCTTGAATTGCCTCTACTAATTCAGCAAGTTCAAGTACACTTAAACCTTTAACGTCTTCAACGAATTTTAAAATCTTTTCTGAAGCCATGATTATAAATCTCCTTTAAATCTAAATATTTACTCTTATGAGTACATTTTACACTGCAAATTAAGCAGCGTCTTTGCTGTCAGCAACAGCTTTAATAATTGCAGCAAATTTTTGCATTGGTCCTTGTAATGATCCAACAAGTTGTGCAAGTAGAACATCTCTTGAAGGAATTTTTGATAAAGCGATAACACCTTTTTCATCATAAATTTCCTCACCAATGTATCCAGCTTTTAAACTAAATTTATCTTCAGTTTCTGAAGCAAATTTACCTAAAATTCTTGCAGGTGCAGTTTGATCTTCCATAGAAACAGCAATAGCAGTTGTTCCTTCAAGAACATTTGTCATATCGTCAAGACCAACGTTTTTAAATGCAAAACGCAATAATGAGTTTTTCTCTACTGTATAAGCAACTCCAGCTTCACGAAGCTCTTTTCTTAGCTTTGTGTCTTCTTCAACAGTGATACCCTTGTAATCTACAAGAACACCTGAAACAGAACTTTTGATAAGCTCAGTAAGTTGATTAACTTTTTCCTGTTTTTGAAGTAATACCTTTTCACTTGGCATAGTTTTCACCTCCACGAAATGTTTAACAAATCGTTTCTAAAAGAAAAACCTCTTCTCATTAAATCGAGAAAAGGTACAAAGTTCATATACTCTGCTTAATCTTTCCTCGGCTGGATTTATGGCATAGCCACCAGCTGTCTTTAGAATACGATAGCTTTATTATTATATCATCTTAATCTTAATTTGTCAACTAATAATTAATATGCAATTTTTACAATATTATAAGCAAAAAGAGTGCCAATTAGCACTCTTTATATAATCAATCTATACGCCGTATCTGCCAGTATTAATTCTAACACCAGGTCCCATTGTTGAAGCAACAACGATTGACTTCAAATATTGACCTTTTGTTGCAGATGGTTTAGCTTTAACTACTGCTTCCATTAATGTTGAGAAGTTTTCTTCTAGTTTTTCTTGTCCAAAAGAAGCTTTTCCAATTGGGCAGTGAATAATGTTTGTTTTATCAAGACGATATTCAATTTTACCAGCTTTTGCTTCTCTAACAGCTTTTGCAACATCAGGAGCAACTGTTCCTGCTTTTGGGTTTGGCATTAATCCACGAGGTCCTAAAACCTTACCAAGACGTCCAACAAGACCCATCATATCAGGTGATGCAACTACTACATCAAATTCCATCCAGTTTTCTTTAGTGATTTTTTCTACTAAATCTTCTGCTCCAACATAATCAGCTCCAGCTTCTTTTGCTGCTTCCATTTTGTCTTCTTTACAGAAAACACATACACGAACTGTTTTACCTGTTCCATTTGGAAGAACAACAGCTCCACGTACTTGTTGGTCAGCGTGACGTGAGTCAACACCAAGTCTTATATGTGCTTCAATTGTTTCATCAAATTTTGCTTTCGCATTAGCTGAAACTAAATCTAAAGCCTCGCTTGGCTCATATTGTTTTGTTTTATCAACGGCTTTCAACGCATCAACGTATTTCTTGCCATGTTTCATATTATTTTCCTCCCTCATAAGTGGTAATTAGCGGAATTTTCCTCCCACCAGCGGGTAAACTGATATTTATCAGCCACCTTGCGAATTTATTCGCAATAAAAATGTTATTTTGTAAATTGTTTAGACTAGTCTACTACAACTATTCCCATTGAACGAGCTGTTCCTTCGATCATGCTCATTGCTGTTTCTAATGAAGCAGCGTTAAGATCAGGCATTTTTTGCTCTGCGATCTTTTGAACTTGCTCTTTTGTGATGTTTGCAACTTTATCTCTGTTAGGAACACCTGAAGCAGATTCGATTCCACATGCTTTCTTAATTAGAACAGCTGCAGGTGGTGTTTTTGTAACAAAAGTAAATGAACGATCTGCATAAACAGTAATTACTACTGGAATTACTAATCCTATATCATTTTTTGTTCTTTCGTTAAATTCCTTTGTAAATGCCATAATATTTACACCGTGTTGTCCAAGTGCTGGTCCAACAGGTGGTGCTGGTGTTGCTTTTCCAGCAGCAATTTGTAATTTTATATAACCTACTACCTTTTGTGCCATATTCTGCACCTCCATAAATTGTGGTAAAAGTCGAGCCAATTCAATTTTGACCCTCCCACTAAAAGCATTATACTTTATATATTAACGCTTTTATTAACTCTTTAATATTCTTCAAGTTTTTTAACTTGAAAAATTTCAAGTGTTGCAGGCGTATCTCGCCCAAACATTGATACAACGATTTCTACCGTTTTTGCTTCTAAATCAATTGATTTGACTACTCCAACAAATCCTTCTAGATTTCCTGCTGTAACTGTTACATTGTCTCCTTCTTTGAAGGCAACTTCAACTGATTTGCTATTGTCAACTCCCAAGCTCTTAACCTCTGCTTCTGAAAGAGGAATTGGTTTTGATCCAGGCCCAACAAAACCTGTAACGCCTCTGATATTTCTTACAATGTACCATGTATCATCGTTTAATACCATCTTAACCAAAACATAACTTGGAAATATTTTGCGTTCAACTTCCTTAGACTTGTTTTCCTTAATTTCAGTAACAAGCTCTGTTGGTACTCTTACTTCAGGAAGCATATCATGAAGTCTTCTATTTTCCACAACTTTTTCGATATTTTGTTTTACTTTATTCTCATATCCAGAATAAGTGTGAACAACATACCATCTTGCTGATTCTGACATTACTTTCCCTCCACCAAACACTTGAGATTAATTTTGTTATCTTCCTAATACTACATCAAAGATAACTTTTAGCAAGCTGTCTACTCCCCAGATAAACAAACCTGATACAGACATAGCTATTAATACTACTCCAGTATTATTTAACACTTGCTTTTTTGTTGGCCAAACTACTTTTTTAACTTCCGCTTTTAATTCACGGAAAAATTTGAAAATCTTATTTGGCTTTTTTACTTTGTTTGTTTTTGCGGATTTTTTTGCCTTCGTGGAGCTCTTTGAAACATCTTTTTGATTTTTTTTCATCTTCAGCCCACCTTCCGCTTATTTTGTTTCTTTGTGAAGAGTATGTTTCTTACAGAACTTGCAATATTTATTCATTTCAAGTCTGTCTGGATCATTCTTCTTGCTTTTCTTAGAGTTGTAATTTCTTTGTTTGCATTCTGTGCATGCTAATGTAATTTTAACTCTCATTTCGGCACCTCCTGACCAAATTTGCATCCGTTTCACGAATGCTGTCGAACAGCTTGTTATACACAAGCTTTGCCTCCCTCTTATTTTAGGTTTTTTACGCATATTTTTAAAAAATTGCACAAAAAATATACCCCAAAAGAGGTAATACTAATATAACATATTTTTATAAAGCTTGTCAACCTCTATATTCAAATTTTTTACTATTATTCTATTTTTTGATATACATTTTACAGTCTAGTATTCTAAATTTATTATGCATATTGCCATAAAAATGATACTATGGTATAATATTATAGTATTTAGGTTTATATATAGAATATAAGGGAGTGTTATTTTATGTCCAAAACTCGTGTAGCTGTCATCTTTGGCGGCGTTTCAAACGAGCATGATATATCACTAATTTCAGCTACTCACATAATAAAAAGCATACCGAATAATACATATGAAGTAATAATGATTGGCATTACTAAAAAAGGCAAGTGGTTGTTTTTTCCTGGTGATGTTAATTTACTTACAAACGGTTTATGGGAATCTCATCCTGATTGTACACCTTGTTTGCTTAGTGCTGATCCAATGAACAAAGGATTTTTCAAAATTCTTTCTGATCATACTTTGATGCAACTAAAGGTGGATGTTGTTTTTCCTGTTTTACATGGTAAAAATGGTGAAGACGGCACAATTCAAGGTTTGCTTTCTATGTCTAAAATTCCTTACGTAGGATGTGATGTTATTTCTTCTGCTAACTGTATGGACAAAGAAATTACTCATATACTATTAAATAATGCTGGAATAAAAACTGCTAATTGGGCAACTGTTTATGATTATCAATTATCAGAACTAGATAAAATTGCTCCGGAAATAATAAAAGAACTTAAATTTCCTATGTTTGTTAAACCAGCAAATTGCGGATCTTCTATTGGAATTAGCAAAGTAAATAATATTGAAACTTTAAAAGATGCAATTAAATTTGCTTTTGCTCACGATAAAAAAGTTATTATTGAAACAGGTATTGTAGGCAAAGAAGTTGAATGTGCTGTAATTGGAAACAATTATATTGAAACATCTGATATTGGCGAAATTGAACCTGTTGATGGATTTTATGATTTTGAAGGAAAATATCAATCTTCTAATTGTGGTCTTTATATACCAGCAAGAATTTCTAAAGAACACAGCGAAAAAATACAAGAAATTGCTAAAAAAGCTTTCCGTGTTATGGGATGTAAAGGTCTAGCTAGAGTTGATTTTTTCTTATGTGAAAATGGCGAAATATATCTTAGCGAAATCAACACAATGCCAGGTTTCACAAGTATAAGTATGTATCCTAATCTTATGGAGAACTTAGGAAAATCTCAGTCAGAATTAATTGAAGAATTAATAGATTTAGCTTTTGAAAGGGCAGATTAAAACATGAATAATAATGCAATTGGTATTTTTGATTCAGGTCTTGGTGGACTAACAACGGTAAAAGAGCTTAATAAACTTTTACCAAACGAAAATATTGTTTATCTTGGCGACACTGCTAGAGTTCCTTATGGTGCAAGAGGAAAAGAAACTATTGCAAAATACGCTTTACAAGACTTTTCTTTCTTGGAGCAAAAGAATGTTAAAATGATTATTGTAGCTTGCGGTACTGTAAGTGCAATAATGATGAGCAATCCTAATGTCAAATCTGAAATTATTCATACTGGTGTTCTTTTACCAGCAGTTACTGCTGCTTGTGGAGCAACACGAAACAACAGAATTGGTGTAATCGGTACAAACGCAACAATTAAAAGTGGAGCTTATGGAAAATCAATTCGCTCTATTAAATCTAATGTGAACATTATTGGAAAAGCATGTCCTTTATTTGTTCCTCTTGTCGAAAACGGACATTTTCATAAAGATGATGAGGTTTCAAGGCTTGTTGCTGAAGAATATCTTGAAGTTATGAAAAAAGAAAAAGTAGACACTTTAATTCTTGGTTGTACTCATTATCCATTACTTACAGAACTTATTCAAGACATCTTAGGCGACGAAATAACTTTAATTAATCCAGGTGCAGAAGCTGCAAAATACGCTTGTGCATTGTTATCTGAAAAAGAAATGCTTAGTGACGAGGAAAATGGCACAAACGAATTTTATGTTACTGATAGCGTTGATATGTTTACAGATAATTGCTTTTCATTCTTAGGAAAAGATATAAAAGGGACTATTAATCAATGTAGTCTGGAAAATTTTTAGGAGAAATAAATTGAATAATAAAGACGTCTTAATTACATTAAAAAGTGTTCAAAAAAATGAAAAAGATAGCGATGAAACCGAAATAATTACTCAAGGTTTATATACAAAAAATGAAGATGGTTACACAATTTCTTATGAAGAATCTTCTGCTACAGGATTTGGTGGATCTACAACTATATTAAAAGTTGTTGGAAAAGAACAGGTTACTATGGAACGAACTGGTTCTACTACATCAAATTTGTTTATTGAAAGTGGAAAAAAACATCATTGTCATTATGGTACTCCTTATGGCGATTTTACAGTTGGAATCACAACTAAGAATATTACTTCAACGCTTACTGAAAATGGCGGTGACCTCTATCTTAACTATATTGTTGATATAAATTCAAGTTATGTTTCTGAAAACGAAATCTACGTGAATATAAAATAGCAAGGAGAATTCAAAATGACTAATCTACTAAACGAAGCTTCTATTGAAGTTCGTGAAATTATTTTAAAAGCAATAGGTGAGCTTGTTGCTGAAAATCAATTACCTAAAGAAAGTATAGCTGCTTTTAATGTTGAAATTCCTGCAGATTCATCTCATGGTGATTTATCAACAAATGTTGCTATGGTATCTGCTAAAACTTTTAGAATGGCTCCAAGAAAAATTGCAGATCTTATTTGCTCTGCTGTTTATCTTGATGGAACTTATTTTGAAAAAGTTGAAGTTGCTGGTGCTGGATTTATAAATTTCTTTTTAGATAAAAAATGGTTCTCTAATGTTGTTTCTTCTGTTTTAACTGAAAAAGAACATTATGGCGAAACTGACCTTGGAAAAGGTAAAAAACTTATGGTTGAATTTGTTTCAGCAAATCCAACTGGTCCTATGCATATAGGAAATGCTCGTGGCGGAGCAATAGGAGACTGCCTTGCTGCTGTTCTCCAAAAAGCTGGATATGATGTTACACGTGAGTTTTATGTTAATGATGCTGGAAACCAAATTGAAAAATTTGCAACAAGTTTAGAAATTCGTTATCTTCAACTTTATAAAGATAATATTGAAATGCCTGAAGATAGTTATCATGGTGAAGATATTACTGCTCATTCTAAAGCTTTTGCTGAAAAATTTGGCGATAAATTCGTTAATGTTTCTGATAAAGAAAGAAGAGATGCTCTTGTTGAATTTGCTCTTCCTAAGAATATTAAAAAACTTGAAGATGATTTGCTTAAATACAGAATTAAATATGACGTTTGGTTCTTAGAAAGTTTGCTTCATAATCAAGATAAAGTTATGAATGTTGTTAATATTTTAAAAGATAAAGGTTTGACTTACGAAAAAGACGGTGCTATTTGGTATAAAGCTACTGAATTTGGCGCTGAAAAAGATGACGTTCTTGTTCGTGCAAACGGTATTCCAACTTACTTTACTGCTGATATCGCTTATCATTATAATAAATTTGTTGATAGAGGTTTTGATAAAGTTATTAATGTTTGGGGCGCTGATCATCATGGTCATGTTGCAAGATTAAAAGGTGCTATGGAAGCTGTTGGAGTTGATCCTAACAAACTTGATGTTGTGTTAATGCAAATGGTTCGTCTTGTTAAAAACGGAGAAACTATTAAAGCTTCTAAACGTTCAGGTAAAGCTATTACTTTAGTTACACTACTTGACGAAGTTCCAATTGATGCTGCTAGATTTTTCTTTAATTTAAGAGAATCAAATTCACATTTTGACTTTGATTTGGATTTAGCAATTAGCGAAACTTCTCAGAATCCAGTTTTCTATGTTCAATATGCTCATGCTAGAATTTGTTCTATTTTAAGAACTTTTGAAAAAGAAAATACTAAAATTGATTTGTCAAAAGCTGATTTCTCAATTTTAAACACTGCTGAAGAAAAAGAACTTATTAAATTTATTGGAACTTTACCAAACGTTGTTAATGACGCTGCGAAAAGTTATGATCCTGCTAAAATTACACGTTATGCTATTGATTTAGCAACTTATTTCCATAAATTTTATTCTGTTTGCCGTGTTATTGGAGAAAGTGATGATATCACATCAGCTAGAATTAATTTATGTATAGCAACAAAAACTGTTATTAAAAATATTTTAGATATGCTTAACATTAGTTGTCCTGAAAGTATGTAAAAAACAAACTGCAATTCTATTAATTTTAGAATTGCAGTTTTTATTTTTGATAGATATTATAAACTTTGTAGTTAAATCAAAATTATATTATTTTCTTACTAAATATTTTTCTCTTTTCCAAATAAATAAAATTCAGCATTAGTTACACCTTTAATTTCATCTTCTGGCAAAGGTAAAAAATTTCCTGTTTAATTATTTATAAAAAAATCCTCACTATAAAGTGAGGATTTTTAATATATTACGCTTCGTCGCTACTATATAAATCTTTAAGTTTTAATAAATACTCATATTTCTTAGCAGCAGTATCAACAGCATGTGAGAACAATTTCTCAGCTCTTTCTGGATTAGAACGAGCAAGTGCTGAATAACGAACTTCATTCATGATAAACTCTTTATAGTCTTCAGTTGGAGCTTTACTATCAAGTTGGAATGGATTTTTGCCTTCATCTGCAAGTCTTGGATCGAATCTGAACAAATGCCAGTAACCTGATTGTACAGCTTTCTTTTCTTCAGTTTGTGCACCAGACATACCACCTTTAATACCGTGGTTGATACATGGAGCATAACCAATAACAATTGAAGGACCGTTATAGCTTTCAGCTTCAGTAATAGCTTTGATACATTGATTGTAATCAGCACCTTGTGCGATTTGAGCAACATATACATAACCATAACTCATTGCCATACCAGCAAGGTCTTTCTTCTTACTTACTTTACCACTAGCAGCAAATTGAGCAATAGCACCAGTTGGAGTAGATTTTGAAGATTGTCCACCTGTGTTTGAGTAAACTTCTGTATCGAATACAAAAATGTTTACATCTTCACCAGATGCGATAACGTGATCAAGTCCGCCGTAACCAATATCGTAAGCCCAGCCGTCTCCACCAAACATCCAGAATGATTTTTTAGATAAATAATCTTTTGAATCAAGAATTTCTTTACCAGCTTCACAACCGCAGTTTTCTAAAGCTTTTACAAGAATTTCTGTAGCAATTTTGTTTTCTTTACCTTGAGTCATTGTTGATAGGTAACCTTCGATAGCTGATTTAACTTCTGCGTTATCAGTTGTCTTTTGAAGAGCTAGAACTTTGTTTACAACTCTTTGTCTTAATGTTGATTGAGCTAGGTACATACCATAACCATATTCAGCATTATCTTCAAATAATGAGTTAGCCCAAGCTGGACCTTTTCCTTCTTTATTTGTTGTGTATGGAGTTGAAGGAGCAGAACCACCCCAGATTGAAGAACAACCTGTTGCATTTGCAATGTACATTCTATCTCCGAATAATTGAGTAATAAGTTTAGCGTAAGGTGTTTCACCACAACCAGCACAAGCACCTGAGAACTCAAGCAATGGTTGTTTAAATTGAGAACCTTTAACAGTTGTTTCTTTAAATTTCTCATTTACTTCTGGTTTAACATCTAGAGCTTGACAGTAATCATAAACTTCTTGTTCAGCAAGTTGAGTATCAAGAGGCATGAATGCCAAAGCTTTGTTTCCTTTTTTACCAGGACAAACATTTATACAAGATCCACATCCTGTACAGTCTAGAGCTGACATTGTCATTACAAAGTAGTAACCAGCCATACCTGTGCAAGGAATTGCTTTATCTTTTGCAAGTTGTGGAGCATTATTAAGCTCTTCTTCTGTAAGAACTGCTGGACGAATTACACCATGTGGACAAACATATGAGCAGAAGTTACATTGGATACAGTTTTCACTTTGCCAAGCAGGTACATCAACAGCAATACCACGTTTTTCAAATGCAGCAGAACCTTGTGGGAATGTACCATCAGCCATGTCAACAAATGTTGATACAGGAAGACTGTCACCAGCTTGAGCATTAACTGGAATTTGAATGTTGTTTACATAATCTACAAGAACTTTATTGTCGCCTGTAGCTTTTTCCATGCCCATGTGAGTTTCAGAAGCATTAGCCCATTCAGCAGGAACTTTGATTTCAACAACTTGGTTGCAACCAGCTTCAATAGCATCATGGTTCATCTTAACGATTGCTTCACCTTTTTTAGAATAAGAAGCTGTAGCAGCATCTTTCATATATTTGATTGCATCTTCAATTGGAATAATATTTGCTAATTTAAAGAATGCAGATTGTAGTACAGTATTGATTCTGTTTCCAAGACCAATTTCTTTACCAATCTTAACACCGTTAATAGTGTAGAATTTGATATTATTTTTAGCAATATATGATTTAACTTGTCCTGGTAGACGCTCTTCTAATTCTTTAGCATCCCATTGGCAGTTAAGCAAGAATGTACCGTTTGGTTTAATATCTTGAACCATATCATATTTGTCAATATAAGCTGCGTTATGACATGCAACGAAATCAGCCATATTTACAAGATAAGTTGATTTGATTGGTGTTTCACCAAATCTTAGGTGAGAAACTGTTACACCACCAGATTTTTTAGAGTCATATGAGAAGTATGCTTGAGCATACATGTCTGTATGATCACCAATGATTTTGATTGAGTTCTTGTTTGCACCAACAGTTCCGTCAGCTCCAAGTCCCCAGAATTTACATGCAGTTGTTCCAGCTGGAGCTGTGTCTGGTTTTTCACCAAGTTCAAGTGAAAGATTAGTAACATCATCTTTAATACCAACTGTGAATTTCTTTTTCTCTGTATTTTTATAAACAGCAACGATTTGAGCAGGATTTGTGTCTTTTGAACCAAGACCATATCTACCGCTAAATACTGGTGTGTTGTTAAATTTAGTATCTTTTAATGCAGCTACTACATCAAGATATAAAGGTTCACCAATTGAACCAGGTTCTTTAGTTCTATCTAAAACTGAAATGTATTTAACTGTTTCAGGAATAGCTTCAACTAGTTTTTCAGCAACAAATGGTCTGTATAGACGAACTTTAACAAGACCAACTTTTGCTCCGTTTGCATTCAAGTAATCAATTGTTTCTTCAATTGTATCACATACTGAACCCATAGAAATGATAACGTGCTCAGCATCAGCAGCACCATAGTAGTTAAATAGCTTATAATCTGTTCCGATTTCAGCATTAACTTTATCCATGTATTCTTCAACGATAGCAGGGAATTTATTGTAATAAGTATTACTAGATTCTTTTGCTTGGAAGAATATATCAGGGTTTTGAGCTGTACCACGAAGTGTTGGGTGTTCTGGACTTAGTGAACGATCTCTAAACGCTTTAACAGCATCCATATCAACCATTTTTGCAAGTGTTTCTTGATCCCATGTTTCAATTTTTTGAATTTCGTGAGAAGTTCTGAAACCATCAAAGAAATGAAGTACTGGAACTCTACCTTTAATTGTTGCTAGGTGAGAAACTGCTCCAAGATCCATAACTTCTTGTGGATTTGTTGAACATATCATTGAGAAACCTGTTTGACGACATGCATATATATCTGAATGATCTCCAAAGATTGATAGTGCGTGTGTTGCTAATGCACGTGCTGATACGTGAATTACGCTTGGTAGCAATTCACCAGCTATTTTGTACATGTTTGGTATCATCAACAATAGTCCTTGTGAAGCTGTATATGTTGTAGTCAATGCACCAGCAGTTAATGAACCGTGTACAGTTCCTGCAGCACCTGCTTCAGATTGCATTTCTGCGATATTAACTTCTTGTCCAAAAATATTTTTTTGTCCTTTTGATGACCATTGATCTGTAACCTCAGCCATAACTGAAGACGGTGTGATTGGGTAGATTGCAGCGACATCAGTAAATGGATATGATGCCCATGCAGCAGCGTTGTTACCGTCCATGGTTTTCATTTTTCTTGCCATTATTATATCCTCCTTCAATTGGTAAAAAATAGTATACTTATATCATCATTCAAATATTAGTATTCAAATATAAATTTTATCATAGTGTAATTAAATTGTAAATGTTGTTTACAGAAATTTTACTTTTCAAATTGTAAATTATTAATTAAATAATATTAATGTTTTTTAGTGCTAAAAACTGGATTTATTTTCTTTTGGTTTTGTCTTTTTATACTTAATTAATGTGCACATTTTTATATTTCACAATGTGTATGTCTTGTAACATGACACCCAACATTCACTGCCACAGGTAGTCCTGCGATATGAGTAGCATGCTCTTCTATATTAACACATAAAGCTGTTATTTTGCCTCCAAAACCTTGAGGTCCAATTCCAAGTTCATTTATTTTTTCTAAAATCTCAATTTCCATATCTGCATATAATTTCTTAGGATTTCTTTCTGAAACATTTCTGCACAAAGCTTTTTTGGCTAAATAAGCTGAATATTCAAAATCTCCACCAATACCAACTCCAACAACAATTGGTGGACAAGGATTACTTCCAGCAGTAGAAATAACATCAACAACATAGTTTACAATATCCTCTTTTGAAGAGGATGGAGTAAACATTTTTAATGCTGACATATTTTCTGATCCAAAACCTTTTGGAGAAACTGTCAAATTAATTTTATCACCTTTTACAATTTTAGTATAAATAATAGCAGGCGTATTATTATTTGTATTCACACGTTCAATAGGATCAGAAACAATAGAACACCTAAGTTTTCCTTCAATATAACCTTCTGCAACACCTTTATTTACTGCTTCATTAAAATCTCCACCAACTAAATGAACATCTTGACCTATTTCTGCAAAAACAATAGCCATACCTGTATCTTGACAAATAGGTATTTTTTCATCTCTAGCCACATTTATATTAGAAATTATATCAGTAAAAACACCTTTGCCAACTTCAGAAATCTCTTCATTTTTTTTACAATTAATACATTCTTCAAGATCACTTGGTAAATATAAATTTGCATCTATACAAAGTTTTTTTATACATTCTGTAATTTTTTGAACATTTATTTCACGCATTTTATAAACTCCTTGTTAAATATGTAATCTAGTTTACTTTAAGTATATTAATTATAGTCTTGTAAAATTATTTCTCCATTAACTACAACAAATTTTGGTGATTGCATAATATCAAGTGGATTACCACTAAACAAACATAAATCTGCATCTTTACCTTTTTCAATTGAACCAACACGATCAGCAACATCAGCAATTTTAGCAGCATTTATTGTAATACATTCTAAAGCTTTTTGCTCATCCAAACCATTTTTAACTGAAATAGCAGCAGAAGAGAACAAATATTGAATTGGAATTACTGGATGGTCAGTACAAATTGCAAACTCACAACCTTCATTAGCCATAATCGCAGCATTTTTAACACTCAAACCTCTTAACTCAGGTTTTGAACGATCTGAAATAATTGGACCAACAATTGCTTTTGCATTTTCTTCAGCAATAATGTCAGCAATTTTATAACCTTCTGTAGCATGAACCAAAACATATTTTATATCAAATTCTTTTGCAATTCTTATTGCTGTGCAAATATCATCAGCTCTATGACAATGAAAATGTGCAGAAACCTTTTTTTGAAACAAAGGAATTAATGCTTCAGATTTAACATCAAATTCAGGAGCATCAAAATCCTCATCTTTTTTTGATTTTAAAGTATCATCATAATATTTTCTAGCTTTTGTTAGCGCTTCTCTGATTAATGCAGCAGTACCAATTCTAGTAATTGGAGTTTCGTCTCTATTTTTATAAACAGATTTTGGATTTTCTCCTAAAGCAAATTTAATTGCAACATTTTTGATAGCCATATCATCAACACGTCTACCTACTGTTTTAATAGCATAAATCTGTCCACAAATAGTATTTGCACTTCCTGGGCTAGTTAAAACTGTAGTAACTCCAGCTCTACTTGCTTCTTCAAAACATCTATCAAATGGATTAATTCCATCAATTGTTCTAAGCTGTGGAGTAACTGGATCTGTTGCTTCATTACAATCATCATCTTCAAATCCAACACTATCTCCAATAATTCCTAAATGACTATGAGCATCTATAAAGCCAGGATACATATTCATACCATTTGCATCTATATCATCATAAGAAACATTTGCTGGTGATCCAGCAGAAACCTCTTCAAATTTTCCATCATCTATTTTAACATAACCATTTTCTATTACTTTACCATTCATAGTGTGAATTTTCGCATTATAAATATACATATTTTCCTCTTTCCTAAGTCTTTATATTTTGCCAGTAGATCCGAATCCACCAATTCCTCTTACAGTTTGAGAAAGTGCAGTTGTCTCTAATACTCTAGGTATAATTACAGGACTTATTACTAATTGTGCAATTCTTTCTCCGTGTTTAATCGTATATGGCATTGTTCCAAGATTCAAAATTGGCACAATAATTTCACCACGATAATCACTATCAACAACTCCAACACTATTTGCTAAACATATTCCGTATTTAGTAGCAAGTGAACTTCTTGAATAAATAAGCAAAACAACATCATCGTCTTGTGGAGCAACAGCAATACCTGTTGGAACTTTAACAATTTCTCCTGGCTTAACAACAATATCTTTTTCAGTACAAGTTACTAAATCAAATCCAGCACTTCCGTTTGTTGCTCTTTTTGGCAAACTAGCAGTAGGTTTTAACTTTTTAACTAATAAATCCATTTTTCCTCCAATCACTGTATGCCACGATAATAAAGTCCTCTTGTAAAATTCTTCATTGGTGCAGAAGATCCATTTTCATAGCATTTAATTATCTCATTAATCTCTTTAGAACTTTCATCATTAAACTTTAACGTAACAAATTTAGCTCCTTTAATTTCGTTCAATCTATCTGCCATATATAAAACATCACAGTTCAAAATCTCAACAGAATCTTTACTACATTCAACATTAAAACTTCTGCCAGTTCTATCCGTTATAATCTTCTCACAATTTTTACAACCAACAGCCTGTTTAACAGGACAGTTTACAGTCAACATCAAAGGCAATTTTCCATAACCAATAATTCCAAAAGGCAAAACATCACCAAGCGAATTAATTTGATTAGTTTTCATCTCAAAAGAAACTGTACAATCTTCAAAACCAAAATCTTTCAACACTTTTAACGAAGCAGTGTTTAAAATATTAAGACCAAAACCTCCAAAAAGATTCAAATTCAAATCTTTAGCAGTTTTTATATGAGAATAATTTTGACATTCTATATTATTAAAACCAAATGATTTTATTTTTTGTACATTTAATATTATTTCATTTTCATCATTCATATACCTTGGAAGGCTAACAATAATTTTATTTTTATTAATATCAACATTTTCATGCTTTATAATTTCATCAATTGGAACTATAACATACTCCAATTTATTTATATCAACATCTTTTAATTGAGATAGTTTTTTAACTTCAATTCTTAACAATTTATCTTTAACAAACTTTGATTTGTTATACTCAAAATCATATTCATTAATATTATAACTATTTGTATAATTTTCAATTCTTATTTCATCAAGTTTTTCGCATGCTGTCCTTCTTAAATTATTTAAAGCTGAAGCAGGAACAACAAGATCTTGATCTAAATTAACATTAACAGCACCAATTTCATATACTGTATTACCGAGTTTGGACAACTGTTTCGTAACTTGTTCCAAATCGGTAGGCTTATTTCTTGCTTGTTCAGGAACATTTCCTGTAACACAAACTTGATTATTTTGAGAATCAATTACTTTAAGTTTTGTATTTTTACCTTTTAAAATATCTATTTCAAAATCTATTGCAGTAACCTTGCGTTCTTTTTTGTAAAGTTGTTGCAATTGTGGAAAAACCTTTTGTGCTGATACAACATCTTCTTTTTGCCTAGTACCAAACATATCTTTACCAGTACTATTTAAATAATAACCTTGAGTAAAACCAGATCTAGAAAATACAGATTGTAATAATTCCATATCTGGATTTTTATTATCTAAAACTGCTTTACAAGCAGTTACAGCAGCTGCAACATATTCAGGTCTCTTCATTCTACCTTCAATTTTAAAAGACTTAACACCAATATCTGATAATTCTTTCAAATGATTAATAATTGATAAATCCTTAAGTGATAAATCAAATCTTTGCTGATTTTCTATAGCAGAAAAGGGAAGTCTGCAAGCTTGAGCACAAAGACCACGATTTGCACTTCTTGAACCTATCATCGAGCTCATATAGCATTGTCCAGAAACAGACATGCACAAAGCTCCATGAACAAAAACCTCAATATCAATTCCAGAAGAAATAATATCTTCAAGTTGAGCCTTAGACATTTCTCTTGCAGCAACAACTCTGCTAATACCATTTTCTTTAGCAAGTAAAGCACCATTTCTAGTATGAATTGTCATTTGAGTTGAAGCATGAATAGGCATATTAGGACAAATATGTCTAATAGTATCAACCACACCAATATCTTGAACAATTAACGCATCAATTCCGCAATTACAAGCAAATTCTATTTCTTTTTTAAGTTCATCAAATTGATCATCAAACACTAAAGTATTAATAGTTTGATAAACTTTCACACCACTTTTATGAGCTGTATTACAAGCAGCAATTAAATCATCTCTTGAAAAATTAGTAGCATTTTGCCTAGCAGAAAAACTTTTTCCACCTATGTATACAGCATCAGCTCCACATCTAATAGCAGCATTAAACGATTCAATACTACCAGCAGGAGCTAAAATCTCAGCTTGAGATATTTTCTTCATTATATAAAACAACCTACCTAAAATCTTCTATATTTATCTAACTTTTCTTCAAGTTCTCTATTTTTCTTAGAAAGCTCATCACATTTAAGTCTAGCTTTACCAGCATCATCAACATAATCTTTAATTTGAGTTCTAATATTATCTATATTATCATTAACTTTTTGAGCTTCATCCAACGCAGATAAAGCTATTAAAATTGCAGCATCAACAACAGAAGCAGCCATTCTACTACTTATCATTTCAGTTAACTGAGTATCAAGCTGATTAGCTAACTTCAATGTATAATCAGGCGACTCATCTGTTTGCAACGTATATTCTCTGTTATAAATTTTAACCTTAACTTTATTCATCTGATTGTCTCTCTTTCTACTAATAGTTATTTCTTACTATTATAATATATTTTCTATTATAAATAAAGAGTTATTTCATAAATGGCATCTAATAGTCAATTTCACATAAAAAATAAATAAAATCTTTAAATATATTGACAAAATATGCACAAGAATGTAAAATAATAATATAAGCTAAAACAATGGGTTGTCGGAATCAATCACAAAATGTCCAAACAAAAAATGTCATTTGTTAATATTTATCGAAAATAAAGTTAAATATTAAAACTGTGTCTCGTATTATTAAAACTTTTTTCTTTTTGCGTTAAAACATCATGAAAGACAGGTGATTTGTGGAATATAAAAATCTTTTTTTAAATATAATAATAAAAACACCTATCATAAAGATAAGTGCTTTATTAATTAACTAATTACCGTTTTCGCTTTATTAACTATACTCCGATCGTTCTCATAAGTAAGTACAGTTAAAGCATATCCAATTTCTACCCATTTAATTTCAGAAATTTCTTCTTCCTGTGGAATCAAATCATAGTTTTTAGCTCGGGCTACAAAATAAACTACTATTTTTTGAGTGTCTTTTTTTGGAGAATAACATACTGTTTCTCTAAAAGTAGGGTCTATGATAACATCTAGATTAGTTTCTTCTTTTATTTCTCTTAAAGCAGTTTCAATTTCAGTCTCACCATTTTCAACATGACCTTTAGGAAAAGACCAATGTCCACTATTCACATGCTTAAGTAATAAAATTTCTGTATTACCGTGATACTTTCGATAAACAATAGCACCACACGATTTTTCGTTTATCATAAAAATAGTCCTTTCTTTAAAAATAAATCCGTATATATTATACCACAAATATTTTAATTTGTCTTTAACAAAGATGGATTTTTAAAATCAAACCAAATATTAGTATAGAGAGTGTAATATTTGGCAACAATCATTAATATTAATATTTTAGAAAAGGGGAAACAACTATGGAAATCGCAAAAAAACGCATACCTTTCATTAGCAATCTATTTCGTCACTCTGATCAACGCAAAGCTGATGAAATCCAATTTAATGAAAACAGAAACTTTTTGAACGAAGTTAAGGACATTTTAGCACAAATCGAATGTATTCAATGTAAATTCAGTTATGCAACAACTGATGAAATTATTGACGCTTTAATTTATGAGGAAAAAGCGCTTCAATCAAGATATTCACAACTTTTACAATACGCTAGACAAAATAACATCTCAATGATTGGACTTAACGCAAACTAAGAGGAGCGAGACATGACATTTTTTTACTCATTGGGAATAGCAATCACTGTGATAATGTTTATTATCTACTTAAAATCGAAACATCCAATTAAGAACGCGTTAAAAGGTATGATTTCAGGAGTATCGGTGCTTCTGATTTTATATTTTTTCGGATCTCATATTAATATACAGTTAGATATTTCACATTTTAACACTGCTGTATCACTAATTTTAGGAATACCAGGAGTTTTAGCATTAGTTTTTGCAAAGATTTTACTTTAATTAATTTTAAATAAAGTCTTTGCATTTTTATTTGTAATATCCAAAACTTCTTGAGTATCTATACCTTTTAGCTGAGAAACAACTTCAGCTACATAAGCAATCATATCTGAAGTGCATCTTTTACCTCTGTTTGGAACAGGTGCCATAAATGGACAATCTGTTTCTAACAAAAGCTTGTCAATAGGCATCATTTTAACAACAGCTTTGGCTTTTTCAGATTTTGGAAATGTTAAAACTCCAGTAAAACTAATATACATTCCAATATCCAAAACTTCTTTGGCTGTTTCAACTGAACCAGAAAAGCAATGTACAACACCTTTTGGTTTGTATTTTCTAAGCAATGTCATACAATCATTTGTTGCTTCTCTACAATGTACTATTATTGGCAAATCTAATTTTTTAGCAAGTTTAATTTGCTCTTCAAAAACTTCAAGTTGTTTTTGTTTAGTTTCTTTAGTCCAATAATAATCAAGTCCTATTTCTCCAATAGCAACAACTTTTTCATTCTCACAAAACTTTTCAAGTTTCAAAATATAATCATCTTGAACTTTTTCAACATTTTCAGGATGAATTCCAACTGAAGTGTAATAAAAATCATACTTTTTTGATGTTAAAATTCCAAATTCACAGCTTTTTATATCAATAGCTGCGTGAATTATATTACTTACACCAAGTTTAGGCAATTTTTTCAACACTTCATCCAAATCATTGTTGAAAGATTTATCATCATAATGAGAATGACTATCAAAAATATTCTTATACATAATTACTCTCCAAAATTAAACTAAAATACTAATATATATTATAAACTATTCTTACAATGATATCACAATTAAAATAACATTGTCAAGAAATTTCTAACTAAAATAAAGAACAACCAAAAATATGGTTGTTCTTTTACATAGATTATAATTGAGCACTGTAATTTGGTGCTTCTTTTGTGATGTAAATATCATGTGGATGACTTTCTTTTAGTCCAGCACCTGTGATTTTTACAAACTTAGCAGTTTCTTGCAATACAGGTATAGTTTCTGCACCACAATAGCCCATTCCTGAACGTATTCCACCAACAAGTTGATAAATTGTTTCAGACAATGTTCCTTTATAAGGTACACGTCCTTCAACTCCTTCTGGAACTAGTTTTCTGCTGTTTTCTTGAAAGTATCTATCTTTACTTCCTGAAGCCATAGCTCCCATACTTCCCATACCACGATATACTTTAAAGCTTCTACCATGATAAATTTCTGTAGCACCAGGAGATTCTTCACATCCTGCTAACAATGAACCAAGCATAACAACATCAGCTCCTGCTGATAAAGCTTTTACTATATCTCCAGAATATTTAATTCCTCCATCTGCAATAACAGGAATACCATATTTTGATGCAACACAAGCAACATCATAAACTGCTGTTATTTGTGGAACACCTATTCCAGCAACAACACGTGTTGTACATATTGAACCAGGTCCTATACCTACTTTTAATGCACTTGCTCCTGCTTTTATCAAATCTTCAGCAGCCTCAGCTGTAGCAATATTACCAGCAATAATAGGAATATGAGGAAAAGCTTCTTTTACTTTTCTAATACAATTTAAAATATTAATACTATGTCCATGAGCACTATCCAATACAAATACATCAACTTGTGCTTCTGCCAACGCTTTTGCTCTTTCAAGAACATCAGCAGTTACACCAAGAGCAGCTCCACAAAGCAATCTTCCGCCTTTATCTCTTGCTGAATTTGGATATTGAACTGCTTTCTCAATATCTTTTATAGTAATCAAACCTTTTAAATAGCCGTTTTCATCAACAAGAGGTAATTTTTCAATTTTGCGTTCCATTAAAATGTTTTGTGCCTGTTTTAAAGTTGTTCCAACACCTGCTGTTACTAAATTTTCATGTGTCATAACATCAGCAATTTTTATATTAAAATCAGTCAAGAATCTTAAGTCACGGTTTGTTAATATACCAACCAATTTGCCTTTTTTATCAACAATAGGCACACCAGAAATCTTATATTTTGCCATCAAATCATTTGCATCATAAACATAATGATCAGCTGTTAATGAAAATGGATTTACAATAACACCATTTTCTGATCTCTTTACTTTGTCAACTTCTTCAGCTTGTTGTTGTATCGTCATATTTTTATGAACAATACCAATTCCACCTTCACGTGCAATAGCAATAGCCATTTTTGATTCTGTTACAGTATCCATAGCTGCAGTCATTATAGGAGTGTTTAGTTTGATTTCGCCTGCAAGCGTTGTACCTAATTTAACCAAGTTTGGTGTCACTTCTGATTTGCCAGGAATAAGCAAAACATCATCAAATGTTAAACCTTCCTTTGTAAATTTTTTGCTGAATTCTGTTTCCAACATTTTATATTCCTCCTGCTAAATTGATAAATATTATTCTTTTCATAATACAAGATCCTTTAATATTTGTCAATAAAAATAGATTAAATATTTGATTTTTTATATAATGATATTTTATATTAATTAAGGTCATTTTATGTGCAATTTAACAACAACATATTTGTGATGTATAAATCATATAATATATTACAATCAGTATATATAGCGATTTTTTGAATCATTTTTTATATTTTTCTTTCAACATAGTCATGTTTGCATTGTTGAAAACTTTTTTATCTTCTTTTATACAAATTTTTTAATTAATATACCACGTTATGCCTTTAACAACAAGGTTTGAGAGCAAATAGCTAAAATTTCATAATTTCAAGTTTTCAACATTGTTTTTATAAATTGTTGAAAACTTTTCTGCTGCAGTTTTTTCTAACAATTATTATTCAATATGATAATTTTTGAGCAATTACCTTATATTTCATCAATAAAAAACAATAATATTTAAACTCTTTGATTTTTAAAAACCAAAGAGTTTATTTTTTTATTTATATATTATTTCTGATTCAAAGCATACTTTCTCATTAACTTTTCCAACAATAATTGTTGTGTTATCCAAAACTGTTGAATACAATTCTATTGTATCATTTAAAACAGCTTCAGAAACATAGTTAATTCTAAAATTATCAATATCTTTTTCACACTCTGATTTTGCCAAAACATCCATAATCACATCAGAATAAAAAGCATTATACAAATGACCATTTCCATCTATATCACTAATATTAACTAACTTTTTGCCTACTAATTTAGTATCATTATATTTAATTTTACCAATAGGATTCGCTATACTTTGTTTTTCTTCAATACATGGCATATTAAATTCATAATGATTTGGTTTATAAATTTTTCTTGTATTAGGATTTGCTAAAATCCATCCATTAACCATACTGATTACAACTTTGCCATCTTTATCTACAAACTCAGTTCCTCTTAAAAATAATGCGCCTTGTTTTCCACATTCCCAAGTTCTCACAATAAGCTCTTCTTGTTCTTGTGGATATCTAACTATTTTCAAACTTATCCTTGAAAGTAAAAATACCATTTCTTTTTTCCAAAGAAATTCATGTGTAAAACCTTTTACAGTATAATCACGTCCTGCAATCTCAGCAGAATATTTTAATATAGAAGACAATCTCATTCTTCCTTTAAAATCACAATCAAAAAATCTTACTCTTTCGTTTACTTCAAAAACACCATTGTTTTCGTTCATTCCATAACCTTCTTATTTTATAACTTCTTTTCCGCCCATATACATTCTTAATGCTTCTGGTATTCTTACACTACCATCTTCATTCAAATTGTTCTCAAGAAAAGCAATAAGCATTCTTGGTGGTGCAACAACTGTATTATTAAGAGTATGTGCAAAATATTTTTTACCATCCTCAGATTTAACTCTTATACCTAATCTTCTAGCTTGAGCATCACCTAAATTAGAACAACTTCCAACTTCAAAATATTTCTTTTGTCTTGGACTCCAAGCTTCAACGTCTATACTTTTAATTTTCAAATCTGCTAAATCTCCAGAACAACATTCCAAAGTTCTAACAGGAATATCAAGAGTTCTGAAAAACTCAACAGTATTATTATAAAGCTTTTCAAACCATTCTTTGCTTTCTTCTGGTTTACAAACAACAACCATCTCTTGTTTTTCAAACTGATGGATTCTATAAACACCACGTTCTTCAATTCCATGAGCTCCAACTTCTTTTCTAAAACAAGGTGAATAGCTTGTCATTGTTTGAGGCAAATCTTCCTCTTTATTTATAGTATTAATAAATTTACCAATCATTGAGTGTTCACTTGTTCCGATAAGATACAAATCTTCACCTTCAATTTTATACATCATATCTTCCATTTCAGCAAAACTCATAACACCAGTTACAACATTACTTCTAATCATGAAAGGAGGAATATAATATGTGAATCCTTTATCGATCATAAAATCTCTAGCATATGACAATATTCCAGAATGCAAACGTGCTATATCTCCGCAGAAATAATAAAAACCATTTCCACTTGTTTTTCTAGCACTTTCTATATCAACACCTCTAAGTTTTTCCATAATCTCAACATGATATGGAATCTCATATTCAGGTACAAAAGGCTCACCAATTTTTTCTACTTCAACATTTTCGCTATCATCTTTACCAATAGGAACACTATCATCAATAATATTAGGAATAACAAGCATCATTTTTTTAATTTCAGCTTCAAGTTCAACTTCTTTTTTTGAGAAATTTTCTAAATCTTTAGCAATTTGAGAAACTTCTTTTTTAACTTCTTCAGCTTCATCTTTTTTACCTTGACTCATCAAATTACCAATTTGTTTGCTTATAACATTACGTTTGTTTCTTAATGAATCACAATCAGTTTTTATTTTACGATATTCAACATCATATTCTCTTACTTTATCAACAAGCTCAAGTTTATCATCTTGAAACTTCTTTTTAATATTTTCTTTAACTATCTCTGGATTTTCTCTTATCAACTTAATATCTATCATGTTTTTCTCCTTACAAACTGCTCATGTTCCACGTGGAACATTTTATTAATTATGTGCCAATTGCTTAGCTATAGCACTTAAATCCTCTTTATCATAAAACTCAATTTCTATTACACCTTTGTTTTTGCCTTGTTTAACAAAGACTTTTCTGCCTAAATTCTCTTTTAAAGCAAGTTCAATCTCTTTAAAATATGAATCAACTATTTTAGCTGAACTTTCTTTAGATTTTTTAGAATCACAATCATTTAATAAATTTGAGCAAACTTTTTCTAAACCTCTTACAGTCAATAAACCTTCGCTACATTTTTCTGCTAATTCCAATTGCAATTTTTGATCACTAATTCCAGCCAAAGCTTTAGCATGTCCAAGCGAAATAGTGCCTTCTCTCAACATATCTTGAATAGGTTGTTGCAATTTTAAAGCTCTTAAACAATTAGCAACTCCAGAACGTGATTTACCAACAGTTTTTGCAACTTCTTCTTGAGTCATATTATAATTGCTAATCAAATCTTGATAACCAAGTGCTTCTTCAATCGCATTTAAATTTTCTCTTTGCAAATTTTCAATAAGAGCAATCTGCATTGTTTGATGATCATCTAGCTCTTTAATATTTACAGCAACTTCATCAAGTCCTGCCATTCTGCAAGCTCTCCAACGTCTTTCACCAGCAACAATCTGATATGTGCCATTAACCATAGGTCTAACAAGCAAAGGTTGCAACAAACCATGTTCTCTAATAGAATCAGCAAGTGTCGCAATTGTTTCATCATCAAAATCAATTCTAGGTTGAGACTTGTTTGGCTCAATATCTGACATTCTTAATGTATGAACAGATGTATCTTCATTACTATTGTCCATAAATAAGGCATCCATACCCATTCCTAATCCACGTTTTTTTGCCATTATTTCACACCTCCAGCTGATTTCCTTTTACTTTTACTACTTTTTTTATTACGTTCTAAAAACTCCTTACATAATTCTTCATATGATTTAGCACCTTTAGAAGACTTGTCATAATAAAGAACTGGTTTTCCGAAACTAGGAGCCTCAGATAATGTAACATTTCTAGGAATTACTGTGTCAAACACTTTTTTAGGAAAATGTTTTTTGACTTCTGAAACAACAGATGCAGTCAAATTATATCTTCCAACAAACATTGTAAATACAATACCTTCAATATCAATTACTGGATTATAATGTTCACGAACTCTTTTAATTGTATCATTAAGCTGAGATAATCCTTCAAGCGAATAAAACTCACATTGTAATGGAATTAATACAGTGTCACAAGCCACTAAAGCATTTAATGTTAACATGCTTAGTGATGGTGGACAATCTATTAATATGTAGTCAAAATCATTTTTAATAGTTAAAAGTTGCATTTTCAATCTTTGCATACGGTTGTCCATATTTGAAAGCTCAATTTCTGCTCCAGCAAGTTTTTGAGCTGAAGTAATAACCGATATATTTTCGAACTGTGTCGAAATTATTGCATTACTAATTGTACATGATCCTATTATTACCTCATACACAGTAGTTTTAACTGATTTTTTTCTAATTCCTAAACCTGTAGTAGTATTTCCTTGAGCATCTATGTCAATAACAAGAACTTTTTTGCCATGCTTGCCTAATGAAGCAGCTAAATTTACTACTGTTGTTGACTTACCAACACCACCTTTTTGGTTAGAAACTGCGATAATTTTGCCCATAATATCCCCCTATCTAAAACAATTCAATACATAATATTATATCACTTTTTCAAGGAAAATAAAAGCTTTTTTCTTAAATGTTCCACGTGGAACATGAATTTAATTACAATTTTGTTTCAAAAAAAAAGAATCTTCTATATAAGAAAATTCTTTTTAATATTATATTATATAAATTAATCTACGATCTTCTAATTTGGTCACAAGGAATTGTTATTATATATTCTATAAACTTATCCTTTTCAACTTTTTTTGCATTAGCATTAATTCCAGCCATTTTAATAGTTTCAATAGCCTTATTAATCGTGTTCAAAAAAAGCCTGACATCTCTAAGTAACACAGCACGCTTTTTAAAACTATCTCTTTCTTGCTGAGATTCTAAAAGCTGTTCTATGTACTTTTCAGTTTTTTCAACATTCATCGAGTATTTGACAATTTTGTCTATTACCTCAAGCCGTGTTGAATTATCTTTAACCTTAAGCAATGCTCTAGCATGACGCTCAGTTAAAGAATTTTTGATAATAAGCTCTCTTTCTAAATCACTTAATTTCAAAAGTCTAAGCTTATTTGCGATTGTTGATTGTGCAAGTCCAAGTTTTGTTGCAGTTTCTTCTTGTGTAATATTACACATTTGTATCAAAGATTGAATAGCACTTGCTTCATCAAAACAAGTCAAATCCTCTCTTTGAATATTTTCGACTATAGCAAGTAAAGCTGAAGATTTTTCCGAAACATTCAAAATAATACACGGAACATGCTCTTTTCCAGCTAAAATGCTTGCTCGTAATCGACGTTCACCAGAAATCAGTTCATAACCATCATCACTTTTCCTTACAGTCAAAGGCTGCAAAATGCCATTTTGGGAAATACTTTGTGCCAGAGATTTAATTTCATCATCTAAAAAAAAGGACCTAGGTTGATGCGGGTTAGGAAAGATGTGTTTAACTGGTAACTCAACAACTCTGTTTACGGCTTTTTCTTTATAACTTTTAAACATCTGTGCCATTGTAACTTCCTCCTATTAATAATTTAATTGGATTATACCATATGTTATTATTTATTTCCATAAAAATATAGCGATGTTTTTCAACAAAACAACGCCATAATATTCATATATATTTATTTTATAAAGGTTTCTTTGTCATTTGACTTTTATTGCGAGGATATTTTGACTGTGTATGCGATATTTTTTTTATAATAATTAGAGTTCGTTTGTCACCGTTTGGCAACGAATAAGATTTTATGACATCAACTTTTCCACCAAGAATTTTTATTGCCGCCATAGATTGTTCTACTTCCTCTTCTCCAGAAGCACCTTTTAATGCAACAAAACGACCACCAACTTTAACAAAAGGCATGCAATATTCACACAAAAAGTTCAATGGAGCAACTGCTCTAGCTGTTGCAATATCGAATTTTTCTCTATATTCTTTATTTTTACCAAACTCTTCAGCTCTACCATGAACACAATCAGCTGAAACTTTCAACACTTCTGCAACATTTGTTAAAAACTTAATCCTTTTATTCAAACTATCAAGCAAAGTGAGCTTATAATTTCTATTAACAATAGCTAAAGGCAACGATGGAAATCCAGCACCAGCACCAATATCAATAATTTTTGCATTTTGATCATGCTCAAACATTGAAAATGGATAAACACTATCAAAAAAGTGTTTTAAAGAAATTCCTTCTGGATCTAAAATAGCAGTAAGATTACAAATTTTATTCCATTCTACCAACATTTCAGAGTATTTATAAAAATCATTATAAACATTTTCATTTATATTAATACCATGAGAACTAAACAAATCAAAAAATTCGTCTTTATTTATTATCACGTGTTTGCCTCCTTTGTTCAAGCCAAATCAATAAAACTGATATATCAGCAGGATTAACACCAGAAACTCTTGAGGCTTGACCAACACTAAGCGGTTTAATTTTATTTAATTTTTCAATTGCTTCTAATCTCAAACCTTTAATATCTGAATAATCAATGTCTGAAGTTAATTTTTTCTCTTCTAATTTCTTCATAGCTTTAACTTGGTCAAGTTGGATTGCAATATAACCTTCATATTTTATTCTAAGTTCAACTTGTTCACAAACAGCATCAGGCAATTCTTGTCTTTTCAAATCAAATCTAGCCATATCTTCATAACTAACTTGTGGACGTCTAATAAGTTCCGCAAGTTTAGCACCAGTTTTCATTGGTGAAGTACCAACTTTTTGCAAATAATCATTTAATTCTTTTGATGGAGCAATGTTAACTTTCCAAACACGTTTTACTTCTTTATCAATCAAATCTAATTTTTCAAGCAATCTTTCATAACGTTCTTTTGAAATCAAGCCAATTTTGTAACCAATAGGAGTTAATCTTTCATCCGCATTATCTTGTCTTAATAACAATCTATATTCACTTCTAGAAGTAAGCATTCTATATGGATCTTGACAACCTTTAGTAACCAAATCATCAATCAAAGTTCCGATATATGAAGATGATCTGTCCAAAATAATTTCTTCTTTTCCTAAAAGATTTAATGCAGCATTTGCTCCAGCAATAAGACCTTGACCAGCAGCTTCTTCGTAACCAGAAGTTCCATTAAACTGTCCAGCGCCATAAAGACCTGATTTATTTTTAAATTCCAAAGTAGGCAACAACTCAGTTGGATCACAACAATCATACTCAATAGCATAAGCATTTCTCATAATTTCAACATTTTCAAGACCTTTAATTGATCTCAAAAAATCAATTTGAACATCTTCAGGCAAAGAAGTAGACATACCTTGTAAATACATTTCATCTGTGTCAAGTCCCATAGGTTCAACAAAAAGCTGATGTCTAGGTTTATCAGAAAATCTAACGATCTTATCTTCAATACTAGGACAATATCTAGGACCAACACTATCAATTTTTCCTGAATACATAGCAGATCTAGTTATATTTTTCTTAATAATCTCATGAGTTTTGTCATTAGTATAAGCAATATAACAACAAACCTTGTTTTCAAGTTTTTCTTTATTCTCAAAACTAAATGGCACTATTTTTTCATCACCATCTTGTTTTTCTATTTTTTCAAAATCAATGCTTCGTTTATGAACTCTAGCAGGAGTACCTGTTTTAAATCTTCTTATAGTAATGCCGTTGTCTACTAAACTTTGAGATAAAAAAGCTGCTGGCAACAATGAATCTGGTCCACTTTCATATGAAACATCACCAACATGTATAGTGCTTTTTAAAAAAGTACCAGTACATACAATTATTTTTTTAGCTTTATATCTTGTTTTAATCCTAGTAACAACACCACAAACTTTATCTCCATCAAATTCAATTTCAACAATTTCAGCCTGTTTTACATCTAAATTTTTTTCTTGTTCAACTGCATTTTTCATATAATGATGATACGCCAAACGATCACTTTGTACTCTAAGACTATGAACAGCTGGGCCTTTACCTCTGTTTAACATTCTACTTTGGATAAAAGTTTTATCCGCAGCTTTGCCCATTTCACCGCCTAAAGCATCAATTTCTCTAACTAAATGTCCTTTAGCAGTTCCACCAATAGATGGATTACAAGGCATTACAGAAATATAATCAAGTGAAATTGTAAATAAAACAGTTTTGCAACCAAGTCTTGCTGCTGCCAAAGCTGCTTCAACACCAGCATGACCAGCACCTATAACAGCAACATCATATTCTCCATTATATATTTTATCTTCCATAACTCGTTCCTCACAATTGTTCCACGTGGAACATTATTTTCCAACACAAAATCTTGAAAAAACATTATCAACAACAGCTTCAGTAACTTTTTCACCAGTAAGTTCAAGCAAATAATCCGCAGCTTTATTAATCAAAACAGTAACTGCATCATATGTTTCGCCATTTGTCAAATCCAAAATAGCCATATTAATTAACTCATTAGCTTTTTCCAAACATTGTTTTTGTCTTTCATTAGCGACAACTCCAGATGAATAATCCAAACTTTTCATTTTAAATATTTCTTCTAAACATTTCTCAAGTTTATCTACACCAACTTGACTTTGAGCAGAAATATCAATTATATATTCAAAATGATCTTTCAAATATTGTTGATCAATTTTTAAATTCAAATCAGTTTTATTAATAACGCAAATACAATTTTTATCTTGCAAAATATCAATCAAATCTAAATCATCTTTGTCTAATTCTCTTGAACCGTCAAAAACAGCAATAACTAAACTAGACTGATTTATTTTCTTATAAGCATATCCAACACCAACATTTTCGACAACATCTTCAGTCTCACGAATACCAGCAGTATCAGAAAGCACCAAAATGTAATCTCCAATTGTAACTGATTCTTCAACAATATCTCTAGTAGTACCAGCAACATCAGTAACAATACTTCTATCATATCCAGTCAAATAATTCATCAAAGTTGATTTACCAACATTAGGTTTTCCAACAATTGCAGTGTCAACACCTTGTCTTGCAATTTTGCCCATATAATATCCATCAATTAATTTATTTAAAGTATCCGATGTTGTTTGTAAAGAATCAATAAAATTGTTTAATTCAATAATAGGCAAATCTTCCTCAGGATAATCAACCCAAGCAGCAAGTTCACCTAAAATTGTAATAAGTTTATCCGTCAAAGCCTTTATTGAAACAAAAAGTGAACCTTCATGAGTAGAAACAGCAGCTTTCAAAGCTTGTTCACCTTCAGCACTAATAACATCCATAACCGCTTCAGCTTGAGTCAAAGACATTTTACCATTCAAAAAAGCTCTTTTAGTAAATTCTCCAGCCATAGCAGGTTCAGCACCATTTTTAATTATCAAAGATAACACTTTTTTTGTAACAAAAACACCACCATGACAAGAAATTTCACAAACATTTTCACCAGTATAACTTCTAGGAGCATGAAAAACAGTCACAACTCCGTCATCAATTTCCTGATCACAATCAATTATTTTACCATAAGCACAAGTATTAGCACTCATTTTTTCAACACTTTTTGCAGAAGCTGTTGAAAAAATCTTAGATGCAATTTTAAAAGCATCTTCACCAGAAATTCTTATCACAGAAATACCACCTACAGCTAAAGGTGTAGCAATGGCACATATTGTACTCATAAAATTATATACCTCCATACAAACAAAAGAGCATACTTTATAAGTATGCTCAATAAGACTAAATAACTAAAACCAGTAAAATCTTTTAACTAAAATCCATATTATATCAAAACCATAGTTATAAACTAAAATTCAATTTTAGAATAAAGTCCTGAACCAATATTATCTTCAGGTCTAGGTTTTTTATAATCTTTTTCAAAAGAAGTTTTAATATCAAAACTTTTCTTAGTATTATTATTTTTTCTATTTTGAGATTTATGTTTCGTATTTTTATTTGAAGATTGAGTAGCAGGATTATTAGAATAGATAATAACTTTTCTATAAGGATCTTGTCCAGTAGAACGAGAAACAATACCATCAATTACACTAACTTTAGCATGAACAATTCTTCTTTCATAAGCATTCATCGGAGCCATAGCAGAAGATCTACCAGTTTTCAAAACTCTAGCACCAACTTTTTCAGTAAGTTGTTCAAGTTGCAATTTACGTTTTTCTCTATAATTATTAATATCCAAATTAATATGTTTAAAATCTTTTTCATTACGATTCATAACAATAGAAGAAAGATATTGCAATGAATCAACCACTTCGCCACGTTTACCAATAATTTTTTCACATTCTGTGTTAACAGTAATCTTCAAATTATCTTCTTGAACCTCGCATTCAATTTTCGCATCATCAATTCCCATGTTCAAAATAATATTTTCCAAATATTGAACAACTAATTCTTCTTTAGAAGGCTCATAAATCGCATTAACTCTAGCTTGTCCTTTAATTCTACCAAATATAGATTTTTTCGGTTCTTCAACAATTTCAAAAGTAATTTTTTGCACATCTACTGCAAACTCTGAGGCAGCCAATTTTTTTGCTTCATCAACTGTTTTTGCACTAAACATTTTTTGCATAAAATATCTCTCCTTTGTTATTACTATTCATTATAGTCATCGCCATATTTTTCAGCCATTCTTCTTCTAGCCTCACTCAAGCGATCTTTTTCTATTTGTTTCATAGTTGATTTGGATACTTTAACATTTTTATCATCATTATCGCTGTTATTACTAACATTACCTTGAGCAGATTGTTGAGCCTTTTGAGCTTCTAAAGCTCTTTCATACATAGAAGGCCTACGTTTTTTATTATGTTTTCCGCTAGCTTTTTCTTTTTCAACAATAAGAGTCATTCTTTCTGGAGAATACATTTTGTATAAAATCATACTTTGGAATAAAGCTAATACAGATGAAATAATCCAATATAAACCAACACCAGCAGGGAATTGGAAAGTCATTATTGCAGAAATAACAGGCATAACATAAAGCATAGCACTCATACCCATGCCCATTTGTTGCATTCCAGCATTATTTTTCTTAGATTTACGTTGAGTATAAAGAGTAACACCTAAGTTTGCAATAAATGATAATATAGGAATTAATATCAAAATATTAAAAGCAAGTTGAGGCACATCACCTAAATTTATTCCCAAGAATGAGAAATCAAAATCTGAAACTTTATTAACAAACTCTTGTCCAATACCATGATATTTATCACTATTTGAAACAGCCTCATTTAAGAAAGCTTCTTTATTTTGTCCAATCGCCTTAAGTATGTAGATTTCTGGTCTACGATCAAAATTAGCGTTTGAAACAATAGAATTAAAAACCTCACCTTTATCACCTAAAGCAATAACAATATCTTTAGCAGCAGCAACTGTTTCTTTTGAGAATCTCAAAATATAAGTAAGTGGAGCATAAATTACATAATACAAACCAAATAAAATTGGCATTTGAATTAGCAACGGTAAGCATCCGCCCATTGGATTAGCGCCTTCTTCGCTATAAAGCTTCATCATTTCTTCTTGATATTTTTGTTTATCTTTACCATATTTCTTTTTTAATTTTTCTAGCTTAGGATTTAAAAGTTGCATACGTGCAGTACTTTTTTGTTGTTTTATTGACAACGGAAACAACACAACTTTTGTAACTAAAGCAAAAAATATAAGAGCTACACCATAATTATTAAATATAGAATAACATCCGTACATTAACCAACCAAACGGCCATGCAATAATTTGTGACATCTAAAACCTCCACGATATTTTAAAAGCATAAAGCTATTTTTTTCTAAACAAATGATAATCATCCGGAACAAAATCTACTCCACCAGGATGAAATGGATTACACTTAAAAAATCTTTTTAAAGTAAGAATTAATCCTTTAAAAGCACCAAATCTTTGAAATGCTTGAATAGAGTAAGTTGAACAAGAAGGATAAAATCTACAACAAGGTTTTTTAAGTGGAGAAATATATTTTTGATATAAACTAACAAGCCAAATAAATAATTTTTTCATTTCAAACCTTTATTTTTTAAAATTCTTATTATTAATTTTTCTAACAACAACACGATTAAAAAAATCATAAATAACAGTTGACTTAACCAAAGGACATTGTTTTTTTGCAACAATAACAAAATCATATCCAATAGGAAATAAAAGTTCAGTTTGAGAAAAAGCAGATTTAATAATTCTTCTAGCTCTATTTCTCATAACAGCATTACCAATTTTTTTACTTGTAGAAATACCAAGTCTATTATAAGGCAAATTATTTTGTTTGTAATAAAAAACACATTCTTTACTACCAAAATATTTACCTTTTTTATAAACATTTAAAAAACTTTTATTTTGCGTTAAGCTTATTGTATTGATCATAAAATTTATTCTTTTCCTAAAATATATACTAAAAAGAAAGACCACAATAAGTGGTCACTTGTTAGTAAGAAAGTCTTGCTCTAGCTTTAGCACGTCTACGAGCTAAAACCTTACGTCCGTTTTTAGTTGCCATTCTCTTTCTAAAACCATGCTCTTTTTTTCTTTGAAGTTTTTTAGGCTGGTAAGTTCTTTTCATAAATAAATCCTCCCTTCAAAAACTGATATTATGCAGAAATTTATAATACATTTCTTTATCAATTATGAAATTGATTTCAATAAAAAATTATGAAACCCTTGCAATTTAACATTATATAACATACACTATATTTTTGTCAAGTAAAAAAACAAAAATTTTAAATATCTTTACATTCAACATTTTGTACATTTTAACGTGCAATTAACTTATTTAATATATAACATATTTAGAAATATCAATAAAAATAGACTTTAGGTAGAAAAATCAAAAAATCTATGCTATACTATATAATGTAAAGTTGTATATTAATGACATTTAAAAACTTAAGAATTTTATAAATGGAAAAAGATTATAAAAACAACAAACTAAACAACTTTTTCATAAACGATAGTACAAACTGTCGTCTATTTTTATGGTATAAATATTTATAGTATACATAATAAAAAAAATCAGCATCAAAATATTGCAAACAAAGTATTTAAAGTAACTCATCAAATATTTAGTAACCTTAGAAATAACCACATTATTGTATGATATATAAGTTGTAATTGACCATATATTATGCTATAATCTTTCTACACGTTTAATTTCAAAATAATTGACTTTATTAAACAAAAAATCACATCGCCGGGGGGATAATTATTGATGGAATCATTTTCACACATATTTGAAAATGTAAAAAAATACTGCATGCAAGACAATAACGTAAGTGAAATCGGATACAACAAATGGATAAAAATATTAGAGCCAATTAAACTTGAAGATGGGACAGCATATTTATCAACAGAAAACGAGTTCACAAAAAACACAGCAATGTCAGTATATCTTACTGTTTTAAAAAGAGGATTTTTGGAAAATTTAGGATTTGATGTAAACATTGAAATATCAACAAGACAAAATCAAATACCTAAACAAGAGGATAATGAATTAATAAAAATGAACGAATTAAAGAAAAGCTATTCAAGAGCAAATTACGATTTAACATTTGATAATTTCATAAAAGGAAAATCAAATGAACTAGCATATGCATTTTGTACTGCAGTAGCAGGAAAAAATGACAATTCAAGTGGATCATACTCAAAAGATGTATTTAATCCATTATTTATTTATGGAGATTCTGGGCTTGGAAAAACTCACTTGTTAAAAGCTATCGCATATGAAATAGCAAATAACAAACCAGATATGCGAGTAATTTATACAACAGGTGAAAATTTCACAAACGAACTAATTCGATCTATAACAGAAAAAGACACAACAAATTTCCATGAAAAATACAGAAATGCTGACTTTTTATTAGTGGATGACGTACAATTTATCGCAGGAAAAGAATCAACACAAGAAGAATTCTTCCACACATTTAATGAATTATATAATTTAGGAAAACAAATAGTGCTTACTTCTGACATTCCACCAAGTAAAATGAAAAAACTTGAAGATAGAATGAAAAGTAGGTTTGTTCTTGGTGTGCAAGTAGATGTACAACCACCTGAATTTGAAACAAGAATGGCAATTGTTAAGCGCAAAGCAGAACTTTTAGATTTAAATTTACCTGATAATGTTGCAAGAATAATAGCAGAAAAAATCAGAACAAATATAAGACAACTTGAAGGTGCGGTTAACAAAATTAAAGGATTAACATTATTTTCTAATGAAACACCATCCATATCAATGGCACAAAGAGTAATCAAAGAAAATTTAATAGATAATCAACCTGCAGAAATAACTGTAGATAAAATTTTGAGCGAAGTGGCAACAACATTTAATGTAACAGCAGACGAAATCAGATCTCAAAACAGAAATGCGCAAGTATCTTTAGCAAGAAAAGTATCAATTTATATAATAAGAGAAGTAAAAAACTTATCATATACACAAATTGGCTCAGAATTACAAAGAGATCATTCAACAATGACAATCTCATATAGAGATGTACAAAAGAATATAGAAAAAAATGCTGGACTAAAAGAAACAATAGAAGATATAATAAAAAACTTAAAAGAAGTTTAATAACAATTTTTCCAACAACTTTCTAACAACATCAAACTAATATAATAAAAGAACTACAACTACATTTTCAACAAAACTAACACACAAAAATCTGTTTACATAACAAAAAACTGTGGAAAATTTAATTGTTTCAACATTTTTAACAGGTTTTTCAACAATTCACTAACTTTCAACAAACAAAAATCAACAGACCTAACAACTCAAAAATTTAACAACAAATTACTAAAAACGATTCAACAAAATCAAAACATCGCAAAACTAGTCTACAAAAAGTATTAAAGGACTTTTCAACAATTTAACAGCCTCTAATACTAATACTAAATTTTATATATTATATTTTTTATTTTTATTCTTCAATTTATATAAAATTATAAATTTGAAAAAAATAATTGTTAAAAACCAAAGGAGAAAGAAAATTAATGAAATTTATCTGTAATAAGCAAGAACTTTATGAAGCAATCAACAATGTATCTAAAGCAGTTGCTATAAAATCTCCTATAACTGCATTAGAAGGAGTAAAATTTGAACTTAAAAATTCTACTCTTTACTTAACAGGATACAATTTAGAAATTGGAATAAAAACTAAAATCAATGTAAAATCTGAAGACGAAGGCAAACTTGTAATAAATGCACGTTTATTTTTAGAAATTATAAAAAGAATGCCTACTGATGAAATTAATATTGATATATCAGAAAATATGATTGTATCAATAACAAGTGGTTCAACAGAATACACAATATCAGCAAATACAATTGATGAGTATCCTGAACTTCCTGAATTTGATCATAACGAAAGTATTACATTATCTCAAACATTACTTAAAAATATGATTAACCAAACAATATTTGCAGTGGCAACAAATGAAACAAAACCAATTTTAACTGGTGAATTATTTGAAATTGAAAATAACAATTTAAATATTGTTGCAATTGATGGATATAGATTAGCCTTAAGAACAAGTGAAGTTAATTCTAACAAAAACTTTAAATTTGTAATTCCAGCAAAAGCTTTAAACGAAGTTGCAAAACTTTTAAAAGATGATGAAGAATTAACATGCAAAATTCAACTTAGTCAAAAACATATTATATTTGATATTTCTGGATATGAATTATTTTCAAGACTTCTTGAAGGAGAATTTCACAATTACAAAAATTCTATACCAACATCAAATACAACAGAAGTAATAATAAATACAAAAGATTTAATTCATTCTTTAGAAAGAGCATCACTTTTAATAAACGAAAGAATTAAAACTCATATAAAATGCACATTCAAAGATGGATCTTTACAAACATCATGTTCATCAACACTTGGAAAAGTTAATGATATAATAAAAGCAGATATAACAGGAGATCCAATAACAATAGGTTTTAATAATAAATTCTTTATTGATCCATTAAAAACAATTGAAGATGATAAAATTAAATTACTAATGAATGGAAGTCGAGCACCATTAACAATAAAACCATTAGAAGGTGATGATTTTACATTTTTAGTATTACCTGTGAGGTTAAATGATGAGTAAACCTATAGAAATAAAAATAACAACTGAATTTATAAAACTTGACCAACTTTTAAAATTCTCAGGCATAGCAATGACTGGTGGAGAAGCAAAAGATATGATATTAAATGGTGAAGTTTTAGTCAATAATGAAATATGTACAATGCGTGGTAAAAAAATACGTGTTAATGACAAAATAAAAGTTTTTGAGGAAGAAATAATTGTAAAATAGAGGTTTATTTTGATTATTGAAAATATAAAAGTAAATGGATATAAAAATTTATCAAATATAGATATCAATTTACATCCAAATTTAAATATATTTTTAGGTAATAATGCTCAAGGCAAAACAAATTTAATAGAATTAATATGGATTTTATCAGGTTGTAAAAGCTTTAGAGGAACAAAAGAAAAAGATTTTATAAATATAAATATGGATAATTTATCATGTTCTTTAAAATTCGAAAACTCTTTTAGAGAACAAGAAATAAATTTTTCAATGATAAAACAATCTATTAAAAACAAAAAAATAACTTTAAATGGAGTATCAATTAAAACCTTATCTAATTTATTTTCAAATTTAAAATGCGTAATTTTTACTCCAGAAGATTTAGAACTTTCAAAAGGATCACCAGAAAAAAGACGTGATTTTTTAGATTTATGTATCTCACAAATAAAACCAAGTTATTATAAAATAATCACAAAATATAATAATATTTTAACTCAACGCAATTTTTTACTTAAAAAAATATCTCAAAAAACTTCTAAAATAGAAGAACTTGAAGTATGGGATGAACAAATAGCAAGAATGGGATCATATATAACAGTTTTAAGATATAATTATATTCAAAAATTAAATTATTATTGCAATAATTTATATACAAAAATTTCAAATAACAAAGAAAATTTGCAATTAAAATATTCATCTTCTTTGTTTATAAATCTTGAAGGTAGAACTGACTATAATGGAGAAATGGCAAATGAGTATTTAAAAAAACTCAAAAACAATATAAAAGATGATATAAAATATGGATTTACAGGAATAGGAATTCATAGAGATGATATTATTTTAAATATAAATGATTTATTAGTTAAAGACTTTGGATCACAAGGTCAACAACGTTCAGTAGCTTTAGTAATGAAATTAGCTGAAGCTTATATATTAACAGAAGAAACAAATGATTCTCCTGTAATTCTACTTGATGATGTTTTAAGTGAATTAGATTATAAAAGACAACAATTTATACTTTCATCAATAAAAAACATGCAAGTTTTTATAACATCATGTAATGAATTTAAAAAATCAAAAATTAATAATGGTTTGTGTTTTAATGTTGAAAATGGCCATATTGAAAATACAATAGGAGAGTAATATGTTTTTACATTTAGGAAACAATGTAATAATTAATACTAAAAGTATAATTGGTATATTTGATATAGAAACAACATCAACAAGTCAAATAACCAAAGATTTTTTAAATAACACAAACAAAATAAAAATAATAAATGTTTCTTATGATATGCCAAAAACCTTTATTTTGAGCATAGAAAATAAAGAAATTTATATATATATTTCACCAATTTCTAGTTTAACACTTAGAAAGAGGTTTAAATACATTTTGTAAAAAATGCATTTAAGTTAACAATAAGTAAAATCGTCACAATATTGTGCAAGGAGGAATACTTTGGATAACAAAAATGAACAGGATACTTTTGTAGAAAAAGACAACCAATATGATGAAAATCAAATTCAAGTTTTAGAAGGACTTGAGGCGGTAAGAAAAAGACCAGGTATGTACATTGGATCTACAGGACCTAGAGGACTCCACCACCTTGTTTATGAAATTGTTGATAACGCAATTGATGAAGCTTTAGCAGGATATTGTACAGACATCAATGTAGAAATATTACCAGAAAATATCATCAAAGTTACCGATAATGGTCGAGGAATACCAACAGGTATACATCCAAAAGAAGGAATTTCAGCAGCAACTGTAGTTTATACAATTCTTCATGCTGGAGGAAAATTTGGCGGAGGAGGCTATAAAGTTTCTGGTGGTTTACATGGTGTTGGTGCATCAGTAGTAAATGCACTTTCAGAATGGCTTGAAATAAAAGTATATGATGGTAAAAATATATGGTTTCAACATTTTGAAAGAGGAAGTTATGATAAAGTACTTGAAATAATTGGAGAAACTGATCAAACAGGAACAGAAGTAAAATTTAAAGCTGATTCTGAAATTTTTGAAACAATTACTTATGAATCAGAAGTTCTAATGAAAAGATTAAGAGAACAATCTTTCTTAAATGCAGGAATAAGAATTAATTTTTCTGATACACGTGATAGTGAAGATGAAATTCATGAAATATTTCATTATGAAGGCGGAATAAAAAGTTTTGTTGAATATATTCATAAGAAAAAAGGCCTTGAAAATTTACATGATGATATAATATATATAAGTGGAAAAGGTGGAACATCAACAGCAGAAATTGCTTTACAATATAACGATAGTTATAACGAATTAATGCTTTCTTTTGCAAATAATATCCATACTGTTGATGGTGGTACACATGAAACTGGATTTAAAACAGCATTAACAAAAGTGTTTAATGAATATGGTAAAAAATTCAATCTTCTTAAAGAAGGAGATAAAAATTTATCAGGTGATGATGTTAGAGAAGGAATCACAGTTATTATTAGTGTAAAAATGACTGACTGTGAATTTGAAGGTCAAACAAAAGGTAAGCTTGGAAATCCAGAAATAAGACCATTAATTGAATCAATTGTTCAAGAAAAATTAATGAGTTATTTTGAAGAAAATCCAGCTGTTGCAAGAATAATTTTTGATAAATGTCTAAATGCACAACGTGCAAGAGAAGCTGCAAAAAGAGCAAGAGAACTAACAAGAAGAAAATCAGCATTAGAAAGTGCATCATTACCAGGAAAATTAGCTGATTGTTCAGAAAGAGATAATAGATATACAGAAGTATATATTGTCGAAGGAGACTCTGCTGGAGGATCTGCAAAATCTGGTAGAGATAGACGTTACCAAGCAATTTTACCACTTTGGGGAAAAATGCTAAACGTTGAAAAAGCAAGAATAGATAAAATTTATGGTAATGAAAAATTAACACCAATAGTAACAGCATTAGGTACAGGTTTAGGAGAAGAATTTGATATTTCTAAACTTAGATACGGAAAAGTTATTATTATGGCGGATGCCGATGTTGACGGATCTCATATCAGAACATTACTTTTAACATTCTTATTTAGATTTATGAAACCACTTGTATCTGAAGGACATGTATATATAGCTCAGCCACCTTTGTTTAAAGTTTCAAGAGGTAAAAAATTCAGATATGCTTTTAGTGATGAAGAAAGAGACGAACAAATAAAAGAGCTAGCTGGAGAAAATAATTTAAAAGTTGATGTACAACGTTACAAAGGTCTTGGTGAAATGGATCCAGAACAATTATGGGAAACAACAATGAATCCTGAAACAAGAACAATTGTTAAAATCGAATTAGAAGATGCTGAAAAAGCTGATGAGATTTTCACTATTCTTATGGGTGACAAAGTTGCACCACGTAAAGAATTTATAGAAACTAATGCAAAATATGTTAGTAATTTAGATTTCTAATAATCTAAATTACTAATAAAAAGATAGAAATATATTAGAATTTATTTTAAACTTTTAGTATAATGAGGAGAAAATATGCAAGAAGTAAAAAGTGTATCTAAACTGAGTTTTGAATATAGCACATCAAATGATGATGAAAAATTTGCTTTTACACAGTTTCAAAGAATATTTACACTAAAGAAAAGAATTATAATGATAATTATACTTGCTATATTATCAGCGTTATTTTTAGAACAAGTATTAAGAAATACAAGTTATACATTAGGATATATTGGTTTAGGTGTATCAGTATTTTTGTTATTTTTTAATTGTATTAATCCTTTTCTTATAAGAAAAAATTTAATGAAAGCTTTAAAAACTATAGAAAATGATATATATTCTTTTGAGCTTTTTGATAATAAAATGGAAATTACAACTGTCAAAATCAATGAAGACATTGATGAAGATGAAGAAGAAAATGATGAAAACGAAGAAAAAGAACCTGTTGTTTATAAACCTACAGTAATAAATTTTGATAACTCTACTTTAAGTATTATAGAATATAAAGAAATGTTTATTATATTTTTAGCAAAACAAAGTTTTTTTGTACTATCGAAAAAGTTTATAAATAATGAACAACAAGAAGTAATGCGTGATGTATTTAAAAATACTCTGGGAGAAAAGTTTAAAACAAAAAATCTTTAGAGATATAAAAAAAGAAAAGGCGTGATAAAGTTGTTTAATGATAATACAAAAGTGATTCCTGTTGATATTGAAAAAGAGATGAAAAAATCATTTCTTGAATATTCAATGTCAGTTATAGTATCTCGTGCATTGCCAGATGTAAGAGATGGATTGAAACCTGTTCATAGACGTATTTTGTATACTATGTATGAAGCAGGATTAACTCCGGATAAAAAATATTTAAAATGTGCAGCTACCGTCGGAGACGTTTTAGGTAAATATCATCCACATGGTGATGGATCTGTTTATGACGCATTAGTAAGAATGGCACAAGATTTTTCACTTCGTTATCCATTAGTAGATGGTCACGGAAACTTTGGTAGTATAGATGGAGATCCAGCAGCTGCTTATAGATATACTGAAGCAAAAATGGGAAAAATCTCAGTAGAAATGCTTACAGATATTCAAAAAAATACAGTACCATATATGTCTAACTATGACGATAGACTAAAAGAACCTGTAGTTTTGCCATCAAGATTTCCAAATCTTTTGGTAAATGGATCAACAGGTATAGCTGTTGGTATGGCAACAAATATTCCTCCACATAATTTATGCGAAGTTATAGATGGAGTAAATTTACTTATAGAAAATCCTGATTGTACACTAGACGAAATGATGGAATTTATAAAAGGACCTGATTTTCCAACAGGTGGTATTATTATGGGTAGAGCAGGAATTCGTGCTGCTTACGCAACAGGACGTGGTAAAGTAATTTTACGTTCTGATGTTACAATTGAAGAAATAAAAAATAGAACATGTCTTGTTGTACATGAAATTCCATACATGGTTAATAAATCAAGACTTATTGAGAATATTGCTAATCTTGTAAAAGACAAAAGAATTGAAGGAATACATGATCTTCGAGACGAATCTGATAGAGATGGTTTAAGAATTGTAATTGAGCTAAAAAGAGATGCTCTTGAACAAGTTGTTTTAAATAAATTATATTCATATACACAGCTTCAAGATACTGTTGGTGTAATAATGTTATCACTTGTAAATGGAATTCCAAAAGTGTTAACATTAAAACAAATGCTTGAATATTATCTTGATTTCCAAGTTGATGTTATTGTAAAAAGAACTCAATTTGATTTAAAGAAATTAAAAGATAGAGAACATATTTTATTAGGTCTTGCTATTGCAGTTGACCATTTAGATGAAGTAATTGAAATATGTAGAAGTTCTTCAAATAAAGCTGAGATCAAAGAAAGATTAATGGAAAAATTTAATTTATCAACTATCCAAGCTGAAGAAATTGCACTTATGAGATTATATCAAATTTCTAATATGGAAAGACAAAAAATTCTTGATGAATTAAAAGAAATTGAAATCAAGATAGCTGATTTAGAAGATATTTTAGCTAATCATGATAGAGTTCTTTCTATAATCAAAGAAGAACTTACTGAAATAAAAAGAAAATTTGGTGACGAACGTAGAACAAGAATTGAAAATGTCAGCGGAGAAGTTGATATAGAAGATTTAATTCCTGTTGAAGACTGCGTTGTTGCGTATACAAATATTGGATATATTAAACGTCAACCAATTGATGTTTATAAAACTCAACGTCGAGGTGGACGAGGAGTTTCTGGAATGAAACAACGTGAAGAAGATGTTGTAAACGAAATGTTTATATCATCATCACATGATAATGTATTGTTTATCACAAATAAAGGAATTATGTATAAACTTAAATGTTATGAGATTCCTGAAGGTTCTAAACAATCAAAAGGTACTAATATTGTTAATTTACTTTCATTGTCTGAAAATGAGAAAATTGAAGCAATGATTAAAACTACTGATTTTGATGAAGGTAAATATCTAATTTTGATAACCAAAAAAGGAATTATCAAAAAGACAAGATTAGATGCATATAAAAATGTTAGAAAAAATGGACTTATTGCAATTGGTTTGGCTGAAGATGATGAAATTGCAGGTGTTAGATTAACTGATGGAACATGTGATTTGATTATTGCTACAAAAAATGGTATGGCTATTAGATTTAATGAAAACCAACTTAGATCTTTGTCACGTTCAGCACATGGTGTAAAAGCTATAAAACTAAGAAAAGATGATGAAGTAATTTCAATGGCAAGAGTTCGTGAAGGTGCAACTGTTCTAACAGTTACTGATAAAGGTTTAGGAAGAAGATCTGATTTAAGCAGTTATAGAAGCCAAAATCGTGGTGGATATGGAATGCTTAACTATAAAGTTTCTGAAGAAAAAGGTCATGTTTGTGGAATTAAAGTTGTTGATGAAACTGATGATATTATAATGATTGCTAGTAACGGAGTTGTTATAAGAATTCGTGCTTGTGATATTAGAGTTATGGGAAGATACGCTATTGGTGTTAAAGTTATGAGAATTAATGATGGTGATAGTGTTGTTAGTTTCACAAGAGCAGAACATGAAGAAGATGTTGAAACTGACGAAATTGAAATTGATGAAGAACTTGAAAAAGAAAATGATTTAGCACAAGATGAAGAAAATGAAGTCGTTATTGAAGAAAATGAAAATGAAGATGATGTAGATAACGATGAAGAAGAAATTGACATAGAAGATCAAGAATAAAATAAAAATAAAAGGTAGACACATAATGTGCCTACCTTTTTTATTATATTTATAACTAATTTAATAAATCAACAGAAGATACAACATCAATTTTATCTTTTTTAGTTGATATAATCTTTTCATTTGAGAAAATATAAACATAATCATTAATTAAAATATTTCTTTTAAAGCAATCAAATTTTCTATTATAAATTTCAATTTTACCTAATTCTTTAATTTTATCATCGTTTACATTGTAAAAATAAAACTTATCAGAAAAGTTTATACCATTAAACAAACTAACAGGAATTCCAATAATACTTTTTTCATTATCAACAAAGAAAGCTTTTGAATTTTGATAAATCTCAGTTTTAGCATCTTTAAGATCTTTATCAATATTAACACTATCTAATTTATTAAAATTACTTTTAGAAGTAATATCAAATAAATTAACACTAATATTACCTTTTGTATTAATACCAATCAACTTATTTTTGTTGTAAGAAGTAAGATATGCTGAAATTTTATCACAAGAAATTTCATCTTTTTTAGTAATATTAGAATCAGATAAATCAAAATTTAAAATAGCATTTTCATTATTATCAGTTGAAATTTGCAATAAATTTTTATCAAAATGAACAGATTCCAAAGTGCTATCTTCAGCAATATTTTTAATTTTTGAAATAACATCAAGTTTTTCATTTAAAATATAAACATTATTTTTATTAGAATTAAAATCATCTTTATCATTCATTTTAGCAGATGTAACCACTCTTAAATTATTATTTTGTTCATTTAAAAAACTAGAATTTATTATACAACCTTCAACAGTATTAATAATATCAGTAGAAATATTACCTTTATCAATATTTAATTTTGCAATAGTAGCATAAAGTTTATTTTTATGAATTGTATTATTAACTAAATAAAAATTATTTAAAGAGTTGTAATTAATACCAGAATAAGAAAAGAAAGCTTTTGTTGAAACCAAAAGGTCTTTTTTGTTTATATCAAGTCCAGATAAAACTGTGTAGTTAGCAACTTCAGGATCTTCAGGCAACAATATATCTTCAGGATCAATAAAATTTTCTTTTTCATTACAATAATAAGAAGGAATATATTTTGCATAATCTTCAGCATTATCAATAGGATCTTTGTTATAAATTGAGTTAAAAGATGATAAATATAAATAACCATTTACCATTGTGGATGATTTATAATCACCTTTTTGAGAAAACTCAGATAATTTTTGTGGTTTCAAAGGATTAGAAACATCAATAACTTGCATAGTTGTGTAAACATTAGATTTAACATCTAAAAAACTAACATTTTGTTTTGTAATTAATTCTCCAATCAAAACAACTTTGTTATCAACTAAAAAACATGTCTTTTAAATTATAATTTTCATTTTCATATGTACTAATTAAAGACATTTGACCGTTATTATGAGACAAAATAAATAATTTATTTTCTGAAATATAATAAATATTTTTATCTGAAGTTTTTATTATATCACTTTTTTGAATGCCATTTATATCTGTATTTTTATAAAATAAATTTAAATCAAAATCTTTTTTATATTTAGTAGGAACTTGATTATTATAAATATCATTTTTGCTTATAAAAGTTTTATTTACAGCATTAAAAACGTCATTATAACTTTCAGAGATTTTAAAAACTTCTTTAATATCAGAATTTTTAGAAGGAAGAATTTGTGTAAAAATAAAAAATCCTATTCCAAAAATTAATATAATACAAGAAGCAATGCTTGCAATAATCTTAAAAGTTAAATTTTTTGGAGATTTAATTTTTGTATTGTTAGCAGTTTCATTTTCTATTTTTTTATCAGAATTATCATCTTGTTTGTCATCAATATTTTCTGATTTTTTATTATCATCAATGTCAGAAGTTGGTTGATCATTAATAATTTCTGTATTTTCTTTATCTAATGTCACATCTTCTTTAACATCATCTTGATCTTGATTATTGATAATATTATCAATATCATTTATCAATTTTTCTTTATTTTCAAGAGTTTTAGCAATTTCATCAGGTTTTAAAGATTCCGGAATATTAATATCTTCAAACAGATTTTTATCCATAAGCAAACTCCTTTAATTAATTTAAGTATTTTTTTAGCAAATTACGAGATTTCTTCAAATTAGAATTAATATATGAAATTTTATGATCAGTTAGTTTAGAAATATCCTCAGCAGTATATCCAGCGACAATATTCAAACACAAAAATAGTGTTTGTTCATCATTAAGTTCACTAATTTGTTTAATAAAATTAATATTTTGATTTTGGTCAATATATTCCAAATCAGTATTATTATTTTTATAATGAAAATCATTTATGTTATTAATAAGTATTTTATAAAACCAAGATTTAAAATAATAATTTTCATTATAATGTTTCATATTATTAAAAGCAAAAGAGATTGTATTATTAATTATTTCAGTTGAGTGTTGTTGATTTTTCACATTACACAAGGTGAAAAAATATATCTCTTTGTATATATCTGCATACAAATGAATAAAAGCATCAACATTACCATGTTTAGCTTTTTCTATAAGATCGTTATAAACAATAATAAAAAATCACCTCTGTTCAAAAATCATTGTTGAAAATGCAATGTTGAAAGTTTCAAATAAGGTTACTTTTAATAGAATCACAATATTGTTAATTATACCATAATATTATAATGTTTTCAATTTATAATATATTAATTTTGAATTATATTTAATACACATATATTACTAAATATATCTCTTTTTTTATACAAATTGAAATAATATTAGAAAAATAATCATCAAAAATTAATATTTGTTGAAAGTAGAGTGTCTTGTCAACAAGTAAAAATTCTCTAATTTAATAGGTTTATAGCATTGTTTTCAACGCTTTCAACATACTTTTCAACACTTTTTTGAAATTATACTCTGAGTAGCGAAGTTTTCAACATACTTATTAACAAAAAGCGTTAAAAATGTTGAAAACTCGAGTTTTTGAAGAACTTTCTAAATAATAAAGATATATTTACATTAATAAGTACAGTTTTGTTTGTATTGACTTTAAAACATAAAACATTTATAATTAATCTATTGTGTTAGTTTGGATTAAATAATAATTTGTATTTGATCTTATAATTATTCACGTTAATTTTTTTAGTGGAGGCTATATTATGAGCAGAGTTTATAACTTTAGTGCAGGACCCGCAATATTACCAGAAGAAGTTTTGAAAATTGCAGCATCTGAAATGTTGGAATACAAAAAAACTGGTCAATCTGTTATGGAAATGTCACATCGTTCCAAAGAGTATGGTGAGATTATATCCGAATGTGAAAGTTTATTGCGTGAAATTATGTTAATTCCTCAAAATTACAAGGTTTTATTTTTACAAGGTGGTGCCTCATCCCAATTCGCAATGATTCCACTTAACCTTATGAATAAAAATAAAAAAGCTGATTTTGTTTTAACAGGTCAATGGGCTAAAAAAGCTTATAGTGAAGCCAAAAAATTTGGTGATTGTAATGTTGTTGCATCATCAGATGATAAAACTTTTACATACATACCTGAACTTGATGAAAGCAAATTTTCAAAAGACGCAGATTATTTTCATATTTGTTACAACAACACTATATACGGAACAAAATTTAGCAAATTACCAAACACAGGCAACATTCCGTTAGTAGCAGATTTCTCATCATGTATTTTATCTGAACCTGTTGATGTATCAAAATTTGGATTAATATATGCTGGTGCTCAAAAAAACATGGGACCTGCAGGATTAACAGTAGTTATAGTTAGAGAAGATCTAGTTGGAGACGCAAGAGAAACAACACCAACAATGTTTGATTATAAAACACATGTTGATGGAAAATCTATGTACAACACACCTCCAACATACTCAATTTATATATTAAAATTAGTTCTTGATTGGATTAAAGCAAATGGTGGACTTTCTAATATGAAGAAATTGAATGAAAAGAAAGCAAACACTTTGTACAATTTCTTAGATGAATCAAAAATGTTTAGTTCTACAGTAAAAGGTGATTCACGTTCACTTATGAATGTACCTTTTGTTACTGGAAATGAAGAACTTGATAAAAAATTTGTTGAAGAAGCTAAAGAAAAAGGATTTATTAATCTAAAAGGACACCGTACAGTTGGTGGAATGAGAGCTTCAATTTATAATGCTATGCCAATTGAAGGTGTAGAAAAACTAGTAGAATTTATGAAAGAATTCGAAAAAAATAATAAATAGTGTGTAATTTGGAGGCAGTTATGTTTAATATACAAACACTTAATAAAATAGCTGATATCGGAATAGATAATTTTGATAAAGCTAAATATACAGTTAATGATGGAAACGAAAATCCACATGCAATATTAGTTCGTTCAGCTTCAATGCATGATATGGATTTTGGAGATAATTTGCTAAGTATAGCAAGAGCAGGTGCTGGAGTAAACAATATTCCAGTAGAAGATTGCACAAAAAAAGGAATTTGTGTTTTTAATACACCTGGTGCAAATGCAAATGCTGTAAAAGAACTTGTATTTTTGGGATTATTAATATCATCAAGAAAAGTGCCAGACGCTTTAGAATGGGTTGAAACATTAAAAGGCAATGGTGATCAAGTTGGTAAAATGGTTGAAAAAGGCAAATCTAATTTTGCAGGACCAGAAATAATGAATAAAACATTAGGAATTATAGGACTTGGAGCAATTGGAGTGCTTGTTGCAAATGCAGCAATTTCTTTAGGAATGAAAGTAATTGGATATGATCCATATTTATCAATAAAAGCAGCATGGGGATTATCACCAAGTGTTGAAAATGCAAAATCAATGGATGAAATATATGCAAAATCAGATTATATTACAATCCATATTCCATTTAATGATACAACAAAAAATACAATTGATGCAGAAGCAATTTCAAAAATGAAACCAAATGTAAGAATATTAAATTTTGCACGTGGTGGACTTGTAGATGATGATGCAGTAATTGAAGCTATTGATAATAACAAAGTAAATTGTTATGTTACAGATTTTCCATCAGATAATGTGATTGGTAAAAAAGGAATTGTAGCAATTCCACATTTAGGTGCATCAACTCCTGAATCTGAAGATAACTGTGCATATATGGCAGCAGTTCAAACAATTGATTATGTTGAAAATGGAAATATTAAAAATTCTGTTAATCTTCCAGATGCAGAAATGGAAAGAACTTCAGCAGAAAGAATTTGTGTTATTCATAAAAATATTCCAGCAACTTTATCAAAAATAACAACTGTATTTTCTGGCTCAAATGTTAATATTGAAAATATGGTTAATAAATCTAAAAAAGAATATGCTTATACAATACTTGATGTAGATGATATAATAACAGATGAAATGTATAAAAATGTAGAAAACATTGATGGTGTTATTTCAGTTCGTTGTATAAAATAACTTTTAGTGCAAACAATATGTTTAATTTAAACAATTATTAATATAAGAACAACGAGTTTTATTGTAAAACTCGTTTTTTTTTGATATAATGTCTCTTTGACGTGAGATATTTTAATGACATAGTGAAATTACATGACAAAAGGAGAATTTGAAAAGTGAAAAAAATAGAAACATTATATATCGTTATTCCTTGTTATAACGAAGAAGAAATGTTACCTATATCTATTGTAGAGATTAATAAAAAATTAATACAACTTATTGATGATAAAAAAGTAACAAAAGATAGTAGAATTATGCTTGTTAATGATGGTTCAAAAGATAAAACATGGGAAGTAATTGAAGAACTGCATGATAAATATCAATATGTAACAGGAATAAAATTATCAAGAAACAAAGGACATCAAAATGCACTTCTTGCTGGACTTATGACTGCTAAAGAAAAAGCAGATATAATTATTTCTTTGGATGCAGATTTACAAGATGATGTAAATGCAATTGATGAGATGATTGAAAAAAGAAATGATGGTTGTGATATTGTTTATGGTGTTAGAAAATGTAGAGATAAAGATACATTTTTTAAAAAATTTACAGCACAAACTTATTATAAATTACTTAAATTTTTAGGTGTTGATATAACATATAATCATGCAGATTATAGATTGATGAGTAAAAGAGCAGTTGAAGGTTTGGAAAAATTTAAAGAGGTTAATTTATTTTTACGTGGAATTATCCCAATGATTGGTTATAAAACTGATACTGTTATGTATGATAGAGAAGAAAGAGTTGCTGGTGAATCAAAATATCCATTAAAGAAAATGGTGTCATTTGGATTTGAAGGAATAACATCTTTGAGCATAAAACCAATAAGAATGATAACTGCTTTAGGAGTTTTTATTTTTACAGTTAGTATAATTTTAATATTATATTACTTTGTAGGATGGTTATGTGGACTGAATATTGAAGGTTGGACAACTTTAGTTTTATCATTGTGGGCTTTAGGAGGTTTACAATTATTAGGAATTGGAATAGTAGGAGAATATATAGGTAAAATATATTTAGAAACAAAAGGTAGACCAAAATATATAATTGAACAAGATTTAGGATAACAGAAAAATAGGTGACTTTTAAATTAATAAAAGCCACCTATTTTTATATATTAAAAAAGCAGATAAAACAGCTACTTTTTGCATTAGCAAAAGAATAGGAGGCTTTATTTAAATTCCTAGACCAACAAACCCCAGATTCTATAAAGTCTAAAGTATTTGTAAAAGCCTCCTATGCTTCTGTTAAGATCTAACGACTAATCATTCTCAATAATACGGTTGTTTTTGAAGAATAAAGAAATACACCACAACGCAGATATTCCAACTAATGTATAAATAATTCTACTAACAATACTGTCTTGTCCTGAGAATAACCAAGCAACAAAATCAAATTCAAATATTCCGATTAGTCCCCAGTTTAAACCACCGATAATTACAAGTAATAAAGCGATACGGTCTATCATTTTTATATACACCTCCTGCATTTTTATGCTGAACGTACTTTTTTCGTTCAAATATAGTATGTTCAAATAATATTTTATTATACAAATAATAAAAAAATTTTTAAAAATTTTTTTAATTGACACTTAAGTTTAGTAGTGTTAAAATATAAGGATAATAAATTGTTCAGGAGGAATTTTAATGTCAAAAAAATTTTATATAACAACACCTATTTATTACTCATCAGGTAATCCTCATATAGGTCATTGTTATACAACAGTAGCGTGTGATTCAATTGCGAGATATAAACGAATGCAAGGTTTTGATGTTATGTTTCTCACAGGTGCAGATGAGCATGGTCAAAAAATTGAAGAAAAAGCTAAAGAAAAAGGAGTTACTCCAAAAGCTTATGTTGATGAAATAGGAGAATCTTTTAAAAATCTTTGGAAATATATGAATGTTGATTATGATAGATATATTAGAACAACTGATGATTATCATGTTGAGACTGTTCAGAAAATTTTTAAAAAATTATATGATAAAGGTTATATTTATAAAGGTGAGTATAAAGGTAAATATTGTACTCCATGCGAAAGTTTTTGGACAGAAAGTCAGCTTGTTGATGGAAAATGTCCAGAATGCAACCGTGAAGTTATTGAAACAAAAGAAGAAGCTTATTTCTTTAAATTATCATCTTTTTCTGATAGACTAGAAAAACTTTTACTTGAAACAGATTTTTTACGTCCAAATAATAGAGCAACAGAATTAGTAAACAATTTTATAAAACCAGGTCTAGAAGATTTGTGTGTATCAAGAACAACATTTAAATGGGGAATTCCAGTAACTTTTGATGATAAACATGTTGTGTATGTTTGGATAGATGCATTGTCAAATTATATATCAGCATTAGGATATTTAAATGATGCTTATGATGATTTTGATAAAGTATGGCCAGCAGATGTTCATATGGTTGCAAAAGATATAATGAGATTCCATGCTATAATTTGGCCATCAATATTAATGGCACTTGATTTGCCATTGCCAAAACATCTTGCTGTACATGGTTGGATAATATTTGATGGACAAAAAATGAGTAAATCATTAGGAAATGTTATTGATCCATTTATTTTAGGAGAAAGATATGGAGCAGATTCAATAAGATATCATATTTTAAGAGAAATGGGATTAGGAGCAGATAGTTCATTCTCAAATGAGATTATGATAAACAGAATAAATTCTGATTTAGCAAATGGACTTGGAAATTTGGTTTCAAGAACAGTTGCGATGGTTGTTAAATATTTTGATGGAACATTGCCAGAAGAAAAACAAAGTGGAGAATTTGATGATGAACTTATAAATCTTTCAACAGCTTTGAGAAACTCTGTTGACAAATTTATAGATGAAACTCAAATTAGTAATGCTTTGGCTGAAATTTTTAAAGTTGTTTCAAGAGCGAATAAATATATTGATGAAACAACACCTTGGGTTCTTGCAAAAGATGAAGCTAATAAACCAAGACTTGCTGCTGTTTTATATAATTTACTTGAGTCTATTAGAATAGTATCAACATTATTAAATTCATTTATGCCAGAAACAATGCCTAAAATTTTTGCTCAAATTGGAGCTAAAGATGATGATATAAATTATGAGAACGCAAATAAATTTGGAGTTCTTTCACAAACTGTAACAGTTCAAAAAGGTGAAGTTATTTTTCCAAGAATTGATGTTGAGAAAGAAATTGAAGAGCTTAATAAAATGATTGCTCCAGCAGAAGAAGCTCCAAAAATAGAGCTTGCTGATGAGATTGATATTGATAAATTTTTTGAAATAGAACTTAGAGTTGCACTTGTAAAAGAATGCACACCTGTGAAAAAATCAAAGAAATTGTTATGTTTCCAACTTGATGATGGAATGGGAGGAAGACAAATAGTTTCAGGAATTGCACAATGGTATAAGCCAGAAGATTTAGTAGGCAAAAAAGTTATGATTGTTGCAAATTTAAAACCTATTAAACTTTGTGGAGTTGAAAGTAACGGAATGATATGTTCATCTGAGCTTGAAGATGGATCAGCAAAAGTAGTATTTATTGATGATTCTGTTCCTGCAGGATCAAAAATTAGATAGAAAAATTAAAACTCATACCTAAAATGGTATGAGTTTTTTTATTTAACACAAAAAAATAAAGTCCGTTAAAATAATCGGACTTTTTTTATAATATAATTAATTATATACCACATTCATCGTAATCTTTCCATTTTTCATTATAATTACGTTCTGTCACGTATTTAAAAACTATATAACCAGCTGATGCAACAACTAGAAGTAACGCTCCAATAATATAAAGTGCGGATTTTTTATCAGTTTTTCTTTTTTCTTCTATATTCATAATATCACGCCTTTCTAATTTTCATTATACAATAATAAATAAGCAATGTAAATAGTGTTAGGAAAAAGTTACAAGGTGAGAAATATGTAAATATATATATTTTTATTTGACTATTTCTAATAAATTGGTATAATATACATATAAAAGGTATTGGTGGTGGTATTGTGTTTAAAAATATACTATTAATATTTACTGTTATTGCATTAATGATTACAACAGGATGTAAACAGAATGCAAAGCAAGCATCTGTGAATGGAATTGATACAGATCAGTCTCAAAGTGATACAAATTTTGAATCCTCTGGGACATCTAAAAACACGCAAACTATCAAAAATACTAGCATATCAAATACTGAATCTTCAAATATAACTAGTTCTGATACTACAAAAAATGATATCACTTCAGTAGCTTCAAGTTTAGAATCAATTACTAGTAATTCGTCTAGTAATAAAGATACAATAAAGGTTAAAACAACAACTACAACAACTACTAAAGCAAAGCCAAAACCACTTCCACCAGTAGTTATTCCAAATGTTCTTAAACCACTTGCATCTGGAGCTGAAGCTTTTTCAGATAAAAATTCAACAATTGATATATCAAATAAATCAAAAGGTTATTTTTGTGCGAAATATTGTGGAACCAACAAAAAAGTAAAGGTAATGGTTCAAAAAGATGGAAAAACTTATACATATGATTTAATAAAAAGAAATGCTTTTGAAGTATTTCCATTTCAAATGAATAACGGATCTTACACAATATCTATAGCTGAAAATATTTCTGGAACAAAATATTCTATAGCATTAAAAAAGACTGTTAATGTTTCATTATCAAATAGTTTGTTGCCATTTTTATATCCAAACCAGCAGGTTAATTTTTATCAATCATCTCCAATTGTATCAAAAGCTGCACAGGTTTGTAGAGGCAAAAAAACTGATTTAGAAAAAATAGGTGCGATATTTGATTATGTGACTAAAAATGTTACATATGATTATGCTGAGGCTAAAGCTGTTCTTAATGGAAGTATAAAAATGTATTGTCCGGATCCTGACGAAGTTTTAAGAACTAAAAAAGGCATTTGTTATGATTATGCTTCTTTATTTGCTGCAATGGCTAGGTCACAAGGTATTGCAACAAGGCTTGTGAAAGGTCCTGTTGGTAAAGATAATTTGTATCATGCTTGGAATCAGGTTTATGTTAAAAAAGCAGGTTGGATTAATGTATATGTTAAATTGAAAAATACAGGATATAGAACTCTTGATGCAACATTTTATGCAGGTAGTAATAACAAAAAAACTACAGCTTCAAATTTTTCAAATTCATCATATTACAGAGTTGATAAAATATATTAAGGAGTAATGGTATGAAAAAAAATAAAGATGCTAAAAAATTGTCATCTGAAGAGCTTGCATATTTTTGTGCTCAGCTAAGTTTGATATTAAGATCAGGAGTTGCTTTAAATGATGGATTGTTAATGATGTTAGATGATATCAAAGATAATTCTTCATATGAAGTTATAAAACACGTAGCGGAATGTGTTGATAAACAAGAATCTTTATATAAAGCGCTTGAAGAAACAAATAAATTCTCATCTTATTTTGTTTCTATGATTAAAGTAGGTGAAATGAGTGGACATTTGGACAATGTTTTAGAAGGTTTGTCTGTTCATTATTTACGTGAAGCTAACACAAAATCAGCAGTTAGAAGTGCAGTTTTGCATCCATCATTATTGCTTATTATTATGGCTGCTGTTATTGCAGTTATGCTTATTAAAGTTGTTCCAGTGTTTAGAGATGTATTTGTTCAAATTGGTTCTCAATTTAGCAACACATCTTATGCTGCTGTTGATTTCGCAAAAACAACAGGTACAATTGTACTTTCAATACTTGGTGTTATTGTTTTAGTTGGAATTATTATATACTTTATTTATTGTAATAAAAAAGGTAGAAAAGCATTAATTAGATTATTTTCAAAAATATTTATTTTTAAAGGTTTAATTGAGAAAATGTCTTTATGTAGGTTTAGTTCTGCAATGTCTCTTATGATTTCAAGTGGTTTTAATACTACGGATGCTGTTAAACTAAGCAGAGAAGTTGTTACTAGTTCGGTTGTGCAAAAAAAATTAGAAAAATGCTGTGAAGATTTAGACGAGAGCAAATCTTTTTCTGATTCTATAGTGCAAAATAAACTTTTTCCACCTTTATATAATCAAATGATAAAGATTTCTTATAAATCTGGTGTTTTGGACACTGTTTGGGAGCAAATTTCTGAAAAATATGATGAAGATGTAAATAACTCTTTGGATAATATGATAGCTTTTATTGAACCATTACTTGTTGGAATTTTGACAGTAATTATTGGTGTAATGCTTATATCTGTATTATTTCCATTAATGGAGATTATGAGTTCTTTAAGCTAAAAATTGAAAGGTGAGACTATGAATATTACTGCTTATAAAAAAAATAAATCATCATTATTTTATGAATGTTTTGTAGTTATACTTTTGTTTATATTAATTATATCATGGTTTTTTATTAGCTTTAATAATATTCAAAAAGCTACAGACGCTCAACAACTTTGTCAAACAAGAAAAATGATACAAAATGCATCGTCTTTATGTTATTCTATTGAAGGATCTTATCCTCCTAATATTGAATATTTAGTTGATAATTATGATCTTGTGTTAAATCAAGATAAGTATTTAGTATTATTTGAAGCTTTTGCTTCTAATGTAATGCCTGAAATTTCAATTTTCTATAAATAACCATAATATATGAAAGGACGAACTTATATGCATATGTTCAAAAAACACAGCAAAATTATACAGCTATTTTGTTCTATGAGCTTGTTTTTGCTATTTGCTATTTGCTCTTTAATAATTATTGTTATTGGAATAGAAAATTATAAAGGTATGCTTGCAGAAAATGATAAAAAATTTGCTGCGTATTCTTCTTCAAAATATATTTCAAATAAAATTAAAGCTTATAATAAAGAAGGTTGCGTTAAAATAAAAACAATAGATGATATTGATTGTATTATTTTAGCTGAAAGTATTGATAATCAAAGTTATAATACAATGATTTATTGTTATAATGGAAGTTTATATGAGAATTTTATGTCTGATGAAGATATTTTTAGACCTGATAATGGTATTGAAGTTTTCAAAATAAGTGAAATGAATGTTGAAAAAATTGATGATCAAATTATTAAATTAAATATTGTAGATCCTGAGGATGAAAAAATAACCTCTTATGTTAATTATAATCCTACTATAACAGAAGGAGGAAAAGTTAATGCTCAAACTTGAAAACAAGATTGCTAACAAACATATTAATAGTTTTTTTATAGAGATTATTATTGTGCTATTAGTTTTTTCAATAGCTTGTGTAATTCTTGTTAATGTTTTGTCTAAATCTTTTTTGCTAAATAAAAAAGCTGATGATATAAATATTTCTTCTGTTAAAGCAAGTTCGTTTGCTGAAGTTTTTTCTGCGAATGGTGATATAGAAAAATCAGTAGGAATTGTTTTTGGTCAAGAAGCTAGGAAACATGCTTATAATAATAAAGAAAAATCAATTTTGTATTTTGATAAAGATTGGAAAATATCTGAAGATGATTTTTATTATGTTGTTAATTTGCAACAACATAATTGTGAGCATTCAAAAGGTATTACTTATAATGTTGATGTTACAATTAAAAGTCTTTCAAAAGAAGAAGTATCAATTTCTGCTTGTAAATACACTCCAGATTTTGGAGGTGTTGTTTAAATGGGACAAAGAAGAACAGGTGTTGGAGTAGGTACTGCATCTTTAATAATGATATTTTTAGTTTTGTGTCTTACAACTTTTTCAATTTTATCATTTTTGTCAGCACGTCTTTCTTTAAAATACGCTAACAAAGGTCAAGAATATCAAGAAAAATATTATACAGCTAAAACTGTTGCTTATGAATTTATTGCAGAAATAGATAATGCTATTATTGCTGGAGATAAAACTTTAGAAGATAAAGATGCTATAATTAAACAACTTGAGCTTATTGATTGTTTAGATACTGAAAAAACAAAAGATGGTATTGTTGCAAAAATGCTTATTAAAATTAATACCAATAATAATTTGGATTTGGAAATATTGATACCTAAAAAATTAGAAAATAAAAGATATATTATTAGAAAAATGCAAACTGTTGTTAATCAACAAAATTATGAAAATGGTCAAAATGTTTGGCAAGGTTAAGGATAAGTTTTAGAAAAACTACGAAGAGGTGTCAATATGGATATAGTAGAGATTTTTAAAGATGCTGCTAATAAAGATGCGTCAGATCTATTTTTTATTACTGGTGCACCAATTGGATATAGAATTTCAAATCAAATTGTGCCACAAAATGATAAAAATTTAATGCCAAAAGATGTTGAACAGTATGTCCATCAAATCTTTAAAATTGCTGGATATGATGAAGATGAAATTTTGCCTAGCTCTGGAGAACTAGATTTTTCTTTTTCTGTTTCTGGTATAGGAAGATATAGAGCTAATGTTTATCGTCAAAGAGGTTCACTTGCTATAATTTTACGATATGTTTTATTTGAACTTCCGGATTATAAAGAATTAAATATTCCTAAAAGCATTATTGATTTATCAAGTTTGTCTAAAGGTATTGTTCTTATAACTGGTTCTGCTGGTAGTGGAAAATCAACAACTCTTTCTTGTATGATTAATGAAATCAACATAAACAGAAGTTGTCATATTATAACGATTGAAGATCCGATTGAATTTTTACATAAACATAAAAAAAGCATTATTAGTCAACGTGAGATTAATTTGGATACGAAAAATTATATCAGTGCTTTGCGTTCTGCATTAAGACAATCTCCTAATGTTATTTTGCTTGGTGAAATGCGTGATTATGAGACTATAAATACTGCTATGACTGCTGCTGAAACTGGTCAACTTATTTTATCAACTCTTCATACTACTGGTGCTGCTAACACTATTGATAGAATTATTGATGTTTTTCCACCAAATCAGCAACACCAAATAAGAGTACAGCTTGCAATGGTATTACAAGCTGTAGTATCTCAACAATTATTGCCTTCTATTGATGGAAAACTTGTTCCTGTTTTTGAAGTGATGAGAGTTAATAGCGCTATTAAAACGATGATAAGAGAAAGTAAAACACATCAAATGGATACTGTTATACAATCAAGTTCTGATATGTATACGATGGATTCTAATATTATGAGTGTTTATAGAAGTGGTAGAATTTCTGCAGAAACAGCTGTTGAATATGCTACTAATCCTGAAATAATGGCTAGAAGACTAAATGTTCCTTATAACGGAGTATAATATGAATTTATGTCACTTTTATTTTTGATTAATTTCAAAAGCTGATAAAAGTGGCTTTTCTTTTGAATGTTTGAAGACACGGTTTATATAGTTTTTGGTTATTTTTATTACAACAGGTGATAGTAAGAATAATGCTATTAGATTTGGTATTGCCATTAGTCCATTAAATGTATCTGATAAATTCCATACTAGTCTCATTTCTAATGTTGATCCTATGTACAAAAATGCAATAAATATTATTTTGTAAATTGGAATTGATTTTTTTCCAAATATATATGTTACTGCTTTTTCTCCAAAATATGCCCATCCTAGAACTGTTGCAAATGCAAATATTACTATAAAAAAGGTCATTATTCCTGAAGAAAATCCTCCTAAAGTGTTTTCAAAACTTTTTATTACTAAAACTGCTCCATCAAGATTTGTGTTTTCTAATGCTCCACTTGTTAGTATTACAAATGCTGTAAGAGTGCATACTACTATTGTATCTATAAATACTTCTACAATTCCCCACATTCCTTGGATTGCTGGTTCTTTTACATCTGCTTCTGCATGTACTAATACTGAACTACCAAGTCCTGCTTCATTAGAAAATACGCCTCTTTTTACTCCCATTGATACTGCTCTTTTTACGTTTATTCCTACTATTCCTCCTGCAACAGATCCAATTCCTGTCGCTTCAGTTATTATTAATTTCAAAATTTTAGGTATTTCTGATGCGTTTGAAAAAATTACAATTAGTGTTGCAACTATATATATTACAGAAACAACAGGTACTAATATTTCACACACCTTGCCAATTCTCTTTAAACCGCCTATAATAACAATAGCTGTTATAAAACAAATTATTATTCCACTTATTTTTGGAGATACATTCGCTGTTTCTAATAAAGAGGTTGATATGGAATTTGATTGCACCATGTTTCCCATTCCAAAAGATGCGAAAATGCAAAATATTGAATATATTACTGCTAGCCATTTGCTATGTAAACCATATTCAATATAGTACATTGCACCACCTTTCCATGACCTATCTTTTCCTCTTTTTCTATAGTATATACCTAAAACGTTTTCTGCAAATACTGTCATCATTCCGAAAATAGCACTTACCCACATCCAAAATACTGCTCCAGCTCCTCCTATTGTTATTGCTGTTGCAACTCCTGAGATGCTTCCGGTTCCTATTGTTGCTGCTAAAGCTGTTGATAATGCTCCGAATTGTGAAATTGATTTGCTGTCTTTTTTGGAGTTTTTATTTTTTCGTAATGATCCAATTGTTTTTTTGAAAATATGCTTTATATGTAAAAGTTGAAATAGATTTAATTTTACTGAGAAATATAATCCTATTAGCAATATTAAGACAAGCATTGGTGGTCCCCAAACTAGCTCGTTTACTATATAGTTGATTTTTTCTATATTTTTAACTATAATATTCATAAATCCTCCAATAAAATAAGAAAGGTGTTTTGATGAAAAAATATTATCCATTGTATAAATCAAACTTAATACTAAAACTAATTTTATTAGTTCTAACGCTTTTTTTATCTACATTTGCTTACTTTTATACAAAGGCTTATCCAATTCTTATGTATATTATAATTTTATTATTCGTGATTTTATATATTGTTGCTGCATTTATTATTGTTCCTGTGTATTTTACTAAGGTTGAATATTATATTTCAGAAACTGAAATTGGTGTTAAAAGAGGCTTTTTTATTTATTCTAAACAAGTTATGAAAATTTCTGCTATACAATATGTCACTACTGTTTCTGTTCCTATTTTAAGAAAAAAAGGTTTTAATTTTTTTAAATTTAACGCTATTGGCGGTTCTGTGATGTTTATGTTTTTGTCAGAAAAAGATAATGAAGAGATTGCTGAACATATTTCTAATGTTTTAAAAACAAAACAAAAGTAGGAGGTATAAATATTTGAATTTTAAAAGACAACATCCTATAAAAATATTTGGATATGCTTCTCGAAACTTTTGGTTGTTTTTAATTCCACTTGTTCGTGGTTTAATATATTTGAATTTTGATTTTCATTCATGGCTTAAAGGTGCTTGGCTTGATATATTAATTGTAATTTTGATTTTTGCTAATGCGTTATTAAGATGGCTATGTTTTTATTATAAAATAGAAAATAGGACTATAACTTTAAAAAAAGGTATTATTTTTAAAACTTATTCAGAAATTAATTTTGATATTATTACAATAATTACAGTTAGCAAACCTTTTTATTATGCTCCTTTAAAAGCTAGAAAACTTTATGTTGATACGAATTCAGGTTCAAAAAGAAAATTTGATGCAGTTGTAACTGTTAAATTAAAAGATTTTGAAGTGTTGCAAAATTATTTATCAAGAAATTTTGGAGCTGATAAACTTAAGTATACCTATTATCCACAAAGAAGACATTTGCTGATTTTTTCTTGGATATTTTCTAGTACATTTTCTGGCGTGATCTTAGTTTCTACTTTGTTTTTTCAAGGAGGTAGACTTTTAGGAAAAGAAATTGAAAACAGAGTAGTTGATACTTTTAATGATGTTTCAAGTAAAATAAAGCTTGGTATTCCTCCAATAATTGTTTCAATAGGAATACTTTTTTTCCTTGGATGGTGTATATCATTTTTTATTACTTTACTTAAATATTGGAAGTTTACAATAAAGAAAATTGATAAAAATATTATGGTGAGTAGTGGCTTTTTAAGCAAATACACTTGGTACATTAGTACACCAGAAATAAATTATATTAGTTTGAAACAAAGTTTAATTACAATGATGCTAAAATTTTCATCAGTTCATATCCATTGTTCTGGTTATGGAAAAATAAAACGTTCTCATGCTGTTATAATACCGTTGACAACAGAACAAGGTGTTAGAATTATTGCTGGCAAGATTTTGCCTAAATTTCCTGAACCAATAAATAATATTAAATCTACTAATTCTCAAATAATTAGATTTATAACTTTTCCAGTTTTATTTTTGTTATTAGAAATGATTGTTGCATTTGTTGCTATGCAGTTTCTTCCAAGCTGGAATGAAGTAATTTTATTTGCACTTTTTATTATAGTAATACCTGTTGTTTGGCTTATATGTGTTAAATTTATTTCTACTTTTACAACAGGAATAGGATGTAAAGGTGAGTTTTTCTTTTTGAATTATTGTAAGTTTTATGAGTTTAATCGAGTTGTTGTTAAAAGAGATAGAATTTCAAAGGTTAAAGTGGCTCAAAATATTTTTCAAAAGAATACAAATAATTGTACTTTAATTTTATATACTAATGCTGAGCATAGAGCAAAACACATAATTAAGTTTTTGCCATATGATGAAACTATAGATTTTTTGTCTAAAAACAATATTAATAACGAGTTTTTTGTGAATTATTCATAAAAAACAATTTTGGAATATGTAAAAAATCACAATATATTATATTTATAAAAAAAAATGATAAAAAGTGTTGACAAATATATAAAAGTGTAGTAAAATAAATAAGTCGCTTGACGTTGCGACATTAGCGACAAAGTGGCGGTATAGCTCAGTTGGCTAGAGCATTCGGTTCATACCCGGAGGGTCGTAGGTTCAAATCCCACTGCCGCTACCAAAACAAGGCCCGTTGGTCAAGAGGTTAAGACACCGCCCTTTCACGGCGGAATCATGGGTTCAATTCCCGTACGGGTCACCAAAAAACACTAGATAATATCTAGTGTTTTTTTATTTTATAATGATTTAAATAAATTTAAAAGAGAGAATTTTTATTATCAAATTCTCTCTTTATTTTTTAATATACAAATTTTGTTTTTAAATATCATCTAATAATTTTTTTATCAATTCTTTACAATATAACTTTATAAATAAAATTTCTATGGCTCCTATTTTAAATAAAAGTGAGACTATTGTTAAATATTGATTATAATTTTCATAATCAAAAAGTATTGGTTTGTAATTTTGTATTATCACTTTCAATTTGTTGTATTGATCGTGTTATAATCACATTAGATATAAAACAGATGATAAATATTAATTATAATATTTTGTACTAATTATGCAAAAAATAAGCTCATAGACAAAATTGCTATGAGCTTTTATTTTTATAACTTATGAAATTTGTTTTAAAGCAGCAGCTAATGATTTTCCTACTAATTCTCCAGAATATATAACTTCATCAATAGAATTACTATGAGCTCCTATTTCAAATAAAAGTGAGCCTGTTGTTAGATGCTGATTATAATTTCTATAATCAAAAAGTATTGGTCTTGTTAAACCTGCGTTATCACTTTCAATTTGTTGTTGGAACAATGAAGCTAATCTAAAGTTTTTCATGTAATTTGGCATATCCATTGTTTCGTCATCACAACCAGATACTATCATAATTTGTGCAGCTCTTTTTCCTCCTATTTCAACAACAGGTGAGCTTCTTACACCATTTTTATTTTGAATAGCATCTCTATGAACATCCAAAACAACTTTTATTGATGGATATTGTTTTAAGATATTTTTAACTGTTATTTCGCTTCTTTGATAAGATCCGTTATATCTAGGATAATCATGTATAGTTTTATCATGAATAATGCTAATTCCAGCATTTTTGAGTTCAGCTGCCATCGCATTACCAACTGCAACTATATTTTTAGTTTCATCTGTACTCCTTGAATTAAAACTTGCATCATAGAAATCTCTTGTATAAGGCTCGAAACTTTCTGTTGTATGAGTATGCATTATTAAAACTTGAGGAGCATCGTCGTTTAGTGAAATATTAAATTCAGGTAGCAGTTTGCTTTCTTCAATAAGAGAATTGATATTAACACTTGTGCAATTTCTAACTTGGCCACCTTTTTCTAAATTAATAATATTGCTACCTTTATATTTTTTGAAACGCATTGTTTTAATTGGTCCACTTCTATTTTCAATTGATTTTGGATAAGGTTTTGCTTTCGCTAATTCTCTTTGTGATGGTATATTTTTTAGTATAACTTCGCTTTCTGGAACGACATCCTGAGTTTCTTCAGGTGCAGCATCCAAAGCCCATACTGATCCTTGTGAAACAACTTCTTTGGTGTCATTATAATCTACTACATAATTTTCTGTTATTATTTCTGGTTCAGGTGTATATGATCCCCAAAAAGCTAGTTTTGCACATAATACAACTGTTTTTTTTGTGAATTCATTAAAATCGTTATTTCTTAATGAAAACGTAATAATAGAAGTTGGTACAATTACTATTGTAATAACTACTAATATAAATTTTCTTAGACTTCTTCTAAATTTTCTCATATTAACACATCCTTGTATTTAAGGTTGTTAATATATATGATTATTTTGACAAAAAAATTACTTTTCACTACAATTTGTTTCAAACACCAAAAAAGGAAACCTTTTTATTATAAAAAAGTTTCCTTTGGAAAATTAAATTATTAATTTTTTAAAACTATGCGTTAAGTGAGTTTAATCTAACTGCAAGTTGAGATTTCTTTCTAGCAGCACAATTTTTATGCATAATTCCTTTAGCAGCAGCTTGATCAATTTTTTTGATAGCAGCTGTAACTACAGCAGTTTTATCTTCTGTGTTATTAGCACATGCGATATCAGCTTTTTTCAAAACTGTTTTAAGAGCTGATTTAGTAGCTTTATTTTGCATTGTTTTGGTTGAGATAACCTTAACTTTCTTTTTAGCAGATTTAATATTTGGCATAAAGACACCTCCTTATGATGAGTTGTATCTCATAAAACTAATTTTTTTGGATAAGATAATTGCAACTAGGTTAATCGCAATTAGGACATAACAATCCTGTTCTCATACATCAAGTCATAGTATTATCATACCATTTTACTAAATAAATTGCAATAGCATTTTGAAAAAAATATACACCATTAATTTTGATGTATTTGTATATAAAATACAAATTGTTTGCTTTTATATTATCAGTAATTTTATACAGATTAATATGTTTATTTTAAAGGAGAAGAATTATGGCACTTAGAACTGATCTTGCACTTGAAACAGCTCAAGCTGTTACAGAAAATTTTAAAAATCCTGTAGAAGGAATAAAACAAAAGGAATTTAAATCAAGTGATTTTGTAGTCACAGAAATTATTATTGAAAATGAAAAAGGTTCACAAGCTATTGGCAAACCTATAGGACAATATGTAACTATTGAGTATGATGGTTATGGTGGACTTGACAGTTTTCCTGATAATTTAGAAGAAGAAGTTGATGCTGTTTCAAAAGAAATTTCTAGATTATGCACAGCTCATAACAACGCATTGATAATTGGATTAGGTAATAATGATATTACTCCTGATGCATTAGGTCCTATGGTTGCAAAACAGATTTTTGCTACTAGACACATTCCTATAAATATGAAAGGTTTTGAAGAATTTGCTCATTTAAAATCAGTTGCTGCTGTTGCTACAGGTGTTTTAGGTCAAACTGGTATTGAAACAGGTGAAATTACTAAAGCTATTTGTGATAAAATTAAACCTGAAATTGTTATTGTTGTTGATGCTTTGGCATGTAAAGAAGTTTCGAGACTTGGAAACACTATTCAAATTTCTGATACTGGTATTTGTCCTGGATCTGGTGTTAAAAATAGTCGTAAAGAATTATCAAGAGCAACTTTAGGTGTTCCTGTTATATCTCTTGGAGTTCCTACTGTTGTTGATATGCATACAGTTGCTGAAGATGTTTTTGGTCAAAAAACTCCAAATGAGAAATTTAAAGATATTATGGTAACTCCTCGTTCGATTGACAAACTTATTGAAAGAACAGCTAAACTCATTTCTTTGAGTATAAATAAATGTTTCCAGCAAACAATGTCGATAGAAGAGATTACTTCTCTTATATAAAAATAAATTCCAACCAAAATTGTGGTTGGAATTTTTTTATTTCACTTTTTTAGCTATAGCAATAAGCTCATCATGATATTTTTTTCTTCTTTCAGCTCTTGCTTTTTCTAATTTAGAGATTTTCATAATAAAATTTACTAAACGTGATGAACTGCTAAATAAATTTGGAATCAAAACTTCTTCAAGTGATTCTGTGCAATTATAATTATACCACCAATAATCAAATTCAAGATTTTTATCAATAAATTCATAATGAAGTCTATCAGATTTATCATGAATATATTTTATCTTACCTTTTATATGAAGATTACTCTCATCAATATTGATATTTTCAAGTTCGTATAAATTTACAACATAAACAGATTTATAATAAACACGTTTAAATTTTTTAAAAATAGTTTGATTATATAAACTTATAATTAGTTTTCCATTATGTATATCAATAAAAGTATTAGCTTTGTGAGCTGATAATCTTCTTCTTGTAAAAATAAGCATAAATAAAATAATGACTAACATAGTCATTATACTAAAACCTAAACAAAGATTTATAATTTGTTCTTGATGGCTGACTTCTAAAATATTTATACCGGAAAATTTCATGAATGCAAACAGGAAAATTAAGGGAATAAAAGGAATCAAAATAACAACACAACGCCAAAAATAGATTTTCTCGTATTTTTTAGCGTTGAATACAATAAATTTATTCATTTAAAATACTTCCTAAGTTAAAATTGTTTTAGGAATTGCGAAAGATTTAATATTTCCTGAATAAACACATTCCGAATTTTTTATAGATCTTAAATCATCTGGAGTAATTAACGAAACATCTTTATCAAAAGTTGCAACATTAATTTCTTTAAGAACATGTGCTACAAATTGTGAACAGACAAATCTTCTTTTGTCTTGTCTAACAAATCCAAAAGGAATTGTTACAAGTCCTAATATATTATAATTATATTTTTTTATATTAATTTTAAAATGTTCTATAAGATTAAGATAGTCATTATATTGTTCTTCTGTTACATCAATGGATAATATCTCACATGGGATGTTAGGAAAACAAGAAAAAACACCTGTATGTAAATTTTCATGATTAAATCCAGCAGGCAATGGAAGATGTCTATGATATCTTGAAAAACTCACCATATCGCAAAAATTCGGATCATTAGTAATTGATGCATGATTAAAAGGTGCGTGAGTAAAGAATTTTATTATTTTTGACACCATTGTTCCTGTTTGAGTAAGAACAATATATAATTTTTTTGAATCGTTCATTAAGAAAAACTCCTAAGTGATATTTTTACATCTAAATACAATATAAGGTAATAACCTTATATAAAGATAAACCTATATTTTATTATACCTTATTTTAGAGATAAAGTACATATATTTTTTTAGAATTTGAATAATATGTCTAAAAAAGTAAAAAAGTATTATTTTTGTATTGCAAAATATGTTGAAATATTATATAATAATAGATATATTTGTAAGAAATATGTTTGAACAAGTAATATTTTATTTACAATAATAAAAAAATGATGTGTGAGGGGATAAAATGATAAGCGTAAAGAAAATTCTAAAAATAGAAGTCTTTTGTCAAGATCAGCGATTAGTTATCACTTCTGATGATTTTACATCTACTCTAGTAGAGGATTCCAAACAGACTCATTTAAAGATTTTCTTGAGAGGAAACGTACTAAAAATCCTTAGTAAAAACGCTAAAATTGAAGCAATAGTATATCACATAAATGGTAATAGAATGAAATATCAAACTATAGTTCAAAAATGTACACAAAACGAAATTCAGTTCAATTTAGGAGAAGAGCATACAATTCTTGAAGATAAAAGACGTTATTACAAAGTTAATACTAATTTACAATCACAAATTATAGTTGTTAAATATGATGGCGATGATCAATTTTTTCCACGTTCTATAGATTGTAAAATTAAAGATATTAATATTGGTGGTATTCTTCTTGAAACTCAAACGGAATTTAAAGAAAAAGATGTTTTAATGGTAGAGTTTCGTATTCTTGGTGAAGTTGTTAAATTATCAGCTTTAATTTTAAGAGCTGATAAAAAAGAAGACATATTTTTTTATGGATGCAAATTTGTTAATGTCAAATCTGCACAAGAAGCAGTTATTGCAAGATATGTTAGAAAAGTACAACAAGATACGTTGCAATTATTAAGAGATAAAATTAATTCACGTGAAGATTAATTGTAGTTCGGAGGAAATATGGCAACGATTATTGCATTTACAAATCAAAAAGGTGGAGTAGGCAAAACAACTACAGCAGCTGCTTTTTGTGGTGTTTTGGCTGAAAAAGGCAAAAGAGTTTTAGCAATTGATTTAGATCCTCAAGGTAATTTGTCTTTTACTCTTGGTGCTAATGATGACAGTGTAACAATACATGATGTCTTACTTGATAAAGTGCCTGTGAGTGAAGCAATCCAAACAACAGATAATTGTGATGTTATTCCATCAAATATTCTGCTTAGTGGTTTAGAGCTTGAACTTAAATCTGTTGGAAGAGAAGTTATTTTAAAAAATAAACTCCATTTTATTTCAAAGTTTTATGACTATATTATTATAGATACGCCTCCAGCGCTTGGAGTTCTAACAATTAATGCATATACAGCTTGTGATGATATAATCATTCCAATGACTGCTGAGATATTGAGTTTGCAAGGTGTTTCACAGCTTAAAGACACGATAATTGCAGTTAAAAAATATTATAATGCAAATCTTGTTGTAAAAGGTATAATTTTAACAAGATGTAATCAACGAACAGTGTTGTCAAAAGAAGTTCAGGAGTTAGCAAGTGTAGTTGCTACACAGCTTGGCAGCAAAGTTCTTAAAAGAAAAATTTCTGTTGGTGTGTCAGTTGCAGAGTCTCCTGCACATCAAATGTCAATAGTTAAATATGATCCAAAGTCAAAACCAGCAAAAGATTATGTCAGCGTAGTAAATGAACTTTATGGGGGGGATTAATAATGGCAAAGAAAACTAACAAAACATCTCATGTTTTGAGATTACTGACTAATGCAGAAGATATTAATAATGAAAATCCATTTATCAGTAATAGTTTTAAAGAGTCTGTAATTTTCCAAAGTTCAGAAACTACTGATACAAAATCCTCAAAAGAAGATTCATCCGACAATGATATAAAACAAATTAATATTATTGAAAGTATTGTAAAAGAAAATATTGATGAAGTTCTTGGAAGATTTAGTTGTGCTGATAACAGCAAATTGAAATCAAAAATAATGATTAAATCTCTAAATGAAATTCAACCTCAATATGTTTTTGTTAGCAAAGATGATGAAGAAGAATTAAATAAAGAAAGAGAACTTAACAAAGGCAAAGTGATTTCAATTCTAGTTAAAAATGTTCTCCAATTAAAAAACCGTTAAATTTGAAAAGCAAAAAAATAAGTATGTTCTTGTTTTTTGCTTTTTTTGTTTTATTATTATATCAAAACTAAAATGTTTAACATTAATATATATATATTTTCAACTTATATGTTGTAATATGTGCAATTATAATGTATAATGCGTAATTGTAATGTATAATGTCAAAATATAAGTAAAATTATTACATATTAAGTTTAAATAATAAAAATTAATATAAAGTATAGGAGAAAAATATGGCTATTCTTAATAATACAGGTTATAGGCTTATTGAACAAGGCTTAGATGCAACTTGGATGCAGCAAAAAATTATTAGTCAGAATATTGCTAATGCTGATACTCCTGGCTATAAAGCTAAAACAGTTTCTTTTAAAGCTGTTATTGAAGAAAAAAATGAGAAAATGAAATCTCATATTGAACAACAAAATCAAATTAATTTGAAAACAATTGTTACAGAAGAAGATGGAACTAATCAAATTTTTGATGGCAACAATATTGACGCAGAAAAAGAGATGGTTTCATTTGCTGATGCACAAATTAGATATGATACATTAATTCAGAAAATGAACAGTGAATTTTCTATGATACGAACAGCGTTATCCAGATAGGAGGAAATGAAAAATGTCTTTTTTTAGTTCACTTGATATAAGTAAAAATGCACTTTCTGCACAAAGACTTAGAATGGATATAATTTCTCAAAACATTGCTAATGCAGAAACTACGAGGACAGAAGATGGCGGACCTTATATACGGCAGTATGTTTCTTTTGAGGAAAGGACAAGCTTTAAAAAAATGCTTGGTGATGAAAATGCTAAACTTCAATATGAAGGTGTAACAGTTGATTCAGTAAAAAAAGATGATGCTCCACTTGTTCCTGTTTATGATCCAACACATCCTGACGCTGGCGAAGACGGATATGTTATGATGCCTAATGTTGATAAAACAATAGAAATGATTGATTTTATGGCTGCAACAAGAGCTTATGATGCTAATGTTACCATTTTAAATGGTGTTAAAGCGATGGCTAGTAAAGCATTACAAATAGGTAAATAAATTTAAGGAGAGTTTTTATGTTTATTGTTCCGATGAATGGAATTGCTCCAATGACTGGTATTAAACCTTTGGAATCTAGTTTAACAAAAGAAGTAACTAATAAAGAAGAACCAAACTATTCTTTTTCAGATATTTTTAAAGAAGCAATGAAAAATGTTGAAGAAACTCAACAAATTTGTGAGGAAGATAGCGTTAAAGTAGCACTTGGTGAAATTGATGATTTACATACTGTTATGGCTAATAGTCAAAAAGCAGCTCTTGCACTTCAAACACTTGTTACAATGAAAAATACTGCAGTAACTTCTTATAACGAAGTTATGAGAATGAGTATTTAATAGCTAATTACCTATCAGGAGGGTTGAATATATGAAAGAGCAGGCAACAAAAGCCTTGCATTCTGTACAGACATTTTGGAAATCACAAACTAAAAAGAAAAAAATAATATTTTTAAGTGTTATTGGTGCAATACTTGTTTTGGCAATAGTCTTGACAGCTATTCTTAATCATAAAGACTATTCAGTTTTATATACAGGACTTGATACTAAAGAAGCGGCAGAAATATTAGGTGAAATCCAAACAATGGAAATAGATGCACAGATGAAATCTAATGGCTCTATTCTTGTTGATAAAGCTCAAGCTGATCAAGTAAGGATGACTTTGGCAACAAAAGGTTATCCAAAAAGCAGTTTGAGTTATGATTATTATACAAAAAATGTTGATATGTTTACAACAGATTCTCAAAAGAAAGAAATTGCTAAACAACAACTTCAAAACAGGCTTCAAGCTACTATTGAAACGCTTAAAGGAATTGATGAAGCTATTGTGACTTTGGATATTCCAGAGAAAAGTAATACTGTTATTACTACAGGAGATAGAACTCCAAGTGCTTCAGTTGTTTTGCATTTAAATACTGATGTTAAACTTTCTAATGAGCAAATTAAAGGTGTTACTCGAATTGTAATGAAATCAGTTTCTGGTATGTCTGAAGAAGATGTTTCTATTACTGATGGAACAGGTAAACTTTTAATTGTGGAAGAAGGAAATGAGAAAGATACTTCTGATTTAGATAGCATGGTTCTTAATGAAAAAAGAATGAAATATAAGAAATCTTTTGAGACTCAATTAGCTAATCAAGTTAGAGAATTTTTAACACCTTCATATGGTGAGAATGGCGTTAATGTTGTAGTTAGTGCTACATTTGATTATGATAAAAAAGTTTCCGAAGATACACATTATACTCCTTCTGTTGGAGACAATGGAATGGTTAAAGATGAGGAAACTGAAGAAAGTGAACAAACTGGAAATGGTAAAAAGCCAGAAGTTGGAGCTAATCCTAATGCTGATGGTACATATCCAACTGCTGAAGATGATGAAGAAACTACTTCTTGGAGTTCTAGGAAAACTAAAAAGAATTTCCTTGTAAACGAGTTAAAAGAGCAAACTGAGAAAAATGGTGTTTATGTTGAAAAAGTTACTGCATCAGTTATGGTTTATACAGATGAAATAAGTGATGAGCACAAGCAAACTATTGTACAAGGTGTTGCTAATGCTGTAGGAACTACTGCTGATTTGGTTTCTGTTGGAAACTTGCCTAAATATGTTGAACCAGAAGTCGAGCAACCTGATGATAAAGATACAAAATTTGGCTTTACTAAAGATGAGTTGATTATATTTGCTATAGCTGCTGGTGTACTTCTTATTGCGTTAATTGTAACATTTATTATTACTAGCAAAAAATCTAAGAAGAAAAAGAAAAAAGCTGAGAAATTGCGTAAGATGCAAATTGAAGCTGAGCAAAAAGCAATTGAGGAAGCCAAAAAAGAGGAAGAAGAATCAGAAAATAAACTTATGCGCAGCTTGACGGATAAAGTTCCAGAAACAAAAGAAGTTGCAATTAGAAAAGAACTTGGTGATTTTGTAGAGACTAGTCCAGAAATTGCTGCACAATTGCTTAAGAGTTGGATATATGAGGAAGGTGAGTAACTTTGCCGAATAAAAAAGATCAATTAAAACAGGCTGTGAATGAACAAAAAAATCAATCTGATAATCAACCAAATAATCAACCTAATAAACAACCTAGCAAACAGCCAAGCAATCAGTCTAATAATCAACCAAACAATCAATCAGATGCACAAGCGCAGCAAACACAAGAAGCACAAAAACCTGATGAAGCTGCAAATAAAGGTAAAAAGTCAAAAAAGCAAAAAACATCTGGTGTGCAAAAAGCAGCAATAATTATAGCTGCACTTGGTACTAAAAACGCAGCTATGATATATAAATATCTATCTGATTCTGATGTAGAAAGATTAACTTTAGAAATTTCTAAATTAGAACATATTGAATCTGAAACAGTTGATGGAATTTTGACTGAATATCATGAACTTTGTTTAGCTCAAAAAGTAATGACTGAAGGTGGTGTGGCATACGCAAAATCAGTTCTTGAAGATGCGTATGGTGAAGAAGCTGCTGAAGAGCTTATGAGTAAAATTAACAATAAGCTAAAATCAAGAGCTTTCGATTTTATGAGAAAATCAGATGCTAAAAATATGCTTGCAATAGTTCAAAACGAACATCCTCAAACTATTGCGTTAATTCTTTCTTATGTAAGAGCTGATCAAGCTTCTGCGATACTTTCTGAACTTTCAAAAGAAAAAAGAATTGATGTTGTTGAAAGAATTGCTAAGATGGATAGAGCTTCACCAGAAGTTATTAGAGCTATTGAGAAAACACTTGAGAAGAAATTCTCTTCTATTGTTGAAACAGATGATACAGATGTTGGTGGAATTAACTATATTGCTGATGTTCTTAACAAAGTTGATAGATCAACAGAGAAAAATATATTTGATGAACTTACAAAAAGAGATCCAGATTTGGTTACAGAAATCAGACAAAAAATGTTTGTATTCGAAGATATCCAAACATTGGATTCAACTTCAATTCAAAGATTTGTGCGTGATGTTGATCCAAAAGATCTTGCTATTGCTATCAAGGGCTCAAATCCAGAAGTTACAGCTGTTCTTTATGCTAATATGCCACAAAGAATGAAAGAGACTGTTCAAAGTGAAATTGAGTATTTAAATAATGTTAGACTTCGTGATGTTGAAGAAGCCCAACAAACAATTGTTGGTATTATTCGTGGATTAGAAGAAGAAGGAGAACTTGTAATAGCCAAGAGTGGTGGAAAGGATGAAATAATTGTGTAAGATTTATAAATCTCATTCTAGTATGCAACTAAATGGAGAAGTTCTTATTGACAATCAACTTTCTTTTAAATCACCTGAAGTTCCTAATGTTCAGGAAGAAGAGATTAAGGAAGATAAACAAGAACAAAAAGATGAAAAAGTTGTTACTGAATTTGATATAGAATTTGAAGTAGAAAAAAGACTTTCAGTTGCTAAGAAAAATCTTGAGGAAAGATATCAAAGTCAAATAGATCAACTTGAGAAAATTAAAAATAATATTATTGCTGAAGGAATAACAGAAAGCAACAAAATTAAGCATGATGCTGAAACTGAATATTTGATTATTAAAGAACAAGTTAAGGCTCAAGCTTATAAAGAAGGTTTTGATAAAGGTAAACAAGAAGGTCTTAAAAAACTTGATGATCAGCTTGAATCAGTAAAAGAATTTCTTGAACGTTTAAATGATAACAAAGAAGAAATGCTTGTTAAATATGAAGGTGAAATTATTGATCTTGTTTATAATCTAGTTCAAAAAATCACTATGTGTGAAGTTCAAACTAACAAGCAAATTGTTTTTGATATGGTTAAACAAGCTTGTAAGAGATTTAGAAATTCTGATTACGTTAAAATTAGTCTTGCAGAATGTGATGTTGATAGAGATATTATCACTGATGAAAAAGTATTGAAAAAAATATCAAGCACTATTAAAAATATTGAGATTGAGCTTTTGGAAGATGCTGCTAGTGGCACAGTTATTGTTGATAATTATAGTGAAATTGTTGATGCTTCTGTTCCTACACAGCTTGAATTCCTTAAAGAAGTTCTTGGCTCAAGTAAGAAAAATCCACAGATAGAATAGTTTGGAGTTATTATGGATTTTGAAGGCATTAAAGAGAAAATTGCACAAAGTGATTTGTATAGATATTTAGGTAAAATTGATAAAATTGTTGGTACTACTATTCGTTCAACAGGTCCAGTTTGTAAAATTGGTGATGTTTGCAGAATTTATCATAAAGGTGAGAAAAGTCATATTTTCGCTGAAGTAGTTGGATTTAGCCAAGATGATGTTTTGCTTATGCCTTATGGAGATATTGAAGGTGTTGGACCTGGAAGTATAGTTGATAATACTGGTGATAAACTTACTATAAATGTTGGTGAAGGTCTTGTTGGAAGAATAATTGATGCGATTGGTAATCCTTTAGATGGAAAAGGTGAATTAAATACTACAGAATCTTTTTCAATTGCAGGTATACCAGTAAATCCATTAACAAGACCACCAATTACAGAAATTATTCCAATGGGAGTAAAGGCAATTGATGGAGTTTTAACAATAGGCAAAGGTCAAAGAATGGGTATTTTTGCAGGTTCTGGAGTTGGTAAATCAACACTTCTTGGAATGATTGCAAAAGAAGTTGAAGCTGATATTAATGTTATTGCACTTGTTGGAGAAAGAGGAAGAGAAGTTAGAGAATTTATTGATCGAGATTTAGGTGAAAAAGGAATGTCTAGATCAATACTTGTTGTAGCTACATCAGACCAGCCTGCGATGATGAGAAGTAAATGTTGTCTTACAGCAACAGCTATTGCTGAATATTTTAGCAGTAAAGGTAAAAATGTGTTGCTTATGATGGATTCACTTACTAGATTTGCAATGGCGCAAAGAGAAATTGGTTTATCAATAGGTGAACCTCCAATAGCAAGAGGTTATACACCATCGATATATAGTATAATGCCAAAACTGCTTGAAAGAGCAGGAAATTTTGAAAAAGGTTCTATAACAGGAATTTACACAGTTCTTGTTGAAGGTGATGATACAAACGAACCTATTTCTGATACAGTTAGAGGTATTTTAGATGGACATATAGTTTTATCAAGAAAAATTGCTATGAGAAATCATTATCCAGCAATTGATATTCTTGAAAGTGTTAGTCGTCTTATGTCTCAAATTACAGATAAAAATCAACAGGAAGCAGCTTCAAAGTTGAGAAATTTAATGTCTGTTTATAATTCTAATTATGATTTAGTTTCAATTGGAGCTTATAAACAAGGCACAAATCCTAAACTTGATGAGGCTATTTCTAAAATAGATAAAATTAATGAGTTTTTAAATCAAAGTGTAGACGAAACATTTTCATATAAAGAGATTGTAGGAATCCTTGAGGAATCCGTCAAATAGAAAAGGAGATATTATGAAAAAGTTCACTTTTAGTCTTGAGAAACTTATGGAATATAAAGAACAGCTTCTTAATAAAGAAAAAACATCACTTGGACTTTTAAGACAACAAAAACATGAATGTGAAATCCAACGTGAAGAATTCCTAGTTAGTAAACATCAGAAATGCTTAGAATATAACAAACAAATGCAACAAGGATTATCTCCTTGGAAAATTGCTATACATAAAAATTATATAGAAAGTATAGATCAAAAGATTTTTAATGTTCAAACTAAAATTCATACTTTTGATTCTAATATCCAAAAACAGCTTGATGTGGTAATTAATATTACCAAAGAAATAAATTCTATTGAAAGATTAAAAGAAAAGCAGCTTGATGAGTACAAAAAGCAAGAATCAAAACAACAAGAGTTGTTTATTGAAGAATTCGTTTCACACCAGTCCTATAGTACTATTTAGCATTCTCCGGTTTTAACCGTTGAATATAATTAAATTAAAGGAGGTGGAAAAGTGGATAGCTTGCAAATTTCGGCTCCAGCAACAAACGTTTGTGCTGATGTTAAAACTGTTAAAAACAGTAGTAAATCAGAACAAGAAGTTGATTTTGAAGAAGTACTAAAAGGTATGAAAAATAGTACAGAAACAGAAAATACAAAGCTTGTTGTTTCAGAAGATACTGAAGATACTGAGCAAGAAATGTCTATTATTGAATTATTGGAAAATTTGGTTGGTAGTTTAGATTTAAATGAGTTGCCAGAAGAAATTTTACAAAGTATTAATGGTTTATCTGAAGATCAAATTCAGCTACTATATAATATTTTAAGTGAATTTATAGGCCAAACTCCATTAAAAATGGATACTTCTAATATTGAAACATCTAAACAAAGTCATAAACAAATAGATGCTATAAATGTTAAAAACATTAATGGTGCTAAAGAAATCAGTGATGTTATAAAAATTATAGACAATGTTGATGTTAAAGATATTAAAAATCAAATTTCAGATCTTATCTCAAAATTAGATCTAAGTTCAAATCAAATTTCATTAAATAAAAATTTGGTAAATGAAAATGGACAAAGTTTAGTAGATTTCGCAAAGAATTTTTTATCAAAAAACTCGTCTAAACAAATTAATAATAATAAGAATTTTAATCAAGAATTTAAATCTATTACTAATACAAATGTAAATGTAAAAGATTTGATTCAAAAGAATTCTAATTATAATGAACAAAAAGCTAATATTAGTGTTTCTAAAGTACAAATCCAAGAAACTGAAAATGCAAATATTACACAAACTATAAAAGGTTTGTCTAAAACAGCTTCAAATGTGAACTTAGCGCAAGACACCAATGAGTTCGAAGACATTTTATCATCGTATAGTTCACAGTCGAATTTAGCAAATGTTCAAAACTCTGGTACTAATTCTGTTTCAGAAACAGTAAAAAATAATTATACAGAAGGTAATTCTGTTATTAAACAAATTACTCCAAGTATAATTGAAAGCATTTCAGAATCAAGCGATATTGCATTAGAAAAGCAAATTATTATAAAACTTAATCCTGTCGAACTTGGTGAAGTTAATGTGAAGATTAGCAAAATTGGTGATGAAATCAAAGTTACTATTGGTGCGATTAAAGATGCAACTAATAATTTGATTAATGAAAGATCATTAAGTTTATTATCATCTTTACAAAATGTAAATGCAAATGTTAAAGATGTGGTAATTGTTAATCCAAATAGTGAAGCAAGTGAGTTTATGAATCATTTTGGTAGTTTTGAGTCTAATGGCGAAGAACAAGGTCAAGCAAATTATTCTTCAAAACACAGTCAAAATTCTCAAACTGTTAATGAAGACTTAGAACAACCAGAACAAGAATTGTTAAGGGAGGCTAAACTTTGGCAAACGGTATAGGTGCAGCGTCTACAGCTCAAGTAGAAAATAATTATGAAAAATATAAAGATTATTTTGCAACTGAAGCTAATGATAATTTAGGACAAATGGATTTTTTAAAGTTAATGGTTGAACAAATGAAAAACCAAGACTTTTCAAATCCTACTGATAATTCAGAATATATTGCTCAAATGGCTCAATTTAATACTTTGCAACAAATGCAGCAAATGACTTATTTTGCAAATGCTAATTTTGCAACTTCTTTAGTAGGAAAAACTGTAACAATGGCATCTGTTGATGGAAATGATGATTTAGATACAGTTACTGATGTTGTTAGCTCAGTTAGATTAAATGGAGAAAAATTTGAAATTATTGTTGGTGGAAAAACTTATACAACTGAAAATTTAATGGAAGTTGTAGATAAGTAATGAAGGTGAATGATTATGTTAATTAATGAATTCCGGCTGAAGAATTTACAAACTCCAATAATAAAGCCTAATTCAACTCAACCTGAAGTCAAAAAAAGTACTAACACAAATCAAAGTGATTTTGCAAAAACCTTTAAAAAAGAGCTTGAGAAAAATCAAAAAGCTGTTGAGTTTTCAAAACATGCTATGGATAGAATTAATGAACGTAGTATAGATTTGAACACAGAAAATAAGCTTGAAAGACTTAATAAAGCTTTGGAAATAGCTGAAGAAAAAGGTGCAAATGAAACATTAGTGCTTATTGACCAAACAGCGTTTATTGTTAATGTAAAAAATAATAAAGTTATAACAACAATGGATCAAAACGATATGGTAGGAAAAATATTTACAAACATCGACTCAACCGTAATAATATAAAATTGGACCGATAGGAGATTTTTTACTCTGAATGCTTGATGAGTAAAATTACGGTTGACATTTGAATTTTTTATAAAACAAAGGAGCGAGTTAAATGTTAAAATCTCTATATGCAGGTGTTTCAGGACTTACAGCACATCAAACAAAAATGGACGTTATAGGTAATAATATAGCGAATGTAAATACATTTGGTTTTAAATCAAGCCGTGTAACATTTAGTGATATGTATTATCAATCACTTAGAAATGCAACAGCAGGTAGTGCAGTTGCTGGTGGTAACAATGCATCACAAGTTGGTTATGGTTCAACAGTAGGAAGCATTGATTCAAATATGAGCCGTTCTGGTTTCCAAATGACTGATAATGGACTAGATTTAGCAATCGCAGGAGAAGGTTTTTTCCAAGTTCAAGACAAAGTTGGTAACAAATTTTATACAAGAGCAGGTGTACTTGCTATAGATAACTATGGAAACCTTGTTGATTCACAAGGAAACTTTGTGCTTGGAATGACTGGTGATCCAACTGGACAAGCTGCATCATCAGAAAAAATTCAGTTAACAGTTCCTGATGTAGATGATTCAAAAGCTTTTGCAAATAAAAAACTTTTAGGCTCAAATATCACAATTACATCAGAAAATATAGGTGCTGAAAGTAATATCACAATTAACTTTGTACATGGTGATACTCCAACAGCTAATATTACAGGAGATAATCTAACAATTACATTCGATCAAAAAGCAGATTATCCAGATTTAGCATCTTTAGATGCAGCAATTAAAGAAGCAATTAGACTTGGAGGTGTAACACTTCCAACAGGTGAACTTGATATTTCAGTAGAACCAGCGCCTCTAAATACTGCAGCAAAATCAACAGCAGAAGTTCGTTATGGTGCAGCAACATCTGCAGCAGACACACTTACTTTCACAGCTGGTGATGAAGGCAAAGATGGTAACTCAATTGAAATTAAATATGTTGAAATTGATCCAGGTGATACACCAAAAGCTGAATGGAATGATGATAGACTTACATTCTATTTAGTAAAAGGTGATACTTATACTGGAGCTAATTTACAAACATATGTAGATGCAGCTAAAACAGCAGCAGCAATTCCTACTGGTGACGTTAGAGATATTCAAGTTACAGGTTTAACAACAGCTACAGTTTGTGAAACAATTACAGCAAAACCAGTTACACTTGGTGGTGGTGATAATACATATTTTGAAAATGTAGCTGGACTTCTTGGAACAGTGAAACTTGATGGTGGTAGAGTAGCATCACCTCAAACAGTAGGTAATTTAACAGGTATTTCAGTAGGTTCAGATGGTACAGTATCTGCTACACATAGTGTTCATGGACAACTTTTACTTGGAAGAGTTGATGTTGTAACATTTGATAATATTTCAGGTTTAAAAAGTTCAGGTAACAATTATTTTGTAGAAACTCCAGCATCAGGTCAAGCAAGAGTTTGTAGAGCTGGTTTTGATGGAACAGGAGATATAGTATCAAGTGCTTTAGAAATGTCAAATGTTGATTTAGCACAAGAATTCGCAGATATGATTACAACTCAAAGAGGATTCCAAGCAAACTCAAGAATCATTACAACTTCAGACGAACTTTTAAAAGAATTAGTTAATCTAAAGAGATAAAATGATTAATTATTTATCCTCCATCTTTTTTAAGGTGGAGGAATAGATAAAAAGGAGACAATTAATGATAAAACTTACGAAAATAGACGGCCAAGTCATAGCATTAAATGAAGATTTCATTGATTTTATAGCAGCAACGCCAGATACAATAATAACAACTCAAGATGCTAAATCGTATGTAGTAAAAGAAAGCTTAGATGACATTTTAGATAAAATAGTACAATACAAAAAAGACATTAATAAGAAAGAAAATTAGCTAATAGCTTAATATAAAATTCTATATATAATTTTAGATTGGTGGGATAAACAAAATGGCTAAAGGGAAAAAAAGTAATAAGGGTTCGATTAATATACTAGGTCTGTTTGGTTTTGCAGTAGGTTTTGGATTAATTGTTTGGGGTATTATTAGCGGAGGAAATATTAGCGATTTCATAGAGCCTCAATCACTTGCTATAACAGTTGGTGGTACAATAGGTGCATTAATGATGTCATTTCCAAGTAGTGTAATCAAAAACATTCCAAAAATGTTTATGATGTTTGCGAAACCTCGAAAATATGATCCGCAACAGTATATTGACGATATGGTTGAGTATTCAAAAATCGCAAGAAGTAAAAGTTTGCTTGCGTTAGAAGATGCAGCAAATGACTGTACTGATCCGTTTGTGAAATCAAGTTTAATGCTTATTGTTGATGCTAATGATAGTGACAAAGTAAGAGAAATGCTTGATGATGCAATCAATTTTATGACAGAAAGGCATCAAGAAAATTATAGCTTCTTCACAAAGCTTTCTGTGTTAGCACCAGCATTTGGTATGATAGGTACTCTTGTTGGACTTATTAACATGCTTAAGAATTTATCTAGTGATCCAGATGGTCTTGGACCTAGGATGTCAGTAGCTCTTATAACAACTTTTTATGGTTGTATTTTAGCAAATTTAATAGGTGCACCAATTGCATCTAGACTTAAAGCTTCTAATGAAGAAGAGATATTGTGTATGCAAATTGTTGAAGAAGGAGCATTAGGAATTATTTCAGGAGCAAATCCTAGATACATACAAGAAAGATTAGAATTAATGCTTGCACCTAAAAAAGAAGGCAAAAAAACCAAGAAAAAGTAAAGGTAACTATTAAAAAATAAACATTAATTTGTATAAAACGATAGATTTTGTTGTTTTAATATGATAATATATGTAAAGAGGGTGTAGGTATGGTGTCAAAAAAAGACAAAACACCAAAAAAGAAAAAGAAAAGACGCCGCCTATATGGTATGCGAAATTATAATGGTTATTGGAAAATGAGCAAAGAGGGTGAAGACATGGCATCACGTAAAAAAGTATCTCAAGAAGAAGGCGGAGGCAATTGGATGGATACTTATGGTGACATGGTAACGTTGCTACTGACATTTTTTGTTATGCTTTATGCAAGTTCAAGTATAGATAAAGAAAAATGGCAACAAATTTATCAGTCATTTGTATCAAATGGTAAATTTATTAATAGTGTAGTTGATAGTGAACATAGTTCTAAAAATAGTGAAGGAGAATTATTAGAAGATCTTCCAGATGGAGAATTTCCACACAATTTTAATCAATTATATCAATATTTAACTGAGTATGTTAAAAATGAAAATCTTCAAGATAATGTAGAAATAGAAAAAGGAAAATCTCATATATTCTTAAAATTTAGAAATAATATTTTCTTTGCAGGAGATAGTAGTGTAATTTTAGATGAAGGAAAAGATGTTCTTAAAAAATTAGGATTAGGAATTAAATCTGTATCTAATGACATTAAAATAATTAAAGTCGGAGGACATACTGCTAAAGTTAAATCATCTACTGCTGATGATACTGCATTATCAAGTGATAGAGCTGTTAATGTTGTAAATTATTTAAGAGATCATAATTATATGGCTCCAAACAAATTAATATCTTCTGGATATGGACCATATAGACCGGTTGCACCAAATGATACTGAAGAAAATAGAGCTAAAAACCGGCGTGTTGAAATGGTTATTATTCAAAATAATTTGGATTTATCTGATCCGGATATAGCAGAAGAATTGTTGGAACTTGAATATGGTCCTGATGATTTAGTAGTTAAAGATTAGATACATCATGAGAGGTGAAAATAGATGTCAGATGCTTTGTCGCAATCGCAAATAGATGATTTATTAAATAGTCTGTCTGGACAAGATGATAAATCAATTGAAGAAATTGAGCAATCAGTTAAAGAGAAAAAAGTCAAACCGTATGATTTTAGAACTCCTAAAAAGTTTACAAAAGAACGTATTAGGATTTTAAATAGAGTATATGAAATATATTCAAGGCTATTATCATCTTATTTCACAGGTCTTTTAAGAACATATTGTAAAGTTAGCGTTGTGACTATTGAAGAACAAAGATATTATGAATTTAGTAATGCGTTACCTGAATGTGTTTTTGTAAGTATAATGGATTTTGGTGTTAAAATGGAAGATATGGATGATATAACTTTTTTAATGCAAATATCTAATCCTGTAGCATTTACAATGCTTGATAGAATGATGGGTGGTGATGGATCCTACATAGAAGTAAACAGAGATTTTACAGAAATAGAACTTGGACTAATCACAAATATAGCGAAAAAATTATGTGCAGTCCAACAAGAAGCATGGGCTAATCATATTGAATTAGAACCAACAATTCAAGAAATTGAGACTAATTCAAGAATAATCCAACATATAGCTCCTGATGATATAGTGATGCTTGTTATTCTTGAAGTTGAAATTAAAGGATTAACAAATACCATTTCACTTTGTATTCCATCAATTAATCTTGATAAAATGATGACAAAAATAGGTGAGAAAAACCTTAAAATCAAAAAACAAGATAAGGTAAAAGAAGGCGAAAGAAGAGATGGGATACTTTCAGGAATTAAAAATACAGAACTTCCTGTTAAAGCAATTCTTTGTGATACAGAAATAGATTTAGCAGACGTTTTGAATTTACAGATTAATGATATAATTCCTTTAAATGTGGGAATAGATCAAAACGTTGAACTTAAAATTGGATCTAATAAATGGTTTGATGGAAAAATGGGTATCAAAAATAAGAATAAAGCAATAAGAATAGATAATGTTTTTAGGAATTGAGGGATAGAGATTAATGAGTGATAAATCTAACAAAGCTAATTTTTCTGAGATGCAGCTTAGTGCTATAGCTGAAACTCAAAACATTAGTATGGGTGCGGCCGCAACAGCGATATCGACACTTCTTAACGCAAAAGTTTGGATTACTGCTCCAAAAGTCAAAATGTCAAAGTATAAAGACTTAAAGCATACTGATTTAATGCCTTCAGTTTGTGTAAGTGTAAAATATGTTGAAGGTGTTTTTGGTAACAATGTCATGATTTTAAAACAAGATGACATGCAACTGATTTTAAATCAATTAATGGGTAAACCAATTGAAAAATCAGAAGATTTTGTATTTGATGAACTAAATATGTCTGCTGTATGTGAAATAATGAACCAAATGATGGGATCAGCAGCAACATCTTTATCAGAATTTTTAGAAATGCCAATAAATATATCAACTCCACAAGCGAGTGTTGAAGAAGAAGAGTGTCTAAAAGAATATGGAGAAAAAGATCCAGAAGATGATGCTATTGAAATCACATTTGATATAACAATTGATGGAGTTATAAAAAGTCAGTTTGTATCAATACTTGAAATTGATTTAGCAACAAAGCTTGCAAATTCAATGCTTAAAAATTATGATGCTCAAGATTCTGGAGAAGAAAAGGTAATAGAAGCAAAAGATCCAGAAGAAAAAGTACAGCAACAAGCTAATGAGCAACCACAAGCGCCAGAACAACCAGCACCGGCTGTACAACAACCACAAGAAGAATCTATACAGGCTTCGCAACCACAACCAGCAACACCAGTAGCACCAGAACAACCAGCACAGCCTGTTTATGATAATCAATTTGGGCAACAGCAACCAATGTATAACAATCCAAATCCGCAACAGCAACCACAAGCACCACAATCGCAACAACAGCCACAACAATATGCACAACCAATGTACGCTGGTCAGCCACAACAACCATATGGACAACCAATGTATAATGGACAACCACAATACGCACAACCAATGATGCAACAACCAATTAATGTACAAAACGTAAAATTACATCAGTTTGATAATGGAAACAATCAAGCAATTTCAGGAGATAATTCAAATAATCTTAATTTACTTATGAATGTACCATTAGGTATATCAATAGAATTAGGATCAGCAAAGAAAAAAGTAAAAGATATATTAGAATTTTCACAAGGATCAATTATTGAACTTGACCGTCAAGCAGGAGCGCCTGTTGATGTAGTAGTAAATGGACAACTTATAGCAAAAGGAGACGTTGTAGTAATAGATGACAATTTTGCAGTAAGAATAACAGAAATATTAAAGTCCAAATTATTAGACACTTTATGGGATAAGGAGTAAGAAATATGGAAAAAAAGATTTTACTAGTTGATGACGCAGCCTTTATGAGAATGATGATTAAGGATACTTTAACAAAGAATGGTTATGAGAATATTCTAGAAGCAGGAGACGGAGAACAAGCTATAGAACAATACAAAAGTGAAAAACCAGATTTAATAATAATGGATATAACAATGCCTAATAAAACAGGTATAGAAGCACTTCAAGAAATTAAAGCATTAGATAACACATCAAAAATAGTAATGTGTTCAGCTATGGGACAAGAATCAATGGTAGTAGAAGCAATAAAACTAGGAGCAATAGATTTTATTGTAAAACCATTCAAACCAGAAAGAATAATACAAACAGTAACAAAGATATTAGGTTAATTATAAAGGATTTATAAAATTATATGGATGAAATTTTAAGCATTATAATTGGTTTAGTTGGAGTTACAATACTCATATTTCTTACATATTGGGGATTAAAGTGGTTAAACAAAAGAGTTAAGTTTTCTGGAAACCAACTTATGAAAGTTCATGAAAGAATAAATTTAGGACCAGATAAGTCAATTATTATCGCATCTGTTGGAGAAAGTTATATGATAATGGGAATAACATCTCAAAATATAACAAAGATTGCTGATCTTGATAAACAAGAAGTAGAGAAATTGATAGCTGAAAAAACAAGTAATCCAAAACAATCTTTTTCAATGATGATGGCAGAAATAATAACTCAAAAAAACAAGCGAAAAGGCGGTGATATTGATGACCAAAAGTGAGTTGTGGTCAAAAATTAAAATACCGCTGTTAAAATGTATAGTATGTTTAATAGTTATTGTATTATCTATATATTGTATAAATACAATAGCTGTTAATGCCACACCTGCAGGTACACAAGAAAGTGAAGGTCTTTTAAATGGACTGTTAAATGTAAATGATAATAATGGATCATTAGAGCTAGTATTATTAATAACTCTCTTGTCTCTTGCACCATCAATACTTATCCTCATGACAAGTTTTACAAGAATTGTGATAGTCTTTTCTTTATTAAGAAATGCACTTGGAACTCAACAAAATCCACCGAATCAAGTTATGATTGGACTTGCCTTGTTTTTAACAATGTTTATTATGGCTCCTGTTTTTAGCCAAATAAATGATGTTGCATATAAAGGATATAAAAAAGGTGAATTCACAGCAATGGAAGCAGCACAAAAAGCTTCTGTGCCTTTAAAAGAATGGATGCTTAAACAAACATCAACAGATAGTATGGATTTCTTTTTAGAGCTTTCTGATACAGAAATGCCAAAAGAAAATGTAGCAGAAGAATTAGGACTACAAATTGTAGTACCAGCATTTATAATTAGCGAATTAAAAAGAGCATTTATAATGGGATTCTTGCTATTTATACCATTTTTAGTAATAGATATAATAGTAGCATCAACGTTAATGTCGATGGGTATGATTATGTTACCACCAGCAATGATATCGTTGCCGTTTAAGATATTACTTTTCATCATGATAAATGGGTGGGAACTATTAGTAGGAACACTTATATCAGGATTTAATTAGTTAAAAGGAGAGTATAAATGTCACAGGACCAAGCGTTAACTGTATTTAAAGAAGCACTCCATGTAGTATTAAAAGTAGGAGGACCAATATTACTAATAAGTATAGTAGTAGGACTTGTCATATCTATTTTACAAGCAGCAACACAAGTGCATGAACAAACGCTTACATTTGTACCAAAGCTTATAGCAATAGGAGTTATTCTTCTTTTTGCAGGAGGATGGATGTTAGATACAGTTTCAGATTATGCAAAAGAGATTTTTAGGTTAATGGCACAACTAGGCAACTAGTTCAAGGAGGAAATAGCTTGACTTTTGACGATATAATGAATAATTATCAGGCGTATCTTCTGGTATTTGCAAGAGTTTTTGGAATTTTTGTATTTAATCCAATGTTTTCAAGAAAAAATATACCATCAATGGTTAAGATAGGTACATCAATTGCACTTTCATTAATAATTGGATCATCTATGATTGACCAAGTTGATGTTGTATATGATAGTTTACCTATTTTAGCAATAGCTGTTGTTAAAGAAGGTTTTATAGGAATTGTGCTTGGATTTATAACACAGTTGTTTTTATCAACAATTCTTGTTAGTGGTGAAATCATGGATATGCAATCAGGACTTGGTATGGCAAAAATTTATGACTCTGCAAGTGGTGTTCAAATGCCTTTATATGGTTCTGTAATGACATATATGTTTTATTTATATTTTTTCGTTACTAATTGTCATTTATCTTATATAAAAATATTTAATCTTTCTTATGAATTCTTACCTGTTGGTTTTGAAAGTATAAAAGTTGATGTTTTTATGATTATAGTTAAGTATTTTGGAACAGTATTGACTTTAGCGTTAAAATTAGCAATACCTATGATAGTAGCAGAACTTATGCTTGATTTTTGTATGGGAATACTTATGAAAGCTGTCCCACAAATTCAAGTTATGCAGGTTAATATACAATTAAAGCTTTTATTTGGATTGTTTTTTATATTTATTATAGCAGGACCAATATCCGGAGTATTAGATAAATACATGGGAGTTTTGATGGACAATCTGGTTAATGTATTAAAGATAATGTAGAATAAAAGTTTTATTAATAAATAAGCGTTTGAATTGTTAATTAGGGGGGATTGTTAGATGGCAGATAGTTCGGGTGAAAAAACCGAAAAAGCCACTCCTAAACGAAAACGAGACGAACGAAAAAAAGGTAATGTATTTTCTAGCTCTGATTTTTCAGCAGCAATGTTTATAATTTTCTTATTTTTGGTTATGAAAATGTTTTCTAAGAGTATGTATCAAAATCTAGGTGACAATATGTTGTCTATGATAAATATGGTTGGAGAATATCATGAGTTATCAAAAGAAACTTTACATATGCTGGTTAGAAAATCATTAACAACATTTCTTTTAGTAACAGGACCTATTTTTATAGTAGCAGTTGTTGTTCCAGTTATTTTTACTGGTATACAGACTAAATTTATTTTTTCAAAAGAGGCTTTAAAACCTAAATTTAGTAGACTTAGTCCATTACAAGGTATAAAAAAAATATTTGCTTTACGTTCAATTGTCGAACTTGTTAAAAATCTACTTAAACTTGCAATTATTGCTGGAATTATATATACCAACATTAAAGGCAATTTAGTTGAAATTGTGAATCTTTTTGATGTTGATATAAAAGTAGCAGTTGTATATTTATGTTCAGCAATATTTTCTACAGTAATGACAATTGCAATTGTATTTGTTTTTCTTGGAATTGCTGATATAGGTTATCAGTGGTGGGAACATGAGAAAAACATGAAAATGACTAAACAAGAAGTTAAAGAGGAATACAAACAAATGGAAGGTGATCCTCAGATTAAGGGCAAAATAAAACAAAAGCAAAGAGAAATTTCTCAACGTAGAATGATGGAGGAAGTTCCTGAAGCGGATGTTATTATTAGAAACCCAACACATTATGCTGTTGCTATTAAATATGATATAGATGAATACAATGCACCAATTGTTGTTGCAAAAGGTAAAGATCTTATCGCTTTGAAAATTATTGAAATTGCAAAAGAGCATGATGTGGTTATGACAGAAAATAAACCTTTAGCAAGAGCTTTATATGCTGAAACTGATATTGGACAAGAGATTCCTTATGAGTTTTATTCAGAAGTTGCAGAAATTCTTGCATTTGTTTATGATCTTAAAAATAAAAAATTATCTTATTAGTTGAAATAAATCTTGGAGGAAATAATGAAGTTAATCAAAAATTCTTTTGCACTGATAATTGTAATGATAGTATTCATGATTATTATTCCTCTACCTACTTTCTTACTAGATATAATGCTTATAATTAACATAGCATTAGCACTTATTATTTTACTTACAACAATGTACATAAAAGAGGCTTTAGAGTTCTCAGTTTTTCCATCTATCTTACTTGTAACAACACTATTTAGATTATCTCTTAATATATCTTCAACAAGATTAATTCTTGGTAATGGAGGAGATGCAGGTAAAGTAATCCAAACATTTGGACAATTTGTAATGGGTGGAAACGCAGCTGTAGGTTTTATTATATTTATCATTATAGTAATAGTAAATTTTATTGTAATTACCAAAGGTGCAGAAAGAGTTGCTGAAGTTTCAGCAAGATTTACTCTTGATGCTATGCCAGGTAAACAAATGGCTATTGACGCTGATTTAAACTCAGGTGTTATAGATGAAGCTACTGCAAAAATAAGAAGAAACAATGTTCAAAGAGAAGCAGATTTTTATGGTTCTATGGATGGTGCATCTAAATTTGTAAAAGGTGATGCGATAATATCAATATTGGTTGCATTTATAAATTTAATAGGTGGAGCAATTATAGGGCTTGTAGGAGGACAAGGTCTTTCAGATGTGTTAGATATATATACTCTAGCAACTGTTGGTGATGGATTAGTATCACAAATTCCATCATTACTTATCTCAACAGCAATGGGTATGATTGTAACACGTTCAGCAAGTGAGGCAAATCTTAACACAGATATTAAAAAGCAATTTACATCTCAGCCAATAGTATTAATAATAGCTGGTGGCGTTGTATGTGCAATGTCATTGATTCCAGGTTTTCCAAAGATACCAATTATTATAGCTGGTATTTTGATAATAACAATAGGAGTTATGTCAAGAAAAAATCAACAGCTTGCTTTAGAAAATGCTCAAGTTTCAGAAATGGTTGATAATCAAGATGCTATATCTGAACATGAATATTATAAAGACATTGATAATGTATATAGTTTATTAAATGTAGAACCAATTGAAATTGAATTTGGATATAGTTTGATTCCTTTAGCTGATGAAAACAATGGTGGAACATTTATTGAAAGAGTTGTTATATTAAGAAAACAATTCGCTATGGAGATGGGAATGGTTTTTCCATCCATAAGGATGAAAGATAATCAGAATATAAATCCAAATCAATATGTTATAAAAATAAAAGGTGAAGAAGTCGCCAAAGCAGAAATACTTGTTGATCATTTTCTTGCTCTTAATAATGGTAAAGTCGAGGAAGAAATTGATGGTATAGATACAATTGAACCAGCATTTAAGATTCCTGCAAAATGGATTACTTCAGATAAAAAAGTTGCTGCGGATCTTGCTGGATACACACTTATTGATCCAACATCTGTTATGATTACTCATTTATCTGAAATTGTTAAAGCTTATGCAAGTGAACTTATGAGCAGACAAGATGTTAAGACAATGGTTGATAAATTAAAAGAAACAAGTCCGGCAGTTGTAGAAGATGTTATTCCAAATATAGTGAGTCTTGCTTATCTTCAAAAAGAGCTTGGTATGTTATTAAAAGAAGGTATTCCTATTAGAGATTTACAAACTATTGTTGAGACTTTAGGAGACAATGCTCATAATTTAAAAGATATAGATGTTGCTAACGAATATGTTAGACAAGCGCTTAAGAGGACTATTACAAGAAAATTCTCTGAAGGTGGACAAATAAGAGTATTTACTCTTGATACTGGAATAGAAAATTTAATAGTTTCTTCAGTTAAGAAAACTGATCAAGGCGCTTATCTTGCTATGGATCCAGAAAATATTCAAAAAATTGTTGCAGCGTTTAATGAAGAGCTTGAAAAAGTTAAAGATGTTATTTCAGTACCAATTGTGCTTTCATCTCCAATTGTGAGAATTTATTTCAAAAAACTTATAGATCAGTTTGTTCCAAATGTCACTGTGGTTTCTTTTAATGAAATAGACAACACTGTTCAAATTCAAGCAATAGGAAATATAGCTATAGAAACATAAACATTTGTTGTGTCGAGGTGATAAAATGTCAACTAGTAATTTGGATGTTGAGCAATTGCTTTTAAATTATAAAAAGACAGCAGATGTTTCTATCAGAAATGAAATAATTTTAAAATATTCTAATTTAGTAAGATGTATTGTTGTTTCAATGCGAAATATGTTTTTGAAATACGCAGAGGTTGATGATGTTATTAATGAATGTTTTATTTGTTTGATTTCAGCAGTTGATTCATTTGATTTAGATAAAAATGTTAAATTTGAAACTTATGCTTCGATCAGGATTAAAGGTGCAGTTATTGATTTTATTAGAAAACAAGATTTTATTCCTAGAAGTGTTAGAAGTTTTTCAAAAAATCTAGAAGTAGCATATTCAAAGTTATATAATACTCTTAGAAGAGAACCTACAAATGAAGAGCTGGCAAAAGAGCTTCAAATGCCTATCGAAAAATATCAAAAAATGCTTAGTGATTCAGCTTGTGCAAATACACTTTCTTTTGAGGAAATTATATATGAAAATAATATTAAAGGTTTTGAAGAAGAAATAAATGAATATAATAACGCAGAAGAAAAGCTATTAAAACAAGAGTTTAAATCAATTCTTTCCTCGGCAATAGATATATTAAAAGAAAAAGAAAGATTAGTTATTTCGTTATATTATTATGAAAAACTAAAATTTTCTGATATAGCAAAAGTTCTTGGTTTATCTGAATCAAGAGTATGTCAAATTCACTCAAAGGCAATTGTTAAATTAAAAATGCAGATTAATATTTATTTAGATAGAGAGGTTTAATTTATGTTAAGAGGTTTTTATATTGCAGCCAATGGACTGATTCAACAGCAAAGAAATATTGATACGATTTCTAATAATGTATCAAATGCTCATACTGCTGGATACAAAGCAGACAAAAATGTTCAAAACACTTTTAAAAGAGAGTTAATTCTTCTTAATGAAGGACGTAAAAATAAAACAGGAACATTTGAATATAAGTATACTGAAGAAACAGATACAAATCTTTCTCAAGGTTCTTTTGAGTTTACAAAAAGACCTTTGGATTTAGCAATAGAAGGACCAATGTATTTTAGCGTTTCAAATGCTAATGGACAAGAAGTTTTAACAAGAAATGGCCAATTTGGACTTGATAATGAAGGATTTTTGAATTTAGATGGAGCAGGAAGAGTTCAAGGACAAAATGGTGATATATATATCGGAACAAGTGATTTTTCTGTTAATAACAATGGAGAGATTTTTATAGATGGAATGATGTCGGATACATTAAAACTTACATATATAGATGAAACATCTGATGTGCAAAAAGATGGTGAAAACACATTTACTATAAATGGTGAAAATCCAGAAATGCCAGAAGGTACAAAATTCTCAGTAATACAAGGTGCGTATGAAAGATCAAATGTAGATATGGCAGAAGTTATTACTGATTCAATGCAAGCACAAAGTTCTTTTCAATCAATGTCAAGAATTATTACAATGTTTGATAAAGTTAATGAAAAAACAGTTTCACAACTAGGAAAAATGTAATAAGGAGATAAAAATATGAATGTAGGATTTTTTAATGCTAAATCTGGTGTTGTAGCAATGCAACAAGGACTAGATGTAATTTCAAACAACATAGCAAATGTTTCTACTACAGGTTTTAAAGATATAAGAGCTAATTTTTCTGATTTATTATATACATCTAAAAAGGAAGCTTATCCGGAAGCGCAAACAGGTCATGGTGTTAAAACAGCTAAAACGGATGTTATGTATAAAGCTGGACAGCTTATGACTACAAACAAACCTCTTGATTTTGCATTTCCTAAAGATGGATTTTTTGCTTTACAAGATGAATCAGGTGAAATTTCATATACAAGAAGTGGTGCTTTTTCAATGAGCCAAAACGGTGAGAATTGGGAGCTTGTAAGTGCTGATGGAAAAAAGGTGCTTGGCAAAGACCAAAATCCTATTGTTTTGGATATGGATGATAGTGGAGTTGTTGTAACAGAAAATGTTATACAAAAACTTGGTACTTTTACTTTTGAAAATCCTCATGGGATAATTGCTAATGCAGATAATTCATATTTAGCATCAGAAAGTTCTGGAGAAGCAATTTTAAATGAAGATTGTCCATTGTTACAATGTACACTTGAAATGTCAACTGTGGATATGGCAGATCAAATGGTAAAGATTATTGAATTGCAAAGAGCATTCCAACTTAATTCTAAAATGGTACAGACATCAGATGAAATACAATCAATTGTTAACAACTTAAGATAATGGAGGTGCTATATGACGTCATTAGAAAATTTAAATGAGCTTAATGATGTTCAATTAGATGTTCTTCGTGAAATTGGTAACATTGGATCAGGAAATGCTGCAACAGCTTTATCAAAGCTTATGTCAACAAAAATTAATATTTCTGTTCCAACTGTTAAAACTTATGGATTTTCAGAAATTATGGGCCTTATTGGAAATGCTGAAGATATAGAGGTTGGATTATTACTGAAAATTGAAGGTGATATTTCTGGTTTGATTTTATATTTTTTTAAATCTGAATTTGCTGAAAAAGTAATTAATGCGTTTTATGAAAAGAAAATTGATAATTTGCTTGATTTAACAGAGATGGATAAATCAACTATTAGCGAAATAGGAAATATTATGGCAGGCTCATATGTAAATGCTATAGCAGCAATGTCTAATATGAAAATTTCTTTATGTGTTCCTGAAATAGCTATTGATATGGCTGGTGCTATATTAAGCTCAGTTACTGTAGAATATGCTTCGTTGTCAGATAAAATATTGTTCGTAGATGATAATTTCCAATTGTTTGAGGGAGATATAAAAAGTAGCATGATATTGATTCCTGAAACAACTTCTTTGTCTAAGTTGTTCGAAGCTTTGGGGCTTAAGATATGAGTGCTATAGTTGTTGGTATATCAGATTATGCTATAGCTAAATCACCATCCGTTCTTGCTACATTTGCGCTTGGTTCTTGTGTTGGTATTTGCTTATACAATAAACAGCGTACAGTAGGTGGATTAGCTCATATAATGTTGCCATATAGTAATCAAACAGCTAATGTTAATGATAATCTAAAAAAATTTGCTGACACTTCTATTAAATTATTAATTAGTGAGTTTAAAAAATATGGAGTAAATGTTTCAGATATCCAAGCAAAGATTGTTGGTGGAGCTCAAATGTTTAATTCCTCTGCGACTTTTAATATAGGTGAAAGAAATGTTAAGGCTGTTAAAAGTGAATTACAAAAATATAATATAGAATTAGTTTCTGAAGAAACAGGAGACAAGATAGGAAGAACAATATATTTTGACATTAAAGAAGCTAAAGTTGAAATAAAATCTGCAGTAAGAGGAAATATGTATATTTAGAAAAAATATAAGTGGGGTGTTCAATATCAATCAGGAAAATAAGATGAATGATCCAAAAACACAAGAAAGATTACCAGATCCTATTAACGCAAGAGTTGAAATTACTTTAGCAAATTTTGCTGAATCAGCATCAATTTTTGTTCATGCACCAAATAAAACTGGTGAGCATGTTACTTTTAAACAAATACAAGAAGCTATTGATAAAGCTGGCGTTGTATATGGAATTGATGAGATGATTTTAAGAAATATTGTTGGTAATAGATCTTATGGCAAAAAAACAGTTTTTGCTAATTGTAAAAAACCAGTTAGAGGCCAAGATGCTAAAGTTGAATATTTCTTTGAAACAAATGAAACTAAACCTAATTCTTTTAAAGAAGATGAAAAAGGTTTTGTTGATTATAAAGACTTAGGCGGCATTAGAAATATTTATAAAGGTACTGTTGTTGGTAGTATTGTTAAAGAGACTGAAGGTACTCAAGGAATAAATGTAAAAAAACAACCTATTGATGCAGTTAAAGGCAAATCAGCAGAAGGTCATGTTTCTGAAAATATAATTATTTCTGAAGATGGAACACAGCTACTTGCAAAAGAAGATGGAAATCTTATATTCCAAGGTGGAAAATTTTTTATACAACCTATAATACATATTAATGGTGATGTGGATATTTCTGTAGGTAATATTAATTTTGTTGGAGGAGTTATAGTTAGTGGTGATGTTAAAGATAACTTTTCTGTCAAATCTGAAAAAGACATTGCTGTTTATGGTGGAGCATATGGTGCTAAATTATCTGCAACAGGAAAAATTGTTGTTAAAAAAGGTGTTGTAGGAAGTGAATTAACATCTGGTTCAGATGTTGAAATAGAATTTGCTGAGAAAACTACAATAAATTGTAAAGGTGTTTTAAAAAGTAGCAATATAATTTTCTCAAATGTATATTGTGAAAGTGATATATTTGTTAATACTGGCACAGGTATTATTATGGGTGGACAAGTTATAAGCACTAATAATATTTATGCAAATGTTTTAGGAACAAAATCTTATGTTGCTACAAAAATTGTTGTTGGTGGTAATGCTGTTTTATCACAAGAAAAACAAGCATTAACTCAGCATTTAGAAAAATTAGAAACAGAAGAATCAAAATGTACTAAAATTATAGAATATTTGAATATTAAAAAACAAGAGTTAGGTAAATTACCTGATGATAAAGAAGAAGTAAAGCTAAGTGTTGAAGCTACTATTATGGATCTTACAAAACAAAAAGAAGAGTGTTTGGCTAGAATAAGTGAAATTGATGAATATTTGCAAACAAAACAAAATTTTAAAATTGAATGTACAAGAGAAATATATCCTGGAGTTAATTTGACAATTAACGATATGATGGTAACTGTTAAAGATACATACAAAAGATGTTTAGTTAGAATGGTAGACAAAGAAATAGAGTTTTGTCAATTATAAAAAAACCTCTACAAAAATTGTAGAGGCAGTGGCATTATTCTTTTTCAATATTTTCAGCTGTTTTTAATATTTCTGTATAAATACCAGAAATGATTTCATATAAACTTGGTGGTATTTCTTCTCCAACGTTTAGCATTGTTAATATTGCAGCAGCACTATCATCTCGATATATTGGAACACCATTTTGTTCAGCAATATCAATTATATTGTCAGCAACTTCTCCATGACCAGACGCTACAATTACAGGAGCATAATCTTTACCTGTGTATTTTAATGCTGCAGCTTGACTTTTTGAATTATTAAATTTTGACATCTAATCCAACTCTCCTTTCACGTAAATGTGGAAAGACATTTAACAAATTTCGTTGTTTTTTAAGTGATTTTATGTTAGATAAATTTAATTGATATCCTGAACTTTTTGCAATTAATTCAAATTTAGGTTTTAATTTAGAAAAATGTTTTGTTAGATTTTTTGGACAATATAAATTAACATCAAGAGATTGGTTTTTTGTAAACAGCTCAAGTTCAAATATTCCTAAATCTTCAATATCAAATGTGATAAAGACATGATGTGTTTTTATATTTTCAGATAAGTCTTTTTTAGGAGAATTGTCAATCCATATTTCGGCATAAGATTTTATATTTCCTATTTGTACAGGTAATATATAGTGTATCAAAGGAGTAAATACTCCTGGAACAGTTAAAACATTGTTTGCAATTTCTGAAACATCAATAAGATTTAGACTATTTATTTTATCGTTTCCTAGGAATTTGTTTAAAAATTCAAATAAAGTTTGTTGTGAAGTTGGATGAGTGTATTTTAAATCAGATGAGTAAGACATAGCAGTAAGAATATTATTTAATATATCAGCAATCATAATTTTTATTTCTGAATTTTCAATGTTATTAACCATATAACTCATTCTATCAACAAGCAAATTAAGATCTTTATTCTTTTTAAATATATCAATAAATTCATTAGTAATATGAGATTTCGAATTTGGAATTAACAACAACAGAATTTCTTTAATCATTAATGCACCATTGTTCATAGATAAAATAGGATTTTTACTTGTATTATCAATAAGTTTTGCAAGCTGTGCAGAAATGTTATCAAGTGAAGATGTAAAATCGTTAATATTTAATTGTTTTAGATGTTCATTTGAAAGTTCACATAACTTAAACAATATTTTTTCATCAGACAAAATATCAGGATTAGTATTTAAGAAATGTTTTTTCTGATTAATAGGCAATAAATTACTATCAACAAATTTTAAAAATGCATTTTCAAGAGATTGTTTAAGTTCGCTTTCTGGAATTAAATTTAGAAACTTTTTAAAAAAGTAATCTAACTGTGAGGTGTTTTGATTTGATCTTTTTAAATTATACTTAATAAGTTCCACCATGTTTTTAGTTTTATTTGTTGCAAGCAAACTAGATGATGTTTGATCAAGTAGTTTTTGAGCATCTTCTTTTAAAGAATCTAAATCTTTAATATCAGAACAATCAAGTATCATTTTTGCCATTTGTTCAAGTTTTGCTGAAAGACCTTTGCTTGGTTTGAATTCTTTGGATAAAAATAAAAAATTTGATGCTAGAGATTTAATAATATTTTCCCTTGTTTGTGCTTCAAATGTAGACTTTAAAAATAAAACAGCAGCTTCTTTTATTTCAGGATTGTTGGTATTTGAAATGAGTTGTTTTAATATATCAAATATTTCTCCTGAAAATCTAGTTGAATTTTTATGCTGGTGTGATAAATTTTCTTCAATAGAATTTTCATTAACATAAATAGTTTCACAAAATTGGTTGAATTCTTTTATTAGTTCAGGATCATTACAAGTCAAAATTTGATTAGTAAATTCTGAACCAAGAATATTTTTTAGCATTGTTGCAGTTGATAAAGTATTTTTGGTAATATTTACATTAATATTTGTATTATTTGTGGAAGTTGCTGAAGAATTGTTTGCGTGTTTAATGTCTATTGAACTTTCATTAGTTTTTTCAACTTTAGTAAGATCAACTATATTAAACACTTCATTTGGTTGATTAACAGGTTTGCTGGGTAAAGAGTAATTGCTTGCAGAAAGTGATGTATTTATTTTCAGCATATCAGCCAAGATAATTCCTCCTTTTAGTATAAAATAGTAGAATATTATTATAATAATACATTTTTATGTTGTAGTAAAGGGAATTTTGCGTTATAATATGAGTAATATTATTACAAAAGTAGGTAAATACAATTAATTTGTAATTTAAAATGGAAATAAAATAAAAAAAGCAGGTGAAGATTATGGCAAGATTTGATGCAAGTATGGAAGCAATGGCTGAAATGTATATATACGAAACAAAAACGTTGCTTGAAGAATTAGACGAAATTTTACTTAATGCAGAATCTAATAATGCTATGACTGAGGCAGACATTAATGAGATCTTCAGAATCATGCATACAATAAAAGGTTCTTCCGCAATGATGGGTCTTGAAAATATGTCATTATTAGGACATGCTATTGAAGATTTGTTTTTTGTTCTTAGAGAAGATAAAACGTTGAAATATGATATGGAAGAGCTTAACAACAGTGTTTTTAGTGCTGCTGATTTGCTTAAAGAAGAAATTGAACTTCTTTCCACAGAAGATGAGCCAACTGATTTTTCTGAATTGATTGATAAGATTCATGTTTATATCGAAGAAGTTAAAGGTTCAAATGGTGGAAAATCAAAATCCGGTAAAAAAACTAGTAAAAAACAAGATGAAAAAACTACTACAGATAAAAATTCAACTAAAGATGAGAATGCAATTATTCCAAAACTTGATAATACTAAAATGACTGAGGTTTGTGTTAGATTTAAAGAAGAGTGTCAAATGGAAAATCTAAGAGCTCTAATTTTAATTAATTCTATCAAAGATAGATGTAAAACTTTAGAATTTGAGCCTGCTGATATTGAAACTAATATGGCTACAGCAGAAATGATTGTTAATGATGGTTTTATTATTAAATTCATTCCTGTTGATACTGTTGAAGAATTATTAGATTCCATTACAAATGGACTTAATGTTGAAACTGTTAGCATATTAGATAACCATAATATTAAAAATTTTATTTCAAGTGGTGATGATGGTATGATAACTGTTAAAGTATATTTTGAAGATGGCTGTCAAATGGAGAATTTAAGAGCGTTGCTTTTAATTACTACTATTAGAGATAATTGTGAGGTTCTTGAATATGAGCCTGCTGATATTGAAACTAATTCTGCTTCAGCTAGACATATTATTAGCAATGGTTTTATTGTTAATTTTAAACCTCATAAAAACACAAGCAAAGAACAAATTATTAATGATATTGCACATGTACCTAATGTTAAAGCATATGAGATTATTTCAGAAAATGCTGTTACTAATGATAAAGAAGATCAAAAAGATAGTGGAAAGAAAAAGACTACTGCGGTTAAAGAAGCTAAAAATAGTTTGAATTTAGGTAATTCTAAACAAACACTTATTTCTGTTAATCTTAATAAATTAGACAGGCTACTTGATTTAATGGCTGAACTTATTATCGCAGAAGCTGCTGTTGTTTCTAATTCTGATTTAGTTGGTCTTAAACTTGATAATTTCCAAAAATCTTCTAGAAGACTAAAACAGCTTACTAACGAACTTCAAGATGTTGTTATGTCAACTCGAATGCTTCCTATTTCAGGTGCATTTAACAAGATGAACCGTATTGTTCGTGATATGAAAATTAAACTTGGCAAAGATGTTGATCTTGTTTTTGTTGGAGAAGATACTGAAGTTGATAAGAGCGTTATTGATAATCTTAATGATCCATTGATGCATATGGTTAGAAACGCTATGGACCATGGTATTGAAACTAAAGAAGAATTTGCTGAATCTGGCAAAACAGAAAAAAGTAAAATTACTTTATCAGCTTTTAATTCTGCAGGTGAAGTTATTATTAGTGTTTCTGATAACGGTAAAGGTATTGATGATAAAAAGATTTTAGAGATTGCTAAAAATAAAGGTTTGCTTAATAAACCTGAAAGTGAATATTCTCACAAAGAAATTTGTAATCTTGTTATGTATCCTGGTTTCTCTACTAATGATGAGGTTACAGAATTCTCTGGACGTGGTGTTGGTACTGATGTTGTTAGAAGTAAAATTGAGCAAATTGGTGGAACAATTAATGTTGAAAGCAGGCTTGGTGAAGGCACTAGCTTTATTATGAGAATTCCACTATCTCTTGCTATTATTGAAGGAATTGATGTTTTAGTTGGTGAAACAAGATTTATTATTCCTATTGATAATATTGAAGAAAACTTTAAAGTTCTTGATAAACAAGATATCATGGAAGTTAATGGACATGAAATGGTTAATATAAGAGGTATTTGTTATCCATTAATAAAATTGCATGAAATTTATAATATTGAGTCAGCTCAAACTGAGATTTCAGAAGGAATAGTAGTTTTAGTTAATATTAATGGTGAAAAAGCTGGTATATTTGTTGATAATCTTATTGGTGAACAACAAATTGTTGTTAAACCATTCCCATATTTATTATCTAAATTCCAAGTTAAAGAAAAAGGTATGGCTGGATGCGGAATACTTGGTGATGGTAGCATAACTATTGTTCTTGATGTAAATACAATAGTTAAAGAATATTAATAAGATTATTAGGCGAGAGGAGAATTGTAATGGATGTAAAATCAAATGCACAAAATGCCTCAAACGTTAATGTAGGAAGTATTTTAACATTTTATATTGACAATAAAAAATATGGTGTGGATTTATTAAAAGTTAGAGATGTAATTGAATTTCCTAGCACTACAACTGTACCAATGGTTGATGATTACGTAGAAGGAGTTTTTAATTTAAGAGGAAGAATTGTTCCTATTATTAATTTGAGAACTCGTTTTGGTATGGAAAAAATTGATTATGATGATAGGACTTGTGTTATTGTAATCGAAGAAGATGGAAATTATGCTGGACTTATTATTGATAGAGTAAGTGATGTTTTTAAATATAAAACTGAAGATTTACAAGCTGTATCAGACAAAGAAAAGAATAAATTTGTTAAGTATATTTTAGTTATGAAAGATGATATCAAATTTGTTATTAATTGCAAAAAAATTATTACAGAATAGAGGAAGTTATGAAACTTTTAGATGATGATTTCGAAAAAGTAGTGACTTATATTTTTGATAATTATGGAATTGATTTAAGAAGAAAACGTCTTTTAATTGAAGGCAGACTTGCTTTTATAGTAACTAGTAAAGGATTTACAAATTTTTCTGATTATATTGAATACATATTAGATAATAAAAATACTGATGATTATAATTTATTTATCGACAGACTTACTACAAATCATTCATATTTTATGAGAGAAATGGAACATTTTAATTTCTTTATGAAACAGTTTTTGCCTCAGATAGAAAAAACAAATAAAAATAAAGAAATAAGAATTTGGAGTGCTGGTTGTTCTTATGGACAAGAGCCATATACACTGGCTATGTATATTAATGAGTATTTTGGTGATAAAAAAGAATTATGGGATACTAAAATACTTGCTACAGATATTTCTAGCAGAGCTTTGATAAGTGCAAAAGAAGGAATTTTTCAACTCAAAGATATTAATGATATTCCTGCAAATTGGTTATCAAAGTATTTTACTAAAACAGATGACAATAAATATAAGATATCTCCTGAGCTAAGAAAAGAAGTGATTTTTAAGTATTTTAATCTTACTGAAGAGTTTCCTTATAAAAAACCATTTGACATAATTTTATGTAGAAATGTTATGATTTACTTTACAAATCCAGTAAGAGATGAACTTATTAGTAAATTTTATAATGTCACAAAACCAGGTGGATATTTGTTTATTGGACATGCAGAGAATTTAGCAAACAATAAAGATTATAAATACATAATGCCTGCAATATATAGAAAGTAGTGTTTTCCGGAGGCGAGAGATGTGGATAGAATAATAAAAACATTAATAATTGATGATTCAATACTTTTTAGATATTCTTTAACAAAAAGGTTATCTCTTAATAATAAAATCAGAATTGTAGATACTGCTGCTGATGCATTTGAAGCTAGAGAAATGATTATTAAATATAGGCCTACTGTTATTGTGCTTGATGTTAGAATGCCAAAACTTAATGGTATTGATTTTTTGAAAATGCTTTTACCACAATATCCTGTTGCTACTATTGTTGTGACTGGCTATGAGACTGATGCTTTTTTAGCACTTGATGCTGGCGCTGTTGATTTTATGAAAAAACCTAGTACTGTAAATGATAATTTTAATGAGTTTGCTGATAAATTAGCTGAAAAGGTTATAGTTGCTGCAGATGCTAATGTTTCTGCTGGTAAAAATGTTTTATTAGGTAATGAACGTAAAAAACATTATAAAGAAAAAATAGATATTATTGCAATTGGTGCATCTACTGGTGGTCCTGAAGCACTTATTAATGTCGTTCAGAATTTGCCTGAAAATACTCCACCTGTTGTTATTGTACAACATATGCCTGCTGGTTTTACAAAAACTTATGCTGATAGATTAAATAAAATTTGTAAAATGGATGTTGTAGAATCTAAAAATGGCATTAGACTTCGTAATGGTTTAATTGTTATTGCTGCAGGTGAACATCAAGTTCGTGTTAAAAAAGATAAGTTAGGTTTTTATATTACTTCTGGTAAAGAAGGAAAAGTTAATGGACATGCTCCTTCTGTGGATGTGTTATTTAAATCTGTTGCAAAGTGTACTAGAAAAAATGCGATAGGTGTTATTTTAACTGGTATGGGTGGAGATGGTTCAAAAGGTCTTTTGGAAATGCGAGTGAATGGAGCTTATACTATTGGTCAAGATGAAGAAACTTGTGTTGTTTATGGAATGCCTAAAGTTGCATATGATTGTGGTGCTGTAAGAACACAACTTCCTATTTGGCAAATAGAACATTTAATAAATAAGATAATTTTTAATGATAAGGGAGAATAATTATGAGTCAAATTTTTGAAGAATACGAAGATGATGGCATTGATTATCAAGAAGATAAGTATCTTATATTTTGCTTAGAAGATAGAGAATACGCTTTAGCAATTAAAGAAATTATTGAAATTATTGAAAATCAAGAAGCAAGACCTGTTCCAGAATATCCACCATATGTTAAAGGTATTATTAATACTAAAAGAAGAATCATACCTGTAATTGATTTAAGAATGAGACTTGGTATGCAAGAAGCTGTAGGTTTACAAAAAAATTGTATTCTTGTTACTTGTATATTAGGACTTGATATTGGATTTGTTGTTGACAGCGTTAATAGTGTTTTGGATATAGATCCTTCTTTGATTTCAAAAGCACCTGATATTACAATAAATAGTTCTGATACATATTTACGTGGTGTTGCTAATTTGGATGATAGACTCATTATGATGCTTGATTTAAACAAAATAGTAAGCGAAAATGAAGTTAAGAAAATGGAATATTCAACAGAAAATTAATTTTAGTAAAAAACTGCATTATATAATGCAGTTTTTTTATATTTTTATTAAAGTTTCAAATAAATCTGCCGATAATACATATAGGAGCAAAGGGCTTAAAATCCAATAAACCAAGGAGGAATATATATGGAAATTAAAAACTTCTCTAATATTATTAACACATATAAAACAAACAATGTTGAAAATACAAAAAATAAAAATACTCTTTCAGAACCACAATCTAAAAATGTAGATAAAATAGAATTTTCGTCAAAAGCGAATAATATTAATGAAGTTAAAAGTGTAGTTGCTAAGAATGTTGATTCATCTGTGAGCTCTGAAAGAATTTCAAATCTTTCTAATCAGATTAAAAATAATCAATATTATGTACCATCTAATGTTTTAGCACAATTTATATTAGAATAATTAAGGAGGTTTGAATGTGGTCAATTATGATAAGATAATAGATTTTTATAAAGAGTATATTAATCATTATAAAGAAATTTTAGAATTTCAAAATAAGAAAATAAAATACATGTCAAAAAACTTGATTGATGAGCTTAAAGGTTGTGTTGCTATTGAGCAAGCTTATATTATGAAAAGTGAGAACTTTGAGAAAAGAAGAATTAAATTATTAAAAGAAGAAGGTGTTGATTCACTTACTTTTAGAGAATTGATCGAAGTTACTCCGGATGAATATAAACAAACTCTTCAATATCAATATACAGAATTATTAAAATATGTTTTTGCTATTAAGAAAATAAACGAAGAAGCTATGAGTGTTGCGAAATATAGAATTAAAACTAGAGGTGTAAAAAGTAATAATACTTATGACCAAAAAGGTGGAATATCTAATTTAGTAAATAATCCAACGCTTGAGAAAAATATCTAGAAAATTTTTAGGAGGAATTGTTAATGCGACCAACTTTTTTAGGATTCGAAACAACAAGAAAATCATTAATGGCTGCTCAAAAAGCTTTGGATATTACAGGTCATAATATGGCGAATGTTAACACTACAGGTTATACTAGACAAAGAGTTGATCTTTTATCAGTTGTTAGTGCTCCTGGCGGAGACAGAGTTCAAAGAAACAATATTTTGAGTGCTGGACAAGGTGTCCATATGAATGGTGTTGACCAAATTAGAGATCCTTATTTAGATAAGAAATTTAGAGAATCTAATTCTGAGGCAATGGAATGTGGTACTAAAACTTCTCTTTACAAAGATGTTGAAAATGTTCTTGATAATATTGAAACAGATGGAATAGATAAATATTTAGGTAAATTGAAAAAGGCTCTTCAATCATTTGCAACTGATTCTACTGATAGAGTTGAAATTGCAAATATTTTTGTGCAAAATAGTAAGCAACTTGTTAATTTGGTTAATAATTATGATTCTAAATTAACTGATTTACAAGAAGATGTTAAATTTGAAATAGATACTTCTGTTAATGAGCTTAATGCTACTCTTGCTAAAATTGCTGATATTAACAAAGCTATTGTGGATGATTATCAGATATCTGGTAATACTTCTTTATCAATTGCTGGTGATTATATTGTAAATGCTACTTATGGACCTAATGAACTACTGGATGCTAGAAACGTTTTGCTTGATAGTTTATCTAGTTATGGTAATATCGAAACTATAAGTGAAAATGATGGTTCTGTTACTGTTAAATTAGGTGGTGCTGTTGTTGTTGAAGGAGATGTTACAACAACTTTAAGATCTGTTGAAGACACTGTTAGTGGCGCTGTATCATTGGTTTTTGACACTGGTGAACAATTCAAACCAAGTTCTGGTTCTATGAAAGGTTATCTGGATGTTTATAACGGAAATGGACGTTATGCTAAAGGCGAACAAACTGGTGTAGAAGGACTTGCTTATTATAAAAGTGTTATTAACGAATTTGCAAATGTTTTAGCTGAACAATTTAATACTGCTAATGTTGATACTGCTGCTCCGACTGTAAATAAAGATATTTTTGTGACGTGTGATGGAACTAGTGTTATTACTGCTCAAAATATCAGAGTTTCAGATCAATTAATAGATGATCCACTTTATATTATTCCAACTACTCAAGATGGTAAACTGGATAATGCACATGTTATGAAACTTATGGGTGTTTTTGATGGAGATTTCTCTTTCGGAGGAGACATAGAAGATTTTAAAGGAACTTTTGATGAATATATTTCTTCATATACAAGTAAACTTGCTCAGGAAATTCAATTCCAAAATGGAAGATACGAAGCTAATGAAAGTTTAGTAACAACTGTTTTATCTGATAGAGACAGTACTTCTGGAGTTAATATGGACGAAGAAGGAATTAATATGATGAATTTTCAAAAGTGGTTTAGTGCATCTGCAAGAGTTATGACAGCTATGGACGAAGTTTTAGAAACTATTATTAATAGTATGGGACTTGTAGGAAGGTAAAGGAGATTAGATTATGAGAGTTACACAAAATCAGATGGCTAGACAATATCTAAGAAATTCTAATGCTGCGCTGAATAGAATGAATCAAATTAATAATAAAATATTATCTCAACAACAGTTTACCAGAGCTTCTCAAAATCCTGCTGGTGCTGCAAAAGCTATGAGTGTAAGACGTGAACTAGATGAATGTGAATCATATTTGGATAATATTCAAACTGCTGATGGTATGTATTCTAGTGCTGAAGAATCTTTATTAACACTTAGTTCTTTGACTACTACTGTTACTGATTCTATTATTCAAGGCACTAATGGTACTAACAGTATTGATGAATGTAAGATTTTTGCTAAACAAATTAAAAATGCTGCTAAAGATATGGTTAAAAGTATGAATTGTCAATATGTTGACAGAAATTTGTTTGGTGGAACTAATAACTCGATTCCGCCTTATGTTTATAATGAGGCAACAGGTGATATTACTTATAATGGTGTTGATGTTACTACTCTTGGTCTTACAACTCCTGGTGCGACATTTACTGGTTTTCCTAAAACAAGTAGTATTTATGTTGATGTTGGACTTGGAATGCAGTTTGATGCAGCTGGAAATTTAGATGAACAAACAGTTATGGATATATCTTTAAATGGTGCAGAAATGCTTGGATATGGTGTTGATAGTGATGGATATTCAAAAAACCTTATTGCACTTTCTGTAAGAGCTGCTGAATGTTTTGATGCTGGTGATAAACTAGGTGCACTGGCTTGTTTGGACAGAATCAGAGATGCTAAAGCTCATTTAATGATTAGTGTTACTAATCTTGGAAATCAACAACAAGGCTTGGATCAAGCTAAAAGTAGAGTGCTTAATGATCAAATTAATCTTAAAAAAGTTCAAGAAAGTGTAGAAGGCGTTGATATTTCAAAAGAATCTACTGAATTCAAAATTGCTGAGATGGCTTATAATGCTACTTTATCTATGGGCGCAAAAGTCATTCCTCCAAGTATTTTTGATTATTTGACATAGCGTTATTTTGGAGGTGGTATAAATGCTAGGATCTCTACAAATCAATATAATACCAATCAAAATAGATACCGTCATTAATAATGCTAAAATAAATCATAATTTTAGTCTGCCAAAAGCGCAGTATTCTCGTCAAAAAGGTCAATATGAAATAAATTCTAAACCTGGTCAACTCAAAATGGATAAAGTTGAGTTTAAAGAGAATCTTGGTATCAGAGGCATTGGATCGATAATTGAAGAAGTTAATGATAAAATATTTCAAGATAGTTATGAAACAATTGCGAATTATGTTCGTGAAGGTGATTGTCTTATTCCTGCTAAAGGAATGACTGTTGGTGATGTTATGAAATCACGTATGCCAAGAGCAAAAGAGATTGTTTTAGATTTCATTCCTGATAAACCAGCAACAATAACCGTTGAAAAACCAGAAGTTGAGATTATATGCGAAAAAGATGAGATAAATATTGATTGGGAAATAGAAAATTTTTTATCTTCAGAATTTATTCCAGGTAGTGTTAAATTTAACATTATCCAAAAACCTTCTGTTGAGATTGAATATATCGGAAAACCAAATTATTTTCCAGCCGATTATGAAGAAAAGTTTTTAGGAAAAAAACTTGATGTAATTGCTTAAAATTTATAGAGTAGGTGTAACAAAGTATGGTAACGATAACAACTAGAGATTTTGGTGAAATGGAGTTTGATGAAAAACATATTATTAATTTTCCTGATGGAATATTAGCTTTTGAAGAATATAAAAAATATGTTTTAATTGATACTATGTGTGAAGAAAATTGTCCATTGTGGTTACAAAGTGTTGATAGTCAACTTCCTTGTTTCATAGTTTTTAAATTAGATACACTTATTCCTAATTATGAGCCTAAACCTCTTCAAGAAGATTTAGCTAAGCTTAATATTGAAGAAGATGATGATGTACAGTATTTTGCAATTGCTGTTATTGCAAAAGATGTTTCAAAATCAACATTAAATCTTAAAAGTCCGGTCATAATAAACTTAACAAAAGGTATTGCAGTTCAAACTGTTCTTTTGCAAGATTATGATTTGAAATTTCCTCTATTTCAAAAAATAAAGGAGGACTAGATTATGCTTGTTATTACTAGAAAAAATAATGAGAGTTTTTTTGTTGGTGATGATGTTGAAATAGTTATTCTTGAATCATCTAAAGATAAAGTTAAAATTGGTATTAAGGCTCCTAAAGAAATTAAAATTACTAGAAATGAAATTAAAAATACTGAAATAGAAAACAAACAGGCTATTAATACGCCAGATGTAGACACAATTAAGAAACTTTTTGCTAATAATGAGAGGAATGATTAATAATGGCAGTTAATTCAGTCGCAGATAATAGGCTTAGAGCTGCTGGTCTTGCTTCAGGTATGGATACTGAAAAAATGGTTAAGCAAATGACTGCTTTGACTAAATCAAAACTTGATAGCAATCAGCAAAAAATGGACAAACTTGTTTATAAACAAGAAAAATACAGAAGTGCTATTACTAAAATTACTGAGTTTCAAGATAAATATTTTAACGCTCTTGTTCCTGAAACAAATTTAGGTTCTAATGCTCTTTTTGCTTCAAGAAAATCAACAAGCACTAATCCTTTGATTAGTGTTACTTCTTCTAGTAGTTCTTCAGAAGCTACATATAAATTAACTGAGATTATTGAAAAAGCTGAAAGTGCTTCAATTTCTTCTACTAATAAAGTTATTACTGGCGTTGGTCTTGATTTAAGTAAAGCTGTTGATGGCAAAGAATATACTGTTGATGTTACTTTAGATGGATATAAAAAAACTATTACTTATACTGGTGGAGCTGATGCTGCTACTTCTGAGCAAAATTTTGTTGATGCTTTAAATTCTGAATTTAATGGTGCTGATGTTACTTTTAAAATATCAGACAGTACTTTGTCTGTTTCACATGATACTTATGGTGATGTAAATAATATTTTTTCTATAACTGCTCCAAGCAGAAAAGAAACTGAAGGTTTTGTTGCTTTAGGTATTAAAGGTTGTAGTTCTAATAAAGTAAGAAGAGACACTAAACTTGGTGATATTAGTTTTAAAAATGAATTGCAAGGTAATACTTTTAGATTTGAGATTAATGGTAAAGAATTTGCTTTTACTAAAGATCATACTTTAAATAGTGTTATTAATACTATTAATAAGAGTGATGTTGGAGTTAAATTATCTTTTAATAGTGTTGCTGGTAATTTTTCTTTGGATATGATTGATTCAGGTGGAGCTGGTTCTTTAGATATTAAACAATTATCAGGTAATTTATTATCTACTATTTTTGATGGAGCTATTGATAATCCAGGAAGTCTTAGTTCTTCAAGTTTGATGGATGTTGGAATAAAAGGTAAAATACCTGATGATGGCAAAGGTTTTGGATTCAAAGGCAAAGATGGTGTTTTAATAGGTGCTTCTGGTGATCCTGATTTGCTTGCTAATAGAAGTTTTAATGTTACTGTTAATGGTGAAACAAAACAAATTACTTTATGGCAATATGATTCTTCTGGAACTAGAAATGATTTTACTAATAGTAAAAGTGTTGTGCGTCAACTTAATTCTGAACTGAATAAACAATTTGGTAGTGATGCACCAACTTTTAGTTTTGATACAGATACAAAAACTTTTTCTCTTGTTGGAGATGATTCTTTAGACGAGATTTATGTTTCTCCAATATCTGATACTGCAGATGAAAGTAAAGCACTTCTTACTGCTCTTGGATTTGATGACACAAATTCATCTAATATTGTTTCTACAAGCACAAAACTTTTTGAAGGTATAACAACTCCTATTACTGCTACTATTGTTTTTGGTAATGGATCTGTTGCTAATTTAAATAATGATACTACTATTGAAGAATTTGTTAATGCTTCTGGTGGTGATGTTAGTTTTGAAAAAGGTATTTTGACTCTTAAAGGAATTGATATAAGCGCAATGGATTCAGCTTCTATTGATTATTTAAAAGGTCTATTTGGTGATGCAGTTGAAACTATGTCAACAACTAGTAAAGATGCAACTTATTTTGACAAAGGTAGAAACGCAATAGCTATTATTGATGGAAATACTGTTACTAGTAATACAAACAGTTTTACTATTGATGGAACATCAATTGATGTATCAGCTTTAGAAGTTGGAGCTGTTAGTGCAACAATAACTACTTCTGGAGATGTTTCAAAAGCAGTAGAGGCTATTGAGAATTTTGTTAAAGATTATAATTCACTTATAACAGGTTTACGTCTAGAAGTTAATACTAAACATGATTCAGATTATCCACCTCTTACAGATGATCAAAGAGATGAAATGTCTGAAAAACAAATTGAAAAATGGGAAGCTAAAGTTAAAGAAGGATTGCTTCATAGTGATTCTACATTAGTAAGATTTTTAAATGATTTGAGAACACAAGTAAGTGGTACAATAAGAGATGGAAAAGGTATATTTGATGTAGGAATTACTGCTTCTGGAAATTATAAAGAATATGGTAAACTATCTTTAAATAAATCAGATCTTGAAAAAGCACTTCAAAAAGATTTTAATGGTGTTACATCATTTTTCACTGATCCAGATTTCGGTTTTGCAGCTGGTGTAGATAAAGCTATTGATAAAGCTGTTAAAGTTAGTGGTGCTAAAAAAGGTACACTTGTTACATTAGCTGGTGTTGAAAATACAACTAGCGATAAAGAAAACACAATTGAAAAACAACTTAAGAATTATAAAGATGTGATTAAAGCTCTTAAAAAGAGATATAAAAAAGAGCAAGCAAGATATTGGAAACAGTTCACTAGAATGGAAACTACTTTAAGCAGATATAATTCTCAAAGTGAATGGTTAACTCAACAATTTAGTTAAAATGAGTCCAATAATTTAAATAAGAACTATTTTACAAAGGAGAGGAAATATGCTTAATCCGTATGAGCAATATCTTCGACAATCAGTTACAACAATGACACCAGCAGAAACAATAATAGCGTTGTATGACAAAAGTGAGAAAGAAATTACGAAAGCAATTT
>CBDDDI010000004.1:542500-672500 GCA_965226565.1 Oscillospiraceae bacterium
CGCGTAGCCGATGCACATACGGTTGAAATTCCGTAGCCTCCAAAAGATTTAAACACAGGGACACTTTGAAAGGACTTGAGCCGGCTGATGGTTTAGCCGGTCGTAAGGGACCGAAATTTAGTAGGGAAGCAAGTTTGGACGAAGGCGAGAAAAGCTGTGTGTATATCTTCGGAGCCCGTACCGCAAACCGACACAGGTAGATAGGAAGAGAATTCTAAGGCCAACGGGAGAAGGGTAGTTAAGGAACTCGGCAAGTTGACCCCGTAACTTAGGGAGAAGGGGTGCTCTAGAAATAGAGCCGCAGAGAATAGGCCCAGGCGACTGTTTAGCAAAAACACAGCTCTATGCTAAATCGAAAGATGACGTATATGGGGTGACACCTGCCCGGTGCTGGAAGGTTAAGAGGAGGAATGAGAGTTCTGAATTGAAGCCCCAGTAAACGGCGGCCGTAACTATAACGGTCCTAAGGTAGCGAAATTCCTTGTCAGGTAAGTTCTGACCCGCACGAATGGTGTAACGATCTGGGCACTGTCTCAACTACCCGCCCGGCGAAATTGTAGTACCGGTGAAGATGCCGGTTACCCGCGACTAGACGGAAAGACCCCATGGAGCTTTACTGTAGCTTAATATTGAATTTTGGTATTTCATGTACAGGATAGGTGGGAGACTGGGAAAATAAGGCGTCAGCTTTATTGGAGTCAACCTTGGGATACCACTCTTGGAGTGCTGAAATTCTAACCTGCGGCCGTGAATCCGGTCGGGGGACATTGTTAGGTGGGCAGTTTGACTGGGGCGGTCGCCTCCTAAAAGGTAACGGAGGCGCTCAAAGGTTCGCTCAGCATGGATGGAAACCATGCCTTAGAGTGTAAACGCATAAGCGAGCCTAACTGCGAGACTGACGGGTCGAGCAGTAACGAAAGTTGGAGTTAGTGATCCGGCGGTATGTGAGTGGAAATGCCGTCGCTCAACGGATAAAAGCTACCCTGGGGATAACAGGCTGATCTCCCCCAAGAGTCCACATCGACGGGGAGGTTTGGCACCTCGATGTCGGCTCATCGCATCCTGGGGCTGTATTCGGTCCCAAGGGTTTGGCTGTTCGCCAATTAAAGCGGTACGCGAGCTGGGTTCAGAACGTCGTGAGACAGTTCGGTCCCTATCTGTCGTGGGCGTAGGATATTTGCAAGGAGCTGTCCCTAGTACGAGAGGACCGGGATGGACGCACCTCTGGTGCACCAGTTGTCACGCCAGTGGCACAGCTGGGCAGCTATGTGCGGAAAGGATAAACGCTGAAGGCATCTAAGCGTGAAGCCCACCTTAAGATAAGATATCCCATTGCACAAGCAAGTAAGACCCCTTGAAGACTACAAGGTTGATAGGCTCAATGTGTAAGCGTTGTGAGACGTTTAGCTAGCGAGTACTAATCGGTCGAGGGCTTAATCTTTTGAAGTTAAATTCTATGAGTGTTGTTACTTAATTCATTATTCAGTTTTTAGGGTATCACCCTTTAGTCGGTGTTGATTGTGATGAGGTTCCACCTGTTCCCATCCCGAACACAGTAGTTAAGCTCATTTTCGCCTACAATACTTGGCTGGCAACGGCCTGGGAAGATTGGTAATGCCGACATTCTTTACTTAGATGAGAAAAGTTTTTGCTTTTCTCATTTAGGCATATATTTTTGTATTCCTCAATAGCTCAGTCGGTAGAGCATGCGGCTGTTAACCGCAGGGTCGTTGGTTCAAGTCCAACTTGGGGAGCCAATTATTTTAATTCGTAGATTCTTTTTAGAGTTTACGGATTTTTTGTTTATTATGTAATTAGATTTTTTAATAAGGAAGATTTTAATATATGAGAGATAATTATGTTCATTTATATTTCGGTGATGGTAAAGGCAAGACTTCTTCTGCTACTGGTCTTGCTATTAGATGTGCTGGTAGCAATGGAAAAGTTTTATTTTGTCAATTTTTGAAGGATAACACTTCTTCCGAACGTAACATTTTAGATAATATAGATAATATTACTATGTATAAAGGTATAGATAAAATAAATTTTACTTTTCTTATGAATCAAGATGAAAAAGACAAAGCAAAAGAATATTATATTAATATGGTTCAGGATATTAATAACATACTATTAAATAATGATTATGATATGGTTATACTTGATGAAGTACTTTGTGCTATTGAGTATAATTTTATTAGCCAAGATTCTATTATACATTTAATAAATAGTTGTAAATGTGAAATTGTTTTAACAGGAAGAGAAGTAACACAAGATATGATTAATATAGCTGATTATGTATCAGAAATAAAAAAAATAAAACATCCTTTTGACAAAGGTGTTTTAGCGAGAAAAGGTATAGAATTTTAATAAAAAGCTTGCAATGATTTTATTGCAAGCTTTATTTTATATTATTCAGAAAACAAGGAATTTAATGCTTTATCAAGTGTTGCATTATTTTCAACATTAATAGAAGTGACACCTTTTAAAGTCTTTTTAACTAGACCAGTTAAAACTTTATTAGGTCCACATTCAACAAACTCAGTAAAACCATCATTATGAAGATTATTTAATTCAGAAGTGAATTTTACAGGTGAAATAATATGGTTTCCTAAATAAGAAGGCATATCACTATAATCAGCAACTAAATTACCTGTTAGATTTGAATAAAAATCAACAGTTGGTTCATTGAAAGTAATGTCAAGATTTTGTATTTTTTCTAAAAATTCATCACGAGCAGGTTGCATTAATTTAGAATGAAATGCAGATGAGACATTTAATTTAATAGCTTTTGTTTTCATTTCTTTAAATTTTGCAATTGCAGTATCAACTGCTTCACATTCTCCAGCGATTACAGTTTGTGCATTTGAGTTATAATTAACAGGAATAACATATCCATCAATTTCTGAACAAACATTTTCAATTTCTTCTGCTGATTTTCCTATTATTGCACACATAGCACCATTAGCATTTTCACTAGCTTTTTGCATAGCTTCACTTCTTGCTTTAATAAGTTTAAAGGCATCTTCTATAGTTAATATATTAGCAGCAACCATAGCAGCGTATTCACCAAGAGAATGTCCAGCAACAGCAGTATAAATTATTCCACTTTCTTTAACAGCATGCAATGAACACAAGCTTGTTGCTAAAATAGCAGGTTGAGAATATATAGTTTTTGCTAAAGTTTGATCATCTGAATTAAAGCAAATTTCTTTTAGATCAAAACCTAAAACAGAGTTTGCTATTTCAAAAATTTCTTTACAAGCTGGATATTTTTCATAAAAATCTTTTGCCATTCCGACATATTGAGAACCTTGTCCTGAAAATAAAAGAGCAGTTTTTGACATATTGTTTCCTTTCAAAATACGGATATACCGTGTTAATATAATCATTGACAGGATATTGTCAATGTGATATAATCTCAATAAAATAAAATCAATAAATTAGTTTATTTTATTGTGAAATTTTATTATTTGTACAAAATTACAAAAATTTTAATAGATAATTATAATATATCACAATAATTTAAATATTACAACTATTTAAATATTAATTTTTAAGAACATAAATAGTGTTGTTTATGATATTAAAGATAAAGTTTATAAAATATCTATTAGAGACGTAGTAATGTTAATGATATATTAGAAAAAATGTTTTTCTTTTATTATAAATTAAGTAGGAGGTTATAGTATGCAAAAAACTAGAATTGGTATTTATGGATATGGTAACATAGGCCGTGGTGTAGAAAATGCTATAAAGCAAAATGAGGATATGGAACTAGTAGCTGTTTTTACAAGACGTGATCCTAGTCAAATAAAAATAAACACTGAAAATGCTAAGGTTATGCATGTTGACAATGCAAAAGATATGGTTAAAGATATTGATGTTATGATTCTTTGTGGAGGATCAGCTACTGATTTGCCTGTTCAAGGACCTAAATTAGCAGAATTATTTAACACTGTTGATAGTTTTGATAATCATTCAAAAATTAATGAGTATTTTGATAATGTTGATAAACCAGCAAAAGATAATAAACATGTTTCAGTAATTTCAGTAGGTTGGGATCCTGGAATGTTTTCAATTAATCGTATTTATTCAGAATCTATTTTGCCAGTTGGAAACAACTATACATTCTGGGGCAAAGGCGTAAGCCAAGGACATTCTGATGCTATTCGTAGAGTTGCAGGAGTTCTTGATGCAAGACAATATACAATTCCTATTGAAAAAGCAATGGATGCTGTAAGAAATGGCGAGAATCCTGAATTCACAACAAGAGAAAAACATTTAAGAGAGTGTTTTGTTGTTGCTGAAGATGGAGCTGACAAAGCAAAAATTGAAAAAGATATTAAAGAAATGCCAGCATATTTTGCTGATTATGATACAACTGTACATTTCATTAGTATGGATGAATTGAAAAAAGACCATTCAGGAATTCCTCATGGTGGATTTGTTATTCGTTCTGGTGAGACTAAAAACGCTAAACATGTTATTGAGTATTCTTTAAAACTTGAGTCAAATCCAGAATTCACATCAAGCATTATGATTTCATATGCAAGAGCTGCTTATAGACTTGCTGAAAAAGGCGAATTTGGTGCTAAATCAGTTTTTGATATTCCACCAGCACTTTTATCAAGTAAATCTGGCACACAATTAAGAAAAGAACTTTTATAAAGTATAGAATTTTAAATCTGAATTTTTATCAAAATGATAGAAATTCAGATTTTTTTATTGCAATAAAAAATTATTTGTTTTAATTTATAAAATTAAGTCGTAAATTTTTTTACATGATAAATAATTGAATATATTTAAAAAAATTGGTAATTATAGATAAATCCTGAAAAAATTTGTTTTTAAAATTTATAATACGCGTAATATAAATGGTTTACTGACTTGACAAAGCATTATCAGTATATTACAATAAAAGTTACATTGTGTAATAATTTAAGGTGATAAAATGTAGTAACTATGTTTTTTGAATGATTTAGATTTATACAAAGATATAAGACTATTTAGTAATAGTTATAATATATTACAAATGTTGGATATAATGTAAACTGGAGGTTAACAATGGGAATAAGCGTAATAGCCACAGGAAAGTATGTATCAGATATGATTGCTACAAATGAGGATTTTGTAAAAATCGTTGATACTTCTGATGAATGGATTTATACACGAACTGGTATGAAGGAAAGACATGTTTCTCAAGGTGAGCCAACTTGGTATATGGCAACTAGAGCAGCACAAAATGCAATTGATAAAGCTGGAATTGATGTTTCCGAAATTGGTATGATTATAGTTTCTACTATAACTCCTGATTACTTAACACCTTCTGTATCATGTATGGTTCAAAGAGAACTTGGAATAAAAACATGTATGGCTTTTGACGTTAATGCAGCTTGTACTGGTTCTGTTTATGCTATGGATATTGCAAGTAGATTTATTGCAACTGATGATAATCTTAAATATGTACTTATTGTAGGTTCTGAAAATTTAACTAAAATAGTTGATTATGAAGATAGATCAACATGTATTTTATTTGGTGATGGTGCTGGTGCATGTATTGTAGGCAGAAGTGATGGAATGTATGCTTCATTTAATGGTGCTGATGGAACTGGTGCTAGATTTATGGTTGCTAGAAATTATACTGATAACAGTCCTTTTGTTGAAGGTAAGAAAAAACATATTGAAGACAATCTTCCTGAAAGTAAGAGTCATTATTTACAGATGGATGGAACTGAGGTTTATAAATTTGCTGTAAAAGCAATGCCTAGAGCTGTTAAAAAAGCATGTGAGAAATGTGGAATAACTCCAGATGATTTAGATATTATTATTCCTCATCAAGCGAATATTAGAATTATTGAGGCTGCTATGCAAAGACTTAAAATTCCTATGGAAAAAGCTTGTGTTAATATTGATAAGTATGGCAATACTTCAAGTGCAAGCGTTGCATTAGCTCTTGATGAGGCTTTCCAATTAGGTAGAATTAATAAAGGCGACAAAGTGTGTTTGGTTGGTTTTGGTGCTGGACTAACTTATGGTGCAGTAATTTTTGAGGCTTAAGGAGATATATTTATGAATACAAGAATAACAAAACTTTTAGGAATAGAAAATCCTATTATCCAAGGTGGTATGGCATGGGTTTCAGAAAGTACTTTAGCTGCTGCTGTTTCTAATGCAGGTGGTCTTGGTCTTATTGCTGGAGGTTCAGCTCCTATTGATTATTTAAGAGATCAAATTAGAAGATGTAAAAAGCTTACTGACAAGCCTTTTGGTGTTAATATTATGCTTATGAGTCCAAATGCAGAAGAATTAGCAAAGCTTGTTATAGAAGAAGAAGTTCCTGTTGTGTTTACTGGTGCAGGTAATCCTGGTAAATACATGGAAGCTTGGAAAGAGGCAGGAATTAAAGTTATTCCAGTTATTCCAAGTGTTGCTCTTGCTAAAAGAATGGAAAGAGCTGGAGCTGATGCTGTTGTTGCTGAAGGAACTGAATCAGGCGGACATATTGGTGAGAACACTACAATGTGTCTTGTGCCACAAGTTGTTGACGCTGTTGAAATTCCTGTTATTGCTGCTGGTGGAGTTGCTGATGGCAGAGGTATTGCTGCTAGCTTTATGCTTGGTGCAGAAGGTGTACAAATTGGTACTGCTTTCTTGGCTGCAGAAGAATGCCAGATTCATGAGAATTATAAAAATCTTGTAATTGGTGCAAAAGATACTGATAGTATTGTTACAGGTAGATTTACAGGTCATCCTTGCAGAGGTGTTAAAACAAAGTTTGCGAAAAGTTTGCTTACTTTTGAACGTGAAGGTGGAACACCAGATGAGTTTGAAGAAATTACTGTTGGTTCTTTAAGAAAAGCTGCTGTTGATGGAAATGTTTCAGAAGGAACATTCCTTTGTGGAGCTATTGCTGGTCTTGTTAATGAAATTGAACCAGCAAAAACAATTATGGACAGAATGATTGATGAAGCAGACAAATTGCTTAGTAAATAGATAGAAAAAAATAAAACATAGCTATGTTATAGGAGGATTATATGGCAAAATCAGCATTAATAACAGGCGCTTCTCAAGGTATTGGAGCTTGTATAGCAAAACGTCTTGCAAAAGATGGTTTTAATATAGCGATAAATTGTTTTCCTAGCGAAAGTGATAAAGAAAAAGCAAATGTAGTTGCTAAGGAATGTAGAGATTTTGGAGTAGAAGTTGAAATTTTTGAAGCTGATGTTTCTAAGTATAGTGACTGTGAAACTATGGTTAAAGCTGCAAAAGAGAAATTTGGTAGCATTGATGTTCTTGTTAATAATGCAGGTATCACAAAAGATGGATTGCTTGTTAGAATGAGCGAAGAACAATATGATGCTGTAATAAATGTCAACCAAAAAAGTATATTTAATATGACTAAACTTGTTGGTGCTGTTATGATGAAACAGCGTTCAGGTAAAGTTGTTAACATGTCTTCTGTTGCTGGTGTTTATGGAAATCCTGGACAATTTAATTATTCAGCATCAAAAGCAGCAGTTATTGGTATGACAAAATCTGCTGCAAAAGAGCTTGGTGCAAGAAATATTACTGTTAATGCGATAGCTCCAGGTTTTATAAAAACACCTATGACTGATGCATTAACTGATGATCAAAAGAAAGCAATTTTATCACAAGTTGCGTTAAGAAGATATGGTCAAGTTGAAGAAATTGCAGGAACAGTTTCTTTCCTTGTTTCTGATGACGCTAGTTATATAACAGGTCAAGTAGTTGAAATTAGTGGCGGATTGTCAATGTAGTTTAAGGAGTATATATTAATGAAAAGAGTAGTTATAACTGGAATGGGTACTATTAACCCACTTGGGAGAAGTACCGATGAATTTTGGAATAATATTATTAATAACAAACTAGGTTTTTCTTATATTGATCAATTTGATTCAGAAAATTTTGATGTCAAAATTGTTGGAGCTGTAAAAGATTTTGATCCATCAGAATTTATAGATAAAAAAGAAGCTAAGAGAATGGAGAGATTTTCTCAGTTTGCAGTTTGTTCTGCTAAACAAGCTGTTGAAGATGCTGGAACTGATTTTTCTGATCTAGATCCATACAGAGTTGGTGTTATAATAGGATGTGGAATTGGAGGACTTGAATTTACTCAGAAAGAACATTCTAAATATTTGCAAAAAGGTCCAAACAGAATTTCTGTTTTTTATATTCCTGAAATGATCTCTAATATGTCAGCAGGTTTAATAGCAATGCAAAATGGATTTAAAGGAGATAATTTTGTAACAACAACAGCATGTGCATCATCAACTCATGCAATTGGTGAAGCATTTAGAAAAATTAAAGATGGATATCTTGATGCTTGTGTTTGTGGCGGAACAGAAAGTTGTATAACAGAATTTGCACTTGGTGGATTTAACAATATGAAAGCTTTATCAAAAGCTACTGAACTTGAAAAAGCTTCTATTCCATTTGATAAAGACAGACAAGGATTTGTTTTGTCAGAAGGTAGTGGAGTAATTATTTTGGAAGAACTTGAGCATGCTAAAGCTAGAGGAGCTAAAATATATGCTGAAATTGCCGGATATGGTGCAACAGGAGATGCATTCCACATTACTTCTCCAGATCCAGAAGGTAAGTCTGCAGCAAGAGCAATGACAGATGCTTATAAAGAAGCTGGACTTGATGCTAAGGATATTGATTATGTTAATGCACATGGTACTTCAACAGGTCTTAATGATAAATATGAGACAACAGCTATTAAAATTTCATTAGGTGAACATGCTGATGATGTTATGATAAACTCAACAAAATCAATGACAGGACATCTTTTAGGTGCTGCTGGTGGAGTTGAAGCGATAGTAACTGCATTATCACTTAAAAATGGAGTTGTTCATAAAACAGTAGGATATGAGACTTTTGATCCAGATTGTGATCTTGATTATTGTGTTAAAGAAAACAAAAAAGCAGATATAAAAGTAGCGTTATCAAATTCTTTAGGATTTGGTGGTCATAATGCAGCTATTTGCTTGAAGAAATACGAATAGGGAGAAAGATTATGACTAAAATAACTAACTCGATAGAAACTATAAATCAAATTTTTGATTTGATGACAGAAAAAGGAATTAAGTCTTTTAAACTAAATGATAATGATTTGGAGATTTCTATTGAAAGAGATTGTCCACAAGTTGAAGTGATGCAAAATATGCAGTTTACTCCAATGGCTTCAGCAAATCAAGTTATTCAAGATAAAAAGAAAGACGAAATAAAAGGCAATGTTGTTAATGCTCCAATAGTTGGAACAGTTTACACTGCGCCATCTCCTGAGGATAAAGATTTTGTTAAAGTAGGACAAAGAGTTAAAAAAGGTGATGTAATTCTTATTATTGAATCAATGAAAGTTATGAATGAAGTTAAATCTGAATTTGATGGCGTTGTTTCTGTAATAAACGTTAAAAATGGTGAGGCTATAGAATATGATCAACCTTTGATGGTTATTGAATAATAAGGAGTATGTTATGGCTTTAATGAATAAAGAACAAATTATGGAGGTTATTCCTCATAGAGATCCTTTTTTACTAATTGATGAAATTGTTGAAATGGAAGTTGGTAAAAGAGTTGTTGCTAAAAAATATATGAAGGAAGATGAATTTTGGTTTAAGGGACATTTTCCTGAATATCCTGTTGTTCCAGGAGTTTTGATGCTTGAAATGCTTGCGCAAGCTGGAGCTGTTGCTATGCTTTCTCTTCCAGAAAACAAAGGCAAAATAGGTTTATATGGCGGAGTTAAAGAAGCTAAATTTAGACAACAAGTTGTTCCTGGAGATACTTTAATGTTAGAAGTTGAGATTATTAAAGTTAAAGGTCCAGTAGGAGTAGGTAAAGCTATTGCTACTGTTAATGGTAAAAAAGCTGTTTCAGCAGAAATATCTTTTGCAATAAAATAATAAATATTGACTCCAATAAGGAGGGTATAAATGGCGAATACAAATAACATAAAATTTTTTAAAAAGGTACTTATAGCAAATCGTGGCGAAATAGCTGTTAGAGCAATTAGAGCTTGTAGAGAACTTGGTATTAGAACTGTTGCAGTATTTTCTACTGCAGATAGGAGTGCTTTGCATGCACAAATAGCTGATGAAGCAATCTGTATAGGACCTGCTAATAGTGCACAAAGTTATCTTAATATAAAAGCAATTTTATCAGCATGTGAAGTTACAGGAGCAGATGCTATTCATCCAGGTTTTGGATTTTTATCTGAAAATGCTGAATTTGCAAGAATGTGTGAAAAATGCGGAATAACTTTTATTGGTCCAAAACCAGAGTCTATTGATATGCTTGGTGATAAAGCATGTGCAAAAGAAACTATGAAAAAAGCGAAAGTGCCTGTTGTTCCTGGATCAGATGGAGTTGCGAAAACACTTGATGATGCTAAAAAGATTTCTCAGGAAATAGGATATCCTGTAATGGTAAAAGCTTCTGCTGGTGGCGGAGGTAGAGGTATTAGACTTGCTAATAATGAGAATGAATTGGAAAATGCTATATCTTCTGCAAAACAAGAAGCGTTAGCTTGTTTTGGAAATGATGATATTTATATAGAAAAATTTATTGAATGTCCAAGACATATTGAGTTTCAAATTATTGCTGATAAACATGGCAATGTGGTTCATTTAGGTGAACGTGATTGTTCTATGCAAAGAAGAAATCAAAAAGTTCTTGAAGAAACTCCTAGTCCAGTGATGAATGAAAAACTAAGAGCTAAAATGGGAGCATCAGCAGTTGCAGCAGCAAAAGCAACTGGATATCAAAATGCTGGTACAATTGAATTCCTTGTGGATAATAAAGAGAATTATTATTTTATGGAAATGAATACACGTATTCAAGTTGAACATCCAATAACTGAATCTGTAACAGGAATTGATTTAGTTAAAGAACAAATTCTTATTGCTGCAGGAAATAAACTTTCATTTAAACAAGAAGATGTATGTATGTCAGGTCATTCAATTGAATGTAGAATAAATGCAGAAAATCCTTTGCAAAATTTTATGCCATCACCAGGTAAAATTATTGCACTTCATGTTCCTGGAGGAAAAGGAATAAGAGTAGATAGTGCAGTTTATCAAGGATATACAATACCTCCAAATTATGATTCTATGATTGCAAAGCTTATTGTTCATGGTAAAAATAGAGAAGAAGCGATTATGAAAATGAAATGGGCTTTGGCTGAATTTATAGTAGATGGAGTAAACACAAATATTGATTTTCATGTTAATTTACTTAGAAATAAAAATTTTGAAACAGGAGAATACGATATAGGATTCCTCGGTAGAACTAAAATTATTTAAGATTTAATAGTCATAAGGAGTGATAAAAATGCTGGAGGATTTATTTTCTGTTGTAAAAACAAGATTTAATGGAGCTGAACCTAAATCAGAAGAAAAAGCTAAATCAAATGTTCCAAGCAATATATTATATAAATGTCCTCGTTGTGGCAGCACAGAATTTATGGATGCTTTTGAAAAACGTAATAAGATTTGCTCATCATGTAATTATCATGCAAGACTTAATGCGTGGGAAAGATTAAATGTGACTGTTGACAAGGACAGTTTTAAAGAATTTGATAGAGATATGGTAAGTAAAAATCCAATAGAATTTCCATCTTATTCTGAGAAACAACAAAGTATTAGAGAAAAGACTAAATTAAAAGACGCTGTAATTACAGGTACAGCAACTATAAAAGGCTATTCTACAGTTATAGGTGTTATGGACTCAAGATATATGATGGCTTCTATGGGAAGTGTTGTTGGTGAAAAAATCACTAGAGCCATTGAATATGCAACAGAAAATAAAATGCCAATAGTATTATTTACAGCATCAGGTGGAGCTAGAATGCAAGAAGGAATTGTATCTTTAATGCAAATGGCAAAGACTTCTGGTGCAATAGCAAGGCATAATGAAGCTGGATTGTTATATATAACAGTTTTAACAGATCCAACAACAGGTGGAGTAACAGCATCATTTGCGTCTCTTGGAGATATAATTATTGCAGAACCAAAAATACTTATTGGATTTGCAGGAAGAAGAGTTATTGAAGGAACAATAAAACAACATCTTCCGGATGATTTTCAAACAGCAGAATTTATGCTTGAAAATGGATTTGTTGATATGATTGTTGAAAGAAAACGAATGAAACGTACTCTTTCTCATTTATTTAAACTTCACAATGTAAGGAGGATTAGTAATGAGTAATCTTTCAGCTAGTCAACGTTTAGAAGTTATAAGAAATAAAAATAGGCCTACTGTTAATGATTATATTCCATTAATATTTTCAGATTTTTTTGAAATGCATGGAGATAGATATTTTGGTGATGATGCATCAATAATAGGTGGTATTGCTAATTTTCATGGCACTCCAGTTACTGTGATTACACAAGTTAAAGGTAGAAATTTAGAAGAAAATAAAAAAACTAATTTCTCTATGCCTCATCCTGAAGGTTATAGAAAAGCTTTAAGACTTGCAAAACAAGCAGAAAAATTTAATAGACCAGTTATTTGTTTGGTAGACACTCCTGGCGCTTACTGCGGAATTGATGCAGAAAAACGTGGCCAAGGAGAAGCTATAGCAAAAAATTTAATGGAATTTATGATGCTAAAAACTCCTGTTATTTCTATAATTTTAGGAGAAGGTGGAAGTGGTGGAGCATTAGCTTTAGGAGTTTGTGATGAGCTTGCTATTTTAGAAAATGCTTTATATTCTGTTATTTCACCAAGAGGTTGTGCTAGTATTTTGTGGAAAGATGCTTCTAGAGAAAAAGAAGCATGTGATGTACTTAAAATAACTGCTGAAGATATGATTGAATTAGGAGTTGCAGAAAAAATAATATGTGAGCCTTTAGATGGCGCACATGCTGATTTAGAGCAAACTGCAGAGAACATATCAGATTATCTTTCAGAAAGTTTGCAAAAATATTTACAAAAACCTATTGACGTTTTGTTAAATGAACGATATACTAAGTTTAGAAAAATAGGAGAGTTTGACAATCCTTAATTTTAAAGAATTATATAGAGAGCGTTTGCTCCTTTATAATATACAAAAATGAATATAGAATGGAGGGGAACAATATGGCATTTGAAAAAGTAAAAGAGATCATTGTTGACCAACTTGATGTTGATGAAGATAAAGTAACTATGGAAGCGTCTATAACCGAAGACCTTGGTGCGGATTCACTTGATGTAGTTGATTTGGTTATGTCACTTGAAGAAGAATTTGACATTGAAATCCCTGATGAACACGTTGAAAATGTAAAAACTGTTGGAGATATAGTTAAATTCATTGAAGACAATGTTTAATTAGAAATTAATAACCTTTCACTTTTGTGGAAGGTTATTTTTATTTTATAAGAATTTTTACACTTGAAATATATTTTTAAAATGATATAATTAAGTATATGTGCGTTAAAGGAGTGAGATTGGTGGTACTTGATATTAATTTTGATACAGTAAAAGTTTTAGGTAAATTTAGTTTAATTGCATTAGGATTGTTATTTGTTGTTTTTCTTGTTGCAGTAATTACACCTTGGCTTGCTCGTAAAATAGATGGTATAAGAAATAATCCCGAAAGGGTAAAGAAAAGTAATTATGATTTTGATAAAGACGAAGTCAAAAGTATATATGAGGCTCAAGATACACAAGATAAGGAGAATTTAGATGGCAAAAAATAAAAAGATGGTTGATACAATTACTTCAATGGATGAAGATTTTGCTAAGTGGTATACTGATATAGTAAAAAAAGCAGAACTTATTGAATATACAAGTGTAAAAGGATGTATGGTTATACGCCCATATGGTTATGCAATTTGGGAGAATATTCAAAGAATACTTGATGGAATGTTTAAAGAAACAGGACATGAAAATGTTTGTATGCCTATGTTTATTCCTGAAAGTCTGCTACAAAAAGAAAAAGATCATGTTGAAGGATTTGCTCCAGAAGTTGCATGGGTGACTCATGGAGGAAACGAAAAACTTGAAGAAAAATTATGTGTAAGACCAACTTCAGAAACATTGTTTTGTGAACATTACGCAAATATAATTCATTCTTATAGAGATTTGCCAAAACTTTATAATCAATGGGTTTCTGTTGTGAGATGGGAAAAAACAACACGTCCATTTTTACGTTCAAGAGAATTTATCTGGCAAGAAGGTCATACAATTCATGCTACAGCTGATGAAGCTATTGAAGAAACAGAAAAAATGCTTAATGTTTATGCTGAGTTTTGTGAAAAATATATGGCAATGCCTGTTGTCAAAGGTAAGAAAACTGAAAGTGATAAATTTGCTGGAGCTGTTGCTACTTATGCAATTGAAGCATTGATGCATGATGGAAAAGCTTTGCAAGCTGGAACTACTCATTATTTTGGAGATGGATTTGCTAAAGCTTTTGATATAGAATATACTGATAAAGAAAATAAGAAAGTTAATCCTTTCCAAACTTCTTGGGGAGTTACAACAAGACTTATTGGTGCGCTAATTATGGTTCATGGTGATGATAATGGTTTGGTTTTACCTCCAGCAATTGCACCAATCCAAGTTGTTATTTTGCCAATTGCACAGCATAAAGAAGGTGTGCTTGAAAAAGCAAATGAACTTAAAGATCAAATTTCAAAATTTGGAGTTAGAGTTAAACTTGATGATAGTGATAATTCTCCTGGATGGAAATTTGCTGAATATGAGATGAAAGGTGTTCCTGTACGTCTTGAAATAGGACCTAAAGATATTGAAAATAATCAATGTGTGCTTGTAACAAGACATAACAGAGAAAAAACTGTTGTTAAACTTGATGAATTAGAAAATGCAATTGCAGAAAAATTGCAAGAAGTTCGTGATGGATTGTTTGATAAGGCAATTGAAAATAGAGAAAATAAAACTTATCAATGCATAAGCATGGAGCAGATTGTTAAGTCTTTAGAAGAAAAAGGCGATGGATTTGTAGAAGCTATGTGGTGTGGCGATGAGGAATGTGAAAATAAGATTAAAGAAGTTACAGGAGTAGGATCAAGATGTATTCCACAAAATAGTAAAGAGATTTCTGATGTATGTGTATGTTGTGGAAAACCTGCAAAATACATGGTTTTATGGGGAAAAGCATATTAATTTATAATATAATATTGATAAAGAGAACTTTAATTATAAAGTTCTCTTTTATATTATAAAAGTAGTATAGTATGTTTGTTGTGAAATTGCACAAAATAATATTGATATATCAGTATAATTTCTATATTAATTTTTAAAACAAAATGTTGTATTTAGTCTTGATTCGTGTTACAATAGTTCTTGCGTGACTGCAACAGATATGCGATGAAGCAAAAGGTTGCGAGCGGTATGCTCGGTAATTTTTGTGGAGTATGTCCGATTTTAAACCGGGCGACTGTAATAACGAACACTGTATGTGTCTTAAGCTTTGCTTGCGAGAGTTTGAGCTGATCATTTTGTGTGTCATTACTTGGTCTTAAATTGTTTAACAATCCCCGGAAAACGACAAAAAGTTTTCTGGGTTTTTTGATGACATAAAGACGAAACACACGGGAACGTGTTACGGATTATAGATATTGTTTACTAAGCAATAATGCCCCCAATTATTAAACCCTTAAGGAGGCGATTTAAGTGGCAGTCAATGAAAAAATCAGAATTAAAATCAAGGGTTATGAGCATGGTGTTGTTGACGCTGCAACAGCTAAAATTGTTGAAGCAGCAAAACGTTCAGGTGCTAAGGTTTCGGGTCCTATCCCACTACCTACTGATAAAGAAGTTATCACTATCTTGCGTGCTGTTCATAAGTACAAAGATAGCCGTGAGCAATTCGAAATGAGAACTCACAAAAGACTTATTGATGTTATCAGACCTACAAATGAGACAACATCAGCACTACAAAACCTTGAGCTTCCTGCAGGTGTAGACATCGTAATGGAAATAAAATAGTTTCCAACGGAAATCGTTATTTCGATTTCAAAACGAAGTTACACGCAGGTCAAGTTGGTATTTGCCAACCAATAACCTAACTAGGAGGAAAAAATATGGAAAAGGCAATCATCGGTAAGAAAATCGGTATGACACAGATTTTCGATGAAACAGGAAAAGTAATTCCTGTAACAGTTGTTGAAGCTGGTCCATGTGTAGTTGTACAAAAGAAAACTGTTGAAAATGATGGTTACAAAGCAGTACAACTAGGTTATGGCGAAATCCGTGCTAAATGTGTAAACAAACCATTAGCAGGACATTTTAAAAAGGCTGACGTTGCTTTAAAGAGAACTTTAAAGGAATTCAGACTTGATAACACTGACGAAGTTAATGTTGGTGATATCGTAAAAGCTGACGCTTTTGCTGAAGGTGACGTTGTAGACGTTCACGGAACAAGTAAAGGTAAAGGCTTCGCAGGAACAGTTAAGCGTTATAACAATGCGAAATTGAAGGAAACTCATGGTACAGGACCTGTTCACAGACATGCTGGATCAATGGGAGCTTGTTCATCACCATCACGTATTTTCAAAGGCAAAAAAATGCCAGGACAAATGGGTAATGAAAAAGTAACAGTTCAAAATCTAACAATTGTTAAAATTGACGCAGAAAATAATCTTATTGCAATAAAAGGTGCTATTCCTGGTCCTAAAAAAGGAACAGTAACAATCACTGATTGCATTAAGAAGGCTTAGTGGAAGGGGGAAGTAAAATGCCTAAAGTTTCTTTATTTGATATGGCTGGCAATGTGCTTGCTGACACTGAGCTATCAGAAACAGTGTTTGGAATAACTCCTAACAAAGAAGTTATGCACGCAATGGTAGTAAATTATCTTGCAAATCAAAGACAAGGTACACAATCAACACTTACACGTACAGAAGTTCGTGGAGGAGGAAGAAAACCTTGGCGTCAAAAAGGTACAGGCCATGCAAGACAAGGTTCTATTCGTGCGCCACAATGGGTACATGGTGGAGTTGCTCTTGGTCCAAAGCCTCGTAGCTACAGATACAGCCTAAATAAGAAAGTAAGAAGACTTGCAATGAAGTCAGCACTTTCATCAAAGGTAGCAGATAACAATGTTTTGGTTGTTGATTCTATTAAATTAGAAGAATTCAAAACAAAAACTGTTATCAACATGTTAAACTCTTTAAATGTTTCAGGCAAATCACTAATCGTTATGCCTGAGGTTGATAAGAAAGTAATTAAGTCAGCAGCAAACATTCCTGGTGTTAAAACAACTCTTGTTAATACACTAAATGTTTACGATATATTGAATTATGATAATTTTATTATTGTTCAAGATGCTGTTGCAAAAATTGAGGAGGTGTATGCATAATGATAAAAACTGCACAAGATATTATCATTAAGCCAATCATCACAGAGCGTTCAATGGAATGTTTAGAGATGGGTAAATACACATTCAAGGTTGCTAAAAATGCAAATAAAATTGAAATTGCTAATGCTGTTCGTGAACTTTTCGGCGTAAAAGTTGCAAAAGTAAACACAATGAACGTTAAAGGTAGATTTAAGAGAATGGGCAGAACAGCTGGCTATAAAGCTGACTGGAAAAAAGCAATCGTTACACTTGAAGAAGGCGAAAAGACAATAGAGTTTTTTGAAAACATGGTTTAATAAAGCCTTAGTGTATATTTACCGGTGGCGAAAGCCGCGGAAAGTATGGGGATAAAAAATCCTCGCAAAACCACAATGAGGAGTGAAACAAATGGCAATTAAAAGCTACAAACCTACGACTCCAAGTAGAAGAGAGATGACAGTAACTGATTATTCTACTTTGTCAAAGGTTGCTCCAGAAAAAAGTCTTCTTGAACCTTTGAAGAAAACTTCTGGTAGAAATAGCTACGGTAGAATTACTGTTCGCCATAAAGGTGGTAGAAACAGAAGAAAATATCGTAGAATTGACTTTAAGAGAAATAAACACGGTATGAACGCAAATGTTCTAACATTAGAATATGATCCAAACCGTTCTGCACATATTGCACTTGTACAATATGAAGATGGTGAAAAGCGTTATATTATTGCACCAAACGGACTTGCAGTAGGAGATGTAATACGTTCAGGACCTGATGCTGATATCAAACCTGGTAACGCACTTCCACTACAAAACATTCCAGTTGGTACATTCATTCATAACGTTGAACTTTATCCTGGCAAAGGCGCACAACTTGTACGTTCAGCAGGTAATATGGCTCAACTTATGGCAAGAGAAGGTACACATGCATTGATAAGACTTCCATCAGGAGAACTTAGAAAAGTTCCAATCGAATGCATCGCAACAATTGGTCAAGTAGGAAACATTGATCATGAAAACGTTAGCATTGGTAAAGCAGGAAGAAAACGTCACATGGGTGTAAGACCAACAGTTCGTGGTTCTGTAATGAACCCTTGCGATCACCCACATGGTGGTGGTGAAGGTAAATCACCAGTTGGACGTCCAGGACCAGTTACTCCTTGGGGTAAACCTGCTCTAGGATATAAAACACGTGCTAAACATCATCGCTCTGATAAATTTATCGTAAAACGTAGAAACGATAAGTAACGCTGAAAGGAGGCAGATGAATAATGGGTAGAAGTGTAAAAAAGGGCCCTTTCGTACAAGAGGCTCTAATAAAAAGAGTATTACAAATGAACGAAGCGGGTGAAAAGAAGGTTCTAAAAACATGGAGCCGTTCATCAACAATTTTCCCTGATTTCGTAGGTCATACATTCGCTGTTCATGATGGCCGTAAGCATGTCCCTGTTTATGTTACTGAAGATATGGTAGGTCATAAACTTGGTGAGTTTGCACCAACAAGAACTTATAAAGGCCACGCTGGGTCTAGGGTCTCAAATAATGGTAAGAAGTAGGCCGGAAGGAGGAATTCAAATGGAAGCAAGAGCATATCTAAGAAATGCTCGCATAGCACCTCGTAAAGTTCAAATTGTTCTTGATTTAATTAGGGGCAAGGACACCGATATTGCTATGGCAACACTAAAGCACACACCAAAGGCTGCCTGTGAATACCTAGAAAAACTTCTCAAGTCGGCCATGGCAAACGCAGAAAACAATCACCACATGGATGTTAACAATTTATACGTTGCTGAATGTTTTGTTTGCCCAGGACCAATTATGAAGAGAGTAATGCCTAGAGCACAGGGCAGAGCATTCCGAATTCTTAAAAGAACATCTCATGTAACACTAGTTCTAAAAGAAAAGGAATAATGCTGAAAGAGGAGGTAAACTATGGGACAAAAGGTAAATCCACACGGACTTCGTGTCGGTGTAATTAAGAATTGGGATTCCCGCTGGTTTGCAAATAAAAGCACTTTTGGCGACACTCTAGTTGAAGATTACAATATTCGTAATTATATTAAAAAGAGCTTGTACGCTGCAGGTGTTCCAACAATAGAAATTGAAAGATTTGCAGATAAGGTTAAGATCCACATTCACTGTGCAAAACCTGGTATCGTAATTGGTAGAGGTGGCACAGAGATTGAAAAACTACGCCAAAAAATTGAAAAAATGATTGGCAAATCTGTTGCAATTAATATCATCGAAGTTAAAGTTCCTGATTTAAATGCACAATTAATAGCTGAATCAATTGCACAACAACTTGAAAATAGAATTTCATTCAGAAGAGCTATGAAACAATCAATTGGTAGAGCTATGAAACTTGGTGCAAAAGGTATTAAAACTCGAGTATCAGGTCGTTTAGGTGGAGCTGAAATTGCTCGTGCTGAAAGTTATCACGAAGGCACAATTCCACTACAAACAATTAGAGCTGATATTGATTATGGTACAACAGAAGCTCATACAACTTATGGTCGTTTAGGTGTTAAAGTATGGTTATACAGAGGAGAAGTTCTTAAAGGCGAAATTCCTCAAAGAAAAAATGAAAAAAGAAATGATAGACCATACAGAAGACCAAGAAATAATACAAAGCGAGAAGGAGGTAACAAATAATGCTACTTCCAAAGAGAGTTAAATACAGAAGAGTACACCGTGGCCGTTTAAAAGGTAAAGCTATGCGTGGAAATAAAGTAACAAATGGTGAATATGGTTTACAAGCTCTTCAACCAGCTTGGATCACATCAAACCAAATTGAAGCTGCTCGTATCGCTATGACACGTTATATAAAACGTGGTGGTCAGGTTTGGATTAAAATATTCCCTGACAAACCAATTACTGAGAAACCAGCTGAAACTCGAATGGGTTCAGGTAAAGGATCTCCAGAATACTGGGTAGCAGTAGTTAAACCAGGAAGAGTAATGTTTGAAATTGCTGGTGTTAGCGAAGCAGTTGCTAGAGAAGCTTTGAGACTTGCAATGCATAAGTTACCAGTAAAATGCAAATTCGTATCTAAAGAAGATACACAGGAAATGGGTGGTGAGCAATAATGAAAACTAATGAATTAAGAGATATGACTGTCGTAGAATTAAACGATAAGCTTACTGACCTTAAAAAGGAACTATTCAGCCTTCGTTTTCAACATGCTGTTAACCAGCTAGAAAATCCTATGCGTTTGAACGCTGTTAAAAAGGATATTGCTCGCGTTAAGACATTCATTCGTAAGCAAGAGTCCAGCGTGCAACAGTAACGAAGGGAGGATTATCTGTGAGCGAAAGAAATCTTAGAAAAACAAGAGTTGGTAAAGTTGTAAGCAATAAAATGGAGAAAACTATTGTTGTTGCTATCCAAGATAATGTACAGCACCCACTTTATAAAAAGATTATCAAAAGAACAGTAAAGATTAAAGCACATGATGAAAACAATTCTTGCAACATCGGCGATAGAGTCGAAGTTATGGAAACAAAGCCAATTTCTAAAGATAAGAGATGGCGTTTGGTTGAAATCATTGAAAAAGCTAAGTAAAATAAAGTTAATTAAAATTTAACCTCTGATTTTTCGAAAGGAGGAACGCACTGTGATACAAATGCAAACATACCTTAAGGTAGCTGATAACACTGGAGCAAAAGAGCTTATGTGTATTAGAGTTTTAGGTGGAACACGCAGAAGGTATGCTAACATCGGTGACGTTGTCGTGGCTTCAGTTAAAAAAGCAACACCCGGCGGCGTTGTTAAAAAAGGTGATGTAGTTAAAGCAGTTATCGTTCGTTCAGCAAAGGGTCTTCGTCGTGAGGATGGAACTTACATTCGTTTTGACGAAAACGCTGCTGTAATTATAAAAGAAGACAAAAACCCAAAGGGCACACGTATTTTTGGCCCTGTAGCTAGAGAACTTCGTGACAAGGAATACCTCAAGATTTTGAGCCTTGCACCAGAAGTATTATAATAGGAGGTGTCGTATAAATGAAAAAACTACATGTTAAAAAAGGCGACACAGTCGTATTATTAACTGGCAAATACAACGATAAATATTCTTCAAATAACAAAAGAAAGACTGGTAAAGTCCTTGAAGTAAGCCCTAAAGAAGGCAAAGTTATTGTTGAAGGTATTAACTTCGTTACAAAACATGTTAAACCAACTCGTCAAGGTCAACAAGGTGGAATAGTTAAAACTGAAGCACCTGTTTACGCTTGTAAAGTTATGGTAGTTTGCCCTAAGTGCAATAAGCCAACTAGAACTTCTAAAGGCGTTGGTAAAGACGGTAAAACAGTTAGAATTTGCAAAAAATGCAATGCTGAATTTTAATAAGGAGGAGAAACGATATGGCTAGATTAAAAGAACATTATGTTAGCAGCGTAGCTCCTGCTATGATGAAAAAATTCGGCTACAAAAATGTTATGCAAATTCCAAAGCTTGATAAAGTTGTAATCAATGTTGGTTGCGGCGAAGCTAAGGAAAACAAAAAGGTTATTGAGGCAATCGTTAATGACTTATCACTTATTACTGGTCAAAAACCAATTGAGTGTAAAGCTAAAAAATCTGTTGCTAACTTTAAACTTCGTGAAGGCATGACAATTGGTGTTAAAGTTACTCTACGTGCAGAAAAAATGTATGAGTTCGTTGATAGACTATTTAATGTTGCGTTCCCACGTGTTCGTGACTTTAGAGGAATTAATGGAAATTCATTTGATGGTAGAGGAAACTATTCAACAGGTATCAAAGAACAACTTATCTTCCCAGAAATTGAGTATGATAAGATTGATAAAGTTCGTGGTATGGATATAAACTTCATCACAACTGCAAAAACTGATGAAGAAGCTAAAGAGTTGCTCACATTGATGGGTGCTCCATTTGCAAAGTAAAGGGAGGAGAAATAAGTTATGGCTAAAATGTCAATGAAAAACAAACAAAAGGCACAGCCTAAATTTTCCACCCGTTCATACAACAGGTGTAAAATCTGTGGTAGACCACATGCTTATATTCGTAAATTCGGTGTATGCCGTATTTGTTTTAGAGAATTAGCGCACAAAGGTCAAATCCCAGGAGTTAAAAAGGCTAGCTGGTAAGCATTAGCAAAAGGAGGTTAACGGCATGCAAGTTACTGATACAATAGCTGATATATTGACAAGAATTCGTAATGCGAGTTCTGCAAAGCACGCAACAGTTGACGTTCCTGCATCTAACATGAAAAAAGCAATTACACAAATCCTTGTTGACGAGGGTTATGTAAAAGGCTTTCAATTCATAGAAGACGGAAAGCAGGGTATAATTAGAATTACTCTAAAATATGATGAGAACAAAAACGCAGTTATTTCAGGTTTAAGAAAAGTTTCAAAACCAGGACTTAGAATTTATTCTAGCTGTGAAGATATGCCAAAAGTAATGAAAGGCTTAGGAATAGCAGTTGTATCCACATCAAAAGGAATAATGACTGATAAAAAAGCTCGTTCATTAAACGTTGGCGGCGAAGTTCTCGCATTCATCTGGTAAGGAGGACTTAATATGTCAAGAATCGGTATTAAACCAATTACTGTTCCTGCCGGAGTGGAAGTAAAGATTGATAATAGCGTCGTTACTGTAAAAGGTCCAAAAGGAACACTTGAAAAAGAATTTTCAAAAGATATGATAATCAAAATGGAAGACAACATAATAACAGTTGCTCGTCCAACAGAAAATAAGACTCACAAAAGCCTACATGGTTTAACAAGAACTCTTATTTCTAACATGGTTGAAGGTGTTACAAATGGTTTCTCAAAAACACTTGAAATTGAAGGAATTGGTTATCGTGCTGCAAAACAAGGCAAAAACCTTGTAATGAACTTAGGTTTTTCACATCAAGTAATCGTTTCTGAAACTGATGATATAAAAATTGAAGTTCAAGGCACAAATAAAATAATTATATCTGGTATAGATAAACAAGCAGTAGGTCAGTTTGCTTGTGAAGTACGTGGAAAACGTCCACCTGAGCCATATAAAGGTAAAGGAATTCGTTACGCTGGCGAGTATATCATCCGTAAGGAAGGTAAAGCTGGTAAGGGTAGCAAAAAGTAATTAAAGGAGTGAATTGCTATGGTGAAAAAGCTTGATAGAGCAGCAGCTAGGCTAAAAAGGCATCGTCGAGTTCGTGGAAAAATTTCAGGAACAGCTGATTGTCCTCGCCTTAATGTATTCCGCTCCTCAAAGCATATATACGCACAGCTTATTGATGATATCAACGGAGTTACCTTGGCTTCAGCATCAAGTATGTCTAAAGATTTTGAAGGTAATGGTGGTAATAAAGAAGGTGCACGCATAGTTGGAAAAATGCTAGCTGAAACTGCACAATCAAAAGGTATAGTTAATGTTGCTTTCGACAGAGGCGGATATCTTTACCACGGTCGTATTCAGGAATTAGCTGAAGGAGCTCGCGAAGGCGGACTCAAGTTCTAAAGAGGAGGTAATACGTTTGGCTTTAATAGATGCTTCAACACTTGAACTTAGTGAAAAAGTCGTTGCTATAAATCGTGTTTCCAAAACAGTTAAAGGTGGTAGAATCTTTAAGTTTGCAGCATTAGTTGTTGTAGGAGATGGCAATGGCACAGTAGGATTTGGAATTGGTAAAGCAGGAGAAGTTCCTGACGCAATCCGTAAAGGAATTGAAGATGCTAAGAAAAATCTAGTAAAAGTTTCACTAAGAGGAACAACAATTCCACACGAAATTATTGGTGCATTCGGAGCTGGTAGAGTATTAATGAAACCTGCAGCACCAGGTACTGGTGTAATCGCAGGCGGACCAGTTCGTGCTGTAATTGAAGTAGCAGGAATTAAGGATATTAGAACAAAGTCACTTCGTTCTAACAATCCATGTAACGTAGTAAGAGCTACAATAGAAGGTCTAAAATCTTGTAAATCAGCTGCAGAAGTAGCTGCAAAAAGAGGAAAGACAATTAAGGAAATTTTAGGTTAAGGAGGATAAAGCTATGGCAAATACAGTTAAAATTACATTGGTTAAGAGCCTTGTAGGAAGAACAGAGAAACAAATTGCTACTGCACGTTCTCTTGGACTTAAAAAAATTAGGCAAGAAACAATTCAGCCTAATAATGATCAAACTCAAGGCAAGATTAAAAAAATATCCCACCTTATCGAGGTAACCGAAGCGTAAAGCAAGGAGGAGGTGCGAACAAATGAAATTACATGAATTATCACCAGCGGAAGGTTCTAATAAAGAATCAAAGCGTATAGGAAGAGGACATGGTTCAGGTCAAGGTAAAACTGCAGGTAAAGGTCACAAAGGACAAAATGCACGTTCTGGTGGCGGAGTTAGACCAGGATTTGAAGGTGGACAAATGCCTTTAGCAAGAAGAATTCCTAAGCGTGGTTTCAACAATATATTTGGTACAAAGTATGCTACAGTAAATGTATCAGATCTTGAAAAATTTGTTGATGGAACTGAAGTAAATGAAGAACTTCTACTTGCAGCAGGTCTTTTAAAGAAAACTTGTGATGGCATCAAAGTTTTAGGAAATGGCGAACTAACAAAAAAATTGACAGTAAAAGTAGCTGCATTTTCAAAAAGTGCAAAAGAAAAAATTGAAAAAGCAGGTGGGAAGGCGGAGGTGATTTAGTGTGAATATAATACAGACATTCCGTAATGCATGGAAAGTTCCTGAACTTAAAAAGAAGTTATTATTCACATTATTCATTATTCTAATTTTCAGACTAGGTGTTGCAATCACGGTTCCATTTTTGAATCCAGATGTAATGTCAAAGATGTTAGCTGGAGGTGGCGATGGAGGAATACTAAGTTATCTAGATATGATATCTGGTGGTTCTTTTTCAAAGTCAACAATTTTTGCATTATCAGTAACACCATATATTAACGCATCAATTATTATGCAGTTATTATCATATGCATTACCTCCACTAGAGAGAATGCAAAAAGAAGGACCTGAAGGAAGAAAGAAGATTAACAAAATTACTCGATTTGTTTCTTTAGGAATCTCAGTATTACTTTCAGTAGCTTATTATTATATGCTTAAAAATCGAGGCGCTTTAACTTATACAGAAGGCGTAAGCGGAATTTTTTCTTCAATAGTAATTATTCTTTGCTTTGTTGCAGGTGCAGCTTTAATTGTATGGTTAGGTGATCAAATTAATGAGCATGGTATAGGAAACGGAATTTCAATAATTCTATTTGCAAGTATCATAGCAAGAGGTCCAGCTGAAATATTAAACCTAATTAAAAACATAAGTATTGACGATGGTTCAGTAATATATGTACCTTTAATTTTGATAATATTCTTGTTAATGATAGCATTCATTATATTAATGAATAATGCAGAACGTCGTATACCAATACAATATGCAAAACGAGTTGTTGGAAGAAAAATGTATGGTGGTCAAAACACAAACATACCAATTAAAGTTGCAATGAGTGGTGTAATGCCAATCATCTTTGCAATGTCATTTATGTCTTTGCCACAAACATTACAATTATTTATTGGAGAGCCATCAACAAATCCAACAGGTTTCTGGGCGAATTTTTATGCAGGATTTTTAAAATTCTTTAATTTTAGAAGCGTATGGTATGCAGTAATTTATTTCTTACTAATTATAGGATTTAATTATTTCTATGTATCAATGCAGTATAATCCGATACAAATTGCTAACGATCTTCGTCAAAACAACGGAGGTATTCCAGGAATAAGACCAGGAAAACCAACATCTGATTTTATTCAAAGAGTATTATCAAAGATAACATTATTAGGTGCATTTTTCCTTGGTGTAATTGCTATTTTGCCAATATTCTTCAATATGGCAACAGGTTTAAATGTAGCAATGGGTGGTACATCAATTCTGATCGTAGTAGGTGTTGCGCTTGAAACAGTAAGAACACTTGAATCACAAATGATGATGCGCCATCACAAAGGATTTCTTGAATAATTAAGGAGATAAAAAATACTATGAACTTAATTTTACTAGGAGCTCCAGGAGCAGGAAAAGGAACACAAGCAGAAGTAATTTGTGAAGCGTTAAAAATTCCTGCAATATCAACAGGTAATATAATACGTGAAGCGTTAAAAAATGAAACTGAAACAGGATTAAAAGCAAAAGCTTTTATGGATGAAGGAAAACTAGTTCCTGATGAAATCGTAATTGACATAATTAAAGAGAGATTATCTTTTGATGATTGTCAAAATGGATTTATTCTTGATGGTTTTCCAAGAACAGTTCCACAAGCAGAAGCTCTTGATAAAATGGGCGTGAGAATTGACAAAGTTGTTGAAATTTACGTGCCAGACGAAAAAATCGAGTCAAGACTTTCAGGAAGACGTGTTTGTGAAAAATGCGGAGCATCATATCATACTTTATATAAACCAACAAAGATTGATGGAAAATGCAATCTATGTGATGGTAACACAGTAATAAGAAAAGATGACGAACCTGAAACAGTCAAAGCAAGATTAAAAGTATATCATGAGCAAACAGCTCCACTAAAAGGATATTATCAAAATCAAGGTAAATTAATTACAGTTGAGGGTCAAGAGGAAGTATCAGATACATCAAAACTAACTCTAAAAGCAATCGAGGCGTAATTATATGATTATTGTAAAATCCAATAAAGAAATAGAATTAATGAAGAAAGCTGGAAATATTACAGCCAACGCATTAATGACAGCAAAAGAATCAGTTAAGCCAGGCATGACAACTTATGAGCTTGATAAAATAATAAATAGGTACATTACTTCACACGGAGCTATTCCATCATTTTTGGGATATAACGGATTTAAAGGAAGTGCATGCATTTCAATTAATGACGAAGTAATACATGGTATTCCAGGGCCTAGAAAGATTTTAGATGGCGATATAGTAAGTGTAGATGTTGGAGCTTATATAAATGGATATCACGGAGATTCTGCAAAGACTTTTGCTGTCGGAGATATCTCCGATGAAGCTAAAAAGTTGATGGCAAGTACAGAAGAAAGCCTTCATGAAGCTATAAAGATTGCCAAACCAGGCATGAGAATAGGTGATTTGGGAGCAATTATTCAAGAGTACAATGAATCAAGAGGATATTCAATAGTCCGAGAGTTTATTGGTCATGGAGTAGGAAAAGATCTTCATGAAGAGCCTGAAGTTCCAAACTTCGGTAAAGCAGGAAGAGGACCAAGATTGGTAGCTGGAATGGTTATTGCAATCGAACCTATGGTAAACCAAGGAACTGCCGGAGTAGACGTAATGGGAGATGGATGGACTGTCAAAACAAGAGATGGAAAATTATCTGCTCATTTTGAACACACTATTGCAATTACAGCTAACGGAGCGGTTATATTAACACAACCGTAAAGGAGGCAAATTGTGAAAAGTCTTTATGGTTCTGTTGTAAAATCACTTTCAGGTCATGATAAAAATTCATGGTATGTTATTGTGAAAAGTAATGAAAATTATGTATATATAGCGAATGGAAAAGAGCGAAAGCTAGAAAAACCGAAGCTTAAGAACATAAAACACATTGCTGTAAGCAACGAAGTGATAGATATTTCAGAAATAACAAACAAACAATTAAGAAAGCTTTTAAATGAGTTTAATGGACATTGTGAATAAATTTCGCAGTAATGTCCAAAACTTATAAAGCTAACCGTACCAATTCGGGGAGGTATAATCTTGTCAAAAGAAGATGTTATTGAACTAGAAGGAACCGTTTTAGAAGCGTTACCGAACGCTATGTTTCAGGTTGAACTTGCGAACGGTCATAAAATTCTAGCCCATGTTTCTGGGAAATTAAGAATGAATTACATTCGAATAGTTCCTGGTGACAAGGTAACGGTTGAAATGTCACCTTATGATTTGTCAAAAGGTAGAATTACTTGGAGAGCAAAATAAGGCGATAATCAAAACAAAAGTAATTTGGAAACGTCTCACAACAGAGATTGTGAGTAAAATTAGGAGGTATTTCAATGAAAGTAAGACCTTCGGTTAAGCCAATGTGCGAAAAATGCAAGGTTATTAAACGCAAAGGCAAAGTAATGGTTATTTGTCAAAACCCTAAGCATAAACAACGTCAGGGCTAATAGACCTATAAATGGAGGTGCAGCTATAAAATGGCACGTATTGCTGGAATAGACTTACCAAAAAATAAAAGAGTTGAAATTGGATTAACTTACATTTTTGGTATTGGTCAACAAACTGCAACAAAAATTCTAAACGCTACAGGCGTAAATCCTGATACAAGAGTAAAGGATTTAACAGAAGAAGATGTTGCGAAACTACGTGAGTATATTGATAAAAACATCATGGTGGAAGGTGATCTTAGAAGAAAAGTATCACTAAACATCAAGAGACTTGTTGAAATAGGATGCTATCGTGGCGTTCGTCATCGTAAAGGTCTTCCAGTAAGAGGACAAAGATCGAAGACAAATGCAAGAACACGAAAAGGACCTGTTAAAACAATTGCTAACAAGAAGAAGTAAGGAGGGATAGAACATGGCTCAAAAAGCAACTGCTAGAAAAAAAATCAGACGTCGTCGTGATAAAAAGAATATAGAAGTGGGAGCGGTTCATATCCAATCCACATTTAACAACACTATAGTAACAATTACAGATTCACAAGGAAACACAATTTCTTGGGCTAGTGGAGGTGGATTAGGATTTAGAGGTTCTAAGAAATCTACTCCTTTCGCAGCACAAACAGCTGCAGAAACAGCTGCAAAAGCTGCTAAGGAACATGGTTTAAAAGTTGTAGAAGTATTTGTTAAAGGACCTGGAGCAGGTAGAGAAGCAGCTATTAGAGCTCTTCAAGCAGAGGATCTAGAAGTTAGACTAATCAAAGACGTAACTCCTATTCCTCATAATGGATGCCGTCCTCCAAAAAGAAGACGTGTCTAATTAACACTTAGGAGGTGTAACTAAATGGCTTTAAATAAAGAACCAATTCTAAAAAAGTGTAAAAGTTTAGGAATTAGTCCTATGGTAATGGGTATTTCTAAGGAAACAAAGAGAGATCCAAATAAAAACAAAAGAAGAAAAGTATCTGAATATGGTTTACAGCTTAAAGAAAAGCAAAAGTTAAAATTCATATACGGAGTACTTGAAAAGCAATTCCATCACATTTTTGAACTTGCTGAAAAAGCAGAAGGTCAAGCTGGTGAAAACTTGCTAACATTGCTAGAATCAAGACTTGATAACGTAGTTTTCAGAATGGGACTATCATTAACAAGACGTGAAGCAAGACAACTTGTAGTTCATGGCCATTTCCTAGTAAATGGATCAAGAGTTGACATTCCTTCATATAGAATTAAAGAAGGCGATGTAATCTCAGTAAAAGATAATAGCAAAAAAAGTCCAAAATTCAAAGAAGTAATTGAAACTACAAAAGGTAGAGTAATACCTCTTTGGATAGAGATGGATAAAGAAGCTTCAAGTGGTAAAATAGTACGTTTACCAAACAGAAGCGACATAGATTACGAAGTTGAAGAAACACTAATTGTTGAGCTTTACTCTAAGTAATAATTTTTAGGCAAAGCGAAATTGATGTTTCAGTAGTAGTCTTTGTAAAAATTATAGCTTAGATATTTAGTGATAATAGGTATACTAGTAAAGTAGATTATACGAAAATAAATGTAATTGCGAAACAGGAGGGTTTTAAATGCTTGAGAAAATAGAAAAGCCGGAAATAGAAACAGCTGAACTCAAAGCCAACGGAACATATGGAAGATTTGTTCTTGGACCACTTGAGCGTGGCTATGGTACGACATTAGGCAACAGTCTAAGAAGAGTACTGCTCTCCTCGCTACCGGGTGTGGCCGTTAATTCTGTAAAGATTGACGGAATTCACCACGAATTATCAACAATTCCTGGGGTTAAGGAGGACGTAACCGAAATTATTCTTAATCTTAAGGGCTTGACAGCTAAAATGTATGGGGACGGACCAAAGACAGTTTATATAGAAGCAGAAGGCGAGTGCGAAGTAACTGCCGGTGATATAAAAACTGATTCAGAAGTTGATATATTAGTTCCTGATATGCACATTGCAACACTTGGAGTGGGTGCGAAGCTTTTTATGGAAATAACTCTTGATAGAGGACGTGGATATTCATCTGCGGATAAAAATAAGCAATACACTCAAAACAGCATAGGTGTAATTGCAGTGGATAGCATATATACGCCAGTATTAAAGGTAAACTACACAGTAGAAAATGCACGTGTAGGACAAATTACCGATTTTGACAAGCTTAACATAGAAGTATGGACTGACGGAACAATTTCCGCCAAAGAAGCTTTGTCATTAGCAGCCAAACTCCTCAACGAGCACCTAAATTTGTTTATCGACCTATCTGATGAACCTGTACTTGATACAATGATGGTTGAGAAAGATGACAAGGGCAAAGAAAAAATATTAGAGATGACCATTGAGGAACTTGACTTATCTGTGCGTTCATTCAACTGCCTAAAGCGTGCAGGAATAAATACAGTAAATGACTTAATAGAGAAGTCAGAAGAAGAAATGATGAAGGTTAGGAATCTTGGTAAAAAATCATTTGATGAAGTAAGAGAAAAGCTAGGATCATTAGGATTTTCTCTTATAAGCGAAGAGGAATAACCTAAAACCAAAGGTAAGGAGTGAATATCTATGCCAGGCACAAGAAAACTAGGTAGAACATCAGATCATAGAAAAGCAATGCTTAGAGCTATGGTGACATTTCTGCTTGAAAACGGTAAGATTGAAACAACTGTAACAAGAGCCAAAGAAGTTAGCGCTATGGCCGAGAAAATGATAACAATCGGTAAAGCGAAAGACTTACACTCTAAGCGTCAAGTATTTGCATACGTAACAAAAGAAAGCGTAGCAAAGAAACTATTTGATGAAATTTCACCTAAATACGCAGAGCGTAATGGTGGTTACACAAGAATAGTAAAAATTGGACCACGTCGTGGTGACGCAGCTGAAATGGCTATTATTGAGTTGGTATAAATATCAATTTACTTAAGAAATATAGTTTAAATAAAATCATACAAAGTCTCTACACTTTGTATGATTTTTGTTTTTGTATAAAAAAGACCTCATGCAAATTCGCATGAGGTTTAGTTATTTATAAATTATTTTCAGTAAATCTCCAGCTATCAGCACACATTCTTTCTATTCCATATTCAGCTTTCCAGCCAAAATATTCTTTAGATTTATCTGTGTTAGCATAAGAAGTAGCAATATCTCCAGCTCTTCTAGGAGCAATTTTATATTTAACTTTTTTGCCACTAGCTTTTTCATAGCTATCAACAATTTCAAGAACACTAGTACCTTTACCAGTACCAAGATTAACAGCATCAGCACCTTTGTGTTCAAAAACATAATTCAAAGCACAAATATGGCCTTTAGCAAGATCAACAACGTGGATATAATCTCTAACACCAGTTCCATCAGGAGTGTCATAATCATCACCAAATACGCTAAGTTGTTCTAATTCACCAATAGCAACTTTACAAATATAAGGAAGAAGGTTGTTAGGAATACCGTTTGGATTTTCTCCAATCAAACCACTTTCATGAGCACCAATAGGATTAAAGTATCTAAGAAGCATAACTGAAAAATCTTTATCAGGAACACAAACATCTTTTAAAATTTGTTCAATCATAACTTTAGTGTAACCATAAGGATTAGTAGCAGAAGTAGGCATATCCTCAACATAAGGAATAGGATTATTCATACCATAAACAGTAGCAGAAGAAGAGAAAACAATGTTTTTACAATCATATTTTTTCATAGCTTCAACAAGTTTAATAGTACCACCAATATTGTTATCATAATACATCAAAGGTTTTTCAACAGATTCTCCAACAGCCTTGTATCCAGCAAAATGAATAACAGCATCAATTTTATTTTCAGAAAAAATCTTATCTAAATCACTAGGAATATTCATATCAGCTTCATATAACTTAACATCTTTACCTGTAATTTTTTCAACTTTTTTGATAACTGATGGATTAGAATTATAAAAATTATCCATAACAATAGGTTCGTAACCAGCATTAATAAGTTCTACAACTGTGTGGCTACCAATATATCCAGCGCCACCTGTAACTAAAATTTTCTTCAAAATTAGTCCTCCTTTTGATTTGCCATAAATTTTTTATAAGCTTGTCTTAATTCTTCAGCAGTATCTTCTGGACAAGTAGGGTTGCAATGAGCCCAAGCGCCAGTTTCGCTAGAAGCATTAAATTTAACTTTATCTTTAGAACGCATAGGTGGGAAAAATTCTATATGAAAGTGAAAATCTTTTGAGAAATCACCACTGTTAACAGGAGCATTGTGCATACACATCATATAAGGGAAGTGTGTATCAAATAAAGAATCAAGTGTACCTGAAGCTTGTTTTAAAGTAACAGCAAGAGCTTTTCTTTCTTCTTGAGTAAAATCAGTAATATATTGTTTATGAGAATTTGACATTATGTAAATTCCATAAGGATATTCTGAGAAGAAAGGAAGAAAAACAGTAAAGTGTTCATTTTTGAAAATAATTCTTTTTTCAGCTTCGATTTCGTTATCTAGCCAATCACAGAATAAACATTTGTTATTTTCTTGGTAATATTCTTTAGCAGACTGAGTTTCTAACTCAAGTTTTTTAGGAATAATAGAATATCCATAAATTTGTCCATGAGGATGAGGCATAGTAACACCAACAACATCTCCACGATTTTCAAAAATAAATATATATTTTATATTTTCATCAACTTTTAAAGCGTCAAATCTTTCACACCACAAATTAACAAGTTTCTCAATATGTTTTTCAGGCAATTCAGGCAAAGTGATAGTATGATTAGAAGAATATAAAATTACTTCACATTTACCATAGCTTGCTTTAGTTTTAAAGAAATCATTTGCAACATCGTCTGGTACAGGTGGATTTTGAGATAATGCAGGAAAGTCATTATCATATTTATAAACGTCAAATTCGTCAGGAACTTTTCCGCTTCCTGGACAAAAAGGACACCAATCTTTTGGCATTTGAGGTCTAGCTTGTCTATTTGAAGCAATCATCACCCAATCTTTTGTTAATGGATGCCATCTTAATTCTGCCATAAATTCCACTCCTTAGTTATTTAATTTCAGTTCCGCCAATAGGTCTAATGTTTAAAACATAGCATTTATCTTTACCTACGACTTTTTCTATATTTGTTTTAAAATCATCAAGTATTTCGTTAGGAACAAAAGCTTGAATAGTTCCAGCAAAACCACCACCATGAACTCTATAAGCACCTTTTCCGTTCAATAGTCTTTCACAAGTGGATAAAACTATAGATACAGCTTGATTATGAGGCATGCTAGCAGCAAAAACATTTTGAAGATACATAAAAGAAGAATGTCCAGATTTAATAATAAGTTTATTAAAGTTTTCATAATCAGCATCTTTAATAGCTTTAAATTCTAAATCAACACGTTCATTTTCTTCAAAAAAGTGCGCAGAACGCAAAATAGCTCTATCACTTACAACACTTCTAAGCTCAGCAATTTTATCATAAAAATCATTTTTATCAACATCACGCAACACTTCTTTTCCAAAGAAATTTGCAACAGATTTCATTTCTTCAGGAACAGCAGCGTATTCATGAGTTAAATCAGCATGATCAGCACAACTATCAATAATGCATAATGAATAATCATCTAAAGTAAAATCCATTTTATTAATAATAGGATTTTTAGGATCTTTAAAATCGATAGAAATAATTCCACCAACAGAGCATCCCATCTGATCCATTAATCCACAAGGTTTGCCAAAATAAACATTTTCAGCATATTGACTTATTTTTGCAATTTCAACAGAATCAATTTCATTATTAGCAAAAAGTGAATTAAAAATATTTGCAATAACAACTTCATAAGCGGCAGAAGAAGATAAACCAGAACCTTTCAACACTGTAGAAGTAGTATAAGCATCAAAACCTTTAATGGAGTAACCCATTTCTTTGAATTTATTTGCAATTCCACGTAAAAGAGAAATTGCTTTATTTTCCTCAGAAGATTTTATATCAGTATCATTTATATTTATTGTGTCAGTGTCATATCCAAAAGATTTAACGTTAATAATATCAGAATCATTTTGAGATACAACCGCAATAATGTCAGTGTTAACACTTGCACAAATTACTTTTCCGTGTTGATGATCAGTATGATTTCCTCCAATTTCAGTTCTACCTGGTGCAGAAAAAAATCTCAAATTATCTCTTGCTCCAAATTTCTCAGTAAAACCATCAATTGTATTGTTAAGTCTTTCTAAATAAGTAGTAGTTTGTTTGTCATTAAGAGCAAACATTTTTTTAATTGGACTATAAAGATTTTCGTTATTATTTTTTTTCATATAAAAACACCTTCATGATAAAATTATTATAAACCTATTATATCACAAAATCAACTATTTGTTTATACTTTTTGTAGCAATTTTTATTACTTCATAAGCACCATTGTAAATACCAATAGAATTATTTTTCATTATATTGTTACACATATCTATAAGCATGTTTTCATCGCTTCTGATAAGATTAATCATTTGTTTGATTTTATTAATAGTATCGCATTCTGGAGTTCCATCTCCAATATGAGCACTATGTATAGCTCCCCACATTTCATGACGTCCAACACGTTTAATAAACAGTTTTGGTACAGGATAAAATGAAAGCTCACTAGGTTTTGTTACAAGCCAATCAGTGCAACGCATTAGAATATTTGTAGAATAAACAGCCTCAAAGATATTGTCATGACAAAAAACATGTATACCATTAACATCTTGTGTCAAAGCATTTTCTGCAAAAGTTTTAGTATCTTCAAAATTTCCAAAATGAGTTGTAGAGTGTTTTTCTAAATCAGGAATTTCATTTTTTAGCCATGACCAAACATCTTTGAAATCACCAATATTTATAAAAATAGAAGCCTTATCTTTTTTAACATCATTCATTAAATGTTTAATAATACTAGCAAAAGTTTCCTTTTGAGCGCCAGCACCACCAATTGATAAAAGATATCTTGTTGCTTTTTTATTTTTAGCTCTTTCAATTCTGGCTTTACAATCAGTTTCAATATTAGAAACAAGTTCATGGTCTACATAATGTCCAACATTAAATAAACTATCTTTTGGCATGCATTTTAATGTTTTATTTGGATCCATGTCAGAAAGTGTTTTATAATAATGATAAACATTTGGAGTTTGAACAGTATGAGTAGCTCCTTCAGCATAGTGAAGAGACATAGCCCAATCGTCACAAATTGCAGCTACAACATTTTTACATCCAGCATGTAATGCACCTTGAGCAGGCCAAGAGTGAGTTGTAACAATAGGAATATCTTTGTCTATATCATTAAAAATAGGAGCAAATAGTTCAGATCTTTTTTGATTAAGACAGTAAAATTTAATGTTTTTAAAAGTAGTGTAATTAATATGTTCCCAAATTAGTTTGTTGAACAATTTGCTTTTTTGAGAAAGCACAGAGCCTTTGTGATAAAGATCATTTTGTGAAGCAATAACTTTAGCACCTGTAGTTTCAGGAAAAGCTAATAAATCCATCCAAACTGGAGTATAACCCATAGCATGAGCACATGAAGCAAATGCCATTGACATTCTGTAATGTCCGAATCCCATGCGTATATTACCCATAATTATAGGTTTTTCAGGCATGTTGTTTAACGGTGTCTTTGACGAAGTCAAATTTTGAATTCCCAAAATATTACCTAAACTTTTGTTGTTAACACATTTAACATGATACTTCTTTTGTGAATCATCACCAAATTTTTTCATGTATTTTCTCTTATTGCTAAGTGCTTTCTTGTATAAGCTAGGTTTCATGGCGTTTCCGAATACAAATTTTGATTTGTCCATAAAACTTTAACCTCCTTAATATTGACAAATATGAACAAATGTGATAGAATATATATCATCATGATAGTTAGTCTATCACATATTAGGAGGGTTGTCAAGTGGATTACAATGATTATCTGGAATTACGGAAGTCTGGACGTAAAAATCAAGTGATAATTACGGCAGCGCAACTTTTTTTAGAACATGGTATTGTAGCGGTGACAATGACGGAAATTGCGGAAGAATGTGGAATTGGAGTCGCAACATTGTATAGATATTTCAATACTAAAAAGAATCTTGTTATAGAAGTTGCAATATATTTATGGAATGATTTGGAACCGTTATTTTGTGATTATATGCTTTCGGATGAATTTGAAAATGCTAACGGATATGAACAATTGTTGTTTATGGGTAAAATATTTAAAAATTTATTTATGAATCATAGAGATTTTTTAGAATTCATACATAATTTTGATGCATATGTGTTGTCGGAAAAAATTCCAGTTGAGGAATTAGACGCATATGAAAAAAGCACCTTTTCTTTTTATAAATATTTTTATATGGCAGTGTTTAAAGGTGTAAAAGATCAATCAATAAGAAGTGATTTTGATGCTAAGAAATTTTATCTAACTGTAACACATTCATTATTAGCATTGTGTCAAAAACTATCAAGTCCAGGTATAATTGATTTAGATAATAAAGCTTGTGGAGCTGAGCAAATTGAGATGTTAATAGATATATTAATTTCATATATAAAAAAATAGACTATAAATTGAGTTAAATAGACGTAAAAACGAAGCAATGATTTACTAATACAGGAGGAATATACTATGAACAAAAAAGTTACTAACAAGATTTTATGGCTATTTGCGTTAGGTCAGTTAGGATGGAGTTTACTTGCAGGAATAATAACTAATAGATTCACTTTCTTCTATGAACCTCCAGCAGAGGAATTAGCGAAAGGTCAACTATTATTTATTCCACAAGGAAGGGCAGTTTTAGGAATAATAACAGTAATTGGATTAATTTCAGCAATCGGAAGAATTTTAGATGCAGTTACTGATCCGTTAATTGCTTCAAAATCTGATTCATTAAAACATAAAAGAGGACGACGAATTCCTTTTATGAGATGGGCAGCAGTTCCATTTGGGCTTTTAACAATACTACTTTTTATAGCACCAATTGCTAAACAATCTCATATAAATTCAATTTATATAGGTATAATATATATGTTGTTTTATATATTCTTTACATTATATTGTACTCCATATAATGCGTTAATTCCTGTTCTTGGAAGAACGCAAGAAAATAGAACTAAAGTTTCTACATACATATCATTAACATTTATAGTTGGTAATACAATGTCTTTTAGTTTGCCAGTTATAGCAGGAATGTTTGAATCATTTGGTTATGTTAATTCAAATAGAATAGCTGTTACAATATTATCAGCAATAGCAGTGGTATGTATGTTAATACCAGCATTTTTTATTAAAGAAACAGATTTTGATAAATCAGAGCCTGTAAAAACTAATCCTATCAAATCATTATCAAAAACATTTGAAAATAAACATTTTAGAGTTTTTGTTTGTTCAGATGTACTATATTGGGTTGCAATGACATTGTTCCAAACAGGAATGTCTTACTATGTTGTAAGTTTGCTTAAATTAAAAGATAGTATGACTATAGTACTTATGGCAATAATGACATTATGTTCATTGGTTTTCTATCCATTTGTAGGTAAAGTTGCGAAGAAAACAGGTAAGAAAAAGTTATTAATGTTTGGATTTGTGTTTTTTAGTATAACATATATTTTCACATCAGTAAGTGGTAAACTAGGATTGCCTCCAATGCTTAATGGAGTTATGATATCAGTCTTAGCAGCAATGCCAATGGCTATTTTAGGAATATTACCATCAGCAATAGTAGCTGATATTGCTGAATGCGATGCTATAAGAACAAATGAAAATAGAGAAGGTATGTTTTATGCTGCAAGAACTTTTGCATTTAAAATGGGTCAATCTATTGCATTAATATTGTTTACATCAATAAGAACAATTGGTGTAGAAAAAAATATAGGTTTAAGATTAACAGCAATAATTGCATGTGTATTCTGTTTAGCAGGAGCTTTTGTATTAAGTAAATATAATGAAAAATCAGTATATAAATCAATTGGGGTAGGGGAAAATAAGGATGAATAATAATGGAACAAACCTAACTTACAAAGTAAGTGGAGAAATAAGAAGAATAAGAATCTCTGAGAGTGGAGAAAACAATCATTTTAGTTATCAAGTAGAAAAAAACAAAGATAAATATAAAATTTCTATTTCACCAAAATGTGAAATAGAGTTAATAAAAGCATATTTTATTATTCCACATAATTTTAATAATGAAGATAAAGTGTTTGCTAATGGCTTTCAATCATGGACAGATAGTAAAGAATTTTCTGTTAATGAGAAATTGAAAAGTTTGAATAGAGTTCCAAAATTCTTGGATAAGAAATATGCTTTTGGAAGTTATGGAGATTATCATTTTAAAAAATATACTGATAGAAAAGGTATGTTTCATGGATATTCTTATGGCTATATAAGAGATAATGAAGGCATTAATCTAATTGGTTCGTTGTCAGAAAAATTTGGTTATACAATAATAAATTATTTTATGCCTACTTCAAGAATCATTGTTGAAAAAGATTGTGAAGGTTTTGTAACTGATAAACCTTTTGAACTGTTTGATTTGTGTTATTTATCAGGAACAGAAGATGAGGTTTTTGATAAATACTTTGATTTAATGCAAATTGAGCCTCCAAAAGTAAAACCTATGAGTGGATATACAAGCTGGTATAATCATTATCAAAACATTTCAGAAGATATAATAACAAAAAATCTTGATGCTGTAATAAATTATAAAAAGAAATTAGATGTTTTTCAAATTGATGATGGTTATCAAACAGCAGTTGGTGATTGGCTAAGCATGGACGAAAACAAATTTCCTAATGGGCTTAAAGGTATAGTAAAAAAATCTAAAGATAATGGATTGTTGCCAGGTCTTTGGTTAGCACCTTTTGTATGTGAAAAAATATCTAATATTTATAAAAATCATAATGATTGGATATTAAAAGATGATAAAGGTGAGCTAGTAAAAGCAGGTAACAACTGGAGTCAGTTTTATACATTAGATATTTATAATCCTGAAGTAAGAGAATATATTAAAAATTGTTTTGATGTAATTCTTAATGATTGGGGATTTGAAATGGTAAAACTAGATTTCTTGTATGCTGTTTCAATAGTTCCAAATCACGGTAAATCAAGAGGTCAAATAATGTGTGAAGCTATGGATTTCATTCGTGAATGTGTAGGAGACAAATTGATTCTTGGTTGTGGAGTTCCGTTAGCACCTTCATTTGGTAAAGTTGATTTTTGCAGAATAGGTTGTGATATAGGACTTACTTTTGATGAAAATATTATAATGAGAAGATTCCATCGTGAAAGAATATCAACTAAAAATTCAATGTATAATGCAATTTACCGTAGACATCTTGATAATAGAGCATTTTTAAATGATCCTGATGTGTTCTTGTTACGTGATGATAATATTAAATTGACAAAGAAACAGAAAAAGAATTTGACTATTGTTAATTCATTCTTTGGAAGTCTTTTGTTCACATCTGATAATGTGGCAGAATATGATGATGAAAAAGCTGAAATATTTGATGCAGCTTTATCAAGAGTTGATATTAAAGTAAAAGATGTAAAAGAAACATCAAGAGGTAATTTTGTATTCACATATATGGATGGAGATAATAAAAAACAAGTATCAATTAATGTTTTTGAAAAATAATAGCGTATTTCGAATTAAAACTTCTTTATATAAAAAAAGGACAACCGTTATGGTTGTCCTTTTTTGCATATTTATAAATTTTTACAAGTTTTGCTGTATGTAATTAAAGATATAAGTACTGTAAATATTTGAGCAACAGTGAATTTCATTTCAAATCCAAAAGTAATTTTAATAATTATCAAATCGATAATAGCAGGTTTGTTTTGAGAAAAACCAATACATTGTCCAAAAGAAAGCCAATCAAAATATTTAACACCTTTGCATAAATGACTAACAAATGCTCCTAAAATTATACCGCCAATAAGAAAAATTAAAAAAGCTATACTTTTTTTGAAATTTCTTGCCATTTTATGAACTCCTTTGCAAAACAAAAAACAGCATAAAGCTGTTCTTAATTAATATTTTGAACCTGAACGTCTTGAGCTATTTCTTCTTTTAGAATCAATATTTTTCTTCAAATCACTCATTTTTTCTTCTGAATTTTGTTTAAATTTACTCAACATATCTTCAAATGAATTAGATGGAGCTTGATTAGTTTGTTTTTTAAATTGTCCTCTAGGAGGTCTTGAATTATTATGATTTTGTTCACGAAAACCTTTATCATCTCTTTTAAAATTATTTTGACGAGGAGGACGAGGAGTATCCACTGCTTTTTTAATAGACAAACTTATTTTACCATCATCACCAATAGACATAACCTTTACTTTAATCATTTGACCTTCTTGAATGTGGTCTTTAATTTCAGTAACGAAACCATTGGCTACTTCTGAAATATGTACCATACCTGTTGTTTCTTTATCAAATTCAATAAATGCTCCAAATTTAGTTATACCTGTTACTTTACCCTCATATATTTTTCCAATTTCAAGTTGCATGAAAAATTTTTTCCTCTCTTTTTACATTTATATTTTAATTGCTATTTTTTTAGCGTGTCAAAATATCTTTTTTCGTTAGGATACGCATATCCAAGTTGATCAATTGCATATTGTTCCATAAAAACTTTTTTATCAGTCATATTTAATAATTTGTTATACTTATCATTTGACTCTTGAGCAATGGCAACTTTTTCTTTTAATTTTATTTGTTCAGATCTTTTATTTTGAATAGTAATTTGTTGAGAAACTAAAGAAAAAATAGCATAAATAAACAAACATGCGATAGCAAGGTATTTTAAAATGTTAAAAAATTTGTAATTTTTACTTTTATTTTTTACTGCCATTTCCTTTTACTCTCCTAATAATCTTTTTTAGAGTGAACTTAAGTTTATTATACACTAATATTTAATTAGATTTCAAGTGTTTTTGTTTAATACTAAAAAATCTTTTTAATTTTTTTACATTTTGAATAAAAAACATAGCTAATTTCTTTACATTTTTACTAATAAAAGTGATGATTTTTTTAAAGAATTTGTTGTAAATAAAAATTGTTATTTTTTTTACAAAAAGAATTATAAAATTCATAATCTTAATTACAAAATTTCCAATGGTCAAAATATATAAAATCATACCTATAATAGCACCAACAAACATAAATGCTTTTAATTCACCTCTAGCTCTTTCTAATATAAGCGTAAATACTGATAAACTAAAGATAATTATATATATAGCATCTTCTATAATAACAGAAATATTGTTATGCTTTATAATTAAACGCAAACATCTAAAAATGTCATAAAAAATTCCTAATCCACATCCAAGAACAAAAGCCCAGAGAAACAGCTTTGTTTGGCTAGTGACAGTGAAAAAAGTCTCCATTATTTAAAAATCTTCGAAAACAAAGTTGGTGATTTATTTTTATCTTTATCTCCGTATACTAAAGACCAAACGTCTCCTTCTACAGATAAATCACCTGTTTCAACATTCATAGAATTTATTCTTAGATCTTTTCCCTGTATAGTAAGTTCTCCAAGTTGAGTGTAAAGGATAATAGATTTTTCATCAAAACTATCCACATCTGTAACACCTGTTAGACTAAGTTTTTTTCTGCTTTCTAATATTAGATTGTGAAATGCAGGCAATGACTCATTATTCATAAAAAAACACTCCTTTCACACATAAGTATATGCAAGAAATATTTTTAAAATGATTAATTTTGTTTTATAAATTTAAGTCCTTGAACAGAATTTCTCCTAGCCATTTCTTTATCAATTCCATTCATAACACGTTTTTTATCAAGACTCCATAAAGGTGCAATCAAAGTATTTTTGTCGCCATCACCAGTTAATCTTTGAACAATTACATCTTCAGGAAGAAGCTCAAGTTGATCACAAACAATATTTATATATTCTTCATAATCCAAAGTATCAAATTCACCTTTTTGATATTCATCAGCAATTCTAGTGTTTTTAATAATGTGTAACAAATGAATTTTTATACTATGAGGATGTAATTTAGCAATTTCTTTAACAGTTTCCAGCATCATTTGATGAGTTTCGTTAGGCAATCCATTTATAATATGAATACAAACATTAATTCCATTAGATTTAAGCATATTATATCCATTTAAAAAGTCTTCATAAGTATGGCATCTGTTTATTTTTTCTAAAGTTTCATTATGTATTGTTTGCAATCCAAGTTCTACAGTTAAAAAAGTTTTTTCAGAAATTTCTTTCAAAAGATTTATTATTTCATCTGACAAACAATCTGGCCTTGTTGAAATGCTAAGTCCAACTACATTTTCAAAACTTATTAATTCTAAATAAATTTCTTTTAATGTTTGAACATCAGCATAAGTATTAGTTCCAGCTTGAAGATAAGCAATATATTTTGCATCTGGCCATTTTTTATGAATACGATTTTTTATCTCATCAAATTGAATTTTAAAACTTTTTTGAGGATCTCCACCAAAATCACCACTTTTATTTTCAGAACAAAAACTACATCCTAAATAAGATTTATCACCATTTCTATTAGGACAAGTCATGTTAGCATTGATAGAAACTTTAAAAATCTTATTACCAAATTTAGTTTTTAGGTAATAATTATACGTATAATAGCGTTTATTATCTGACGAGTATATAAAAAAAGACATTACTATTTTCTCACTTTCTATGAACTATAAATAAATAACATTAAAATATATTACAATATGACATAATTGTTAAAATTAATATTGAAAATTACAAGATTTATGGTATAATTAAATAGAGATAGTATGTAGATAAAAATTTATATTATATATAAAGAAAGGAGGATAACTGATGTATAACATATTAATAACAGGAGCTAGTGGAATGATAGGTATGGAAGTTGCGTACAGTCTTCTCAGAAAAGGTTATAACGTAATCGGAACTGATAGACAACCTAATGAATTTGTAAGACGTGAAAATTATTCATTTGTTCAAGCATACATAACGGATAAAGAAAAGATAACAAAAATATTTGATACTCAAAAGATAGATATAGTTATTCATCTTGCTAATTCTGTTGATAATGATATTGCAACAACTTTGACAGAACAAGAAGTAGAAGATAGCAAAATATGTGATAAATATTTTTGGAAAGCAATTGCTAGAATGAATATAAAAGCTGTTTTACTTCTTAGCACAACTCAAGTTTATTCTAATTTTAAATGTCGAGAACCAATCAGAGAAGCAGCTTCGCTTAAACCATATTCAGCATATGGAAGAATGAAACTTGATTCAGAAATAGCTATGGATGCTGCATTAAAAAAAGTAGGAGTTAATGCAATTTCTATGAGAGTAGCTCCTATTTACAAATCAAATTTCACTCAAAATCTAAGAGATCGAGTTTATGATGTTAAAGATGATGCTGGAGTGATTTATGGTAATGGAGATTATGGTTTTTGTTTTTGTTGTATTTATAATCTAGTAGGATTTATAAATGCAATTGTAAACGAAAAACGAAGAGGATATGAAGGTCCGTATAATATATGTGATAATGCTTTAATACAAGCAAGAGATATATTAGAAAGAGAACGTGCCGAACATAGAATTGGAGTTGTTATGCAAAAACCTCTTGGTGGTGTTTTAAAATCGTTGCTGGTGCCATCTAAAAGAGTGAAATATGATTATAGATATGTTGATCTTAATTCAATAGCCAACAATATTATGTATGATAATACAAAGGCAAAGAGATTTTATACATTTAGGTGGAATTTTAATAACACCAAATAGAAATCTTAAAATTATTTAAATATCAGTTATACAGAATTGAATTTAAATAAAATATAAAAACATTATAACGACTACTTTTTATAGTAGTCGTTATTTTATTATTAAAGAAAAAAATTAATCTACATATTTTCTTATTCTTAATGGAACACCATATTTTTTAGCAACTTGTTTGCTAGCTTCAATTTGTTCTTTTGAAATAACATCAACAATTGTTAAAGCAACATTATCAACATATTTTTGACAATCAACAGCAAAATCAAGCATAGCTTCAAATGATTTATCTCCAAAACAAGGTCTTGTTACATTTAAATATTCCTCTTTAGTACCAGCATTAAGGCTAACAGAAACAGTATCAAGCAAACCTTTTAATAAATGCGCAGTTTTTTTGCCATGAATCAAATCAGATAAACCATTTGTGTTAACTCTAGTAGGAGTTTTAGTAGCAGATTTTAAATATTTAGCAACTTCTAACATAACATCAAGAGCCTCAAAAGGTTCACCATATCCACAAAAAACAATCTCATCATATTTATCTAAATCAGATTTTTTAAGTTCGTCAATAACTTCATCAGCATCAGGATCATGATCAAGCCATAAACTATCAGATCCATAAGCACCATCGCCATTATTTCTAATGCAAAAAGTGCAATTACATGGACATTTATTAGTCATATTAACATACAAACTATTTTTCACTTCATAAAGAATTGTCATCATAATTAAATTTTACCTCGCAATATGTTTTAAAACAATTATACTACTATTACAATTAATTTACAACGAATAGTTAATAGAAATATAAATTATTTTATTAAAAAACCAAATATATTAGTATTATAAATAATTTTGTCAAATAAAAAAGTTCTCCTAAAGCAAAATGACTTTAGGAGAGGTAATATAAATTATTTTCTAGTAACAGTAAAACCTTTGTTTTGAAGTTGTTTTACAATACCATCTTCGCCAACCATATGAGCAGCTCCAACAATTAGAAAAACTTGTTCATCGCTATTAATAAAATCAACAGCAGCATCATACATAACCTTATTTCTTTCTGTAAGTTGCTTAGTGTTATATTCAGCCAGTAAAGTTTTTTCTTTTTCATTAGAATCTTTTTCTTTAGATTCAAGTAAAGAATCGATTTTGCCATTAATTATATCACTATATACTTTTTTCAGATTTTGGACTTCTTCATCATAATCTTCAGTGTAATTTTTCAAAATAAAGTTTACTAATTCATCAGACAAATTAGTAAGCATATTAACTTGAGAATCAACTGATTCTATTTCATGAACATTTTTGTTATCATTCCTAGCTTTGGTTAAGAAATGATAATCAAGCCCAAGTGTAGTGTCTAATTCAGCATCTTGAATAACAGCAGTTTCAATAAAAGATAGCCAAGCAGCAGGTTTGAAATATTCATAATTTTCATTATATAATTTTTTATCTTCTAATAATTTCTTTATTTTAGTATAAACGTCTTTATCCAGATGGTCTTGAATAGTACTATTATCTTTAAGAATTAATTTTTGAAAATGTCTTATTTGAGCAGAAGGATCTTTTTCAAAATTAACAATATCACATTCTACAGCAATAGCATTACATTGTTCATAAACATCATTAATTCTATTAGGTAAAGGATACATTTTTTCATCAGCCGCATGTATCGAGCCAAAAAGATAAAGTTTATTATCTGTATCAGAAGAAGTTACTTCCCAAAAACACAATTTATTATCTGTAGGTGTATTAATATCTCCTTTTTCTTCACAACCTACAATTAATAACGTTATAGAAACAGAAAGTAACATAGCTATGAATTTGAATTTATTTAACATCTAAAGACTCCTTTTTGTCAATTTAAATTATGTTATTATGCTTTTTTAGAAAATTTAGAAAACAATGATTTTTTTGATTTACCAGATTTTTTCTTGAAAGATAAAGTCATAGTAAATATTTTATCTGTCATAAATACACGTACAGCAAATATCATACAAACTATAAGAATAATAAATTGATAACCAAAACCAATTAATAACAATCCAGTGTTTCCAAGCAAGATATTATTAGAAGCTGTAAATGCATGAGTATAAGGAATAGCGTAAACTAAAACCTTAACAATAGGTGATAAAGTGTTAATATCAACAACAAGAGATAGCATATAAGGGATAAATGCAACAAACATTATTGGCATAACAAGACCTTGAGCACTTTTAACATCCTTAGCTAAAACTCCAAGAACAAGTGCAATAGCAAGTGTTATCATTAATGACAAGAACATTTGAGCACCAATAATAATGTAATCACCAGTACTTAAAGTTAAATTCAAATTCTCTAAAATTTTCTCCATTTGATCCATATGTTTGCTAGAAGCACCAGCACTGCCTATCATTTTGTCCATAAATCCTGAGAAACCGATCATATAAACAGTAGCACTTAAACCAGCAACAATAGCAGCAGCTAGCATTTTTGAAACAAGAACATTAATTCTTGAAATAGGAGTTGACAATAAAGTTTCAAGAGTTTTGTCAATTTTCTCAGTAGAAATAGCAGAAATAATCATTTGTGCTGAATATAAAATAAGTAGGAACATGATTATAGGCATAAAAATTGTTTGTAAAGTAACAAAAGTTTTTACACGTGAAACACCAACATTTTGGCTAGCTTCTTTAACAACAGTGGTTTCATTTACATTTATAGGTTTATCAAGAAAAGACATTTCTTCATCCGACATATTATATTTAGTATCAAAAACTGCTGTTTTAATAGCTTGTTCAATTATTTCAGTTGCAACACTAGCAGTTGCTGATGAAATTTGGCTTGTAGAACCAAGAGCATCTATTCTTGAAATATGTTCTACTTTAGCTGTTTTACCTGAAGAAATACTATCAGAGAATCCTTTTGGAATAATAATAAGAGTACTTATATCAAGTTTGTTAATCTCTTTTGCAAAATCATTACTTTCAATAGAATGATTTTTAACAGTTAAACCACTAGCTTTCATAATGTTCAAAATTGATTTAGAAAAATCAGTTTGATCATTATCAACAATATTTATAGTAGTCTTTTCTTTTTCAGCTTCTTTAGTAACAGAGGCCATAACTCCACCAACAGCGTAGAATACTACTAAAGAAACTAAGATACCAATAATAACTTGTGCAGTTAATAGCTCCTTAAGTTCTTTTTTAAAAAGGTTAAAGAACTTCATAGTTAGACACCACCTTTTCAAAAACTTCTTCTAGATTGTTTGATTCATATTTTTGTTTTAATTCTTCTGGAGTTCCAATTTCGTGAAGCACACCATTAGAAATAATACCAACTTTGTCACTAACATATTCTATTTCAAGCATATTATGAGAACTTAATAAAAATGACATACCTTCAGAAGCAAGTTTTTTAATCATTTTTCTTATTTCCAAAGCATTGATTATATCAAGTCCAGATGTTGGTTCATCCAAAATAGCAAGAGAAGGTTTAGTCATTACGGCTCTTGAAAGCAATAATTTTCTTATCATACCTCTTGAATAAGTTGCGATTTTGTCATCAAGTTTTTCGCCTAAACCACACATATCTTCTGCAGTAGATATATATGTATTTCTTTTTTCAACATCACTAGTGAATAATGCTGCCATAAATTTAAGATATGCTCTACCAGTCATAGATTTGTATGCACCAGCTTCATCAGGCAAATAAGTTATGTTTTCACGTACTTTGTTTGGATCTTTTAGAATACTAAAACCATTAACAACAGCGTCTCCACCAGTAGGATTTAATAATGTAGCAATCATTCTGATAGTTGTTGTTTTTCCAGCACCATTTGGTCCAATTAACGCAAAAATTTCACCTTTTTTAATTTCAAATTCTACGTTATTAGCTGCTAGAGTTTTTGAGTATTTCTTTGATAAAGATTTTACTTCAAGTATATTTTCCAAGCTAACACCTCCATAAAGTTAGTTTTTATTCTATCATGTTTGTAAATAAAAAGCAATTGTTTTGGCATGTAAATTAATACATTTAAAACAAAAAATTGGTACAAATATTATCCTCATTTTTGTTAATACTAAATTGGAAGACAGGAGATGATTTTATGTCAAAAAAATTGATAGAATTAAAAGATGTATATAAAATATACAAAAAAGATGAGTATGAAGTAAAAGCGTTAGATGGAGTTTCGTTGACAATTAATAAAGGAGAATTTGTTTCAATTATTGGAGCATCAGGATCAGGAAAATCAACATTAATGAATATGATTGGATGTTTAGACACACCAACATCAGGCATGTTTAATTTAGACGAAGAAAACGTTTCTGATTTTTCTGATAGAAAATTATCATATGTTAGAAACCAAAAAATAGGTTTTATATTTCAAGGTTTTAATTTAATTCCAAGTTTAAATGCATTTGAAAATATAGAATTGCCATTAATGTATAGACGCATTCCAAAACAAGAACGTAAAAAAAGAAGCCTAGATGCATTGTCAAAAGTTTTTTTAGAAAATAGAGCAACACATAGGCCAAGTCAACTTTCAGGAGGCCAACAACAACGCGTTGCAGTTGCAAGAGCAATAGCAAGTGAGCCAGAAATAATATTAGCAGATGAACCAACAGGAAATTTAGATACAAAAGCAGGAGCACAAGTAATGAAAATACTTCATGAACTAAATGAACAAGGAATAACGATAATATTAATTACTCATGATGTTGAAATAGCAAAACAAGCAATGAGAAATATAAAAATTAGTGATGGTAAAATAGTGAATTAAAAAAGATGGAGAAATTTATATTTCTCCATCTTAATTTATTCTATCACATCTAGTATTTTGCCATCTTCAATAATTATCCTAGGAACTCTTTGTGTGATACCACAAACTATTTCGTATCCAATAGTGCCGGATAAATTAGCAAGTTCATCAGCCAAAATAAATTTATCTTGATCAGATCCAAATAAAGTAGCAGTGTCACCAACTTTGACATTAATATTTGTAACATCAATCATCATTTGATCCATACAAATAGATCCAATTGATTTTGCTTTTTTGCCATTAACCAAAACATAAGATTTTGATGATAATAATCTAGAATATCCATCAGCATATCCAATTGAAAGAGTAGCAATTTTCATATCATCTTGTGCTTCAAAATTCCTGCCATATCCAACAAAATCACCTTTGCTGATGTTTTTTATATGTGTCACAATTGTTTTAAGTTCCATAACAGGTTTTAGTTCTTCTGGAAGTTTAGTAAAATAATTAGGTTTAAGACCATATAGCATTATACCATAACGTGCAAATGAACTTTCAAAATCTTTGTAATAAGTTGCACCAGCACTATTAAATATGTGTTTGTATTTAATAAAAATATTTCTATTTTCAAGTTCATTAACTATATCAGAAAATAATTTTTGCTGAGATTTTGTATATTCAACATCATCTTTTTGATCACTATCAGCAACAGCAAAATGAGTAAATATGCCTTCTAAAGAAATATAAGATAATTTATTTATTTTTTCTATTATATCACAATATTCGTCTATCGTATCATATTTTAAACCAAGCCTGTCCATTCCAGTGTCAATTTTAACATGTGCTTTAATTTTTTTATTTAAAGGTATATGCTTTTCAAAACTCTTTGCATGTTCTAAAGATGTTATAGTTTGGTTTATGTCATAATCTAAAATATAAGAAGTGTATTCAGGAGATGAATATCCAAGCATTAAAATGTTTTGGTCAATTCCAGCATCTCTTATATGAATTGCTTCTTTCAAATTTGAAACAGCAAACCATTTGCAACCAAGCTTTTGAAGATATGGAGCAATAACTTTATCGCAATGTCCATACGCATTTGCTTTAACAACAGCCATTATCTCGCAATCAGGCTGTAAATTTTTTTTGCAAACTGAAAAATTGTATTTAAGCCTGTCAAGATGGACTTCTGACCATGCTCGTCTATAAAAATCACACATAAAAATAACCTTTCTTGGCTTGAAATTAATTGTAAAAAATAGTATAATTTAAATTAGTTAAAAAAACAATCTAAATAAAGGATGGAAGAAATGACACGGAAAACCGTTTGTTTTTCAGGACATAGGCCAAAAAAACTGCCGTTTGAAGGAAATGAAAATAATATTGAAGTTAAAATGCTTATGCAAAAACTTTATGATGAAATAGATTTATCAATAAAAGAAGGATACACAAGATTTATTTCTGGAATGGCTAAAGGAGTAGATTTGTGGGCAGCAAAATATATTGTTGAGCTTAAACGTAGAGATTATCCACTCGAGCTTGTGTGTGCAGTTCCATATAAAGAACTCGCAAAGTCATGGAAAGGTACGTTTAAACAAGATTATGATTTGATTGTTGATAATGCTGATGAAATTATTTACATATCAGAAGAATATACATTTAAATGTTTATTAGTAAGAAATAAATATATGGTAGATAATTCTGAAAAATTAATCGCAATGGTATCTGATTATAAAAGTGGAACAGGACAAACTATCAAATATGCAAATAAAAACAAATTAGAAGTTAAAATAATAAATGTTTTAGAAAATGTTATATAATAATTATATTACTCTATATTTTACAAATTTTCAACCATACTAATTGTATCAATGTACTAATGTACTATAATAATATAATAATTTTATAAAAGTCTTGCATTTAAAGCACTCAAGTGGTATAATAACGATGATAGTTTTACTGAAAGATCGGACACTTCCGGTCTTTCATTTATGTATGGGGGTAAATTAATGGGCACAAAGAAATCTAACGGTACAGTAGACACTATTTTAGATCTAGCAATGCCATTGGCAAAAGAGCAAGGTGTTGATATATGGGACATTAGATATGAGAAAGAAGGATCTAATTGGTATTTAAGAATCTTTTTAGATAAAGAAGAAGGGATTTTTATTGAAGATTGTGAGAAATTCTCGAGACCTTTTAATAAAATTCTTGATGAAATTGACCCAATAAAACAAGAATATGTTTTTGAAGTGTGTTCTCCAGGACTAGCAAGAGAATTAAAAAGACCTGAACATTTCTTGAAATATATAAATGATGAAATAAAAATACGATATATTAGACCAGTTGATGGGGTTAAAGAATATACCGCAGTTTTAAAAGAATATAACAAAGATAAGATAACAGTTGTTGTTGATGGCACAGAAAAAGAAGTAAATTTGGCAGAATGTGCTTTTATAAAACTTAACGATGACGCAGATCTTTTTGATTAAATTAGGAGGGTAATGGAAAATGAGTAAAGAGTTTTTTGAAGCTTTAAGTCTTATTCAACAAGAAAATGGAATATCAGGCGATCTTTTAATAGATAAAATTAAACAAGGTGTTTTGAAAGCAATTAAAAGAGATTACCCTGGTTGTGATAATATAAACGTTGTTATTGATCCTGTAAAAAACAAGTTTGAAATGAAAATTTTAAAAAATGTTGTTGAAGGTGATCCTGCTGATGAAAATGAGATTAATATTGATGAAGCTTTGACAATTAATAAAAAAGCTTATGTTGGTGGAGTTTGTGAGATTAAATTATCTACTGCGCAGTTTGGACGTGTTGCTGCTCAATCAGCTAAGCAATCAATTAGACATGATATTAAAGAGTTTGAAAAAGAACATCTTATTGAACAATTTAAAGATAAAGAAAATGAATGTGTTTCTGCAACTGTTCAAAAGGTTGAGCCTGGAACAGGAAATGCTGTATTGACTATTGATAAAAATGAGGTATATTTGCTTAAAAATGAACAAATACCAAATGAAAAGCTTAATCCTGGTCAAAATGTACAAGTTTTTGTTGTTGGAATAGTTAATCCTGATAAAAAACCTGCACTTAAAATTTCAAGAACTCACAAAGATTTAGTGAAGCGTTTGTTTGAACGTGAAGTTCCTGAAATATATGATGGAACAGTGCTTGTTAAATCAATTTCTAGAGAAGCTGGTTCAAGAAGTAAAATTGCTGTTTATAGCAAAGATTCAAATGTTGATGCTGTTGGAGCTTGTATAGGTCCTAAACATTCAAGAATTGCTAAAATAGTTGAAGAGCTTCGTGGAGAAAAAATTGATATTATTCCTTATAATGAAGATGAAGAAAAATTTATCGCTAGTGCATTAGCTCCATCTGAAGTTATTTCTGTTACAATTGAAGAAGGAGAAAATAAAGCTTGTAAAGTTGTTGTTCCAAACAATCAATTGTCACTTGCAATTGGTAATAAAGGTCAAAATGCAAAGCTTGCAGCTAGATTAACAGGATATAAAATTGACATTACTCCTGAAAATCCTGTGGTAAATGATTAATAAGAACTAAGGAGCTAATTATGAAGCAAAAGAAAATACCTATGAGAGTATGCTTAGGATGTTCTGAAAACAAACCTAAAAAAGAGCTTATTAGAATTGTAAAATCTCCAGAAGGTGAAATAAGTCTTGATAAAACAGGAAAAAAATCAGGTAGAGGAGCATATATTTGTCATAATATAGAATGTCTTAAAAAAGCAAGAAAAGCTAGACGTTTTGAGAAATCATTGAGTTGTAAAATAAGCGATGAAGTTTTTGAACTTTTAGAAAAGGATATTTGTGATGAATAAGGTTTTTAATCTTTTGACAATTTGTAAAAAAGCTGGCAAACTAGTCCTTGGTATGGACTCAGTAAAACAATCTTGTGATGATTTATCAGCAAAATGTGTTATAGTAACAAATGATATATCTGAAAAATCATTAAAAGAGGTTAAGTTTTTTTGTAGTAATAAAGAAATTCCAGTGTTAACTGTTGATAGTAATATGAATGAAATGTGGTCAACTATAGGACGAAAATGTGCTGTGTTGGGTGTTTGTGATGATGGATTTTCTAAAAAATTTCAAAGTATTATATTACTCCAAAATAAATAACAACTTAATTTTCAAAAATTGAAATTTATATAGATGTTCGCTTTAACTAATGAATTTAGGAGGAAATACAGCCTATGAATAAAAAATGCAAATTAAATGAACTTGCAAAAAATTTAAAAATGAAGAATCAACAAATTATTGATATTCTTGATGGAAAATTTGAGGGAACAAAAAAAGCAACTTCAGCTCTTACAGAACAAGAAGTGAGTTATGTTCTTGAGAATTTAACTCAAAATAATCAAGTTGATAGTTTTGAAGAATATTATAAGAAGATAAATGAGACTAAAAAGGTTAAACCAGCTGATAAAACTGAAAAAATTGATAAAGTTAAAAAGACAGCAGAAAAAATTGTTAAAAAATCAGCAGATAAATCAGATAAAGTTTCTGAGAAAAAATTTGATAAGAAAACTGATGTTAAACAAGAAAGAGCTAATAAGGCTCCTTTATCTAAAACAAACAGTTTTGATAAAAAACCAGTTAAACAAACTAAAAAACCTGTTGAAAGAACAGTATCAAAACCAGCAAATAAAGCTGGTGAGCAAAATCAAAATAAATTTGATAAATTTAAAAATCCTATTCAACATAATAAACCAAGCAATAAAGAAAATAAAAAACATACTAATAATTCACAATCTACTACAAAACAGCATTTAAACGTTAATTCTGGTAATAATACAGGTAATGTATCAATATCTAAAAATGAAACTGTTAGAAGAACTGTTGATACAAGAGGAAGTTATGTTGAACTAGATAAATATAACGAAAAGTATCAAAAAATGGCTGATTCTAAGCAAAGACCAAGAGATAATTTTGCTAAGAAACAAAAATTAAATCAAAAATCTGCTCAAAGAAATAAGAAAAAGTATGGTAACAAAAGAGAAACTGAAGCACAAAAACTAAAACGTTTGGAACTTGAAAGAGCAAGAAAACAACAACTTAAAGTTATGATTCCAGAAGAAATTGTTGTATCTGAGCTTGCAGTAAGATTAAAAGTTAGTGCTACAGATGTTATTAAAAAACTTATGGGACTTGGAGAAATGTGCACAATAAACCAAGTTATTGATTTTGATACAGCTTCATATGTAGCAGAAGAACTTGGTGCAAAAGTAGAAAAAGAAGTAGTTGTTACAATTGAAGAACGTCTAATTGACGAAACTGATGATGGTGATGAGAATTTAGAAGAACGTTCTCCTATCGTTGTTGTTATGGGACACGTTGACCATGGTAAAACATCATTGCTTGATAAAATTAGAGATTCTGAAGTTACTGCTTCTGAAGCAGGTGGAATTACTCAGCATATAGGTGCTTATAGAGTTAAATGTAATGGAAAACCAATTACTTTCCTTGATACTCCAGGTCACGCAGCATTTACTTCAATGCGTGCACGTGGCGCAAATATGACAGATATTGCGATTTTGGTTGTTGCTGCTGATGATGGAATAATGCCACAAACAGTTGAGGCTATTAACCATGCTAAGGCTGCAGGTATCTCAATAATTGTTGCTATAAACAAAATGGATAAACCTGATATTAATCCTGAAAAAGTAAAACAAGAGTTAACAGAACATGAACTTGTTCCAGAAGAATGGGGCGGAGATGTTATCTGTGTACCTGTTTCTGCTCATACAGGCGAAGGTATTGATGAACTTTTAGAAAATATATTATTAGTTTCTGAAGTTAAAGAGCTTAAAGCTAATCCAAACAGACTTGCTAAAGGTGTTGTTGTTGAGGCTAAGCTTGATAAAGGACGTGGACCAATTGCAACAGTTCTTGTTCAAAATGGTACATTAAAACAAAGTGATGTTATAATTGCAGGTTCAGCTGTTGGACGTGTGAGAGTAATGACAAATGATAAAGGTAGAACTGTAAAAGAAGCTGGACCTTGTGTTCCTGTTGAAGTTACAGGTCTTGCAGAAGTTCCTGCTGCTGGTGATATTTTCAATGCTGTTGAAGATGAAAAACTTGCACGTGAACTTGTTGAACAAAGAAAATACAAAGCAAAAGAAGAAGTTTTTGCTCAATATCAAAAAGTTACTCTTGATAACTTATTCAATCAAATTTCTGAAGGTGAAATGAAAGAGCTTCCTATTATTGTAAAAGCAGATGTTCAAGGATCTGTTGAAGCTGTTAAACAATCACTTGAGAAAATTTCAAATGAAGAAGTTCGTGTTAGAGTTATTCATGGCGGAGTTGGTGGTGTAACAGAAAGTGATGTTATGCTTGCTAATGCTTCTAACGCAATTATTGTTGGCTTTAATGTTAGACCTGATCCAGTTGCACAAGTTTCTGCTGAACGTGATGAAGTTGAGATAAGACTTTACAGAATTATTTATGATGCAATTGAAGATGTTACAACTGCTATGAAAGGTATGCTTGCTCCAAAATATCGTGAAGTTGAGTGTGCTAGAATCGAAGTTAGACAAGTTTATAAAATTACAAATGTAGGAACTGTTTCTGGTTGTTATATTTTAGATGGTAAAGTTGCAAGAAATAATGAAATTAGAGTTGTACGTGATAATATAGTTGTTGCAGTTGACAAAATGGCTAGTCTAAAAAGATTTAAAGATGATGTTAAAGAAGTTGCTCAAGGATATGAATGTGGTATAACACTTGAAAAATTCTCCGATATTAAAGAAGGAGATATATTTGAAGCGTTTATTACAGAGGAATATCGTGATTAATAACGGTTGTTGAAAGGAGTATTATGCCGAATTTTAAAGTTGGAAGAATTTCCGAGGACATAAAAAGAGTACTTTCTGCTATGATTGCAGATTTAAAAGATCCTAGAATTGCAGGACAAATGATTACGATTATGAGATGTGATTTATCAAATGATATGTCTCATTGTAAAGTTTATGTTAGTAGTTTTAATGGATTCGATAATGCAAAACAAGCTGTTAAAGGTTTTGAAAGTGCATCTGGATATATAAAAAGACATATTTCAAATGTTTTGCATTTAAGAAAGTGTCCTGAACTTAAATTTATAGCTGACAATTCAACAGAGCATAGTACTCATATAAATGAGCTTTTAAAGAATATGAATGATAAGGGTGACGACAATGAAAAATAGCATAACAATTAAAGACACCATAAATATTCTTGAAAATTGTGACAATGTGACAATTATAACTCATAAAAATCCTGATGGAGATACACTTGGAGCAGGTTTTGCTTTGATGTATGTATTAAGATCTATGGGCAAAAAGGCTAATGTTATTAACAACAAGCCTTTGCCTGATAGATATAGATTTCTTTATTCTGATTATAAACCAATGGAATTTGAAGAAAAGTTTGTTATTGCAGTTGACACTGCTGATGTTAAATTAATTGGTAGTAGTTTAAGCGAATATTATGATGAAAAATGCGTTAATCTTAATATTGATCACCATATTTCAAATACTTTTTTTGCTGAAAAGACTATTGTGGATAGTGAATCTTCAGCTGCATGTGAACTTTTGTATTTTATCTTTAAAGAAATGGAAGTTAAAATGACAAATCAAATTGCGATGTGTTTATATACTGGAATAGCAACTGATACAGGATGTTTTAAATTCCAAAATACAACGTCTAGGACACATATAGTTGCAAGTGAACTTATGAAATTTGATGTTAAATTTGCAAAAATTAATAGATTAATGTTTGATATAAAAAGCAAAGGTAGAGTTGTTGTTGAACAAACTGTTAATAAAAACATGGAGTTTTTCTATGATGATAAATGTTCAATGATTACTGTTACTAATCAATTAATTAAATCAAGTGGACTTGATAATGCTGAATTTGAAGGTCTTACTTCAATTACTTTGCAAGTTGAAGGTGTTAAAATAGGTATTCTTATAAAGCAAAAAAGTGAAGATTCTTATAAAGTTTCTGTAAGAACAACTGATGATGTTGATGCTTGTGAATTTTGCAAACAATTTGGCGGTGGTGGACATATTAGAGCTGCTGGTTGTGAGTTGCAAGGAACTTTAAAACAAGTTAAACAAAGACTTTTATTGGCAGTTGAAGGAGCTTTAAATATAAATGAACGGGATTATTCTAGTAAATAAACCTAAAGGTTTTACGTCTTTTGATGTAATTGCCAAAATGCGAGGAGTATTAAAAACCAGACGTCTTGGACATTCAGGAACTCTTGATCCTATGGCAACAGGTGTACTGCCTGTTTTTATGAACAAAGCTACAAAAGCTTGTGATATTCTTACTGTAAATGAAAAAAGTTATATTGCAAAATTTGAATTAGGAAAAGAAACTGATACTCAAGATATTACTGGTACAGTTGTAAATACAAGTGATATTAAAATATCTAAAGAAGATGTTTTAAATAAATTAGATTTGTTTTCTGGAGAAATTGAGCAATTGCCTCCAATGTATTCAGCTGTATCTGTTGGTGGAAAAAGGCTTTATGATTTGGCTAGACAAGGAATTGAAGTTGAAAGAGATACTCGTAAAATTACAATAAATAAAATTGATTTATTGTTTTTTGATGAAGAAACAAGACAAGGCCAACTATTTATTTCTTGCTCAAAAGGAACATATATAAGAACAATAATTCATGATTTAGGAATTAGTTTAGGTTGTGGCGGTATTATGACAGATTTAATTAGAAAATCTTCGAATGGTTTTAAATTAGAACAATGTTATACTATCGAGCAAATTCAATCATTAAAAGATTCGGATAAAATTGAAGAAATAATAATTCCAGTTGATCAGGTTTTTAATATATATAATAAAATAAATTTAAATGAAGTTCAAACTAAAATGTACAAAAATGGCATTAAACTTGATATAGAGAGAGTTATATTGCCAGAAGCAACTGAAAAATATAGAGTTTATTCAAATACTAATGAATTTTTAGGACTTGCTTTAATAAGAGAAAGTACAAAAGAACTTGTTATTTATAAAAATTTTTATTAGATAAATATTAAGTATTTGTTTGTTTTTTGTATAAGAGAGAATAAACAAATTCTATATTATTTAAACGCATTCGGAGGACAAGTTGTGATTGATCTTATACAAAATGATGTAACACCTTCTAAAAAGACTGCTGTTGCATTAGGTGTTTTTGACGGTCTTCATAAAGGACATCGATCAGTTATTAATACTGCTGCGAAATTTGATAAAGAAGGTCTTGATTTAGCAGTATTTACTTTTAATACAAAGTCAGTAACGTCAAAAGCTGATGGTAAATTAGATATATTATTAAGTGATGAACTTAAATTTAAAATGTTTGAAGAATTAGGAGTTAAATATGTTTTTTCACCTGATTTTTATGAAATAAAAGAGTTTACACCAAAAATGTTTGTCAAAAAGATTTTGGTAGAAAGACTTAATGCTAAAATTGTTGTTTGTGGAGAAAATTTTAGGTTTGGTAAAAATGCATCTGCTGGAATTGATGAACTTAATAAATTGTGTGAAGAATATGATATAAAAACTGTAGTTGTGCCTTTTTTAGTTTATGAAGATAAGCCAATTAGTTCAACTATTATAAGAAATTTGATAAAAGATGGAGATATTGAAACTGCTAACGAATTGCTTGGATATGATTTTCATTTTAGAAGTAAAATTGTTGCTGGAAATAGACTTGGAAGAACAATAAATTTTCCTACGATAAATCAAAATTTCTCATATATGCATTTGGTTCCTAAATATGGAGTATATGCATCAGTTTCTGTTGTTAAAGGTAAATGGTTGCCTTCTATTACTAATATTGGTGTTAAACCTACTGTTGGTGATCAAAAAAAACCTCTTTCCGAAACACATATTATTGATTTTGATGAGAATTTATATGGTAAAGAAGTTACTGTATATTTAAAAAAATATATTAGATCAGAAAAGAAATTTAATGGTCTTGATGAACTTAAAAAACAGATAAAAGATGATATAGAAGTTGCAAAAAATTATTTTGACCAGAAAGGAAGTTTATAATGAATAAAGTTAGAACTAGATTTGCACCAAGTCCAACTGGATATATGCATATAGGAAATCTAAGGACTGCGTTATATACTTATTTAATAGCTAAGAAAAATGGTGGAGATTTTATTCTTAGAATAGAAGATACTGATAGAGAACGTTATGTTGATGGTGCTGTTGATATAATTTACAATACATTAAGAAAAGCAGGACTAAAATGGGATGAAGGACCTGATGTTGGAGGACCTGTTGGACCTTATGTTCAATCAGAAAGAATGGGAATGTTTAAACAATATGCAGTTGAACTTGTTGAAAAAGGACATGCGTATTATTGTTTTTGTGATAAAGAAAGACTTGAAGAACTTCATAGTGTTCAAGAAGCTTCTCATATTGCTCCTATGTATGATAGACATTGTAGAAATCTTTCTGAAGAAGAAGTTAAGGAGAAACTGGATGCAGGTATACCTTATGTAATTCGTCAAAAAATGCCTTTAGAAGGTACAACAAAATTTAATGACGAGGTTTTTGGTGAGATTGAAGTTGATAACACAGTTTTGGATGATCAAATTTTGATTAAAACTGATGGTATGCCAACATATAATTTTGCAAACGTTGTTGATGATCATTTAATGGGAATTACACATGTTGTACGTGGTAACGAATATCTTTCATCAACTCCTAAATATAATCTTTTATACAAAGCCTTTGGATGGGAAGTTCCAACATATATTCATTGTTCTCCTGTTATGAAAGATGCAACTCATAAGCTTTCTAAAAGAAATGGAGATGCTTCATTTGAAGATTTGATTGCAAAAGGATATTTAACAGAAACAGTTGTAAACTTTATTGCTCTTTTAGGATGGGCACCAAAAGGTGAAGAAGAGATTTTTACTCTTGATGAACTTATTAATGAATTTGATGTTAAAGGTATATCAAAATCACCAGCAATATTTGATCCTGTGAAATTAAAAGCTATTAACGGAGCATATGTTAGAAAACTAACTTTGGAAGAGTTTATAGAAGTTGCAACTCCATATATAAGACAAACATGTAAACGTGAAGACATTGATTTAAGTTTATTATGTAAAGTTTTGCAAACTAGAACAGAATTATTTACTGATATTCCAGATCAAGTTGATTTTATAGACAAATTGCCAAAGTATGATAATAATTTATATTGTCATAAGAAAATGAAAACAAATGAAGAAAATTGTCTTGAGACTTTAAAAGCAGTTTTACCTGTTCTTGAAGAGCTTGAAGACTGGACTGTTGATGGAATCCACACAGCTTTATTTGAACTTATTGCAAAGCTTGGAGTTAAAAATGGTATTGTTTTATGGCCAATACGTGTTGCTGTTTCTGGCAAGCAATTTACTCCTGGTGGAGGAATTGAACTTTGCAAAATTTTAGGCAAAGATGAGACAATAGCAAGAGTTAAAGTAGGAATTGAGCAATTGTCATAAAAACAATATAAATGTAACTGGTTTTAGTAACGATTATTTATTGAAAATTCACAACATATGTTTTATAATATGTTATAATAAAGTTTATAGGCAAATTCAATAGCCTATATTGAAATAGAAGGAGGATTTTAAATGGCACTTACAAAAGCGAAAAGTTCCTCAGAATATTTAAGTTATAAAGGATATCCGTTATTAAGAAAAGATAACATTATTTATTTTGGAAACACTTCTGATAAATTTGTTGTAATGATACAAATTCTTCAGACAGAAAAAATTGGTGATTTAGAAGTTGCAAATAAAGTTCGTGTTTTAAGAATGCTTACAGATAAATCTCTTCCAGCTGATAAATTGATTGATAAATCTGTTGATAAAAATAGTCTTTTTGAGGCATTAGATATAGCTAGTACTTGGCTTGAGAGACTTGTTGGATAGAACTAAATATTTTAAAATAGAAATAGAGTATGATAATTAATATCATACTCTATTTTTTGTGTTATAAAACTTATAAATCAAGTTCTGAAAGAATGTCTTTTAAAGTTTTTGCAGAAGTGCAAAGTTTTTGTTTTTCATTATCATTAAGAGGTATCTCGAGAACTTTTTCAACTCCATTAGAGCCTAAAATAGCAGGAATTCCTAAACAAAGTTCGGATAAACCATATTGACCATCAATAAAACAACTAACAGGCAAAATAGCATGTTTATTTTTAATAATAGTTTCAACAATTTTAGTAGCAGCAAGTCCTATAGCATAATAAGTTGCACCTTTGCTTTCAATTATTTTGTATGCAGATGATTTTACTTTTGTATAAATCTCATCAAGATTTGTTTTATCACAAATGTTGTTGCTAGAATTACAAAATCCATTCAGATCAATTCCAGAAACATTTGCACTACTCCAAACTGCAAGTTCACTGTCTCCATGTTCACCAATAATAAAAGCATGAACACTTTTTGAATCAACTCCAAGATGCTCACCAAGTAAATATTTTAGTCTAGAAGTATCAATAACAGTTCCAGAACCAATTACTTGATTTGTAGGAAATTTTGATAATTTCAAAGTTGTATAAGTCAAAATATCTACAGGATTAGACACAACTAAAATGATTGCATCTGTATTAACTTGTGTAATTTGAGGAATAATAGACTTAAAGATTTTTACATTTTGTTTGACTAAATCAAGTCTTGATTGGTCAGGTTTTTGAGCAGCACCAGCTGCAATAATGATAATATAAGCATCTTTTAAGTCTTTATAAGTTCCAGATTTAACAGTGATAGAATTTGTAAAAGAAACTCCATGATTAAGATCCATAGCTTCGCCTTCAGATTTTTTTGGATCAATGTCAATCAAAACTAGTTCAGAAAACAAACTAGTTTGGATTAAAGTATAAGCGATAGTTGCTCCAACAGCTCCACAGCCTATTATGGCACATTTTTGTATATTCATTACAAAATACTTCCTTTCAGTTTAAATAATAAAATTTTTCAAGTTATTTGTCCAAAATCAATATATTATAGAGGTATATTCATTTTATTATTGTTACATATTTCTTGCCAAAAATACATAATTATATCTTAATTTTCACCTAATTTACACATAAACATGTATAATATAAACCATAGTGTTTAGGACGTTTTAAATTAGGACAAAGGACATAATTGGTAGGAAATATTATAGGTTAAAAATATTTGCTAAATTGACATTTAATATTGTTTTAACAAATAAATTTCCAAAAATACAAGTATAATTATGTTTTGTTTGCGAACAATATTATTACAACATAGTTTACAAAATTTAAAAATTAATTATTGTGGAGGTTTATATGAAAGCTACTGGTATTGTCAGAAGAATCGATGATTTAGGAAGAGTCGTAATTCCAAAAGAAATAAGAAGAACTATGAGAATTAGAGAAGGTGATCCTCTAGAAATTTATACAAGTAATGATGGAGAAGTAATCTTTAAAAAATATTCACCAATTAATGAACTATCAGGTAGTGCATGTCAAGCTGCTGAAGTTATTTACAAACTAGGAAAAGCACCAGTTGTTGTTTTTGATAGAGACCATGTTGTAGCGGTAGCAGGAGTTCAAAAGAAAGAATTCAATGAGAGAAGAGTTTCACATGCATTAGAAGATTTATTATCAAATAGAAAAAGTTTTGTACATTCATCTAACACATCAAGCAAAATTTTTCCTGTTGAAGGTATAAATAGACATGCTATTGCAGTGTTCCCAATCATTTCAAATAGTGATGTAACAGGAGCTGTTGCATTTTTAGCAAATGAATCAGAAGATATTGCAGTTGATAACCAAGCAATTTTAGCACAATCAGCAGCAATGTTCTTAGGAAAACAAGTAGAAGAATAAAACAAAAAGCAAGGGAAAAACCCTTGCTTTTTTTATTCGTCAGTATCATCAATTTGTTCATTTCTTTGTTCTAATTCAGCTAAAAAAACATCAAGTATTTTGTTTTCTATTTCTTTACGAGCTTCTGGTGTAATAGGATGAACAATATCTCTAAACACACCATTATCATCTTTTCTACTTGGCATAGCTACAAACAATCTTTCATCACCTTGGACGATTTTCAAATCATGAATAGCCAGTTGATCATCAATTGTAATACTTATTATACCACGTAATCTTCCTTCCGGAATTATTTTTCTAATTCTAATGTCAGTTATTGTCATTAATCACATCTCCTTTGTGATATTATTCTACAGATCGGATTAATATATTCACTTTTAGAAAAATAAATTTTGTAGTTTTATATCATATAAAGTTTGACAAAGTTGAAAGCAAATTGTATAATTATTCTATTAATTTTTAAAAAGGATAATAGTATGATTAATTCAGGAATTTCGACAGCATGTTTGTATCCAATGTATACAGAACAAGCTTTTTTAGAACTTGTAAAAAGAAATATAAAATTAATTGAAATATTTTTTAACTCTGATTTTGAGCTTAAAAAATCTTATGTAAAAGAGCTTAAAAGAGTTGCTGATTATTATGGAGCTAAAATATCGTCAACACATCCATATACATGTGGAGTTGATACAATGATGTTTTTTTCAACATATGAAAGAAGATTTTCTGATATTTTAGAATATCAAAAAAGATATTTTGAAGCAATGAATATACTTGGAGCAGAAATTTTTGTTTTTCATGGTCTTAGAAAAGATGTAAAATTACCTATGGATTTTTATATTGAAAGATATATGGGACTTGTTAATTTAGGAAAAGAGTTTGGAATTACTGTTGCACAAGAAAATGTTGCAAGATGTGAATCTGGTTCTCTCGAATTTTTAAAACAGCTTGTTCAAGAAACTGGAAAAGATGTAAAATTTGTCCTAGATGTTAAACAAGCAGTAAGATGTGGATATGATCCATTAAGATTCGTTGATGAATTAGGTGAAAACATTGCTCATATACATCTGAGTGATCATGGAGTCAATGGAGATTGTTTGTTATTAGGCGAAGGTAATTTTAATTTAAATAAATTCATTGATAAATTAATTAAAAAAGAATATAACGGTAGTATAATTTTGGAGTTTTATCGTGGCGCATTTAATGAGATAAATGAACTTACGGATAATGTTAATGTAGTAGATGATGTTATAAAAAATTTGTGCAAGTCTACAAAAAATTCTATGCATAAACAGATGTTCGATAGTAATAATTATTTTCATTGATAAAGCTCGAAAATGCTAGTTTTTTAGGGAAAAATTCATGTTTTTATCTCTTTCATTTGGTTAAAAATTTTTGTATAATAAAAGCACACCACAGTTTATAGAAAGGAGTGTTTTTATGGGTTGTACAAATCTTATGCCAAAAACACACACTATTAAAGTGAAAAATATTTCAAATGAAAAAGTAATTGAACATGTAATGGTCGCTGATGGAAAAATTTCATATAAGTTATTTAAAGAAAAATATAATATTGATAATGAAGTTGTAAATTGTTATGGAATCGAAATTGTTTGTAGACTTTTTGGAAAAAAAGATAAAAAAAGAATATCAGGTATTTCAACTAGGTATGAAGTTGTAAAAGAAATATTTGATTTGTTAACTGAAAATTTTGTAACACCAATTTCTATGCAATATATAGTAGAGGATTATTTAACGGAAAAATATAGCTTATAACTGATTAAGGAGAAAAAGTTATGAAGTGTCCTTTTTGTGGTTACGAAGATACGAAAGTTATTGATAGTCGTCCTAGTGAGGATAAAAAAAGACGTAGAAGAGAATGTGGTAAATGTGGAAAAAGATTTACTACATATGAGATTGTGGAAAAACCACTTTTAATGGTTTTTAAAAAAGATGGTTCTTTCGAACCTTTTGATAGAAACAAGCTTATTGGTGGTATTTTATCTGCAGTTAAAAAAAGACCTGTTTCTTATGGCACTGTTACTGTGATTGCTGATAGCATTGAAAATGCTGGAGGTAATAAACTCAAAAATCATATTACTACTACTGAAATTGGTAATATGGTTCTTGCAGAACTTAAAAAATATGATAGTGTTGCATACGTTAGATTTGCGTCTGTGTATAAAGATTTCTCTGATGTAGAAAGTTTTATTGATATTATTTCTGAGTTATCTAAAGATTAGAATATGCTATGCAATGATGGCATTTCTTCATCATAAAGTGCTGCTATTGCATCTTTGATGCTTTCGCATTCTGCTAGAAATTGTATGCTGTTTTCTTTTAATAGAGGTTCTAATTTTGCTATATTAGTAGAAATTGATGATATCTCGCTGTTTGTTACGGTGTATGACATTATTAAATCATACTTTTCCCAGAAAGTATTTATATCTTTTACAGCTTTTAAAGTATTTTCTTTATCATTTTTTTCCCAATACATTATAGCTGTATCTATTTTCTCTGTGAATTCTTTGTTATAACCTTTTAGCGTTAATAACATTATTATTGAGGTTATAATTAATATAATAAAAACACATATACTAAAAACTAATCTTTTCAAATTATCCCTCTTTTTTAATAGAATTTACAATTCCGTTTTCATCAGCAGTAACTAAAAGCACATCTTCAAGTTTTAAGTTGCGTTCAGTTAAACGGTTAATAACCCATTTTTCGTTTTTACAAAGAAAATTAAGTGAATCGTTTATAATTTTTCCGTCTTCAATGATAAGTTGAGGCGGATTTTTTGATTTGCCTTTTAAATGCATCATTTTTGCTGTACAAGTTTGATAAGGAAATTTTTGATAAAGACTTATTGAACCTGTTGTTTCTACAATAGCAAATTGAATTTCTGATATATCAAAAATATTATTTTGTCTCATTGATTCAAATAAATCATCAACTGTAAATCTTAATTCTTTTAATTTCTTTTGGTCTATAGTTCCATCACGAATTATTATTTGAGGAGTTCCAGATAATAATTTTCTATATGATTTTGATTTAAGAGATACAAAAGATGATAATATATCTACTGCAATAAAGACAAGTATTGGAACAATACCCATAAACATAGGTAAATTCAAATCCTGAATTGGAAGTGTTGCTATATCTGTAAGCATAATTGTAATAACAAGCTCGGAAGGTTGAAGCTCTCCGAGTTGTTTTTTTCCCATAAGTCTAATTGCAAACAAAGTTACAAAATAAAGAATTATCGCTCTTATAATTACTATAATCATTTTATCACCACAAGGTTATATTAAACATTTTTTTTATAAAAATTCATATTCTGATATATTTTAGGATATTATAATAAAAGTCTTGTGTGATATTTTGCAAAAAAATCTATATTTATGGAGGAGAAAAAATGAACAAGAAAATCAGAAATATTAATAGCTCAAATTATGATGAAAAACTAATAAATTCTGATTTAACATTAGCATTAACAGAAATACGTGCAATAATGAATAATTCTGCTGATTTAATGATTAATGATATTATGTTGTCAGGTCACAAAGGTGCAATAGTTACTTGTGAAGGTTTGACTGATACAGGAATTAGTGCAAATTTAATATTTAAACCTCTTATGAATATGGATCTTGGTCAAAATTCAACATCAGATGATGTTATACAGCATTTGATGAATAATGTATTAATGACTTATGATAGAACACTTATAACTACTTATGGTGATTTATTTAGATATATAATGTGTGGATTTGTTGTTGTTATTGTTGACGGACAATCAAAAGCAATTAGCCTTGGAGTTCAAGGTTTTGCTACACGTTCAGTTGAAGAACCAAATTCAGAGGTTAATGTAAAAGGTGCAAAAGATGGTTTTGTTGAAACAGTAAGAATTAATGTTTCGCTTATTAGAAGAAGACTCAAAAGTCCTAATTTAAAATTTGAAGCGATGAATGTTGGCAAAGTAAGTCAAACTGACATATTTATTGCATATATGACAGATAGAGCTCCAACAAAATTAGTTGAAAAAGTTAAAATGAGACTCAAAGATATAAAACTTGACACAGTGCTTTCAAGTGGATATGTTGAGCCTTTTTTACAAGGACAACCTTTTTCACTTTTTTCAGGAGTAGATTCTACACAAAGACCAGATGTTGTTTGTGCAAAAATATTAGAAGGTAGAGTTGCTGTTATGATAGACAACACACCTTTTGTATTAGTAGTTCCAACGCTTTTTGCAGAAAATTTTCAAACTATGGATGATTATTCTCAAAGACCTTTTTACGGAACATATATTAGATGGCTAAAATATTTTGCTTTCTTTTTAGCGACAATGCTTCCTGGAATATATGTTGCAGTAGTAACTTTTCATCCAGAAATGTTTATGCATTCGTTATTATTAAATCTTATATCGTCCAAACAGACAACGCCGTATTCGATTTTAGCAGAAGCTTTGATAATAACGATATTGTATGAAATAATGAGAGAAGCTGGAATAAGGTTGCCTAAAGTAGTAGGAGCAGCTGTAGGAATAGTAGGAGGACTTGTTATTGGTGATGCTGCAGTAACCTCAGGTCTTATAAGTGCTCCATTGTTGATAGTTTTAGGATTAACAGCAACAAGTTCATTTGTTGTTTCTGGATTAAATCAGCAAACTTCAATATTAAGAATAGCATTTATTATTTTAGGAGGAACTCTTGGGCTTTATGGAGTGGCATTATTGTTAGGAGTTTTAATAGTAAATATCTGTGCAATTGAGACTTTTGGTGTGCCATATACAGCTCCAATAGCACCATTCACATTTAAAGCAACGAAAGATGTTTTAGTTAGAACTGGATTTAAAACTCTTGAGAAAACTCATACTAATGTGACAAAATTAAATGGTGTTACAAATTACAATAATAAATCGAAAGGAAAATAGCATGAAAAAAATAAGCTACGGACAACTTATAATGCTATTATTAATATGTCGAATATCTAGAATGATTACTGCAAATCCATTAAAAGATACTTCTGGTGGAATTGTAATGATTTCTGTTATTATTGCAGGACTTATTCAAGTTTTAATGGTTATTCCAATAATAGTTTTATATAAAAGAACAGAAAATCAAAGTGTTTGTGAAGTTGCTTTTGCAAAATCAAAAATTTTAGGTAAAGCACTTTTTGGACTTTATGCTGTGTTTTTTATGATTGTAGCTCTTAGAGCTGTTAGATATTTTACTTTTTTCATGACAGAAACGTTTCCTAGTATAAATAGTCCTAGATTTATATCATTATCAATAATTTTAGTTTCAATTTATGTTGCTGTTCTTGGAATAGAACCTATTGCAAGAACGTCAACAATTGTTATGGTTGCATTTTTTATAATGTTAATAATTATTAGAATTACTTCTCAAAACACAATGAGTATAATTAATGTAAATTTAGTTTCTGATAATATGACAAAAAGTTTTATAGAAGTAATTTTAAAAGAAATTGGAATGAATACAGAGCTTCCTGCAATTGCATTGTTATTACCATTTTTAAAAAGTGGAATAATAAAAGCAACATATGGATTTTTAGCAATAAAAGCAGTAATTATAAATATAATTGTATTTATATATACATCTTATCTTGGAGAATTTGTAAGAATAACTTATTTGCCATTGTTTGCAGTAGGAGCATATTCAAAGACAAGGTTGTTTGAGAGATTTGATGCTGTTTATATGGTAGAATGGACTTTATGTGCAATAGTTGCAGTTGGATTTTATCTTTTTATAGCTGCACATAGTGTTAGAAATATAGTCTCAAGAGTTAAACAAAAGTATTTATCTATTGGATGGGGAGTAATATTAGCTATTGTTGTTGTAGTGACTTATAAATCTCATAGTGAATTTGATCATGTAGTTGATAAATGGGTTTCACCTCCAGTAGTAGTGCTCTTAACGACAGTTGTTCCGTTGATAGTAATGCTTACGTGCACTAAAAAACCAAATAAAAAACTAAAAAGGGTATAAATATGAAAAAGTTATCAATATTTTTATGTGTTATATGTGTTTTTATGTTGACAGGTTGTGATAATATTACAGAGATTGATAAACGTTCAGTAGTTCAACTTATTGGAATAGATAAGGACGAAGATACTAATGGATATAAAGTTTCAATGCAAATTTTTTCTCCAACTGGATTAATTGCAGGTGGAGAGTCTCAAGTAGGAGTTAATGTGGTTGAAGGACAAGGTAAAACTATTTTTGAAGCTATTAAAGATGTTGAAGTTAAACAAGGTAAAAAAATCTTTCTTGGGCATATGAAATTGATTCTTTTAGGAGAAAGTATTAAACAAGATAATATTGAAATTATATTAGAATATTTTACTCAAAATGAAGTTGTGTATCCTGGTATAGACATTGCTTATGTTGATGGAACTGCTTTAGAAATAGTTGAACTTGATATAAAGACAGGATTTATTTCGTCTCAAACGTTAGAAGATATTTTGGAGTTAACTGCTAAAGATGGATATGGTATTAATGCAAAACTTTTTAAGGCTGTTTCAGCATGTGAATGTAAATCAGATTCAACAATTGTTCCAATTATTAAAAAAGTAAAAACAGTATTAAAACCAGAAGAAAAAGATGATACTGCTAAACCAAAATATGGTGATCCTAAGGCAAAAGAGGACAGTTCTAAAAAAGAAGGAGATAAAGGCTCAGAAGCAGAAGAAGAGGATACTTCTAAACCAGAGCCAGATAGTCCTCAACCTAAAGAAGAAAGTTCAAAAGCTGAACAGGAAAAGTCGAAAGATGAAAAAGAGAAATCTAAAGATGAAAAGAAAGAACTAGAAGATAAGAAAAAGAAAGCAAAAGCTGAATTAGATGAAGCTGGACCAAAAGAATATTCTTCTGAAGCTGAAGGAGAAAGTTCAGAAGATGAGGAAGAATCAAAATCTGAAGAAGGAGGATCTGGAGGATCTGGAGACGATAAAAGTCAAAAAGATACTGAAATTATATCTGTAATAAAAACAGCAATATTAAAAGATGGAAAAGTTATTGCAGAAGTTGATAGAAAAGATACAGCGGGAATTAAGATTTTAACAGATGAAGTTAAAAACATGTTTTTTAATGTAAAAGTTGAAAATAGAATTTTAGCTATTATTGGAGAACAGTTTAAAACAAAACTAAGTATTAAACTTAAAGATGGTAAAATTAATATTTATGCAAAAATCAGTTTTGTTGTTAATGAAGAAGATTTATCACGAGATGAGCAAGATGATCCAGATGAATATAAAAAGAAGATACAAAAAAGAATGAAAGAGACTGTACAAGAATATTGTGAAAGTGTAACTGAGTTATTATTAAAAAAATATTCTACTGATGTTTTTAGAATTGAAAAATTGTTACAATTTTATGAGATTGGTTTTTATAATAAAATAAAAGATAATTATGATGCTATTTTAAAAGATGTAGTTTATCATTACGACATAAAATGCGCAATAAAATAAGAAATATTTATATTCACATTGGTTTTGTTTATAACACAAATGTTTTTTAAGGAAAATCTGATTGAGAAATAAGTGAATTTGAAAAAACTTGAAACGAAAAAGTTAATATGATATAATTAAGAAAATATATTTGTTAGGGGTGCTTGTTTTGGTAAAGATTCAAAATCACTTGGGAACTATACAAATTTCAAATGAATATCTAACTTCGCTAATTGGTCAGACTGTTACTGGCTGTTTTGGTGTTGTGCAAATGAATCCGTTTGGACCAAAACAAGGAATGTTATCGGTTTTCAATAAAAACAGTGCCATTGATCGAGGAGTTATTATTAATTTTAAAAATGAAAAGTTGATAATTGATCTTCATATAACAGTTTCATATGGAGTTAATATTTCTGCGGTTGTTGACAGTGTAATAAATAAGGTTAGATATGTGATTTCAGAAGGAACAGATTTGACAGTATCAAAAATAAATGTGTTCATTGATGGTATGAAATCATAACAAGGAGGAACTTTTGTGTTAGAAGGAAGTTTGCTGAGAAATTCTATTATTTCTGCAGCTGTAACTATCTCAAATTATAAACGTGAGGTAGATGAATTAAATGTTTATCCTGTTCCAGACGGAGATACAGGAACTAATATGTCTATGACAATGAGTGCTGCTTTAAAAGAGCTTGAAATATTAGAAAGAAATGTAACAGTTGGTAAAGTTGCGGAAACTACTGCATCAGCATTACTTAGAGGTGCTAGAGGTAATTCAGGAGTTATATTATCACTGATTTTTCGTGGATTTTCAAAAGCTCTTGCTAATTCAAAAACTGCAGATTGTGCGGATCTTGCAAATGCGTTAGAACTCGGAGTTGATGGAGCTTATAAAGCAGTTATGAAACCTGTTGAAGGTACAATTTTAACTGTTGCTAGATGTAGTGCAGAAAAAGCTAGAAAAATTGTTAATGATTATGAAGATATAACTGCTTTTTGGCAAGAAGTTTGCAAAGAAGCAGCTGATACATTAGAAAAAACACCGGATATGTTACCAGTACTTAAAAAAGCAGGCGTGGTTGACGCTGGAGGAAAAGGATTGCTTATTATTTTTGAAGCAATGCTTGATGTTTTTAAAGGAAATCAAATTGCGACTCCTGCAGCTCCAGTAACAAAAACTATTACTGTTGAAAATTTCTCTGCTACTGTTGGAGAAATGGATGAAGAGATTAATTTCACTTATTGTACAGAATTTATTGTTAAAAAATCACAAGATTCAAAAGATCCACTTAAACTAAGAGCTTATTTAGAAACAATTGGTGATTGCGTTGTGGTTGTTGATGATGATGATATTATCAAAGTTCATGTACATACTGAGCATCCAGGTAATGCTATTGAAAGAGCATTGAAATTTGGATCTTTAATTAATTTAAAAATTGAGAATATGCGTGAGCAACATCAAGATAGAAAAAAAGAAGCAAAAATTTCTAAAGAGAAAAAATTTGTTCCAGCTAAACCAACTAAAGATTTTGGATTTGTTGCTGTTGCTTGTGGTAATGGAATAGAAGAACTATTTAAAGATGTTGGTGTTGATTGTGTTGTTCAAGGTGGTCAAACTATGAATCCTTCTACAGAAGATTTATTGGCTGCAATTGAATCTACACCTGCTAGGACTGTTTTTGTTTTACCTAATAATAAAAATATTATTATGTCAGCAGAACAAACTATATCTCTTGCGGATAGAGAAGTTTGTGTTTTGCAAACAAGAACAATTCCTCAAGGAATTTCTGCAATTTTGGCTTTTGATCCTGATCAAGATTGTAATTACAACAAAATTGAAATGACTAATGCGCTTGAAAAAGTTTCAACTGGTCAAATTACTTTTGCTGCTCGTGATTCAGATTATGAAGGTCACAATATAAAAGAAGGTGAAATTTTAGCTCTTAATAATGGCAAATTGAGTTTCACTGATAAAAATGTTGCAAAAGCTGCTTATAAATTAACAAAGAAACTTGTTAAGAGCGATAGTTCTTTTGTCACAATTATTTATGGTAGTGACATTACTGATTCGGATGCTGAAGAACTGCAAAATCAAATCCAACAAAAACTTGGTAACAATATAGAAGTAACTTTAGTAAATGGTGGTCAACCTGTTTATTATTATATTATTTCTGTTGAATAGACAACTAAAAAAATTTTAAACAGGATTTCTTGCTGAAATCCTGTTTTTATTTAGAGGTGAGTATAATGGAAAATTATTTGGAAAGTGATATTAAATTTCTAAAAGGTGTTGGAGAAAAGCGAGCAAATGCTTATAAAAAGCTTGGAATAAATACTATTGATGATTTGTTGCACCATTTTCCAAGGTCTTATTTGGATTTTACTTCGCCTGTTTCTATTTCTGATGCTGCACATAATGAAAATGTTGTAATACAATGTGTTATTACAAAAAAATTATCACCTTCTTATATAAGAAAAGGTTTAGTTATTTATAAAGCTGTTGCTACGGATTATGTTAATGATATCACTATTACTATTTATAATAGTGATTATATGTTTAATAAATTGGAAGTTGGAAAGACTTTTATTTTATATGGCAAAATTACAGGAAGTCTTATAAGAAAAGAAATTTCATCTCCAATTATTGTTTCTGATGATGATAATAAGATTCAACCTATTTATAATCTTACTGAAGGACTTGTTGTTTCTCTTGTTAGAAATTGTGTTAGTAATGCTTTGCTATATTTTAATGATACTCTTGTTGAGACTTTGCCTAAAAAAATTGTTCAAGAACATGGTTTGTGTTCATTACAATTTGCATTGCAAAATATTCATTTTCCAACTAATATGCAAGATGTTGATATTGCTAGGAAAAGATTAATTTTTGATGAGCTTTTTGTTTTGCAAATTGGTATGTTAATGCTTAAAAAGAAAAATAATAAGCTTGTTGCAAATAAAATGCAAGATGTTGATATTAAAGAATTTACTGATAAGTTGCCTTTTGAGCTTACTGATGCTCAGAAAAATGCGATATCTGATTGTGTTAAGGATATGTCTAGTAAATATTCTATGAATAGACTTGTTCAAGGTGATGTTGGTTCTGGAAAAACTGTTGTTGCAGCAGCTTGTTGTTATATTGCTTATAAAAATGGATTCCAAAGTGCTTTAATGGCTCCAACAGAAATTTTGGCTAATCAACATTTTGAAACTTTTAAATCTTTTTTAGAACCTTTAGGAGTTAATGTTTGTTTGCTTACTGGATCTGTTTCTGCTAAAGAGAAAAAACAGATTAAAGAAAAAATAAAATCAGGTGGATACTCAGTTATAATTGGAACGCATGCTATTATTACTGATACGACTATATTTAAAAATCTATCTTTTGTTATTACTGATGAGCAACATAGATTTGGTGTTGATCAAAGAACTTCTCTTTCTAAAAAAGGTAATAATCCTCATAAACTTGTAATGTCAGCAACTCCTATTCCTAGAACATTGTCGTTTATTATTTATGGTGATCTTGATGTTTCTATTTTGGATGAATTACCAGCTGGTAGAATGCCAGTGGATACATATGCTGTTACAGGCAAACTTAGAGAAAGAGCTTTTAATTTTGTAAAACAACATATTGAAGATGGTGAACAAGCATATATAGTTTGTCCTATGATTGAAGAAAATGAAAATGATGTTAAATCTGTAACTGAATATGCTGAAATTTTAAGTAGAAGCTCTTTGTCTGAAGTTAATATAGGAATTTTGCATGGCAAACTTTCTGCTACTAAAAAAGATAAGATTATGCAAGATTTTAAAAATCATAAATTAGATTTACTTTTATCTACAACAGTGGTTGAAGTTGGTGTTGATGTTCCTAATGCTACTATTATGTTGATTGAAAATGCTGATAGATTTGGATTGTCTCAACTTCATCAATTAAGAGGTAGAGTTGGTAGAGGTGATAAAAAATCACATTGTATTTTGATTACTGATACTACGAAAGAGGAAAGTAAAAAAAGACTCAAAATTTTAGCTTCTACAAATGATGGTTTTAAAATTTCTGAAAAAGATTTGGCAATAAGAGGCCCAGGAGATTTCTTCGGAAATAGACAACATGGATTGCCTAAATTTAAAATTGCAGATATGTCACAAGATATGGATATATTAAAATTAGCTCGAAAATCAGCTAAAGATATTTATGAGCAAGACAAAGAACTTAAATTACCTGAACATAAAGTTATTAAAGATTTAGTTAGCAAATTGTTTGAGGATTTTGGAAATGGTATTAATTAAATAAAAATAACAAGGCAGCTTTTGTAGTTAAAAGTTGCCTTGTTTTATTTGTTATTATAAATTTTTTAGATTAAGAATCTTTCATATCAAAACTTGGATTGAAAGCATAGAAGTTCTTACAATCAAGATCGTCTGTTATTAATCTTAATGCTTCACCAAAACGTTGGAAATGTACAATTTCTCTTGCTCTTAAGAATTTAATTGGCTCTCTAACATCTGCGTCGTCACAAAGTCTTAAAATATTATCATAAGATAAACGAGCTTTTTGCTCTGCTGCTAAGTCTTCTGTGATATCTGCAATTGCATCACCTGTTGATTGGAACATATCTGATGTAAATGGAGTTCCGGAAGCTGCTATTGGATAGATTCCTGTTGTGTGATCAACAAAATAAGTATCAAAACCACTTTCTTTTATCTCTTTTATAGAAAGATTTCTAGTAAGTTGATAAAGAATAGTACTAACCATTTCAATATGGCTTAGTTCTTCTGTTCCAATATCGTTTAATATACCTTTTACTTGGCTGTTTGGAGCAGTATATCTTTGGCTTAAATATCTTGTAGCTGCACCAAGTTCGCCATCAGGTCCACCAAATTGTGAGATAATGACTTTTGCCATTGCAGGATTAGGATTTTTAATATTTACAGGATATTGAAGTTTTTTCTCATATTGCCACATATATTACACCTCCATTTCCCAAGGCCAAGGTTCATCAACCCATGACCAATAATCACCATTTGCTGCACTTGAAAGTGTAATAGGTCCATAATTTTCTTCATATTCTTTTGTGGCCATAGCTAACATATCCTCATATTTCTTAAAATAATGTAATCCATTTTGGCAAAAAGGATGGCTGTCTAAATATAAATGTAAATCAGTAAGCATAAAGCTGTACATTTGTATCTTTTTCATTAATTGTTGTCTGCTATCCATTATTTACAGCCTCCTCTCCTATAAAAGGTTTGTCAAGACATGGGAAAATTGTTCCTCTTGTTAATGCGACGTTCATATCATATGGTTGTTCCCACATTTGATATGGAATATAGGCCATTGCAACAGGAGTTTCTTTTGGAAAACGTGTTGTTGGCTGTCTAAGATTAGAATTTTTCATATTTGTCATCATATTATTCATGTTGTTCATGTTACACATGTTTCTGCACATGTTGTTACACATATTGTTGTTCATATTAGTCATGTTCATGTTTGAATTATTCATATTGTTGCTCATGTTAGTATCCATCATGTTGTTCATCATATTATTCATATTAGTCATATCCATTTCCATATCCATGCTCATATCTGAACCAGTGCAATTTCCCATGTTGATATTTTTTTCCATGTTCATCATGTTCATATCCATGTTCATATTCATGTTATTATTCATATCCATCATATTCATATCCATGTCCATGTTCATATTGTTCATGCTCATGTCCATATTCATATTCATATTATCCATGATTCGCTCCTTGTAGTAATTTTAATATTTATATTTATACAAAACCTAATATAGCGGAATGTTTATATCATTGCGCTATATTTTTATATAATAAACATTTTATGAACTTTTAAGTTAACTAATATTGCTATTTATTACAAAGTTTTGTTTTATATAATATAATATGCATTAATAACAAAAAGTTCACTTTTTTTAAATTACAAATATATCTAAATCATAAAATAGGACTTATACAATATATGCAAATTATACAATTTTTTTAAAGAATCTACAAAAAATATGAACATTAGTTGAAAATAGTTCCAGAGAATGTTATAATTCATTTATAAATCACGGATTATAAAGCAAAATGCCGGGAGGTATAATTTATGAATACTTTTACGTATAAAGCAAGAGATTATTCAGGAAATGTTGTTAGTGGTAAAATTAATTGCGAAGATTACAATGATTTTTGTGCAAAAATGCAACAAAGAAAATTGTTTGTAATTAGTCAAAAACAAACACAAGCAAAAGAAGTTAAAACAATTAAGAAAATAAAAACAAAAGATTTAGCATTTTGTTCTCGTCAATTAAGTTCTATGATGTCATCAGGATTAACGCTTGTGAAATCTCTTAACATTCTTTATAAAAATGAAGATAATAAAGCTTTGAAGGCTATTTGGTTAGAAATCTATGAGAATGTTCAAAAAGGTATATCATTTTCAGATTCTTTAAGAATGCAAAATGGTGTTTTTCCACAATTTTTTATAAGTATGGTTTCAGCTGGTGAAACAGGAGGATCATTGGACGTTGTTATGGAACGTTTGTCTGATCAGTATTTAAAAGAAACCAAAATGAATAACAAAATAAAAGGAGCTATTATTTATCCTATAATTTTATTATGTTTGACTGTTGCTATAGTAATAGGATTGTTTACTTTTATTTTGCCAACATTTATGTCGATGTTTGAAGGAGCAGAGTTGCCAACTCAAACTAAAATACTTATGGGAATGGTTGATTTTTTCAGAAATAAATGGTACGTGATGTTATTGTTTAATGCAGCGTTAGTATTGGCTATAATGTACATATTAAAAACTCCTAAATTTAGAATAAAATTTGATGAATTTATAACTAAATGTAAAGGTATAGGAAAGCTAATAGTAAAAATATATATGGGACGTTTTTCAAGAACAATGGCGTCTTTATATGCTAGTGGTATTCCAATGGTAGAATGTATTGAACATTCAGTTTCAATATTAAATAATAGTTATGTCCAAAAGAAATTTGAGCAAGTTGTTATTGATGTAAAACAAGGTGATGTATTAAGTAATGCAATTGCAAAAACAGAGATTTTTGATGCTATGTTTTGCTCAATAATTAACACTGGTGAAGAAACAGGTGCTCTTGATGAGATTTTGACTAAAATGTCAGAATATTATGAAGATGAAGCGGATAGTGCTATTCAAAGATTAGTTAGTATGTTAGAACCTGTTATGATTATTATAATTGGTCTTATAATTGGTTTTGTCGTAGCTGCTATTTATCCAGCGTTATATGCAAACTTAGAAACTATAAAATAATATAGGAGTGAAGATATGCTTTCATTTGATATTACAGATAAAAATATAAGAGTTGTACATGGTAAACATACAAATGATAAATTAAAAATTATTAAAGCTGCTGAAATTGAGCTTTCAGATGATTTGATAGAAAATGGACTTGTTCTTGATATTCCTAGGCTAGCTTCAAAAATAAATGATGTTTTAGTTCAAAATAAAATGATTGATAAAGAAGCTGTTGTCACATTTGCATCAAATTTGATTATGTTTAAAGAGATGCATGTTCCTAAAGTTAAAGGTTCACATCTTAAAACAATTGTTCAAAGCCAATTGCAACAAACACTTGATGTTATTGATGAACAAAGCATTGCTTTTTCTGTTGTTGATGAAGGACAAGATCCAAATTTAAGGACAAGCCAAGGTCAAGATGAAAATCAAGATGAAAATCAAATGGTTAAAGTTCTTGCAACAACTTGTCCAAAACCAGTTATTGAGAATTTTAGAAAAGTTTTTTCAATGCTTGGAGTTGTGTTAAAAGATGTTTCTGTTAGTTGTTATTCAATTACTAAAATTGTTAAGCAAGACAGATCTTTATCATATAAAATGCCTCTTATGTTAATTGAAATTGATCCTACATTTATTAATATTAATATTTATGATAATGGTGAACTTTCTTTTTCAAGGTTTGCTTCAATTTCACCAGATAACTATGATGATAGAGAAGACTATATGTTCCAAGCTGTAAATGAAAATATTTTTAGAATGATGCAATTCCAAAAATCAAGAAGTTCTCAGCCAATTAAAGATATAGTTTTTTATGGTGATACTTCTTTATTTATTAGGCTTACTACAGCTCTTGAACAATCTTATGTAAGCACATCTCTTTTAAAAGCTGATTCAGGTATAGTAGGATATGAAAATCTTGAGTTTTCATGTTTTGCAAATGCTGTTGGTGCAATGATAAAAGGTGATAAAGAGAATGATTTTACAAACTTGCTTGATACTGATTCTGAATTGGTTAAGCAAGTTGATGTTCCTACTAATAAAATTGTAATGCAAATTGGTACTTGGTTTTTAGTTGGTGCAATAGTAATAGGATTGGCTTTTGGTATAATAACACATTTTACAAATAAGAATGCTAGAGAAGTTAAGCATATTAAAGCAACTCTTTCTTCTCCGGAAGCTATTGACACTGTAAAAAGATATAATGCGTTGCAAGAGGAAATTAATAAATTAAAATCTCAACAAGAAAATATAGCTAATGTTACTCAAAAATTTAATACGTTGCCTGTTATGAGGCAAAAAGTTATTAATGATTTAGTAACTATCCTTGATGATGAAACAGGAGAGAAATTTGATTTAAGAGGTTTCGACTTTAATAATGGTTTGCTTTCAGTATCGTTACTAACAAAAAGTAATGATGTTCCAGCAAGAACAATAAAATCTATACTTTCAAAATCAACAAGTTTTGCAAATGTTTTATACACAGGTTATGAATATGAGCAATCTAAAAAAAGTTGGAAGGCAGATATAGTATTAGAAATTAAAGGCGAAAACGTTTTAGGCGGTAATATGGTTGCACAAGATAGAACATTTAAAGATCAAGGAGGTAACTAATAATGAAACTGAATTATAGAGAAAAAATAATTTTATCTGGTGCTGTTATTGTTATTACTTTAATCCTTGGCATAATTATTGTTATACTTCCTGCAAAAGACAAGCTTAATGAATCTAAAGTAGCATTAGCTACTTCACAACAAGAATATCAAGAATATAAAGTTAAAAAAGCTAAAATTGAAGTTTTAGCACAAGAAAGAAATGAAATTACAAAGTTATTAAAAGAAGATCCATTTATTTTACCTGATAAAACTTCAGATCAAAGAGATAAGTATATATACGATTTGTGCCAAGAAAATGATGTGAAAATTAATATAAGAAATATGTCTATATTGCCATATACATATGGAACTATAGGTAGCAATGGAAAATATTTTTCTGAAAGTAGTGGAACATCTAGTGGAGAAAAAATTGTTTTGACATCTGCATCAAAAATGACTTTTACTTTTAAAACTACTCCACAACAGCGTTTTGGACCACTATTAAAATTTCTAGATAAATTGGATAAGAAAAATAAAGCAGTAATTGTTGATAATATTAGAGCGGTTGAAGTAATTGGTGAAAAAGACCAAGGAAAAGGAGACTTTGAATTTGAAGTTTCAGTATTAATGTTCTCTAAAAAATCAAAATCAGTAAAGTAGTTATAGATTTTTTCATCTTAAAATTAAGTAGTAACTTTATAAAAAAATAATTGTTACTACTTTGTTTATAGATCTTATAATTAGTGAGGTTGTTAGATGATAAGTAGGTGATTATATGAACAAAAGAAAGAAAAATTTAAAAGGCATGGTGCTTATTACTGTAGTGTGTCTTATGTCTTTGTTGATATTATCATTAACTTGTGCTTTAGCAATTGTTACATCTATAAATAGAAAATCTATAAAACATTATACAGATAATCAAGTTTATTCTATTGCAAAAAGTAATTTGGATTCATTTATAAGTTGTTTAAAAAATCCTGAGCTAAAATCTTTTGATCCTATTAGAGAAAAGATATTTGGTATGAGCGCTGAAGACACTATAGTTGTAAATTTAAATTTGAAAATTGGAACAAAAACTATCTCAGAAGATGATGATAAAATAATACTTAAAAAAGATAGTGATGGTAATATATATGCACAAGCTGAAGGAAATTTTCAAGGAAATTATGCAACAGTTTCACGTGAATTAATAGCTGAAAAAGTTTTAGTTAGTGAAAGTGGAAGTAGCAATAGTGGGGGAAATCAAACCACGACTGCTAAATATTCAGGAACTGATATAGTACTTGTTTTTGATACATCACAAAGTATGAAACAAGATGATACAAATGCTGTAAGAGATGCATCAATTAAATTTATGGATCAAATTCATGAAAAAAAGGCTGATAAATCAGTAAGAATAGGGGCAGTTAGTTTTTCTGAAGAAGCTGGTTTTTATATAGCTGTTTGGGGAGGCTCAGCTGGGAATATATTGATTCCGCTAACTGATAAATTTACTTCTCCAAAAGATTATTATGGTGAACCAACAACTGGAATTCAAAAAGAGATTTATGATGGATTATTTGCAACTGGTTTTGGAGGTACTCATATAGCATCAGGTATGGTGAAAGCTTGTGAATATTTAAAACCTAAAGCAAATGAAGGAAAGAGAAAAAAGATAATAATTATGTTTGGTGATGGAGGTCCAACATATGGATATAAAATATTACATAAAGGCACATCAGCAACTGATTTATATAAATTTGGAAATAAAATAGGAAATGGAAAAGATACTACACAAAATGTTATAGATTCTTCAAAAGCTTCTGCTGAAAATGCTAAATTATTAGGTATTAAAGTTTTTACAATTGGTTTTGGTGTTGGAAAAGATACAAAAGCTATTAATACATTAAAAAGTATGGCTAGTAAAGATGATAATGATAATCCTTTGTATTTTTCATCTAATAAAAATGAGGCAGCACTTCAATCTGTTATGGATCAGATTATGGAAGAAGTTTATGAAGAGATAGTAACAGAAGAGGAAGAGACAACAACACAAGAAACTTATGTTGATGTGTTTGATGGAGGAAATTACATTATTTCTTAATATAATGATTGACAAAATATGAAGAGGTGAGATTAATTGATTAAGTTTAAAAAGAATTTAAAAGGTATGGTTCTTATAACAGTAGTGTGCCTTATGTCTATGTTAATATTAATAGTAACTTGTTCATTGGCTATTGTTACATCATTAAATAAAAAATCAATTAAACACTATGGTGATAATCAAGTTTATTCTATTGCTAAAAGTAATTTAGACGCATTTATATCTTGTCTTGAAAATAACGAGTTAGAATCATTTAGACCTATAAGAGAAAAAATAAGTCAAATGCAAAATGGTGATAAATTAACTGTTAATGTAAGTTTAGCAGTTGGAAGTGACATGGTATCTGATAAAGATGATAAAATTGTGATAATTAAAGATGATCAAGGAACAACGCATATGGAGGCTATTGGTCATTTTGATGATAATGAAACAAAAGTATCTCAGATAATTTCTTCAACAGGTTCTAGTACAGATAAAACAGATATTATAATGGTTTTTGATAGATCTGGAAGTATGGATAAGGATGATACTACAAATGTAAAAAATGCATCTATAAATTTTGTTAATCAAATAATACAAACGATGGGTGGAGATCCAAATGATGCGAGTAATCCAGCTGTTATAAATAATCCGAATGTAAGAATTGGATTGGTAGCATTTTCAGAATCAAGTACTACCATTAATATGGATGGAGGAAATTTAAGTAATAATTTAAATGAAGTTAAATCAAAAATAGCTTCTGTATTAGGAAGTGCAGGTAATGGTGGAACAAATATGGTTGCAGGTATGATTGGAGCTAATGATATTATTAGACAAAGTATTCAAGAAGCAGCAAATAATCAATCTGGCAGCACACCTACTACACCTCCAGGTACAATAACAGCTCCAGAAGAGGATGGATTAGCAGATAATACTTTTGTAATATTCTTTGGAGATGGTGAGCCAACTTTTTATTATCCAATAGCTGGTGGAGGAACTTCTAAAGATGATTTGTATAAATTTAAAGTTGTAAATGATGGTTCTGGATATGGTTCTGATGAACCTAGCAGAAAAGCATCTATTGCTGCTGCGCAAAATGCAAAATTTTTAGGAGCAACAGTTTTTACAATTGGTTTTGGTATTTCTGGAAAAAATAATGCTGAAGACACTTTGAAATCTATGGCAAGTGAAGTTGAAGATCCTAAGACACCTGGTGAAAAATTATATTTCTCAGCTGCAAAAGGTGGAACAACTGAATTAAATGAAGCAATGAAAGAAATTTTTGAAAAGATATACGGTTCTGTTTCTGGTGCTGAATATTTTATTCCTTAAACAGCTTGGAGGTATATGTATGAAGAAGAAATTAAAAGCATTTACTCTGATAGAAGTTATAGTAGCGATGGCTATTTTGGCAATTATGATGTCGATAATAGTTATGCTTGTTTCTTCTACTGCTAGGCTGGTTAACACTTCTAATGAAGTAAATGTGGAAGTAGATAAACAAATTGAAAGTTATGAAGCTGAAAATCCTATGAAAGATAATGTGCAAAAAGGCGAGGTAACTTTTATTGTGCCAGCTATGACTTTAGAAGGTAATAAAACATTACCACAAGATAGTGTTAGTGTAGATGTTGATGTAACGAAGATTGATAAAAATTCAGATGCAGATACACCTAATATGTATTTCTTTAAAATTGAGGAGAAAAAAGATAATACTCCATAATTGATATATACTTTGAAAGGAGGCCTTATTATAGTGAAAAAGCAGTTAAAAGGTTTCACGTTAGTTGAATTAATCGTAGTTATGGCAATAATGAGTATAATTATGATAATTATTTCTTCGGTTACTAAACCAGTTTTGACTATTGCAAATAGAGCTAAGAAATATGATACTCAAAGGACAATTGCAGAAGAAATAACAAATTATGTTTGTGAAAGTGTGAGATATGCACAGTATGCACAAGTGTATACTAATATGAAAACATTACCTTTAAATGCTATTAAGAATTTTGAACAATTTAGGACTGATAATGGATTTGTATTAAACACTTCAGAAAATGCAAATGTAACGCCTCCTAAAATTCAAGTAATAGCTATTATTAATGATTTTAATGGAATAGGTAATTCAGCTATTACAAAAGGAATTGCTGCAAACAGCTATAATGGTGCAAAAACTCCAAATTATTATGGAAGAGTGTTTAAAAAAGTAGAAAGTAACGATTTTTATACTGCGATGGGTAAATGGTATTATGACAATACTAGATATGGTTATGAAGTAAGTTATAAAGATGGAATATTTAATATAAATACATCTTCTTATGATAAAGATAAGACCAGGAACAATCCTAATGATGATAAAATTGGAGTTTCAGCTAAAGGAACTATGAAATTTTTAAATTATCAAAAAGAAGATGATCCTTATAAAAAAATGCCACCTAATCCTATAAAAGGATCAGGAAGCAATTCTGGTAAAAATACTTATATTGTATACTCTTTAAAAGAGTAATTTTAAATACCAATTAACTAATGAATCACCATAAAAAGTTGAAATTGCTATTGCAATTGCAAGATATGGTCCAAAAGCAAATTTGGAGCTTTTAGTTATTATTTTATATGTAACGCCTGCTATAGATGCTATTATAATTCCAATAAATGCACTTGCTAAGGTTACTTTGTATCCTAAAACAAGTCCAGCGGCTCCCATTAATAATACATCTCCAAGACCTATTCCATTTGTTATTAAACAAATGATTAAAAAAGGTATACTTATTATAATCATACCAATGAGTCTTTCAATTAATGTAGCGTCAGTTGTTAGAAGATAGGATGGAATTGATAAAAGTGCAATAAAAACAATAACTCCAACGTTTATTTCCATAGTGTCCCAGTCCATAAAAGCAACAACTATTAATAAAGAATATAAAACACACATGATAACAGCTTTTATTGTTAAACCAAAACATATAAAAGATATTATATACATTAGTCCATTTAAAAGTTCTACTAAAGGATATCTAAAAGGAATTTTTTGTTTGCAATATCTGCATTTTCCTTTTAATATAATCCAACTAAATATAGGAATAAGGTCATAAGGTTTAATTTTGTTATTGCAATTCATACAGTGAGAAGGTTTAGAGATAATTGATTCATCTTTTGGTAATCTGTATATGCAAACATTAAGGAAACTTCCAATTGTTATTCCAAAACTAAATATAAAGGCATAAATAATAATGTTATATAATGTATAATTCATGACAAAATCCCCCTATGATTTATAGATTATAACACAAAATTAATATTTAAACAAATAAGTATATATTTGGGAGGTTATTATGCACAATATGAAAAATGTACCTATAGGACAATATATGGTTCAAAGAGGTATTATTACTGAGGAACAACTACATAAAGTTCTTACGTACCAGAAAACTCAAAACACTCCAGGTAAATTTTTTGGAGATTATGTAATCGAATTAGGAATTGTATCTGATATTCAATTTGCAAAAGTTTTATCTGAAAGAATTGGTGTTCCTTTTGTTGATTTAAACGAGATTACAATTAATCCTGATGTTATTAAAAAAATACCTGAGACGATTGCTAAAAAACATACAATTATTCCTATTTCACAAACAGGTCATAGACTTACTGTTGCTACATATGATCCAGTAAACTTTTATATTTTTGAAGAAGTAAAAGTCATATGTGGAATGGATATTTCTCCAATACTTGCTACAAGAGAAGGTATTAAAAAGTCTATTATTAAATACTACTCAATGAAAAGTGTTAATACTATTTTTGATGGTGTTGATGCTACTAATCAAGAAGATGAAAGTAGTATTAGTAAACTTATGAATGAAGAATCTTCAGAAAGAATTGATAATGCACCAATTGTTAAAATTGCTACATCAATTATTGAGAATGCATTTAGACAAAATGCATCAGATATACATATTGAGCCTTTTAAAGAATATACAAGAATAAGAATTCGTATTGATGGTGAACTTGTTGAATTTGATAAAATTAGTAGTTCAGCACATAATCCATTATCAACAAGATATAAGATTATTAGTGGTATGAACATTGCTGAGAAAAGAATTCCTCAAGATGGTAGGTTTTCTCAAACAGTTGATGGTGTGACACTTGATGTTCGTGTGTCTTCACTTCCTACTGTTAATGGTGAAAAAATAGTTATACGTATTCTTTCAACTGGAGAAGTTGCTGTTAGAAAAATTACTGATCTTGGTATGATTAATTATAACTATGATATGTTTGATAGAATGCTTAAAGTTCCACATGGTGTTATTTTGGTTACTGGACCTACTGGTTCTGGTAAAACAACTACTTTGTATTCTGCGCTTGGTGAACTTGCTAAACCTAATGTAAATGTAATTACTGTTGAAGATCCTGTCGAGAAGAATATTGAAGGTATTAATCAATGTCAAGTTAATGCTAAAGCTGGAATGACATTCTCAGCTGCTTTAAGATCTATTCTTCGTCAAGATCCAGATATCGTAATGATTGGTGAGATGCGTGATGCAGAAACTGCCGAAATTGGTATAAGAGCAGCTATTACAGGTCACTTAGTTTTATCAACACTTCATACTAATGATGCAGCATCAACTATTATTAGACTTTGTGATATGGGAATTCCACCATATTTAGTAGCAAATTCATTAATAGGTGTAGTTGCACAGAGGCTTGTAAAAATACTTTGTCCTGATTGTAAAAAAGCAAGAATGTCTAATCAACAAGAAAATATGCTTCTTGGAATTGATTCATCAGAAACTGTTTATGAAGCAGTAGGTTGTAGACATTGTAATCATACTGGTTATAAATCTAGAACTGCTATTCATGAAATTGTTTTGGTTACTCCTGAAATGGCAGCGTTGATTGCTAAAGGTGGAACTGTTGAAGAAATTACAAAGCTTGCAAATGCAAATGGTACAAAATTATTAAGACAAAACGTTGCAGAACTTGTTTTAAAAGGTACAACTAGTATTGATGAATTAGTTAAAACAACATTTTCTGTATAATTTTATATTAAAAGTGAGGATTTGTGTATGATTAGTATTAATAAATTATTAGATGATGCAAAAACTCTGGAAGCTTCTGATGTTCATTTAACAGATGGTCTTCCACCTGTTGTTAGAATAAATGGTTCTTTGAGAAAATTGAGTCTTTATGGAGATATGAATGATAGTTTGATTATGGAAGCTGTTGAACAAATGGTTAATCAACGTCAATATGATCAGATTACTGCTATTAAAGATACAGATTTTTCTTATGAATCTGCATCAGGCATCAGACACAGAGTTAATGTTTATCATCAAAGAGGTCATGTTGCAGTTGCAATAAGATTACTTAGAAATGAAATTCCAACAGTAAAAGATCTTGGGCTTCCTCAAATATTAAACAATTTCGCAATGGAGCCAAGAGGTTTGTTTCTTGTTACTGGCCCAACTGGTTCTGGTAAATCTACAACTTTGGCTGCTATGATTGATCATATTAATGAAAATAAAAATTCTCATATTATAACTCTTGAAGATCCTATAGAATACACACATACTCATAAACAATGTATTATAAATCAACGTGAAGTAGGACTTGATATAGAGAATTTTTCAGATTCATTAAGAGCTTCGCTTCGTGAAGATCCTGATGTTATTCTTGTTGGTGAGATGAGAGACTTTGAAACTATTTCAGCTGCTATTACTGCTGCTGAAACAGGCCATTTAGTTTTATCAACACTTCATACAGTTAGTGCTGCTGAGACGATAAACAGAATTATAGATGTTTATCCTGCGCATCAACAAGGACAAGTTAGATCAGAGCTTGCAAACGTTTTGGTTGGTATTGTTTCTCAAACTCTTGTTCCTACAGCGGATGGTAATGGAAGAGTTGCTGCAAGTGAGATACTTGTTGCTAATGATGCTGTTTCTTCAATGATAAGAGAAAATAAAGTGCATATGGTTGATTCAGCTATTCAAACAGGACGTGCTTCAGGAATGACAACTCTTGATCAGTGTCTTGCTAAATTGGTTAAATCACAAAAAATTACGCTTAAATCTGCTATGTATGCTTGCCAAAATAAAGAAGAGTTAAATAGATATTTGTCTGGTTCAATAATGTAATGTTTATAGTGTTCAGAAAAATGTGTAATTATATTAAAAATAGATGTGGAGGACTTTATGAAAATATTAAATAAAAAAATAAAAGCCTTTACACTGGTAGAATTAATAGTCGTTGTTGCTATTATAGGTATTTTGGCCTTAATTGTATCTCCATCTATTGCGAAATCTATTACAGATGGAAAAAATAATTCTGTTAATCAGAATGCAAAACTTATGTATAGAGCTTTGCAAGATAGAGTTAATAAAATTGCTATTGAAAGAATGGATGATAAAATACTTAAAATAGAATGTGTTAATACAAAAGCAATGGTTACTATGCAAAAAAAGGATGGGACAACTGATAAATTTGATTGGGATTTATCAAATGCTTTAGGTAAAGATGTGACAAGTGGAAGTTGGGTTGTAAATGTGGATCCAGATAAGTTTATTGTAAATTATGTGCTTTGGGCAAAAGAAAACTATTCAAGTTTTCCAGGAACAAATTTTAAAAGTTATAAAGCGCAAAAAAGTTATAATAAAAATGTAAAATCTGCTAATGCATATGTTGGATGTTATCCGATAGGGTTGTAATTAAAAAGTGAATAATCACTTTTAAATAATAAATAATTGGAGGAGAAAAATTATGAAAAAAATCAACAAAAAATTAAGAAAGAATAAAAAAGGTTTCACTCTTGTTGAGTTAATTGTTGTTATTGCAATTATTGCGGTTCTTGCTGCTATTATAGTTCCGAATATGATTAAATATTTAGAAAATGCTAAACAATCTGAACTCAATAGCACTGCTACTTCTATTTATCAAGCGGCAAGTGCAGCTTGGACGGATGCATATAGTAATAATGGTAATACAGAAATAAGCGGGACTAAAATAGGTGAAGTAGAAGTTACTGATTATTTATCTGCTCCATTAAAAGAAGGTGTTACTTTTACTATTGCAGGAGGCACAGATGGTGTAAAATATGTAACAGTCAAAGATACTAATACAAATAAAGAGGCAATAGCTCCAGCTGGTGCTAAGGTTAATGGAGATACTCCTTCTGGCGAATAATAGTTAAAATATGTAATATTTTATAATAAATTGAATAAATAGTATTAAAACTTTGTTGACAAGTCCTACAAAATAGGACTTGTTTTTTTGTGCGATATAAGGTATAATATTATTAAAGGATTAAATATTTTAACAAATAATTAGAGGTGCATAATAAGAATGTCAACATATAAAAAATCGTTTGGATTAGTAGAAGTGATCGCTGCTCAAGGTATTGTATTAATAGTGTTAGCAATTGTATTTCCAATTTTAATAAACCAGTTTTCACAAGCTAAAAAATCTAAAGTAGATAAAACAGCATCAACAATTTATAAAGCAGCTTCAGCTATTTGGTTAGATGCTTATACAAATAATGATATTATTGTTGAAGGATGTGATAAAGAAGAAAATCCTTATTTAATATCTAAATCAGGTGTTAAATATAATGTTGAAAAATATTTGACTACAGAAATTCCTGAAGATTATGAAGTTAGTATATCTGTTAATAGTGTTGGAGATAAACAAGGTATTGGTGATGTAGAAGTAATTAAAGGTAAAGTGAAATCTATTATATCAAATTAAATAATGTAAAAAGTAAAGCAACTTCATGTGAATTAAATGAAGTTGCTTTTTATTATTGCATAACAAAACGAGTGCCACTATTGCAGCACTCGTTATAGTTAGACATTAAAATTAAGTCGACATAAGCTTTAAATTAAACATTGCTTCCGTTACAATATTTAAAAAAGCGAAAACAAAACATAATTTCTTTTCGACAACTAACTTTGATTAGCCAAGAAGTTGAAGAACGCCTTGTGGAAGTTGATTAGCTTGAGCAAGCATAGCTTGAGCAGCTTGGTTAAGAATATTATTCTTAGTGTATGTCATCATTTCTGCAGCCATATCAACGTCACGAATTCTTGATTCAGCAGCTGTTAGGTTTTCTTTAGTTGTACCTAAGTTGTTGATTGTGTGCTCTAGTCTGTTTTGAAGAGCACCAAGATCAGCTCTTGTGCTTGAAACGTTATTGATAGCTGTATCAACAACATCAATAGCACTGTTAGCGCCTGAAGCAGTTGTTAAGTTAATGCTATCAACACCGATACCAGCAGAAGACATATCGCCAATTGTTAGATCAACAGATTGTTCTTCTGAACCATTAGCACCGATTTGGAATGACATTGTGTCACTAGAAGCAGATGTACCAGTAACTGTAACAGCTGTACCGTATGCTGAAATTAAATCAGTAGCAACATTATCAGCTGTAGCAGATGCATCGTTAGCAACAAATTGGATTCTTCCTAGTCCAACGTCTGTTAGATCAAGTTCACCTTTGTCACCAGCAGCAAAAGCAGCACCAGGATTAGTTGTGTTTCTTAGTTTTTCAGTAAGATCTAGTTCTACAATTTTTGAATCTGTACCATCAGTAATTGTAACTTTAAGATCTGTAGCAGCAGTACCAGCTTCCATTGTTACTGTGTTGCCTTCTTTAGCACCAAATCCAGTAACGTTAGTAACAACTACTTTAGCAGTTGTAGCTAAATCAGCTGTTAAGCCAGATTTAGTCCAATCAGGCATACCTGTTGCACCAGCACCAACTGTACCGTTTAGAAGTTTTTTACCGTTGTATTCAGTAGCTGTTGAAATTCTGTCTAGCTCAGTTTTAAGAGCTTGAACTTCTTTATCAATGTTAGCTCTGTCATTGTTATCATCATATGTTCCGTTAGCTGATTGAACTGAAAGTTCTCTCATTCTTTGTAGAATTGAGTGAGTTTCATTCAAAGCACCTTCAGCTGTTTGAATCAATGAAATACCATCTTGAGCATTTCTTCCAGCTTGTGTTAGACCTGAGATTTGACCTCTCATTTTTTCAGAGATAGCAAGACCAGCAGCGTCGTCACCAGCTTTATTGATTCTGTAACCTGATGAAAGTTTTTCCAAAGATTTTGCAACAGCACTTTGGTTTGATGAAAGTTGTCTGTGAGCATTTAATGCACTAATATTGTGTTGAATTACCATAATATTACCTCCTGTAATTTTCTAAAAAGAAAATCCATTTCTTTCTTATAATTTTATTCCATTGTTCTTAAAAAACAGGGCCCTTGTTTTTTAAAAGTTAATGGATGAAACTTTTTGTTTCATATAATATATATCGGCAGGATTTTTTATAACTTTAGCATTTTTATAAAAAAATTTTTTATTATGGCTTGTATTTTGTAAATACTTAATAGTTTGTAACTTAAATAGTAACATTTAAAGGTGTTATTTAGTTTTTTAATATATAAATCATGGTTTATAATCCTATAAGAAGATATACTATATAATAGTAAATTATAAATTGCATTTTGTTATTAGTGTATAACATATAAGATTATATTTATGTTATAAATGAAAAAACAAGTTTATTTTTATACTTTATATAAATAATAAAATCATAATTATGAAGTTAAAATTTATTTTTAAAGACTTGATTTTTTTTTGTATTATGTTAAAATACTGATTGAGAAGAAATTCTTATACACAAATTAAAGGAGGTATTGTAATGGCTTATATTATTTCAGACGAATGTATTAGCTGTGGTGCTTGTGAACCAGAATGTCCTGTTGAAGCAATTTCTGCTGGAGATAGCAAATATGTTATTGATCCTGATAAATGTATCGATTGTGGAGCTTGTGAAGGTGTATGTCCTGTTTCTGCACCACACGCACAATAATTTTTTGCTTACAAAAAATTAAACCTCCTGTGGAAATGACATAGGAGGTTTATATTTTTGCGTATTATGTAGATTTTAATCATATTTTGTCTAATGAATCAATTGCTTTTTGTATTTGATTTTTTAGATTTTTATAAAATATGTCAAATAATATATCAACAGAACCAAGTAAAAAAATGTTTTTATTTGTAGTAATTGCGAGTTCAGGCACGTTTGATAGTATAAAAGATTTGTACCAATTAGCGTTATATTCAGCTACAGGTTGTCCTTTTTTAATAAGTTTATTAATAAAATCATATTGTTCAGTAATAGCTTGTTTATAATTATAAGCACCTTTTTTTAAAACTGTGATATAAATTTCTTTTAGTTGGTTGTCAGTCATAGATACATCATTAATTGTATATTTTTTAATTAGTGGTATTCTTACTGCAAAACTATACAAAATAAGAGATAGGACTTGATTGTATTCATCAGAATTCATTTCTGCACATTTTTGTGGATTTATTTTAAGTCCTAAATGTTTTAAACAATCAACATTATTGATGTTGTTTTCAATAACTTTTAATACATCGTTAAAATCACAATTATAAAAATCATCTTCTGCTAATGAATAAACATATTTTATTGAGTTGTATAAATTTACACCTGTTTTTACTATAATGTTGGACAAAGTATTTATTGCTTGGCGTTCGCTTTGAAATTGCATTTAAATCACCATTTCTTTTAAAGTTTATTTATAATTATATTGCATTTTTGAACAAATTTCAATGAAATTTATAATTTTACTTTATTTTTTGCATTAAATAAGGTACAATAAAAGATGAGTTATTTTATGAAAATAAGGAGTATTTAGATGAACATATTAGTAGTTGGTTGCGGTAAGGTAGGTTCAAACCTTGCAGGCATTTTGTCTAATCAAGGCCATGACGTATCAGTTTTAGATAGAAATGAAGAAGATTTTGATTTGTTACCAAAAGATTTTAATGGATTTACAACAATAGGTTTTCCTGTTGATTTGGATGTACTTAAGAAAGCTGGAATTGAAAGTTGCGATGCGGTTTGTGCTGTTACGCCTAATGATAATATTAATATAATGACTTGTGAAGTTGCTAAAGAAATTTTTAAGGTTCAAAAAGTTTTTGTTAGAATTTATGATCCTAAAGTTGAGGCTGTTTTTTCAGAATTTGGTATGAGAACTGTTTGTCCAACTAATTTAACGGTTTCTGCTATATGTTCTGCTCTTAATAATAATCATTGTAGCAAAAGTATCAATGTTGGTACTAGAACTATTTATTTTAATAAAATGGATATTCCTAAGAATTTTGTAGGTTTAAATGTTAGTGATATTGAATTTGAAGAAGATGAAATTTTATTCGCTATTGAACGTGGTGAAGGTAATTTAATATTAGTTGGATTAACGGATATGATACTTGAAAAAGATGATATTCTTGTGTTTTCTAAAATTGTTGATTAGTAGGTGATTATATGAAAGTTACTATTGTTGGTGGTGGAAAAGTTGGTTATTATCTTGTTAAAACTTTGCTTAGCCATGGTTATGAACCAACTATTATAGAAATTGATAAAAAAGTTTGTTCTCAAATTGCAAACGAACTTGATATACCAGTTATTTGTGGAGACGGAACAAGCCTTGATGCATTAAAAGAAGCTGAAGTTGGACGTTCTAGTGTTGTTGTTGCTGTTTCTGGGCAAGATGAAGATAATTTGGTTGTTTGTCAAATTGCTAAAAAAATATTTGATGTGCCTAAAACTATTGTTAGAGTTAATAATCCTAAAAATGCTGATGTTATGAAAAAACTTGGTGTTGACAACGTTATTAGTGGAACGGATAGAATTGCTGAACTTTTTGAAAGAGAAGTTGATACTTCAAAAATTAAACAGGTTTTATCTTTAAATCATGGGATTGGTTCTATTGCTGAAATAAATATTCCTGAAGATTATAAACAAGATGGAATAAAGCTTAGTGAACTTAAACTTCCTGAAAATATAAATATTATTTCAATAGAAAGAGATCAAAAGTTAATTATTCCACGTGGTAATATTGCTTTGAACTCTAAAGACAAACTTTTGGTTATTTCAAATAATATAACACTACCTAAAATACAGTCTATATTTAAAATTAAGAATTAGAAGAAAGGAATTTTGATGAGCGTAATTTACAATCTTGGCGTTGATGTTGGTTCAACAACTGTAAAAACTGTTATTATAAAAGATGGAGAAATTGTTTATACAAAATATGAAAGACATTTTTCTAAAGTTAGAGAAACTGTTTTGAATCAACTTAATTTAATAAAAAAAGAATTTTCCGACGGATTATTTAAAATATGTATCACTGGTTCAGCTGGACTTGGAATAGCAAACAGTTCTGATCTTCCTTTTGTACAGGAAGTTTATTCTGCTTTTATTGCTGTTAATAAATTATATGATGATGCTGATGTTGTTGTTGAACTTGGTGGAGAAGATGCTAAAATTATCTTTTTAACTGGCGGAGTTGAACAACGTATGAATGGTTCTTGTGCTGGTGGTACTGGCGCATTTATTGATCAAATGTCAACTTTGCTTGATATGACTCCGGATGAGATGGATAGCCTTTCATTAGAAAGCACAAAATTATATCCTATTGCATCAAGATGTGGAGTTTTTGCAAAATCTGATATACAGCCACTTTTAAACCAAGGTGCTAAAAAAGCAGATATTGCTGCTTCTATATTCCAAGCAGTGGTAGACCAAACTGTTTCTGGACTTGCTCAAGGAAGAGAAATTAAAGGTAAAGTATTGTTCCTTGGAGGTCCATTGTCATTTTTAAAAGGTTTAAGAAAAGCATTCGTTAATACACTTAAACTTGATGAAGAAAATGCTATTTTTCCTGAACTTGCGCCTTGTTTTATGGCTTACGGAAGTGCATTACAAGCTAATGAAATAAGCAAAGAAGATACTTTGGAAAATATTATAAATAAAATTGTACAAGCAAAACTTGTTTCAACATCTACTACAGGAACAGTTTTATTTAAAGATCATGAAGAATATGAAGAGTTTTCAAATCGTCATGCTAAATTTGATTTAGGATATGAAGATATAAAAACATATGAAGGCGATGCTTATCTTGGAATTGATGCTGGATCAACTACTACAAAGCTTGTTTTAATAACAGATGATGGTAAAATTTTATATAATCATTATTGTTCAAATAAAGGTCAACCACTTGATATTGTTGCAAAACAATTAAAGAAAATTTATGAACTTAAAAATGATAAATTGGTGATAAAAGCTTCTTCAGTTACAGGTTATGGCGAAGATCTTATTAAAGCTGGACTTGGAATTGATTTTGGAATAGTTGAAACAGTGGCACATTTTAAAGCTGCATCATATTTTTGTCCAAAAGTTGATTTTATAATTGACATTGGAGGACAAGATATAAAATGTTTCAAAATAAAAAATGATGCTATAGACAGCATTATGCTTAATGAAGCATGTTCTTCTGGATGTGGCTCATTTATCCAAACTTTTGCACAGGCACTTGATTATAATATAGATGATTTTGCTAATTTAGGTTTGTTTGCACAACATCCTGTTGAACTTGGCTCAAGATGTACTGTGTTTATGAATTCATCAGTTAAACAGGCTCAAAAAGATGGTGCTACTGTTGAAGATATTTCTGCTGGATTGTCTGCTAGTATTATTAAAAATGCTATTTATAAAGTTATTCGTGCTAAAAGTGTTGATGAACTTGGTGAAAATATCGTTGTTCAAGGCGGTACTTTCCTTAATGATGCTGTTTTGCGTTCATTTGAACTTGAGCTTGGTAAAAATGTTGTAAGACCTGCTATTTCTGGTCTTATGGGAGCTTTTGGATGTGCTTTATATGCTAAAGAACGTTCAAATAAAGAATATGCTTCAAAAATTATTTCTGATAAACAATTAGAAGATTTTAGTTATACTTCAAGTACTGCTCAATGTAAAGGTTGTACTGCAAATTGTAATTTGACAATAATTAAATTTAATGATGGACATAGATTTACTTCTGGTAATCGTTGTGAACGTGGTGCTGGTATAAAAACTTCAAATTTAGATAATAATTTGTATGAATATAAATATAAGAATATTTTGAATATAGTTTCAAAATCTAAAGGTAATGCTAAAGCTAAAGTTGGAATTCCTCTTGCTTTGAATTTCTATGATCAATTGCCATTATTTGCTGCTATGTTTGAAAAGCTTGGATTCGAAGTTGTTGTTTCTGGAGAATCTTCTAGAGAAACTTATTATAAAGGTCAACATACTATTCCATCAGATACTGTATGTTATCCTGCGAAACTTGTACATGGTCATATAGAAGATTTGCTTGAAAAAGGCGTTGATTTTATTTTCTATCCTTGTATGAGCTATAGCATGGATGAAGGTGAAAGTGATAATCATTACAACTGTCCAGTTGTTGCTTATTATCCAGAACTTTTAAAAGCTAATATTGCTAATTTAAATGATGATAATTTGATGGCTCCTTATATAGATTTGAATAGACCTAAGCATGTTGCTAATGTGCTTAAAAAATCTTTAGAAAAATATAATATCAAAAAATCAGATATTTTAGATGCATTAGAATTTGGATTTAAATCATTAGAAGATTTTAGACAAGATCTTTTAGATACTGCTAAATCTATTATTGAGAATGCGAGAAAAGAAAATAAGAAAATTATTGTTCTTGCTGGAAGACCATATCATATTGATCCTGAAATAAATCATGGTATACACAAATTGATTTCTTCTTTAGGATTAGCTGTAATTACTGAAGATAGTATTTTCACATTAGCTCATAATGGAAAACTTGATGTTCTTAACCAATGGACATATCATTCTAGACTTTATAGAGCTGCTAAATATGTTTGTGACCAACCAGACATGGAGCTTGTTCAATTAGTTTCATTTGGATGTGGAATTGATGCTGTTACAACTGATGAAATTAGAGCAATTCTTGAACAACATGGTAAGCTATATACTCAACTTAAAATAGATGAAATAAATAATTTAGGAGCAGCAAAAATTAGACTTAGAAGTCTTGTAGCAGCTTTGGAAGAAAAGGAGATTGTCAGTGGAAACTAATAAAAAAATAGAAACTCCAAAATCATCAGGACGTATTAGATTTAAGAAGTTTACAAAAAAAATGAAAAAAGATTACACTATTCTTGTTCCTGACATGCTTCCAATTCATTTTAAACTTATTTTAGCTGTTCTTAAACAATATGGATATAAAACAGTTTTACTACAAACATCAACAAAATCTGTTATTGATGAAGGCTTGAAAAATGTTCATAACGACACTTGTTATCCTGCGTTACTTGTTATTGGACAGTTTATGGAGGCTTTGAAAAGTGGTAAATATGATTTAGATAAAACTGCGTTGCTTCTTTCACAAACAGGTGGTGGATGCCGTGCTTCAAACTATATTGCTTTGCTTAGAAAAGCTCTTAGCACACAATTTCCTCAAGTTCCTGTTTTGTCACTTAATTTTAGTGGACTTGAAAAAGATAGTAGTTTAGAAATTACTCCAGCAATTGCGTTAAAGCTTGTATTTGCAGTTTTGTATGGTGATATGCTTATGCTTTTGTATAATCAATGTAAACCATATGAGCTTGTAAAAAATGCAACTGATAAGACTTTGGAAAAATGGGAAGATATTTTGGCAAAACGTTTTGCTAAAAATAATTTCTTTTCTGCTAAAAAAATATATAAACAAATGCTTGATGATTTTGCAAAAATTGAACGTTCTAAAGTTAAAAAACCAAAGGTTGGTATTGTTGGAGAGATTTATGTTAAATATTCACCTCTTGCAAATAATAATTTAGAGAAATTCCTTATACAAGAAGGCTGCGAGCCAGTTGTGCCTGGTTTGTTAGATTTCGTTCTTTATTGTGCGATTAACACAGTTAATGATGGAAAATTATATAGCTTTAAAAGTAAAGGAACTATTTTAAATAAAATAGGTTATGATGTTTTATATAAAAAACAAAAACAAATGATTAAAGTTATTCAAGAACATGGTGTGTTTAATCCTCCAGATGATTTTGAACATTTAAGACATGAGGCGAATAAATTTATTCATCAAGGTGTTAAAATGGGTGAAGGTTGGCTGATAACAGCTGAAATGTCTGTTTTGGCTCAAACTGGAACTGAAAATATAATTTGTACTCAACCTTTTGGATGTTTGCCAAATCATATTGTTGCAAAAGGAATGTCTAGAAAAATTAAAATGGCTTATCCTGATGCTAATATTGTTGCAATTGATTATGATCCTGGTGCAACAAAAGTAAACCAAGAAAATAGAATTAAGCTTATGCTTGCTAACGTTAAGAAAAAATAAAAACAATTTTTTAGGTTCTTTTATATTGGAACCCACACCCTCTTTAAGACATATAATGTTTAAGGAGGGTGATGATATGTTCACAGTCTTTCTTATTGTTGTTGCAGTTTGTATAGATATTTTTATAATGTCGGTTACATATGGAATAGAAAAAATTAAAATTCCTATGTTTTCATGTTTTATTGTAAGTTTTACAGGAACTTTTTTCTTAGCATTATCAATACTGTTTTCGAAATTTTTAGGTTCTTTTATACCTCCTTGGTTATGTACAGTAATTAGTGTTATTTGTCTTTACATATTAGGGATAATTGGACTTTTTCAAAATGGTTTTAAGTCTCATTTAAGAAAAAACCATGGAAAAAAGGAAGTTACATTCACAGCTTTTAATATGTCTTTTTTTATCAATATAATTTTAGATGAATCAGTTGCTGATATTGATAATTCAAAAGTTTTATCGATTAGAGAAGCTTTTATGCTTGGAATCGTATTGTCAATAGATTCAATATCTACTGGTTGTAGTGTTGGAATGACGCTTGATCATGTGTGGCTGACTATTTTAAGTTGTTTGATTGTAGGGTTTTTTTCAGTTATTTTAGGAGGTTTTGTTGGCAAAAAATTTGCAAAACAAAAGGCTCCAAAAATTACATGGCTTAGTGGTTTGTTGTTGATAATATTAGCTACAGCGAAATTGTTTTAGTTAATTTGTGTATAATATAAATGATTTTGAATATAAGAAGGTGGAATTTTGGACGTTAAACAGAAGGTATTATCATGTTTGGAAAATAATAAAGGAAATAGTATTTCTGGCTCAAAAATTGCCCAGGAAATAGGAGTGACAAGAAGCGCTGTTTGGAAAGCTATAAAAAGTCTTCAAAACAACGGATATGATATTTCGGCAACTACAAATAAAGGATATTCTTTAGAAACAAAATGTGATATTGTTTCTGCTCAAAGTATAAAACCATATTTAAAAAATGATTTTTGGGATATAGAAACTTTTAAAACGATAGATTCTACAAATACTTATCTTAAAAAACTTGCACAAGAAGGCAAAAAAGCTGGGATAGTTGCTATTTCTGATGAGCAAACTCAAGGAAAAGGAAGAATGGGAAGAAATTTTTTCTCGCCTTCTTCTAAAGGCATTTATATGAGCATTTTACTAAGGCCAAAGATGGCACTTGAACAATCACTGCTAGTTACAACAAGTATGGCTGTTGCGGTTTCTAGAGCTATAGAAACAGTTTGTGAAGTTGAAACATCTATAAAATGGGTTAATGACATTTTTATTAAAAACAAAAAGGTTTGTGGGATATTGTGTGAAGCTTCTGTTGATTTTGAAACTGGTGGTTTAGAATATGCTGTTATTGGTGCTGGAATTAATGTTGTTACGAGTAAAGATGATTTTCCTGATGAGATAAAAGATATTGCTACTAGTATATTTGGCGAAAAAACAGATAATGCGATTAGAAGTAAGTTGATTGCAGAAATTTTGAATAATTTTTATGTTATGTTAGATGATCTAGACAATGCAAGCTTTTTAGAAGAATACAGAAAAAAATCATTTGTTATTGGAAAAGAAGTTTCTGTTATAAGCGGTAACACATCTTTTGATGCCAAGGCAATTAGAATTGATGATATGGCTAGATTAGTAGTGAAACTTAAAAATGGTGAAGAAAAAACACTTAATTCAGGCGAAGTAAGTGTTAAGATAAAATAAATAAACTCTCATGAAATTAATCATGAGAGCTTTTGTTTTGTATTTATATTTTGTCTAAAGCTTGTTGAATATCAGCAATTATATCATCAATATTTTCGCAACCACAAGAAAATCTAACTAAACCTGGAGTGATTCCACAGTCTATAAGTTGTTTTTCAGTTAATTGTCTATGAGTTGAACTAGCTGGATGTAAAACACAACAACGTATATCTGCAACATGAACAGCAAGCACAGTAAGTTTAAGATTATCAATAAATTTTACAGCGTTTTCACGTCCACCTTTAATTGAAAATCCAACAACACCACTACAACCTTTTGGAAGATATTTTTTAGAACGTTCATGGAATTCGTTAGATTCCAAAGTTGGATAATTCACAAAGTCAATTTTATCATTATTTTCAAGATAATGAGCAACTTTATCTGCATTAAATGAATGTCTTTCCATTCTAAGAGCTAAAGTTTCAAGTCCGAGATTTAACATCCATGCATTTTGAGCAGATGGATATACTCCCATGTCTCTCATTAACTGAACTCTTGCTTTTGTTATATAAGCTTGGTTGCCAAAATCTTTTGTATATATAACTCCATGATATGAATCATCAGGAGTAGTAAGTGCATCAAATTTGCCACTTTTAGCCCAATCAAATTTACCACTATCAACAATTACTCCACCAACGCATAAAGCATGTCCATCCATATATTTTGTTGTTGAATGAACAACAATATCAGCACCAAATTCAATAGGTCTACATAATATAGGAGTTGGAAAAGTGTTGTCAATTATAAGAGGAACTTTGTTTTTATGAGCAACTTTTGCGAATTTTTCAATATCAAGAACATTTATAGAAGGATTTGATATTGTTTCACCAACAATAGCTTTAGTATTATCTTGAAAAGCTTTTTGGATTTCTTCTTCAGTTGCTTCAGGATGAACATAAGTAACATCAATTCCGAAGTTTTTCATAGTTACAGAAAATAGATTTACAGTACCACCATAAAGAGAAGATGATGCAATAAAATGGTCACCACTTTTCATTATATTAAGCAATGCTAAAAGATTAGCAGATTGTCCAGATGTGGTACAAAGTGCAGCAACACCGCCTTCAAGAGCAGCAATTTTATCTTCAACCATAGCAACAGTAGGATTAGAGATTCTTGAATACATGTGGCCAGGAGACTTAAGATCGAAAAGATCTTGAACATGTTCAGTTGAATCATATTTGTATGTTGTGCTTTGGTAAATTGGCATGACTCTTGGTTCACCGTTTTGTGGATGATAACCTTCGTGCAAGCATTGTGTTTCTACATTCATTTAAATCACTCGTTTCTATAATAAAGTGATTTATTATATCATGTATACTATATAGATGTCAATAGATAAACATAAATAGGAAAAACTGGGATTTTTGTGGACAATAATTAAAAAATAATATAAAAAGAGCACTAATATTAGGTGAAATTAACGAAATGTTAACATATTCGTATATAGAATATGGTAATATATATATAACAAATCAATAAGTTTGAAGGGTGGTTCTAATGGAACAGTTAGGAATTAGTAAGCTTGACCTCAAAAGGCAAAACCGTATGCAGATTCTTAAAATAATTAAGCAAAAAGGACCTACATCCAGAATTGACATTGCAGGAACTTTAGAATTAACAAGGGCGGCAGTTACAATTATCACAAACGAAATGATTGAGCAAGGAATAATTGTAGAAATTGGTGAGCTAAAACAAGTTGAAGAAAAAGCACACCGTGGTAGAAAGAAGATTCTTCTTGATATTAACCACAATTACAAATTTGCTGTTGGAATCATTATTGAAGAAACTAGAGTGGAGATTGGTCTGTCAACTTTGAACGGTGCAGTTCTTGACAAAAGACAAATGGAAGTTAATGATTTAACTTTATTTGAAGATATTTTAACATTTTTAAAGTCATCATTTGATGAGATTTTGTTAAATAATTGTCTTGAAACGTCTGTTATACTTGGTGCAGGAGTTGGAATTTTTCCATCTATGTATTCTAGAGTTAAAGTTGATGTTGTTAATAAAGCTGCAGATTACAAAAATATCAAAGAGACATTACAAAATTTATTAGGCATTGAAGTTGTTATTGATAACTATGTAAAAGGTGCTGCCATGGCTAATATTGATTTTAAAAAGAACAAAGATCCAAATCAATATAATATAGCTTTCTTAAAAAAAGGTACTACTTATGACTTTGTTGTTACAAACCTAAATGAACCTATTAAAGCGTATGATAACCGTACTGACTTCGTTGATAAAATGATTATTAATCCTTGTTCAGAAAACAGCGATAGTGTTAGAAAAGGAAGTATAAAAGCTGAGATTTCTCCTATGGCGTTAATTAATAAGATTAAATTTTATTATAGCGATAATTTAACTCCATATTTATATAAATCAACTGAAGGAGATATAAGTAAAGTTACAAGAGGCATGATTTTTTATGCTGTAAACAATGGTGATGATTGTTTAAAACCAATTTATACACAACACATTGAATTGCTAGCGGTACTTATTAATAACCTTTCATTCTCCACAAATCCACAAAAATTTGTTTTGCATGATTTTGAATTTACTGATAAGGAATATTCATATTTCAGAACAATCCTTAGCAAAATTGCTGGTGATGAGATTTCAAACATTGTTGATTTGAGTTTAGTAGAATCTAAAAATAGATTCCTTGCTGGTTCAGCTATTGTTATAAGAGAATTATTTTTCTCACGTGGTGGTTTCCAGTTGCCTGAGAAATAAATATATAATTTCAAATAAAATTAAACATCCTACATTTTTAAAAAGTAGGATGTTTTTTATTATTTATTTTTTTCAATAATTTTTGTGTATAAATCACTTTTGCTATAATCAGTTAGTTTAGCAATTTCTTTACAAGCATCAGTTGCTCTTACTCCTTTAGTAATAAGATCTTCAACTTTTGTAATAGCATCATCAATAGATAATTTTTCTTCTGTGTAATCTGTTTTTCCTTTTATAATTAAAACAAATTCACCTTTTGGATTGTTTGTGCAATAGTATTCATAAGCTTCACTTAACGTTGTGTTCATAACAGTTTCATGTATTTTTGTTAGTTCACGACACAAAGAGATTTTTCTATCTCCAAAAAATTTTAGCATATCTTTAAGTGTTGCAAGCAGTTTATGTGGCGCTTCATAAAAAATTAAAGTAGATGTGTTGTTTGAAACACTTGCTAGATGTTCATATCTATTTTTTTTAGTAGTTGATAAAAATCCTTCAAAAGAAAATCTAGAGGTGTCTTGTCCACTTATTGCAAGTGCTGATATTACTGCACTTGGTCCAGGAACTACATTAACACAAATGTTATTTTTATAACACATTTTCACAAGATCTTCGCCTGGATCAGAAATACAAGGCATTCCAGCATCTGTTATCACAGCAGCGTTTTCACCTTCCAAAATTTTTTGAATAATATGTTCTCCACTAGCTTTAGCATTGTGTTTATAATAGCTCACTAAAGGTTTTTTTATTTCAAAATAATTAAGTAATTTCGCTGAAACTCTTGTGTCTTCACAAGCTACAAAATCAACAGATTTTAATATTTCAATAGCTCTAAAAGTCATGTCAGATAAATTTCCAATAGGAGTTCCAACAACATATAAAATTCCACTCATTATTGTGTGTCCTTTCCGTAAATCTTTAAAAGTTCTTCTGAAAATCCGTTTTCACCTTGAATATAAAGTTGTTTTTCAACTTTCATATAAGGTTTAGCACCTTTTTTTCCTTCAATTAAAAAAAGCCAAGGATCAGTATTAGGATTTTTAGAAACAAATTTTATTCTTTTTGGCTCAATGTTATTATTTTTCATTGCAATAATTACATCAGCAAGTCTTTCTGGTCTATTACAAATACAAAGCCTTCCACCAAATTTTAAAAGTTTTTTAGCAGCAATACAAACGTCATTAATATTACACAAAACTTCATGTCTAGCAATTGTAACTTCCATGTTTTCATTTTTAGCTCCAGTTTGGCTAATTTTATATGGAGGATTGCAAGTAACAACATCTAGTTTACAGCTAGGATAATTATTCCACAAATCTTTTAAATCAGCACAAATAGGAGTAATGTTTTCAATTTTAGATTTTTCAATTGAGATTCCAAGTTGCTTAATAGCTTTTTCTTGAATATCAATTGCTGTAATATGTTTTGGATTATGATTTTTTTTCATAAGTAGTGCAATAATTCCACTACCTGTGCATAAATCACAAACTAGATCTTTATTTCTTGGAGCTGCAAAATCAGCTAGTAAAAATGCATCTGTTCCAAATCTATGAACATCACTAACGCAAATTTGTATTTTATCGCTTAGTTTTTCAAAAGTAAATTTTGACACAAGAACCTCCGTTACGGTTTTATTTTAAAAGTTGTCATTCCGTTATTTAAACTCAAAATTTTCTTTTCAATCCTTTTGTGTTTAAAATCTTTTCTTACAAAATTTAATAATGCAGTTCCACCATGACAACCATGTATTATATCAATTTCAGTTGTTTGTTTTTCACATCTGTTTAAAAAAGAAGTTAGTTCACGTTTTGTATCTGAAACAGTCATACCATGAATATCAATTTCATATCCTAGTCCAAATTTTGTTATCATCATATATTTAACGCCTCATTTTTAATTTTTTCTATAAGATTGTTTAAGTCTTGTTTTGTTGAAAGTTGGCTACAAGAATTACGGTAAGATGCAGCGTTTTTAATACCTTTAAGATACCAAGCAACATGTTTTCTAGCTTCTTTCATAGCAAGTTTTTCACCTTTAAATTCAATAATTAATTCTATATGTTTTTTCATAATTTCTAAACGTGTATAAAGATTTGGTTCATCAGAATAAGAACCAGTTTCAAAATAATCATCTATTTGTTTAAAAATCCAAGGTCTTCCGTATGTTGCTCTACCAATCATAACAAGATCACAACCAGTATATTCATACATTTTAACACAATCTTCAACAGTTGTAACATCACCATTGCCAATTACAGGTACATCAACGCTTTGTTTCACTTTTTTTATTATATCCCAATCAGCTTTTCCTGAATACATTTGTTGTTTTGTACGTCCATGAACAGTAATAGCGCTAGCACCATTATATTCAAGTATCTTAGCAAATTCAGCTGCATTAATATTATCACTATTCCAACCAGAACGAATTTTTGCAGTAACAGGAACTTTTGAAACTTTAACAACTTCTTTTATAATTTCACCAGCAAGTTCAGGATTGTTCATTAAAGCACTTCCACTACCATGCGAAGCAACTTTAGGAACAGGACATCCCATGTTTATATCAATAATTTTAGGATTGAATTTTTCTAACAATGTAACGCATTTAGCCATAAAATCTGGTTCGTTTCCAAAAATCTGTAATGCCATAGGTTCTTCAAATTTTGTTACAGTACAAAGTTCTGCAGTTTTTCTATCGCTATAACACATACCTTTTGCTGATATCATTTCGCTTACTAAATAACTAGCTCCAAATTCTTTGCAAATAGTACGATAAGCTCTATCTGCAACAGAAGCCATTGGTGCAAGACAAGCAGTTTTTTTAATTTTTATATTTCCAATATATATATAATTCATTTATTTACCTCGAATTCAGTCAATTAAAATAATTTTAACATATATTCAAAAAAAAATATACTATCTTAATTGAAATTTTAAATATTTTTGTTGTTTTTTCTATAGCATTTTTGTGGTATAATATTATGGTATATAAAAACCGTATAAAAAGGGAGAATATTATGAAGCTTCTTGCTATTGATGGAAACAGCATTATGAACCGTGCTTATTATGGAATAAAGATCCTTACAAATTCAAAAGGATTTTTTACAAACGCTATTACTGGCTTTATGAATATATTTTTAAAAGAAATGGATATTGTTAAGCCTGATTCAGTTGTTGTTGCGTTTGATTTAAAAGCACCAACTTTTAGGCATAAGGCAGTTAAAAGTTATAAAGCTAACAGAAAAGGTATGCCAAATGAACTTGCTCAGCAAATGCCTGTTATAAAAGAAATTTTAGTTGCACTTGGTGTGAAAGTTGTTGAGATAGAAGGATTTGAAGCTGATGATGTTTTAGGTACTATTTCTAAAATATCTAAAGATAATAATTCAGAATGCTTTGTTTTAACAGGTGATAGAGATAGTTTGCAACTTGTTAATGACACTGTTACAGTAAGACTTGCTACTACTAAAGAGACTGTTATTTATAATCCTGAAAAAATAAATGAAGTTTATGGTATTAATCCTTTAGATTTAATAGAAGTTAAAGCATTGATGGGAGATAGTTCTGATAATATTTCTGGTGTTGCTGGAATTGGTGAGAAAACAGCTTTGAAACTGGTTAAAGAATATAAAACTTTAGAAAATTTATATGAAAATTATGAAGAATCAAAACTTACTAATTCTGTTAAAACAAAGCTTGCTAATGGCAAAGATGATGCTTTTCAAAGTAGATTTTTGGCAACAATTTGTTTGGATGTTCCTATTGATAATAATATAGAAAATTATAAAATAGCTGAAAAAGATATTGATAAAATATCAGAAATTCTTTCTGATTTGGAAATGTTTAAATTGCTTGATAGACTTGGTGGTCAAGCTGTGAAAACTAATAAAAATACTCAAAAGCCAAAAGACAGAAAAGAATATAAAGTTTTTGAGATAGATAATAATACAGTTTTTGATAATACAATTTATTTTATTTATGATAATAAAAATCTATTTGTTTTTAATAATGATAGTATTTATTATACAGAAAATGAAGAATTAATATTAAAAATACTTTCTTTATCAAATGAAAAAATGACTTATAATGCTAAACCGGCTTATAAAATGATGATGAAAAATAATATGGAGCTTGCTAATGTTTCTTTTTGTTGTGATTTAGCTGGATATATTTTAAATTCAATGGCTAGTGAATATACTGTTGAAAATTTATGCAAAGCTTATGATGTTGATTATAGAGATGATATTGAAAATTATGCTGATATTGCTTCGCTTTTTAGTCTTTGTGAGGCTTTGTTAAAACAAGTTGATGATGCAAAAATGCACAGTTTGTTATATGATATTGAGCAGCCTTTATGTGAAGTTCTTGCTTCTATGGAGGTTGATGGTATAAAGGTTGATGTTGATGGAGTTAAAGAATTTGGAGATAATATAAAAAATGATATAGAGATTCTTCAAAAAGAGATTTTTGAATTGGCTGGAAAAGAATTTAATGTTTCTTCTCCAAAACAATTAGGTGTTGTTTTGTTTGAAGATTTAGGTTTGCCTGTTAAAAAGAAAACTAAAACAGGATATTCTACTAATGCTGATGTGCTTGAATCTTTGAAAGATAAACATCCTATTATTCAAAAAATTATTGATTATAGAACTTTAACAAAGCTTAATTCAACATATGTTGAAGGTCTTATTAAAGAAATAAAAGATGATGGAAGAGTTCATTCTATTTTTAAACAAACGGAAACTAAAACAGGCAGAATTTCTTCTACTGAACCAAATATGCAAAACATTCCTGTTAGAAAAGAAATAGGAAGAAATATGCGTAAGTTTTTTGTTGCTAAAGATGGTTATACATTGCTTGATGCTGATTATAGCCAAATTGAACTTAGAGTTTTAGCTCATGTTTGTGATGATCAAAATATGCAAAATGCTTTTTTAGGTGGTAAAGATATTCATACAACAACAGCAGCTCAAGTTTTTGGAGTTCCGGATGACTTTGTTACTGCTGAGATGAGAAGTGCTGCTAAAGCTGTTAATTTTGGAATCATTTATGGTATTGGAGCTTTTTCACTTTCTAAAGATATTAATGTAAGTGTTGCTGATGCTGATAAATATATTAAACAGTATTTGAATAATTATCCTAAAGTAAATGAGTTTATGGAAACTGTTGTTGATAATGCTAAAGAAGACGGATTTGTTACAACTATGTTTGGCAGAAGAAGATATATTCCTGAACTTAAAGCATCAAATAAAATGATACAAGCTTTTGGTAAAAGAGCTGCTATGAATGCTCCAATTCAAGGTGCTGCTGCTGATATAATTAAAATTGCAATGGTTAAAGTTTATCAAAAACTTAAAGATCTTAAAATTGATGCAAAACTTATTTTACAAGTTCATGATGAGCTTATTATTGAAGTTTTAGAAAAAGATAAAGATGTTGCATCTCAAATTTTAAGAGATGAAATGGAAAAAGCAGTTTCTCTTAAAGTTCCGATGATTGCTGATGTTAATCAAGGAAAGAGTTGGTTTGATGCAAAAGGCTAATATTAAAATATGTGATTTGACAAAAGAATTAGTTCCACAAGTTTATGATATAGAAACTCAGTGTTTTTCAAAACCTTGGAGTTTGGATGCTTTTTATAATGAAATTGAAATGGTTTCGTCTAAGTTTTTAGTGGCTTGTGAAAATGAAGAAGTTGTTGGATATGTTAACGGAAGATTAGTTTTAGATGAGTTTTATATTAACAATATTGCAGTTAGAAATGATAAAAGAGGTAATGGAATTGGATTTGAAATTATAAATTCATTAGAAAAAGATAAAGATATTGTTGATCGTATTAAATTTATGACTTTAGAAGTAAGAGTTTCAAACAAAATAGCTCAAAAATTATATCAAAAATGTGGTTTTAATATAGTTGGAAGAAGAAAAGATTTTTATGTTAAACCAATTGAAGATGCATTTTTGATGACAAAATATTTGAACAAATAAAAAAGAGGGATAGAAATTGAGAATATTAGCAATAGAAAGTAGTTGTGATGAAACAGCTGCTGCAGTAGTTGAAGATGGAAGAAAAGTTTTATCATCAATTATTGCTTCACAAATTGAAGAACACAAACTTTATGGAGGAGTTGTTCCTGAAATTGCATCAAGAAGACATTGTGAAAATATATTAGATGTTGTAAAACGTGCTTTAAATGAAGCTGATACTGCTCTTAAAGATATTGATGCAATTGCTGTTACTTATGCTCCTGGATTAATAGGTGCATTGCTTGTTGGTGTTAATTTTGCAAAAGGATTGTCACTTGCAAGCGGAATACCTTTAATTCCTGTTCATCATATAGCAGGTCATATTGCTGCTAATTATATTGCACATGTTGATTTAAAGCCACCATATTTGTGTTTGGTCGCTAGCGGAGGACATAGTCATATTATTGAGGTTAAATCTTATAATGAGTTTAATGTGATTGGTAGAACAAGAGATGATGCAGCTGGAGAATGTTTTGATAAAGTTGCTAGAATTTTAGGATTTCCTTATCCTGGTGGAGTTCATATTGATAAAGCTGCAAAAATAGGAGACCAAAATGCATACCAATTTCCTTATCCTAAAGTTACTGGAAGTGAATATGATTTTAGTTTTTCTGGTCTTAAAACTGCAGTGATTAATTTAGTTCATAATAGTGAGCAAAAAGGAATTGAGATAAATAAAAATGATGTTGCTGCTTCATTTCAAAAAACTGTTTGTGAAATACTTGTTCAAAGAACAATTGCAGTAGCTAAAAAATATGGATATAAAAATATCGCTGTTGCTGGTGGAGTTAGTGCAAATACTGGACTTCGTGAGCTTATGAATAAAGAATGTGATAGTAATGGATTTAATTTGTATATTCCTCCATTAGATCTTTGTGGAGATAATGCTGCTATGATTGGATGTCAAGGTTATTATGATTTTCTTGATGGAAAATTAGCTGGTGCAGATTTGAATGCTATTGCTACTCTTTCTCTTGGATAAGTTTAGATTATAGTAATATTTATTATATAAATAAACGTTGAATGGTATAGTAATTCATGGTAATATAAAAACATAATTTATTGAGGAGTTGTAGTATTGAAAAGCATATATTTTATTACGAAATATAGTAATAATATTCACAAAATAAAGCTTTCTAAAACTTTGCTTCATTTTATTGAGTATGATTTTGAATTTTTTTCTGAACGATGTGATGATTTTTATCAAAAATCAATTCAAACACAAAAGTTTGATGCTAAATCTGCAAAAAAATTAAGAGATATGATTTCAAATTGTCATCCATATTATGAATCTATGATAGGTTATAGTTATAATAATATAGTTATTGATTATATTATTAATAGAATCTGTAAAGAGAATAATAAAACTATTCAAGAATTGTGGAATCATTATATTTCTCCAAAAAATTCTTTGCAAAGAGAATTGTTTACAAGATTATCAAAATATAAGACTAACAAAGCTACTAATGAATGGCAAAATTTGCTTAAAATTCAACAGTATGCTAAACAAAAAGTTGATTTTTTGTTTAATGGTCAAATTTGTTCTCAAGCAGAGGTTAAAATAAGATCTAAATATTTTGATTTAGGTTATACTATTTCTCAAAGAGAAATTGGATTGTCTTATAATGACATTCCATCTGTTAAGAAAGTAGCTTTTTCTCAACTTCCTAATGCTGTTTTTATGATGACAAAATTGTCAAAAGATATTTATAGAAATATGGAGACTGATTTAGAAAATGCTCCTGATTATAGTAAAATTAAAATGGATGATAAAAATCTTGATAAATATGCTATGAGTTGTTATCAATTTGCCAAATCTATTGAAAGACCTGGAAAAGATGAGTTTTTAGAAGCTTTGGAGGCTTTTAATAAATATCCTGATTTTGTGTATCAACCAAATTGTTTTAAAGCTATTATTGATTTGGAGATCTCTGAGATGATTGATAATGGTATTTTATATTTGAAATGTGAGAAATGTGGAAAGTATTTTAAAAAGCAGAAAAATCAGAATTTGAGAATTTGTAATAGAGTTAATTCTTCTGGAAAAACATGTTTAGAGCAATATAAAAGTGAGCAGATTAAGAAACTTGTTGGAGATGAAGTTGTTTCAAAAAGTGAAAATATATATAAGAATTTGAATGATAAAATTGGAAAAGATATTTCTGAGAAAGAACTTGATGAATGGATTACGTATTTTGGTAAGCTTATAAAAAATTATAAAGATGATGTTGCTTCAAAAGACGAAATTGTTTCATTTTTATCTCAAACAGAGAAACTATATGATGTGGCAAAATAGCTGCGTTAACGAAAATTACAGAAAATCTTTTTATTATATTGAATATTGATTTAATTTGTCAATATTATTTTTTATTAAATAATGCTATAATGCTATTGTGTATTATTATTTTTTAAGGAGGCGTTTATAATTAATATAGCAGTAGCACAATCAGGCGGACCAACTTGTGCAATTAACTCATCTTTGGTAGGTGTTTTTTTAGAAGCATCTAAAAATGAACAAATTGACAAAGTGTACGGACTAAGAAACGGTATAAACGGTATAATTAACGATAATCTAGTAAATTTGACAGAAAAACTTAAAACCAGTGAGGACATACATTTACTAAAATGTACACCATCAACAGTATTAGGATCTTGTAGATATAAATTACCGGATTTTGATAAAGATGAAAATGTGTATAAAATTATAACTCAAAATTTTAATAAATATGATATTAAAATTTTCTTTTATATTGGTGGAAATGATTCAATGGACACTGTTATGAAACTTTCTAAATATTATCAGCAAAATAACATTGATATAAAAGTTGTAGGAATTCCAAAAACTATTGATAATGATTTGCCTTTTACAGATCATACTCCTGGATTTGGTTCTGCTGCTAAATATATTGCTACAAGTGTTCAAGAAATTATTAGAGATTCAAGTGTATATGCTCTTGAGTCTGTAACAATTGTTGAAATCATGGGAAGAAATGCTGGTTGGCTTACAGCTTCTTCTGCGTTATTGAAAATGAATGGAGAGATTGCTCCACATTTAATATATTTACCTGAAGTTGTTTTTGATTTGGACAAATTTATTGAAGATTTAAAAGAAATTCAGAAAACATATAAAAATGTGGTTGTTGCTGTTTCTGAAGGATTAAAACTTAAAACTGGTGATTATGTTGCATCTGGATATTTATCTGGTAGTGTTGATGCTTTTGGACACCAACATTTATCTGGACTTGGAAAATATCTTGAAAGTTATGTTCAACAAAAAATTGGATGTAAAGTGCGTTCTGTTGAACTTAATGTTTTACAAAGATGCTCATCACATTGTGCATCTAAAGCTGATATAGATGAGGCTGTTGAAAATGGTTCTCATGCTGTTAAAGAAGCTTTAAATGGACAAACTGGTGTTATGGTTGCTATTAATAGAATAAGTAATTCACCTTATTTAGTTGAGTTTAAATGTGTAGATGTTTCTAAAATCGCAAATCAAGAAAAATTATTTCCGATTGAATGGATATCTGAAGATAAAAATAACATTGCTCATGATGCTATTGAATATTTTAAACCACTTATTCAAGGTGAAGTTCCAATACCGTTTGAAAATGGTTTGCCTGTTCATATGGTGATTTAAGAATTTGATTTTAGGAAACTTTTTGACGTTTAAAAAGTTTCCTATTTTGTTGTATGGAGAAAATATGATTGAATTAATTAATAAACTTGAGAAAAATAAAAATCTATCACCAGAAGAATTTAAAATTCTAATTTCTTGTGATGATAGTGATGTTAATAGTTTTTTGTGTGAAAAGGCTAGAAAAGTTTCGTTAAAGAGTTTTGGTAATAAAATTTATATCAGAGGTCTTATTGAGTTCACTAATATTTGCAAAAATAATTGTTATTACTGTGGAATAAGAAAAGATAATTCTAATGTTCAAAGATATAGATTATCAAAACAACAGATTTTAGAAAGCTGTAAAATTGGTTATGAGCTAGGTTTCAGAACATTTGTATTGCAAGGTGGAGAAGATGGATTTTTTACTGATAGTGTTTTAGTTGATATAGTAAGCGGTATAAAGAAATTATATAATGATTGTGCTGTTACTTTATCAATTGGTGAAAGATCTAAACAAAGTTATCAGGATTTATTTGATGCTGGTGCTGATAGATTTTTACTTAGACACGAAACAGCTAATGATAAGCATTACTTAAAACTTCATCCAGATTTACTGTCTTTAAAAAATAGAAAGCGTTGTCTATTTGATTTAAAAGATATTCATTATCAAGTTGGAAGTGGATTTATGGTTGGTTCACCTTTTCAAAGCGTTGATAATTTAGTTGAAGATTTGGTTTTTCTAAAGCAATTAGATCCTGAGATGATTGGAATTGGCCCGTTTATTTCACATAAAGACACTCCTTTTAAAGATGAGAAATCAGGTAGTGTTGATTTGACAATTAAACTTGTTTCAATATTAAGACTGATGTTTCCAAAGGCACTTATTCCTGCTACAACTGCAGTTGCGACACTTGGTGATTGTGCACGTGAAAAAGCTATTCTTTCTGGTGCGAATGTTGTTATGCCAAATTTGTCTCCTATTAATATTAGAAACATGTATTCTTTATATAATAATAAAAAAAATACTAATCAGGAAGCTGCTGAAAATATAAATCTTTTAAAGAAAGAATTAAATAAAATAGGATATGAAATAGTTGTTGATAGAGGCGATTATAAAAAATAAAAAAAGGAACACATTTGTGTTCCTTTTTTTCTAGGTTTTTGTAAATTAATACATTCCACCCATACCGCCCATTCCACCAGCAGCAGGCATAGCAGGCATATCGTTTTCATCTTTTGTATCAGCAACAAGACTTTCTGTTGTAAGAACCATCGCAGCAACTGAAGCAGCGTTTTGTAAAGCACTACGAGTTACTTTAGCAGGATCAACAATTCCTGCAGGAATCATATCAACATATTCTTCTGTATAAGCATCAAAACCATAACCAACTTTTCTTGAACGTCTAATTTTATCAATTATAACAGAACCTTCAAGTCCAGCATTAACAGCAATTTGACGAATTGGTTCTTCAAGAGCTTTAAGAACTATTTGAGCACCAGTTTTTTCATCTCCAGTTAATGTTGTGATTAATTTTTCAACAACAGGCATAGCGTTAATTAAAGCAGTTCCACCGCCAGCAACAATGCCTTCTTCAACAGCAGCTTTAGTAGCAGCTAATGCATCTTCAATTCTAAGTTTCTTTTCTTTCATTTCGATTTCAGTAGCAGCACCAACTTTAATTACTGCAACACCACCAGAAAGTTTAGCAAGTCTTTCTTGAAGTTTTTCACGATCAAAATCAGAAGTTGTTGTTTCGATTTGAGATTTAATTTGATTAATTCTCTCATCAATATCTTTTTTATCGCCATTTCCATTAACAATAATTGTGTTTTCTTTTTGAATAACAATTTGTCTAGCCTGGCCAAGTTGTTCCATTGAAGTGTCTTTAAGATCAAGTCCAAGTTCTTCAGAAATAACTTCACCACCAGTAAGTATAGCAATATCTCTAAGCATTTCTTTTCTTCTGTCGCCAAAACCAGGAGCTTTAACAGCAACACAAGTAAATGTACCTCTTAATTTATTAACGATAAGTGTAGCAAGAGCTTCACCTTCGATATCTTCAGCAATAATAACAAGTTTTTTACCAGCTTGAACAATTTGTTCTAGAAGAGGCAAAATTTCTTGAATATTTGTAATTTTCTTATCTGTGATTAAAATACAAGCATCATCAATAATAGCTTCCATTTTGTCAGTATCAGTAGCCATATAAGGTGATATGTAACCTCTATCAAATTGCATACCTTCAACAACTTCGCTATATGTTTCGCTTGTTTTGCTTTCTTCAATAGTAATAACACCATCAGCTGTTACTTTTTGCATTGCATCAGCAATTAATTTACCAACAGTTTCATCACCAGATGAAATTGTAGCAACTCTTTCTATATCATCATTACCATCAACAGTTTTTGAGTTTGCAATAACTGTCTCAACAGATTTGTCAACAGCTTTTGTAATACCTTTTTTAACTATCATTGGATTAGCTCCAGCAGCTATGTTTTTCATACCTTCACGAACAAGTGCTTGTGCTAAAAGTGTAGCAGTTGTTGTACCATCACCAGCAGCGTCATTTGTTTTTACAGAAACTTCTTTAACAAGTTGTGCACCCATATTTTCAAATGAATCTTCAAGTTCAATTTCTTTAGCAATTGTAACACCATCATTTGTAATTAGTGGTGAGCCAAATTTTTTATCAAGAACAACGTTTCTGCCTTTAGGTCCAAGAGTTATTTTAACAGTATTAGCAAGTTTATCAATACCGCTTTGAAGAGCTTTTCTAGCTTCTTCACCAAAGATTATATCTTTTGCCATAAAAAAATTACCTCCTAAAATTATTCAACAATAGCCAAAATATCTGACTGTTTTAATATAATATATTCGTTTCCTTCAAGTTTTACTTCAGTTCCTGCATATTTGCTAGCAAGTACTTTATCTCCAACTTTAAGATACATTTTAACTTCATTTCCTTCAACTATTCCACCAGGTCCAACTGAAATAATTTCAGCAATTTGTGGTTTCTCTTTTGCATTTCCTGTTAGGATAATACCACTTTTAGTTGTATCTTCGGCTTCAACCATTTTAATAACAACTCTATCTGCTAAAGGTTTGATTGTCATTTTATTTCCTCCTTAGTTTAATAACAAAAATAATTGTATATTTAATTAGCACTCAAAGTGAATGAGTGCTAATTAATATTTTACCAGTGATTAATAAAAAATCAAGCGTATTATATGTGAGTTGTGTTTTTTTGTATACTTGCACAAAATAATTTGTGTTTAGTTATAAATTCAGGGCATAAATTATAGTGATAAGTATGTTTGTTAAATAATATAAAAATTATATAATATAAAAATAGTATGTAAGCTTAATTAAATGTTAATATATTTTTAAAATACAAGTTATATATTAATTAAAATAAGGGTATTTTTATAAAAACATAGAATTGGCAAGTAGTTTTAGCTGAATTTACACATATGTCACTGTGGGTTAATAATTTATTAATATATTATTTTCAAAACATATTATAATAAATAATGTAATAAAATACGGAATGAGATTTTGGAAGGACTGTTATTATGCCGCTGGGAAAAGTTTTAGTTGTAGATAATGATAAGAATATTTGTGAATTATTAAGATTATATCTTGAAAAAGAGGGATATAATGTCATTTTGTCACATGACGGAGAAGAAGCAATGATTAAGTTTTCTGCATTAAAACCTGACATTGTTTTACTAGACGTTATGCTTCCTGGACTTGATGGTTGGCAGGTTTGCCGTGAAATTAGAAAAAAATCTAATATTCCAATAATAATAATAACAGCAAAATCTGAAACTTTTGAAAAAGTTCTTGGGTTAGAACTTGGTGCGGATGACTATGTTGTTAAACCTTTTGATGCAAAAGAAATTATTGCCAGAATTAAAGCCATATGTAGACGAGTAGGTCAAGTAAATTCTAAAGTTGAAGTAAGAGAAGTTAAATACGAAAATTTGAACGTGAATATGACAAGATATGAACTTAGAGTGAACGACAAAGTTCTTGAGACTCCTCCAAAAGAGTTAGAGCTTTTGTTCCATCTTGCTTCTAATCCTAACAGAGTTTATACTAGGGATCAACTTCTTGATGAAGTTTGGGGATTTGAGTATTACGGTGATTCTAGAACTATTGACGTGCATGTTAAACGTTTAAGAGAGAAACTTGATGGAGTTTCAACAAAATGGGCTTTAAAAACAGTTTGGGGCGTTGGATACAAATTTGAGGCTGAGGAATAGAGCAAATATTTGTCAAAATGTTAATAAACAATTCTCCTAAGTAGTTTATGCTTAGGAGTTGTTTTTTATATGTGATAATAGTATTTTTATAAATAATCTTGACATTAAGGTAGGAATAGTTTATGCTAAATTTAAATTTAAGTTATGCTGATAAATTTAAAGTATTTTTTATAATTTGTCAGTATTTTTTTAATTAATATTTAGTATAAATAATAATAGTGTTTCCTATATTTACTAAAATAATTTATAAAATTATTTTGCGTTAGTAGTTTAATTATCTATGAATTAAGAATGGAGATTATAAAGTGAATTTAGATAGCGATAACAATATTAATGGAGAAGAATTAAATGGAGAAGGATTAAAAGATCAAACGGAAAAAAATGATTTGAAATTTGATTTAGAATCACAACAAAATGTTGAGAAATATTTTGAAAACGAAGATTTAGATCAATTAGTTTATAGTTGGAACGGCGAAGAAAATAAAAAATATTTTAAAGCTAAAAATACAAATAAGAAATCTCCTAAAAAAATAATAAAAAATGCTGTAATTTTATTAGTACTTATATTGATTGCTACTGCTATATCTATTACTTCTTTTAAAGGAAAAGGTTGGTTTTTAAATTCATTTATGGAAGTACCTAGAACTCAAATAAATATTCCTATTCAAAGCAAACCAGTTCTTGAAGAAAAATATTATAATAAGGAAACTAAAAAATATACTACACAAGGTATTGCTAAAAAAGTTCTTCCTTCTGTTGTGTATATTGAATCATTTTCAAAAGATTCTGGTTTGACATCTAAAAGTCAAGGTTCAGGAATTATATTAACAGAAAATGGATACATAATAACTAATGCACATGTTATAGAAGAAGCAACTAAAGGAATATTGGTTGTTCTTAATAACGGAGAAGAATATCAAGCTAAAGTTGTTGGAGCTGATTTAAAAACAGATTTGGCTATAATTAAAATAAGAGCAGCGAATTTGACTGTAGCTGAATTTGGTGATTCTAATCAACTTGAAGTTGGTGAAGAAATTGTTGCTATTGGTAATCCAGGTGGACTTCAAGGAACTGTTACTAAAGGAATAGTTTCACATCTTAATCGTATGGTCAAAACTGGAGAGAATCAGAAACTTATGGATTGTATTCAACTTGATGCTGCTATTAATCCTGGTAATTCTGGTGGAGCATTGATTAATATGTATGGCCAGGTTATAGGAATTAACTCTTCAAAATATACATCTGAGCAATATGATGGAATTGGTTTTGCAATTTCTATAAATGCAGCAGAGCCTATTTTAGAAGAACTTATATCAGCTGGATATATTAAAAATAGAGTCAAAATTGGTATAACATTTTATGAAATAAATGAGCAAACTGCAAAAATAGAAGAAATTAAAGAAGGTTTATTAATTCAAAGTATATCTTCTGATTGTGATGTTGCAAATACAAAACTTAGAAAAGATGATATAATAACTCATTTTGATGGTAAGAAAATGAAATCTCTTAAAGAAGTTGAAAAGTTTTTGAAAACTAAAAAACCTGGTGATAAGCTTCTTGCAAATGTATATAGAAAATCAAAAGATGGAAAAGAAACTACTTTTGATATTGAATTTAAATTGATGGAAGATACATCTGGTAGAATTAATATGAATTAAAAATAATTAGATTTAAAAATATAAAGAAGTTGAAATTATTGGAGGAAATATCTTGGATATAGGAATAATAGTTATTCTTGTAATATTGTCGTCTTTTTTTTCTGCAAGTGAAACAGCATTCTCAACAGTTAATGTTATAAGATTGAGAAATTATGCTGATCAAGGAAATAAAAGAGCAGAAAGAGCATTGAAAATTGCAGCTAATTTTGATAAAGCATTAACTACAATTCTTGTTGGAAATAATATTGTTAATATTGCTGCTGCGTCTCTTGCAACAGTTACTTTTACAAAATATTTTGGTAAAGAAAGCGTTGGAATGGCAACTTTAATTATGACAGTTGCTGTGCTTATATTTGGTGAAATTTTGCCTAAATCATTTGCTAAAGAGAATGCAGATGCATTTTCTATTGCTATTTCAGGAATTTTAGGTTTTTTAATGTTTATACTAACTCCTATTACAAAATTGTTTATGATAATAAAAAGTTTTGTAACAAAAACTCTTGGTAGAAAAGGTGAAAAACATCCTAGTGTTACTGAAGAAGAGCTTAAGTATATTATTGAAGAAATTGAAGATGAAGGAGTATTGGAAGAACAAGAAAGTGAACTTGTTAAAAGTGCTCTTGAATTTGATGAAACAGAAATTGAGGATATATTGACTCCTAGAGTTAATATTATGGGAATAGAAGTTAATCAGCCAATTGAAGAAATTAAAGAACAATTTTTTACTCAGCGTTATTCTAGAATGCCTGTATATGAAAAAACAATGGATAATGTAATAGGAATTATTAATCAAAAAGATTTTTTTCAGTTGTTGTTTTTTGAAAATAGTGAAGATATAACTTCTATTATACAAGAACCTTTTTATATATCTGAATATAAAAAGATTTCAGCAGTTTTATCAGAAATGCAACATACTAAAACACATATGGCTATTGTAGTTGATGAATATGGAGGAACTGCTGGACTTGTTACAATGGAAGATATTATAGAAGAACTTGTTGGCGAAATATATGATGAAAATGATGAAGATGAATTTGATTTTCAAGAAATAGGAGAAAATTATTATCAAGTTTCTGGTGGATATAGTATTAGTGATTTTCTTGAGAATCTTGAACTTCCAGAGGATTGCATTTTAACAGAATGTAATTCAATTGGTGGATGGATAATGGAATGTTTAGAGCATATTCCAGAGCAAGGTGAAAGAATTAAAATAGGAATCTTTGATATAAAAGTTACTAAAACTGATGAGCAGAAAATTGAAAAAGTAAGAGTAAGAATAATGGATTTTGATAAAGACAAGGAAGAAGAGTAGACTTGACAATATCTGTCTGATAATATATAATATTGTATTGATAAATATAGATTTTTAAATCAGCTATTTTGTAAAAGTAGCTGATTTTAGATTAATAAAAGAAGGGAAGGAAACTCTATATGGCAGCTACTAAAAAAAGAATTTCTAGAGAAGGATTTGAAAAGCTTGAAAAGGAAATAGAATATTTAATAACTGTTAGACGTGCTGAAGTTGCAGAAAAACTTAAAGAGGCTCGTTCTTTTGGCGACCTTTCTGAGAATGCTGAGTATGATGAAGCTAAAAATGAACAAGGTATTCTTGAAGCTAGAATTGCTGAACTTGAAGCGTATATAGCAAATGCAGAAGTAGTTGATGATGAGCATGTTTCTGTTCACGAAATTGGTGTTGGTTCAAAAATAAAATTGAAAGATATTGATTTTGGTGATGTTGAAGTGTTGCAAGTAGTCGGTTCTACTGAATCTGATCCTGATAATGGTAAGATTTCTGAGGAATCTCCTATCGGAAAAGCAGTTATGAAAAAACATGTTGGTGATGTTGTTGAAGTTGAAGCACCAGCTGGAATTATTAAATTTGAAGTTTTAGAAATTTCAAAATAAGGAGTTTGTAATGAGCATGAAACAAAATAATAAGTCTTTGCCTGAAGTTGAAACAGAACAGACTGAAGAAGATATTAATATACTTAAAAAAGTAAGGATTGATAAATTCAATGCTTTAAAAGCTGATGGTAAAAATCCTTATGAAATTACAAAATATAATGTGTCAGCATTAAATGCACAGTTGAAAAAAGAATATGAAGAAAAAGAAGCTAAGATTATTGCGGAAGCTGATGGTGACCAAGATAAAATTAATGCTGAACTTGAAAAGATTAAAGCAGTTACTGTTTCTATAGCTGGTAGAATTATGAGTTGGCGTGATATGGGTAAAGCTAATTTTATTGATGTTCGTGACTCTTCTGATAGAATCCAAATATATGTTAGAACTAATGATATTGGTGAAGATAATTATAAAGAGTTTAAAACTTGGGATATTGGCGATATTGTTGGAGTTGAAGGATATGTGTTTAGAACAAGAAGAGGTGAAATATCTCTTCATGCAACATCTGTTAAACTTCTTACAAAATCATTATTGCCTTTGCCAGAAAAATGGCATGGTCTTACTGATACTGAAGCAAGATATAGACGTCGTTATGTTGATTTGATTGTAAATCCAGATGTAAAAGATACTTTTGTAAAAAGAAGTATGATTATTAGAGAAATTAGAAATTATCTTGATAAAGATGGCTTTTTGGAAGTTGAAACTCCTGTTCTTCAATCTACAGCAGGTGGTGCAGCGGCACGTCCATTTTTAACTCACCATAATACTCTTGATCTTGATATGCATGTTAGAATTTCTCTTGAGTTATATTTAAAACGTCTTGTTGTTGGTGGATTTGATAAGGTATACGAAATTGGTAGAGTTTTCAGAAATGAAGGTATATCTGTTCGTCATAATCCTGAATTTACTTTACTTGAATTGTATCAAGCATACACAGATGTTGAAGGTATGATGGATTTAACAGAAAATTTAATTAGAGAAGTTGCTCAAAAGGTTCTTGGTAAAACAACAATTAAATATGGAGAAATAGAAATTGATCTTTCAAAACCATTTGAAAGAATTACAATGCTTGATGCTGTAAAAAAATATTCTGGTGTTGATTTTACTGAAATTGATACAACAGAAAAAGCAAAAGCACTTGCTGATGAACGTCATATTCAATATGAAGATAGACATGAACGTGGCGATATTATTAATTTGTTCTTTGAAGAATATTGTGAGCATCAATTAATTCAGCCAACTTTTGTTACAGAACATCCTGTTGAGATTTCTCCTCTTGCTAAGAAAAAACCTACAGATCCTGCGTTTACAGAACGTTTTGAATTGTTTGTAATAGGACGTGAACATGCTAATGCATTCTCTGAGCTTAATGATCCTATTGATCAACGTGAACGTTTTGAAGCTCAAATGAAGCTTAAGGCTATGGGAGATGAAGAAGCTAACGAAGTTGATGAAGACTTCTTAATGGCTTTAGAATACGGTATGGCTCCAACAGGTGGATTAGGAATAGGAATTGATAGACTTGTTATGCTTTTAACAGATAGTGCATCAATAAGAGATGTATTATTATTCCCAACAATGAAACCTATTGATAAATAAAAGATAATTGGAATCTTCTTGCAATAATATATTGTAAGAAGATTTTTTGTTTTGTAAAATGAAGTATATATGAAATTAATTTGGTCATAAAAAGTATGAAAAATATGATGTATTTATTAGATTAATGGATTAATGATAATTTTTTTAAAAAAACTGTTGACAAATGAGAATAAGTGTTGTATAATAAATAAGTCGCTTGAGGGCGACTGTGTGTGGGAGCATAGCTCAGCTGGGAGAGCATCTGCCTTACAAGCAGAGGGTCACAGGTTCGAGCCCTGTTGTTCCCACCATATTTATTTGGCCTGGTAGTTCAGTTGGTTAGAACGCTAGCCTGTCACGCTAGAGGTCGTGGGTTCGAGCCCCATTCAGGTCGCCAAATCCTTTTTTAATTTGTTTGTGAATTTAAATAGATGCCTCTGTAGCTCAGTCGGTAGAGCAGAGGACTGAAAATCCTCGTGTCGTTGGTTCGATTCCGACCGGAGGCACCATACATCTTCACAGCAAGTTAAATTGGGATTTTATATATTTGCGGATTTAGCTCATCTGGTAGAGCGCCACCTTGCCAAGGTGGAGGTAGCGAGTTCGAGCCTCGTAATCCGCTCCAACATCGTCGGGGAAATATTCTCGGCGTTTTTTTGCGCTTGATTTTTTATAGTTAATAATATATTATAAGACCTTTCTTAAATATTTAAGAAAGGTCTTTATTTTTATATTAAAAAGGACAAAAAAATAATCCTTTTAGTGAAAACTAAAAGGATATATAAAAAGAAAGAAAAAAAGAATGAAAATAAACAAAGGAAATATTAATGTACTTATATTGTAGCATTATTATTTCATTTTGTAAATTGATAAAACAAAAGAATATAATTCCTATTAGTGGTTACTTAATATGCTATTTTACCAAAAAACAAAATTTTTATGGAATAATGAAACTATAATTTTACATTAAATTACATTTTATTAATCTAAAATCATTTTGATATAATTTTCAATTATGTCAACAGATTTTTCTATACCTATTTTTGAAGAGTTTATACATAAATCATAATTTTTTGCAGTGCCCCATTTTGTATCAGTATAATATTTATAATGAGCGGCACGTTTTTTATCAATTTTTTTAATATAATCTTCAACTTTGTTAGCACTTATGTTATCTCTTTTTATTACACGTTGTTTTTTCCATTCCATATCAGCAGTAACATAAATTTTAGTAAGATTATTCGTATCTTTTAATACATAGTCAGCGCATCTTCCTATAATAACACAAGGTCCTTCAGCAGCGATACTTTTAATTGTATCAAATTGAGCAAGAAAAACTTTGTTATTTAAAGGTAGATTTGGATAGATAGTATTTGCTTCATTTATTGGATAGCTTCCCATTGCTAATGCAGCAATAAAACTGCCAGGTTTTTTTTCATCATTTTCATAAAAAATATCTTCGCAGATACCACTTTGTTTAGCAGCGATTGCAATTAGTTTTTTATCATAGCAAGGAATATCAAGCCTTTTGGCTAATTTTGATCCTATTTCTTTACCGCCACTACCAAACTCTCGTCCAATTGTTATTATATTATTAATAAGAATCACCTCTTTTGTATTTATTATACTTATTTTTGGTACATTTGTCTATACTATTTGTGATTTATAATAAAAATTTAATACAGAATAGGTTGAATTTGGTATCCATTTAATGCCGAAATGAGAGTTTGAGGAATTAAATCAAATTTTGCAATCATTGAATTAGGTTTTGCAGTACTATTATCTTGGTTATATGGTACAAAATAATAATTTTTATAGTTTAAAAGTGCACCTATGTTTTTTGCTGAATTTGCTAATGCATCGTTAGTTGCAATTGCTATTACTACTGGTCTTTGATTTCGTATATGTGATTTTACTGCCATTGTTGCTGGTGTATCTGTTATTCCCATACTTAGTTTCGCTAATGTATTTCCTGTACATGGTGCTACTACTAATATATCTAATAGTTTTTTAGGTCCTATAGGTTCTGCAGCTTCTATAGTTTTTATAACTTTTTTTTCACATATATTTTCAAGTCTTTCAATGTTTTCTTTGCTTTTACCAAATCGACTCGATATACTGCTTGCATTAAAAGACATTATAGGAACAAGGTTACATCCAAGATTCTTTAAGTTCTCTGCAGCTTCAAAAGATTGTGAGAAAGTACAAAATGATCCGCACATTACAAAGCCAACATTTTTATTTTCCAAAGACATTATATTTCACCTCTCTCAATTAGAATATTTTGAATAGTGTCTGCTATAATGTTTCCAGATGTTATAGGTGCGACTTTACCTGGCAAAGATAAAGCCCATATTGTTTTTATTCCAAGCTTGCTTGCTACTTCAAAATCCACTCCTCCTGGTTTTGAGGCTAAGTCAATCACTAAACAACTTTCTTTTAATTTTAGAAGTTTTTTCTCATCAAAAATAGTTGCTGGAGCAGTGTTGAATAGTAAATCGAATTTTTTAAGATGAGAATCTATATCGTTTATATGTACTGCTTCGCAACCTAAGATATTTGCCCATGCAAGGTCTGAATATTTTCTTGCTGTAATAGTAATTTTTGCACCAAATCCATTTAACGCTTTTACCATTACTTTTGAAATTCTACCAAAACCAGCTATAAGAACATTTTGGCCATAGATAGTTGTTGGCAATTCTTCCATTGCAAGTGCAATAGCACCTTCGCATGTTGGAATAGCATTTAATACACTAAGTTCTTCTCGACTTAAATAATCAATTACTTCAAAGCCTTTATAATTAAAAATAGCAGCTTCTGAACCTATTTTACCTCCAAAAATTACAGCATTAGTATTTAAACAAGGTAAAATAGAATATAAAGATACTTTTTCTATTTCAGTTTGAATATTTATGTTAACTCCATCATTGGTTACAGGCAAAGGCAAGACAATGATATCAACTTTTTCTTCAAGATCAGAGATTGAATCTAAACAAATAATTTCATCATCAACTTTCTCGTCTACCAATCCTAAAGAATATACCTTATTATTCTGTACAAAATTTTTTGCAAGGTATGATTGTCTTAGATCTCCACCAATCACTAGATAAACTAATTTTTTATTCATAAATATAGACCTCCAAAACATTAAGTGTATAACTGACACTATTTCATATTATGTATTTACTTTGATATACGTTCTGTTTTTGATATAAAAATTTTTGCTTATACATTAATAAATGCTTTTAAGAACATAGGATAATAAATTTTTTATTTTTAGTATAAATTTGAAATAATTGTCAAAAATATCACTGAGGGTCGTAAATCAAATATTTTATTGCTATCCGACACAGTAGTAAACTGTATATAAGCCCAGTCGGAGAAAAGGAGTAGTATGAAAAAAGTTAGTTTCAGTAATGAAAAATTTAAAAAAATGCTAAAAGGTAAAGGTTTTTACATTGCTCTTTGTTGTAGTCTTGTTGCAGTTATTGGTGCGGGATTTGTTGCATATAATCAAACACTTGATAAACTTGGAGAAATTCCAGCTGTTCCCGGTGCGGAAAGCAGTACACAGTCACAACTAGATTTTGAAAATGCAAATACACCTAAAACAGATATTCCAATGGATATTAAAGATGAGTCATCACAAAAGCCTGTGGATAAGCAACCACTTATGATTATGCCTTTGAATGGTGATGTTATAAATCCTTTTAGTAATGGTCAACCTGTGAAATCTCAAACTACAGGAATGTGGACAACTCATAATGGAGTTGATATTAAAGGTAAGCTTGATGATCATATTAAATCTATTGCAAATGGTACTGTGACAGAAATTAAAGAAGATGCAAGATGGGGTTATTGTATAGAAATAGATCATGGAAATGGTATTGTTGCTAAGTATTGTAATTTAAATAAAACTCCAACTGTTAAAAAAGGTGATTCTGTTAGTACAGGCACTGTTATTGGTGCAATTGGTAATAGTGCTGTTGTAGAAATTAATTCTCCTCCACATTTGCATTTAGAAGTTACACGAAATGGAGATTATATTGATCCAATGGATTTAATAGCAAAAAGAAAATAACTTGTAAAAGGAAGCTTTTAATAACAAAAAGTTTCCTTTTTTATTTAAACACAAAAAAGACAGCCCAAAAAAGGACTGTCTTTTATTATTTTGTAATTTATTATCAAAAAATTTGTATAATTTGATTGATATATGTAATTTTATGTGTTATGATGTAAAAAGTTTGTATTAAATAAAGTAGGTGTTGTTTTGAAAAAAATAGTTTTATATTTTTTATTGATTATTTTTAGTGTAATTTTATTTATATCTGCAGTTGGAAATAATTTATTTACTTTTAAAAGTTTTGAATCTATAAAAAAAACAAGAACAAGTAGTAATGATATTATAACTGATAATTTAAAAATTAATGATATTAAAATACCTTATGATAAATTTACAAATACATTTTTATATTCTATAGATAAATCTAAATTAGGAAAACATATGTTAATAAAAGTATCAAATAAGTTTGATAATGTAAAAGTTTCTATGATTAATAAGAAATTTAATATTGTTAAAGCTGAATATAATAAAACGTATGATATGGTTATTTATAATAATAGTAAATATTTTAAAACAAAAATAGAATTTACAAATTTACCTACATTTCAAATTGATACTAATAAAAATATAAATGGACAAGATTATGTTAATTCAAAGTTGTTTTGTATAAATAAAGAAGAAATGAATACTAATTATTCTAAAATTAAGATTAGAGGAGCTTCAAGTAGACGTTATGATAAAAAATCATATAGAATAAATCTATATAAAAAAAATTATAAAGAAGAAAAAAAATTTGAATTTCTTAATATGGGATTTAATGATAGTTGGATACTAGATGCTGCATATACAGATAAATCCAAAATTAGAAATATTTTAGGTTCTCAGATTTGGAATGATATAAATAATTTTAAAAGAAATAATGGGAATGATATTAATTTAAATTGTAAGTATGTAGAGGTATTTATAAATAATGATTATAGAGGACTTTATATTTTAAAAACTCCTGTTAATAGAAGTAATTTAAAAGTTAATAAAAGTAAAATATATAATACAGGTGTAGTTGTTAAGTGCTTTAATTATTTAAAGCCTAGTTTTGATAGTGAAGTTATTAATAATATTTATACTGATACTTATGTAAGATATGAAATTAAATATCCTAATAATTCTAAGTTGTGGAGAAAAAGTTGGTCTACTATATTAAATAAAACAAAAAAGTTTAATTTATCTGATTATAGTTATGATGTTATTAAAAATTCTTTTGATATAGAAAATTTAGCTGATTTTGCAATATTAATAGATTTAGTTGGAAATGTTGATGCTTTTAAAAATTATTATTTATCAATGAATAATTTAGATAGTAAGGTTAAAATGATTCCATGGGATATGGATTTGTGTTTTGGAGTGAAATTTGATATGGAAAATCCTATCGGATCAGTAAAATTTAATAATCAAAAAACTAGATATACATATTTTTATGGTAGGAAAGATTGCGATCCTAAATTTAATAAAATTGTAGCTACAAGATATAAACAGCTTCGAAAAGAAGTATTAACTGATAAATATTTTGATGATAAATTGAATGAATATAAGATATTATTAACTGAAGCTGGAGCTGAGAAAAGAGATTCAAGAAGATGGTATGAATATAATATAGAAGCTGAGATTGAATATATTAGAGATTGGATTTCAAATAGAATGAAATATATGGATGATTTTATTGGAGTGATGAAAGTTGAGTAAATTTATAAAATCTAACAATATAATTTTTAGGAATGAAATAAAATATATGATTAATGATCATAACAGAAAAGTTCTTGAACATAGATTAGATAATTTGTTAGATAAAGATAAAAATGCAAAAAACGGTAAATATTTAATTTCTAGTATTTATTTTGATAATGTTTATTTGACGTCATATAATCAAGTATTAGATGGAATAAGTGAGAGATGGAAATATAGAATAAGATTTTATAATAATGATAGTTCGTACATAAAATTAGAAAAAAAGTATAAGATTAATGGGAAAACAAATAAAAGTTCAACTAGAATTACAAAAGATCAGTTATTGAATATTATTAACAACAAAAATATTCAAATAAATGATAATAATAATTGTTTGTTAAATGAACTTTTTATTAAAATTAAAACAGAGTTTTTAAAACCTATTATATTAATAGAATATGATAGAATTCCATATGTATACAATACGGGTAATGTAAGAATAACATTAGATTATAATATCAGATATTGTAATAATTTTGATAGCATATTTTCTGATAATAAATTTATGAAAAGTATAAATGATAGTGTGTTAGAAGTAAAATATGATACAATATTACCGCAATTTATTAAATATCAATTACAATTAAATTATCATGAACAAACGTCTTTTTCAAAGTATAGAGTTTGTATTGATGGCATGGGGGTTATTTAGAATGGGTTCATTTAATTTTAGCGACATTTTTAGAAATAGTTTTTTGGACAAGTTTTCTTCGGATGTTTCAACTACTACAATATGTATTACTTTAGGTTTTGCTTTTGTAGTTTCTGTTTTTGTTTATTTTGTTTATAAACTAACTTCAAAAAATATTTTATATTCAAAAAAATTTAACGCAACAATGTGTTTGATTTCTATTGTTACAGCTGCTGTAGTTTTATCTATGCAGTCTAACATAGTAGTTTCTTTAGGTATGGTTGGTGCATTATCAATTATCAGATTTAGGACTTCTATAAAAGAGCCTAGAGATTTATTATTTTTATTTTGGTCTATAAGTAATGGAATAATTATTGGTGCTCAAGTATATGAAATAGCATTCATTTTAGCTATAGTTTTAACTATTGGAATGCTTTTTTATGATTTATTGCCACAAAATAAGGTGCCTTATTTATTAATAATATCTATAAATGGTACTAATGATGATGAAATAAAAAAACTATTAGATGATAAAAAGGTTAAATATAAAATTAAATCTAAAAATATATCTAATAGTAAGACTAGTTTGATTTATGAAATTAGAGGAAAAGATCAATCAATAGATATTTCTTCAATTTCAGAATTAGATGAAGTTAATGAAGTTAATTTGTTAACACAAGATGGAGAATGCCAATATTAATTAAATACATAGTAAAAAGACAGCCCCCAAAAGGACTGTCTTTTATTATATAGTATAATATTATTTGCAATAATGTTCAACGTAACAATCTATAGATTGTTGAACAATTTCAATTGCATCTTTTTTATCTTTAATTTCATCAATAGCGGTATCTTTTTTCTCAAGAGCTTTATAAACTGAAAAGAAATGAGACATCTCATCAAAAATGTGTTTAGGAAGTTGATCAAGATTAGTAAAAGAATTATATGTTGGATCATTATGCGGAATTGCAATAATTTTATCATCTGAAGCTCCACCATCCATCATTGAAATAACTCCAATTGGATAACACCTTACTAAAGAAAGTGGACAAAAATTTTCAGAGCTTAGTATTAAAACATCAAGAGGATCTCCGTCATCAGCAAAAGTTCTTGGGATAAAGCCATAGTTTGCAGGATAGTGAGTTGATGTGTGTAAAATCCTATCCATTAATAAGAATCCAGTATCTTTGTCTAGTTCGTATTTTACTTTGCTACCTTTTGGAATTTCAATTACTGCGTAAAAATCATCATTGTTTATTTTTTTAGGTGAAAAATCGTGCCAAATATTGTTCATAGTCTCCTCCTTTTAATTGTCTATATCAGTATGTGAAAGATACATACCAACTTCTTTTAGATTCTCTATTATATCGTATACGTTTTCTCCGTTAACATCAATAGAAACACAAGTTGCTGGATTATCATCTGATATATAATCACAAATTGTTGTTATATCATTTTCTTCTATTATATCAAATTTAGATAACTCTTTAGAATAAGAATTAATATTTTCAGAATAAATACTAAGTATATTATAATTTAAAAAGTATATTTCATCTTCAGTTTTATGTGAAGCAAATCCAAATTTTATATGTCCATCATTAAATAATATTTCACCATACCTTTTCAATATAGCAACAATAACTTTAGTATTACAATTATCAATGTAGTATACATTTTTATGTAAACAATCGTTATCATTATTAATTTCTTGTTCTTCTTCTGGAGTACAAGGAACTTCTAAAAAGAAAAATACAGGTTCATCAAGCATTCTAATAATGGTGTTTGTTACTTTATAAAGATTGTTTGAAGATATGTTAGCTAAAATATTTGTGTCATTTACATGAAAGCATTCATGTAGGTCATGTAAATTATCAATTTGGTATCCTTCAGCAAGTGAAAATTCTTTAGTCATTTTATCACCTCTTTGAAAACATGATATCATAACATTAACTTATATGCAATAAATTTAAAATTAAAATTATAAAACCTCATGTGTTTATAAAAATAGAGAACCTTTAATATTAAAAGTTCTCTATATTAACTATATATTATGTGCAAAAACGATGTTTACCTATCGTGGTAATAGTTTGTCTTGAAAAAATCCATTGGCTTGTTGCTCTGTTAGGATTATAATAGTATATACAACCGCCTGTTGGATCCCAACCATTTATAGCATCTCTTGCAGCTTGATATGCAGAATCAGATATAGGCTGTTCAAATTGACCATCAGTTATAGCTGTGAATGCACCAGGTTGATATATTACTCCAGCTAGTGAATCTGGAAAAGATGTGTGTTCAACTCTATTTAATATAACAGCTCCAACTGCAACTTGTCCTATATAAGGTTCTCCACGTGCTTCAGCTGAAATGATCTTTCCTAATAGATTTATATTTGATTCTGTTGAAGATGGTATGTTTCCAACAGTGATCCCAAGCGCTCTTAAAGTTTGTGGACCAACTATTCCATCAACACTAAGACCTTGTTGCTGTTGAAATTTCCTAACAGCTTGTTCAGTTATAGTTCCATAATATCCAGTAACATTTGTGTTGAAAAGACCACGATCTTTTAGTGCTGTTTGGATTTTAGT